>NZ_CP022745.1:0-932500 GCF_002288285.1 Sphingobium xenophagum | reverse complement strand
CCGAAGCTTAGGGTTCAGTCTTTGACTGAGCGGTAGCGGAGCGTTCCGTAGGCCGTTGAAGCGATCTGGTAATGGGTCGTGGAGGTATCGGAAGTGCGAATGCAGACATGAGTAGCGATTAACAGTGTGAGATGCACTGTCGCCGAAATTCCAAGGGTTCCTGCTTAAAGCTAATCTGAGCAGGGTAAGCCGGCCCCTAAGACGAGCCCGAAGGGGGTAGTCGATGGGAACCACGTTAATATTCGTGGGCCTGGAGGTGTGTGACGGATGGCGTAAATGGTCTGGGCTTATTGGATTGCTCCAGGCTGTGAAGTCGTCCCAGGAAATAGCCCCTCCGTATAGACCGTACCCTAAACCGACACAGGTGGAATGGTAGAGTATACCAAGGCGTTTGAGAGAAGTATCCTGAAGGAACTCGGCAAATTGCCTCCGTACCTTCGGAAGAAGGAGGCCCCACATATGCGCAAGCACTTGTGGGGGGCACAGGCCAGGGGGTAGCGACTGTTTAGCAAAAACACAGGGCTCTGCTAAGTCGGCTTCAAGACGACGTATAGGGCCTGACGCCTGCCCGGTGCCTGAAGGTTAAGAGGAGGAGTGCAAGCTCTGAATTGAAGCCCAGGTAAACGGCGGCCGTAACTATAACGGTCCTAAGGTAGCGAAATTCCTTGTCGGGTAAGTTCCGACCTGCACGAATGGCGTAACGACTTCCCCACTGTCTCCAGGATATGCTCAGCGAAATTGAATTCTCCGTGAAGATGCGGAGTACCCGCGGTTAGACGGAAAGACCCCGTGCACCTTTACTGCAACTTCAGAGTGGCATTAGGAAAGAGCTGTGTAGCATAGGTGGGAGGCTTTGAAACTTGGGCGCCAGCCTGAGTGGAGCCATAGGTGAAATACCACCCTGCTGTTTTCTGATGTCTAACCTCGCACCGTTATCCGGTGCAGGGACCCTCTGTGGTGGGTAGTTTGACTGGGGCGGTCGCCTCCTAAAGAGTAACGGAGGCGCGCGATGGTGGGCTCAGGACGGTTGGAAACCGTCTGTTAGAGTGCAATGGCATAAGCCCGCCTGACTGCGAGACTGACAAGTCGAGCAGAGACGAAAGTCGGTCATAGTGATCCGGTGGTCCCTCGTGGAAGGGCCATCGCTCAACGGATAAAAGGTACGCCGGGGATAACAGGCTGATGATTCCCAAGAGCTCATATCGACGGAATCGTTTGGCACCTCGATGTCGGCTCATCACATCCTGGGGCTGGAGCAGGTCCCAAGGGTTTGGCTGTTCGCCAATTAAAGTGGTACGTGAGCTGGGTTCAGAACGTCGCGAGACAGTTTGGTCCCTATCTGCCGTGGGCGTCGAAATTTGAGAGGAGTTGACCCTAGTACGAGAGGACCGGGTTGAACATACCTCTGGTGTACCTGTCGTCACGCCAGTGGCGCAGCAGGGTAGCTATGTATGGACGGGATAACCGCTGAAAGCATCTAAGCGGGAAGCCTCCCTCAAGATAAGATTTCACAGGACCGTGGAAGACCACCACGTTGATAGATCGGATGTGGAAGTGCGGTAACGCATGAAGCTAACCGATACTAATTGTCCTATTCGCGCTTAAACGGTTCATCACGAACCGCAGAGTCCCACCATCAATGACAGCTCTGGACAACAGATGCCTGACAGACATGGTCGGTTATAAAGCCAGCCAGATAGATCTCTCATAAACAAATGTGCACGGTATCGATTGAAACCCCTTATATGCGCCTGCTTCATTGCTTGGTGACCATAGCGTCTGTGACCCACCCGATCCCATCCCGAACTCGGCCGTGAAACCAGTCTGCGCCGATGGTACTATTGCTCAAGCACTGGAAGAGTAGGGCGTCGCCAGGCATTGAAGCACGCGCATATCAGGACACACAAAAACCCATTCACAGTTCATCAAAGGGCGGACCCAAAAGGTCCGCCCTTTGTCCTTTGGTGACGCGGGATGGAGCAGCCCGGTAGCTCGTCAGGCTCATAACCTGAAGGTCGTAGGTTCAAATCCTACTCCCGCAACCAAACACACACACAACATACGCCGCCCAGGGAAATCCTCGGGCGGCGTTCCTCGTTCAGCAACACAGGCACACGCAATCGGCGGCGTAGGCGGCGATGGCGGCTATCCGCTCAGGCCGTCGCGGCAACGCAGCCAGACGTCTACTGCCCCCAACTCGCAGCGCGATAGGCGCCCTGCCGCTCCAGCATCCAGCCTGGATATTCCGCAGGCAAGCGGCTGACCGCGTCCAGCGTCGACAGATCCTCAGCGGTCAGGCGGATCGTGGTCGCGGCCAGATTGTCGGCCAGTTGTTCGGGACGCTTCGCCCCGATGATCACACTCGTCACAACGGGCTGATGCAGCAGCCACGCCAGCGCGATCCGCGCCACGCTGACCCCATGGGCCGCCGCAATCGGGCGCAGCGCATCGATGACCGCATAGCCCCGGTCCCGATCCACGGGCGGAAAATCGAAGGCTGCACGGCGACCATCGCCCGCCTCTTCATGCTCACGGCTATATTTGCCGGACAGAAAGCCGCCCGCCAGAGGACTCCATACCATCAGCCCCAGCCTTTCGCTCGTCAGCATTGGCGCGATCTCACGCTCCAGGTCGCGCCCGACCAAAGTGTAATAGGCCTGTAGCGACAGGATGGGCGCCAGTTGCCGGGCGCGCGCCAGACCAACCGCCTTCATGATCTGCCACGCGGCCCAGTTGGACAGGCCGATATAACGCACCAGTCCCTGGCGTACCAAAGCATCGAGCGCATCAAGCGTTTCCTCAATCGGGGTTGCCGCGTCGAAACCGTGGATCTGATACAGGTCGATATATTCCATCTGCAAACGCTGCAGGCTGCCCTTGATCTGGTCGTGAATATGCTTGCGCGACGCGCCGTTGGCGTTGGGGCCGCTGCCCATGGGGCCCAGCACCTTGGTCGCAATTACCAGATCTTCGCGGGCAAGGCCCAGATTGCGAATGGCCTGGCCCAGGATGCGCTCGCTCTGGCCGCCGGCATAGACATTGGCGGTATCGATGAAATTCACGCCGGCATCCACCGCCGCCCGCACCAGCGCATCGGCCTCATCCTGCTGCAACTGGCCGATCAGGCCCCATATGCCTTCGCCCCCGCCAAAGGTCATGGTGCCAAGGCAGATTTCTGAAACAAACAGGCCGCTGGGGCCGAGTGGGCGATAGCGCATGGGGGATTCCTTCAATGGGGAGGGATGCTTAAAATATACGCCCCGACAGCGACCGGGCTACGCCAATTCTCGCAAACTCTTGCCCGATAGTCGCAAAGCGCGGGCGCGGGGTGGATCGGCGGAAGGCCCGCGGCTACCATCGCGTCATGAGAGATGCGATGGACCATCTGCGCGGGCTGCTCGCGCGGCACTGGCACGCCAAGGGGCGAGAGACGCAGATTGACGGCCTGTTCCTCAGTCATGCCGAACAGCCCAGCGACATTATGCGATCCATCTATCGCACATCATTCTGCGTGGTGCTGCAAGGGTCGAAGATCAGCCTGCTGGGCGAGCAGGCATGGCGCTATACCCAGGGTCAATATCTGATCGCGTCGATGGACCTGCCGGTAACGGCCCAGATTGTCGAAGCCTCGCCCGATCGGCCCTATATGGCCTTCAGCCTGACCATCGATCCGGCGATGATCGCGGAACTGGTCGTCGAACTGGAGGATGCGTCGCCTGCCGCCGAACGCGGGCCGCTGGTGGTCGGCGCGCTGGACCCGTCCTTGCTCGATCCCCTCATTCGCCTGTTCGCTTTGCTTGATACGCCCCGCGATCTGCCGGTGCTGGCCCCGCTGATCCGCCGCGAGATCGTCTGGCGGCTGCTGAACGGACCGCACGGGGGAAGCCTGCGCCAGATCGGGTTGGCGGGCGGCGCCATAGCGCGCATTGCCCGCGTGCTGCGCTGGATCACCGATCATTATGCTGACCCGATCAGCATCGATGAACTGGCCGGCATGGCTGCGATGAGCGCGGCCAGCCTGCACCGCCATTTCAAGGCGGCGACGACGCTGACACCCATCCAGTTCCAGAAGCAGGTCCGGCTTCAGGCCGCGCGCCGCCTGCTCCTGTCGGAAACCAACGAAGCTGCCGCAGCGGGCTTTGCGGTCGGCTATGAAAGCGCATCGCAATTCAATCGCGACTATCGGCGTCTGTTCGGCCAGCCACCGCGTCGCGATGTCAGCGCCATCAGGAGGGACGTCACGGCAGATCTGGAAGTCTGAGGCCGTTATCGGCGACGAAGCGCCGGTGTCGGGGGCGGCCCATGCCGTTCACGTCGGCGACCAGAGGACCGGGGTGGTCCTCAATGCGGTTCCGACCGGTCTATCCGCCCGCCGTCGAGCAAAGGTGCGGCATCGATGGTGTCGGCGTCCATCAACACCGCCAGCTTTTCCGCCGCGGCAAGGATCATGGCCTGTTCCCAGGCTGGCAGGGCATCGAACCGGTCGATGAAGCGCATTTGCAACGGATCGGGCGCGCCCGCCAGCGCCTTGCTGCCATCGGGCAACAGGGTCAGGTGGATCTGCCGCTTGTCGCGCTCCCCGCGCTGGCGCTGAA
Source organism: Sphingobium xenophagum (assembly GCF_002288285.1). Lineage (NCBI taxonomy): Bacteria > Pseudomonadati > Pseudomonadota > Alphaproteobacteria > Sphingomonadales > Sphingobiaceae > Sphingobium > Sphingobium xenophagum. The sequence goes on along the minus strand of NZ_CP022745.1, from coordinate 927,905 downwards.
CGAAGCCGAGCGCGACGAGCCGATCCACGATCGCGGTGATCGTTGCCTGGCTGAATTGCAGCGTCTGCGCCACTGCCGAGGGCATGGCTGATCCGCGTGTGTCGATTTCACGCAGCACCAGCAATTGCGAAGGCGTGAGGCCTGTCGTGGAGGCGAGCTGGCGGCTGCCAATCTCTGTCGCGCGCAGCACGCGGCGCAGGGCGCGCAGGGTTAGCGAGGCTATTTCGGAGTTCATCCCAACGCCCATAGCGCGAAGCCAGGGGAAGCGCCATTGCACCCTAAATTTCCATTTTTATCCTTCATTGATTGAAACATTATTTGCCGTTCGGGGTTGAAAATGGCGCCCTGAAAAGGCATATAGTCGACCATCTCGCCGGGGAATCTGCTTCTCCGCGTAAAAATATAATTCGGGAGATAAACAATCTTCGATTCCCAAGCTACAGCGGCCGCTTCGCCGCCACGGGCTTCTGCGCGCTCTGAACAGGGCGAGGGGCAGGACATCATGTTCCGCAAGCCCGTTGCGACTGACGGGCCGGTCATCAGCGGATTGATCGCGGCCTGTCCGCCGCTCGATCCCAATTCGGCCTATTGCAATCTGCTGCAATGCACGGACTTTGCCGATAGCTGCATCATCGCCGAACGCGCTGGCGCGGTGGTTGGCTGGGTATCGGGCTATCGCCCCCCGGCAGCGCCCGAAAATTTCTTTGTCTGGCAGGTCGCGGTGTCATCCGCCGTGCGGGGTCAGCGTCTTGGCGGGCGCATGATCGAAGCGCTGCTGGCGCGACCAGAGCAAAGCGGCGTCGCCTATCTGACGACCACCGTGACCGAAGATAATCGCGCATCCTGGGGCCTGTTCGAAGGACTGGCGCACCGCTGGAACGCGACGCTTGAAAAGACGGCCCGTTTCGAGCGCGAAGCCCATTTTGCCGGCGCACATGACACCGAATGGCAGGCGCGTATCGGCCCGCTGCCGACCCTGACGCATATTTGAAAGAGATTTGACCATCATGACCATCATCACACAGCCCAAACCGACCGCGTCCATTCCGGACACCCGTATCTATGAACGGCGTGAATCGGGGGTGCGCAGCTATGCCCGCGCCATGCCGCGCCAGTTCAACCGCGCGCAGGGCGTGTGGATGCACGACAATCAGGGCGGTCGCTATCTGGATTTCCTGTCGGGCTGCTCGACGCTGAATTATGGCCATAATCATCCGGTGCTGAAGAGTGCGCTGGTGGACTATCTCGCTGGCGACGGCATCACCCATGGACTTGACCTCCATACCGACGCCAAGGCGGATTTCCTCGCCGCGCTGGAAGATGTCATCCTCAAGCCCCGCGGCCTTGATTATCGCGCCATGTTCACCGGACCGACCGGCACCAATGCGGTGGAGGCGGCGATCAAGCTGGCGCGCAAGATTACCGGTCGCGAAATGGTGATCGCCTTTACCAACGGATTCCACGGCATGACGCTGGGCGCACTCGCCTGCACCGGCAATGCCGCCAAGCGCGGCGGCGCGGGCGTGCCGCTGAGCCATGTCGCGCATGAACCCTATGACGGCTATCATGGCCCCGACGTCGACACTGCCGAATTGCTGGAGCGGCGCTTGTCCGACCCGTCGAGCGGGCTGGACGCGCCAGCGGCCATTCTGGTCGAAACGGTGCAGGGCGAAGGCGGTCTCAATGCCGCGTCGCCGGAGTGGCTGCGCAAGATTGCAGAGATCGCCAAGCGTCACGGCGCGCTGATGATCGTCGATGATATTCAGGCGGGCTGCGGCCGCACCGGCAATTTCTTCAGCTTCGAAGGCATGGGCTTCACGCCTGACATCGTCACGATGGCCAAGTCTTTGTCGGGCATGGGCCTGCCCTTTGCGTTGACGCTGTTCCGCCCGGAACTCGATCAATGGGCGCCGGGCGAGCATAATGGCACCTTCCGGGGCAATAATCATGCCTTCGTCACGGCGACGGCCACGCTGCGCCATTTCTGGAGCGACGATCGCTTCCGGCAGGATGTTGCCCGTCGCGGCGCGCTGCTGGCGCGGCGACTGGACGCGATGGCGGCCGAACATGGGCTATCCACGCGCGGTCGCGGCATGATGCGCGGCATCGACGTCGGATCGGGCGATGTCGCCGCAACCATCACCGCCGCCTGCTTTGCGCAGGGGCTCATCATCGAAACCAGCGGCGCGCATGACGAGATCGTCAAGGTGCTGGCGCCCCTCGTGATCGAGGACGCCGTGCTGTCGGCCGGCCTCGACATTCTTGAGGAGAGCATCCGGTCCGCGCTGGGCGTCACTTATGGCGTCGCCGCAGAATAAGAGGAGTTATCAGCTATGATCATTCGCAAACTGCAGGATATTCGCAAGTCCGACCGCAACGTGAAGTCCAAGGGCTGGGAAAGCGCGCGCCTTCTGCTGAAGGACGACAATATGGGCTTCTCCTTCCACGTCACCACCATGTACGCTGGCGGGGAATTGCACATGCATTACCAAAATCATCTGGAGGCGGTGCTGGTGCTCAAGGGCACGGGCACTATCGAGGATCTGGACAGCGGCATTACCCATCAACTGGCGCCGGGCGTCATGTATGCGCTCAATGCACATGACCGGCATGTGGTGCGGCCCGAAACCGACATATTGTGCGCCTGCACCTTCAATCCGCCGGTGACCGGCACGGAAGTGCATGACGAAAATGGCGCTTATCCCGCCGAAGCCAGCGTCGCGCGCGAACCGGCGCTGGCCGAATAGGGCCGGGCGATGGCGCTGCCCCTCACTCGGTCGAAACGAACCGATGCAGCGCCGGCCGGTCCCGAACCGGCCATTTCGAATTTTCCATGAACGAACAAAGGGGGAGTCCCATGAAAGACCTCTACCCATCCCGCCATGCGACCATGGCGGAATTTTTGCCGCGTCTCGATCCCGTCGTCCATAGCGCCTGGAACGCGAACGCGCCCGTCAGCCGCGAACAGGCCGACGCCTTCGACCGCGACGGCTTTGTCGTGCTGGAGGATCTGTTTTCCGACGCGGAGATCGCGTTTCTTCAGAGCGAGGCCGGGATGCTGCTTGGCGATCCCGATGCGCTGGAGGAGGAAACGGTCATTACCGAACCGGGCGGCAAGGAAGTCCGGTCGATCTTCCGCATCCATGCCCAGAGCCGGGTGATCGGACGACTGGCCGCCGACGAGCGGCTGGCCGGGGTGGCCCGCTTCCTGCTGGGCGACGATGTCTACATGCATCAGTCGAGACTGAACTATAAGCCGGGTTTCCAGGGCAAGGAATTCTACTGGCACAGCGATTTTGAAACCTGGCATGTCGAAGATGGAATGCCGCGCATGCGGGCGCTGTCCATGTCGGTGTTGCTGGCGGAAAATACGCCGCATAACGGCCCGTTGATGCTGATCCCCGGATCGCACCGTCAATTCCTGACCTGCGTTGGCGAAACGCCGCAGGATCATTACCGCCAGTCGCTCAAGAAGCAGGAATATGGCGTCCCTGACGAGGACAGCCTTGCCGAGCTGGCCCACAAGTTCGGCATCGTCGCCCCGACGGGAAAGCCGGGATCGGTGGTGATCTTCGACTGCAACGTCATGCATGGGTCGAACGGCAACATCACGCCGTTCCCGCGCGCCAATGCCTTCCTGGTCTATAATGCCGTGTCGAACCGGCTGGACGCACCCTTTGGCGTCGACCGGCCGCGCCCCGACTTCATCGCCGCGCGCGGCGAGCCGCAGGTGATCTCGCCCGTCAGCGGGCCGCTAATGGAGGAGGCACTGGCATGAGCAATATCCATAGCGTCGAAAAGATCGGCGGCACCTCCATGGCCGCGACCGCGACATTGTTCGACAATGTGCTGATCGCGGGCCGCAAGGGCGCGGACCTCTACAACCGGATTTTCGTGGTGTCGGCCTATGCCGGGATGACCGACCTGTTGCTGGAACATAAGAAGAGCGGTGACGCTGGCGTCTATGCCCGTTTCGTCGCCGACGATGATGCGACGGGCTGGCGCCAGGCGATGGACATGGTGCGCCGCGCGATGCGGGACCATAATGCCACCATGTTCGTCCGCGCCGACCGGCTGGCGGAGGCCAACGCCTTTGTCGACATGCGGATCGACGCCGTGGCCGCCTGCCTTGACGATCTGGCGCGTCTGCGCAGCCATGGCCGCTTCTGCGTCAAGGAACAGCTGATGACGGTGCGCGAACTGCTGGCGGGTCTGGGCGAAGCGCACAGCGCCCATTCGACGGCGCTGCTGCTGCGCGACCGGGGCGTCAATGCCCAGTTCGTCGATCTCACCTTGTGGGACCAGCAGGACATGCGCGAACTGGACGATCGGATCAGGCAGGCATTCGCATCGATCGACCTGTCGACCACCCTGCCGATCGTCACTGGCTATGCCGGGTGCACGGAGGGCATGGTGCGGCGCTATGCGCGGGGCTATTCGGAAATGACATTTTCGCGCATCGCGGTGCTGACCAAAGCGCGCGAAGCGATCATCCACAAGGAATTTCACCTGTCGAGCGCCGATCCGCGGCTCGTCGGCACGGGCAAGGCCCGCAAGATCGGTCGCACCAATTATGATGTGGCGGACCAGCTGGCGAATCTTGGGATGGAGGCGATCCATCCCGGCGCGGGCAGGGGGCTGCGCCAGACCGACATTCCGCTGCGGGTACGAAACACGTTCGACCGGGAGGATGGCGGCACGCTCATCTGCGGCAACTATGTTTCGGACACGCCGCGCGTGGAAATCGTGACCGGCGTGCGCCATGCACAGGCCCTGCAATTTTTCGAGCAGGATATGGTCGGGGTGAAAGGCTATGACGCCGCCATTCTGGACGCGCTGGCCCGCCATGGCGCATGGATCGTCAGCAAGGCATCCAACGCCAACACCATCACCCACTATCTGTCGGCCGATGTCGCGACGGTGAAGCGGGTGATCGCCGACCTTCAGGCGCAATATCCCGATGCGTCCATATCGGCCCACCCGGTTGCGATCGTGTCCGTCATCGGCAGCGACATTTCACGGCCGGGACTGATGACGGACGCCTTGCAGGCGCTGGCGGACGCGCATGTGCCGATCGTCGCGATGCAGCACCAGATCCGCAATATCGACGTGCAGTTCATCGTCGATGTCGACCAGTATGACACCGCCGTTCGCGCGCTGCACCGCGCGCTGGTGGAAGATGGCCGCGAAGCGATGGAAGGCCGGCGCGCGGCCTGAGCCGCGCATCCGCATCATCCATGCTTGCCGCCGTCCATCCCGTCCGCAGCCTGCTGCTCGCCATCTTCATATTGATGGCGGGCAGCGGCTTTCTGTCCACGCTCATCGGCCTTCGGCTGGAGCGGGCCGGGGCGGGCACGATGGCGATCGGCGCGGTCGCCACCGCCTATTTCGGCGGGCTGGTGATCGGCGCATTGCGCGCGGGGTCGATCGTGCGGCAGGTCGGGCATATCCGCGCATTCGCCGCCTTCGTGTCGCTGTTGTCGGCGAGTACGCTTGCCTATGCGCTGCTACAATATCCACTGTTCTGGGCCTGCCTGCGCCTGATCGACGGCATGTGTGTCGCGGGCGTGTTCATCTGCCTTGAAAGCTGGCTCAACGACCGGGCCGAAGCCGAAACGCGCGGCAGCATATTGGCCGCCTATATGGTCGCGCTCTATTCGGGACAGGCGGTCGGGCAGTTGCTGCTGGGGGCAAGCGGGGCGCTGCCCGCGGTGCCGTTCCAGATCGCCTCGATCCTTGTTTCGCTTGCCATCATTCCGCTCTGCCTGACCCGCAGCAGCGCACCCGCGCCGGTAGAGGCGGAAGCCTTCACGATCCGCGCCCTGTACGCATCCTCGCCGCTCGGCACGGTCGGATCGGTCGCGACGGGGCTGATGCTGGGCGCATTTTACGGCATGGCGGCGGTGCATGTCCGGCGGCTGGGGCTGAATCTGGGCGCGACCGCCAGCTTCATGATGATCGTGATCCTGGGCGGGGTTGCGCTGCAATGGCCGTTGGGGCGCCTGTCCGACCGACTCGATCGGCGGCGGGTGATCGTCGGCTGCTTTGCCGCGACGCTGGCGGTCTGCGTGCTTCTGGCGATGCTGGCGTCGGGCGGACTGGCGTTGCTGGCGCTGGGCGCATTGTTCGGCGGCCTCAGCTTCGCGCTCTATCCGCTTTGCGTCGCGCACTGCAACGACCGACTGCTCGCGAACGAGCGGGTTGCGGCGAGCGGGCGGCTGGTCTTGCTCTATTCGGTGGGCGCGGCGATCGGCCCGCTGGGGGCCGCGATGATGATGAGCCTTGCCCCTGGCGGCGGCCTCTTCCTGTTCATCGCCCTCTGCGCCGCCGCGACGCTCGCCTTTGGTCTGTGGCGGCAGGCAGCGACACCCCCTGTTCCTCTGCCTGACCAGCAGAGTTTCCAGATCGTGCCGCGCACGACGCCGATGGCGGCGCTGCTCGATCCCAATACATCGGACGGACTTGACGAATGACCGCTTCTGCCATGCCCGCCGTGCCCGACGCCCTGGCGCAGGCCGACAACGCCACCCTGCGCCGCGCGATCGCCGCGTCGGCGCTGGGCAACGCCACGGAATGGTTCGACTATGGGATCTACGCCTATGGCGTGACCTATATCTCGGCCGCGCTTTTCCCCGGCGAGGTGGACGATGCGGTGCTGTTCGCGCTGGCGACCTTCGCCATCTCCTTTCTGGTGCGGCCTCTAGGTGGCCTGTTCTGGGGACCGATGGGCGACCGGCTGGGGCGCAAGTCGGTATTGGCGCTCACCATATTGCTGATGTCGGGCGCGACGCTGGCTGTTGGCCTTATCCCCTCCTATGCGCAGATCGGCTGGGCCGCGCCTGCGCTGCTGATCCTGCTGCGGATGGTGCAGGGCTTTTCGACCGGCGGCGAATATGGCGGCGCGGCGACCTTCATGGCCGAATATGCGCCCGACGACCGGCGCGGCTTTTATGGCAGTTTCCTGGAGTTTGGTACGCTGGCGGGCTTTTCGTTCGGCGCGGCGCTGATGCTGGGCTTTTCGCTGCTGCTGGGCGACGCCGCGATGCATGACTGGGGGTGGCGCATCCCGTTCCTGGTGGCCGCGCCGATGGGCCTGATCGGCATGTATCTAAGGTCGCGGATGGAGGATACACCGGTGTTTCGCCAGCAGGCCGCCGAAGGCAGCGGATCGCCACCGCTCGCACGGCTGTTGCGCGACCATAAGCGGCCGATGCTGGTCGTCGCCGGACTGGTCGTGGCGCTCAATGTCGTCAACTATACCTTGCTCAGCTACATGCCGACCTATTTGCAGCGCCGCATCGGCCTGTCACCGGACGAAGCGTTGATCGTGCCGATCATCGGCATGCTGTTCATGATGCTGTTCCTGCCCTTTGCCGGGCATATGTCCGACCGGGTCGGCCGGCGGGCGATGTGGCGCCTGTCGCTCATGGGCCTGCTGGTGGCGGTCGTGCCGCTCTACATGCTGATGGCGACGGGGCTGGTGGGCGCGATTGTCGGGTTCGTGCTGCTGGGCCTGCTCTATGTCCCGCAACTGGCGACGATTTCCGCAACCTTCCCGGCGCTGTTCCCGACAGCCGCGCGCTTTGCGGGCTTCGCCATCGCCTATAACATGTCGACGTCGCTGTTCGGCGGCACCGCGCCAGCGATCGGCAGCGCGCTGATCGGCTGGACCGGCAATGAACTGATGCCCGCCTTCTACATGATGGCGGCCTGCGTCATCGGCCTGATCGCGCTCCGCTTCATGCCGGAAACGGCCGGTCGATCGCTGCACGACGACCCGTTCGCGCGGGCCGGCATGCGGGATCAGCATGAGCCGTCCAAATGAATAAGCCCGCAGGATTGCGGGCTTATTCATTGGCGGTCTGCTGGTTCCGCGTGATGCTGTTCAGGCCCTCTGGTCAGTGCTGACCATAGGCCGTCACAGCCACGGATCAGCCGACCAATATGTCGTCCAGCGCATAGGTCTTTTTGACACCGGCCAGCGTGGCGAAGGTGTAGGATTGCCCGGACAGCGTGGCGATGATGTCGAGGCCGTCGGGGCCAAGATGGGTGGAGAAGGTCACGGCCGGGTGATCGTGCCGAAGGTCGCTGACGTCGATATGATCCTTGCGGAATTCGAAGTCGGCGATCGTGTCATGACCATCGTTGAGCGAATGGAACATGAACGTGTCGGCGCCGCCCTTGCCATAGAGCAGGTCGTCGCCGCCGCCGCCTGAGATCACGTCATTGCCAGCATTGCCGACGATCTGGTTGGCAAGGCTGTTGCCGATGACGGTCGTGGCTTCCTTCGTGTTGACGATGACATTTTCGACATTGGTGTCGATCGTGTAGCTTGTCCGGTAGAGCAGGACCGTATCGGTGCCCTGGTTGGCATGTTCGATGATATAATCGCCCACCTTGTTGATGGCGTAGCTGTCATCGCCCCGGCCGCCGCGCAGGATGGCGGCGCCATTGCCCGACAGCTTGTCGTTCGTTTCCGCTCCGATGAAGCTGTTGAGCTGCTTGTCCAGGCTCACCTTGTAGGTGGCGTTGGCGCCTTTCGCCGCGCTGCCCGCATCCTGCATGTCGAAATCGGTGGCCGTCAGGCTGTTCATGTCCCTGTTGTCGAGGATGATCTGACGACCGCCCGACAGGGTGACCACCGTATCCTGACCGACCTGCTGCATCGCCGCCTTCAGCGCGCCGAAGCTTGCAAATTCATCTCCAGCCATGTGGATGATGTCGCCCGCGCTGAAATCAGTGATGCGGGTGACTGCGTCGGCCTTGCCCACCAGGAATATGTCATTGCCTGCGCCGCCGCTGAGCAGATTATTGCCCGCGCCGCCGATCAGCAGGTCATCGCCCGCATTGCCGCGGATGATATTGTCGCCGTCATTGCCGATGCCCACGGCGCCTTCGGTCCGGGTAATCTCCAGATTTTCGGTATGGTCAGGCATCACCATATAGCGCGATGTCGCAACGATGGTGTCGATGCCGCCGCCAGCCTTTTCCACGACCTTGGCCGCTTCGATATTGCTGACGATATATTTGTCGTCGCCCAGGCCACCGGCAAGCGTGCCGCTCTTGAACATCAGCAGATCGTTGCCGTCCGTGCCCTGATTGACCGCGACGCGCCCGGTTTCGCCACCTTCTGCCCATTTCAGACCCGGTTCAACCGGCTTCGATGGCGCGGCCTGGGCCTCGCTCGGCAACTGGGGGACGACCGGCTTTTCCGGAACGCTGGGCGCTTCCGGCACGATCGGCGCTTCGACCGCATTGGGCGTTTCCGGGGCGCTGGGCGCCGGGGTCGGGGCCGCGGCCGTGCCAGCCAATTTGTCGAGCACGTCCTGCAGGCTGCCCAAAACGCCGGTCGTCGCGGCGGTGATGGCCGCCACGGCATTGTCGACGAAGGACACGGTGTCGCTGCCGGCTTCGATGAACAGCGTCTTGGTATCGCGCGTGATGAAATTGTCCGTCACGCTGATATTGTGGCTGGTGAAGGTGCCATATTTGGTGGCGGCCGAATTGCCCACCAGGACGGCGGTGTAATAGCCTTCTGCCGCTTCGAGATAATTGCCCGTCGCAACCGAATCGACCGCGCCGCGAAAGGCGAGGGGGCGTTTGCCGACATCTTCCACACGGTTGCCGACCACGGTGACATCCGACGCCTGGAAGGCGTCATAGCCTTCGAGCATCTTGTAATTATAGGATGTCCAGCCACCCACGGAGATGCCGTCAGCCGTCACGCCATGGACGTAATTGTTGGAAATCAGGATGTCCGACGATCCGCCCTTGGCAAAGATCGCCGCGCTGGTCCCGGTATTGCCGCTGACGTCATTATGCGAAATCACGCCATGGATGATCGACATGAAGTCGATGCTTTCGTCGATGCCGCCGGTAATGACATTGTTGGTGACGACGACGTTGGAGCCGCCATTCGCCTTCACGCCATCCTGCACCACATTGTCGATCACGTTATTCTTGATAACGATGTTCTTGATGGGGTCGGTATAGTCGTTGCCGTTCTGGCTGAACTGAATGCCGTTCTTGCCGCCGGTGACGTGAAAGCCGTCTACGATGAAATTTTCGGTGCCCCCGCCGCCGATCGTCGCCATCGTGTCGCTCTTGGCCGTGATATGGGCGGCCTGTGGGCCGTCTGCCGAAATCAGCCAGATGGGCGCGCTGTCGGTTCCGCTGACATTGCGTGGAATCAGGACATTTTCGACATAGTCGCCGGCCTTGACCATGATGGCCGCGCCGGGCGTCGCTGCATTGACGGCTGCCTGAATCGTTGTGAAGGGTTTTTCCGCCGATCCGTTCGGCTTACCCCGATAACTTGCATCCCCGTCGACCCATATTATTTTCGTGGGCGTGACGTCGCCCCAGAGATCTTCAGTCATGAAAAAATACTCCCGCTGCCCGATACGGATAGGCGAGAGCGACTGAACACCGTGTAATATGGTAGAGTTAACTTCAGATTAGGTATAAAAATATTTCGCGGTCATCCGTTATAGCTTTCTGGGCCGGACGACGCCCGAAAATCCACACTATATCCTTTGGCCACAGCCAGGAAAATTGCGCGGCCTACTTGGCAGGCGCTTTATCTTCTATCATGACCATGGGCGTCGATGCAACGGCATCAACGCCCGCGACTATGCGATCATAGAATGATATAGTCGGCGCTGCTGAGCGCAGTGACGTTCAGTATCTGAAAACTGTTCTGGATGCTGTTGTCCGCCGTCGCGATGGTCCACAACTGCGTGGCGTTATTATAGGTCAGTGTCGCGCCCGGCCCATATCCTGAAAATTCCAGCCGGTCGCCGGTCGCTACCCCGGCCCCCTCGAAATCGGCGATTATGTCGCCCTGAACATGCCCGACCTTGAACTGGAACGTATCCTCGCCCAACCCGCCATAGAGCGTGTCAGCGCCGCCATCGCCCGAAATCTTGTCCCGTCCGCCGCCGCCATAGATGATATCGTCGTCGGCGCCGCCGGATATGACATCATTGCCGTTGCCGCCGGACAATATGTCAAAGCCCTTGCCGCCGGTCAGCCGATCGGAACCGGCACCCAGCGTGATGATGTCGTCGCCCGATCCGGCCGAATAGTTGAAGGTTTCAAAGCCGGTAATCTGCGTGCCGTCGGCCAGCGTGACGATCACCCCGGCCTGTTCCTGCAACGAAAGATCGACAATCTGCGCGTCGCTGAACTGCGACCGGTTGAGGGCCAGCGTATCCTTGCCCGCGCCGCCGATCAGCATCAGGTCGGGATCGTTGCTGGTCACGATGTCATCGCCCGCGCCCGCATCGATCCAGTCGAACCCGCGGCTGCCATCGATCTTGTCGACGCCATTGCCGCCCTGGATGATGTCGTCGCCATTGCCGCCATAGATCAGATCGTCGCCGTCCATGCCCTCGATCACATCATTGCCGTCGCCGCCCGAAATCTGGTCGGCATAGGCACCGCCGCGCAGCATGTCCGACCCGCTGCCGCTCGCAATCTGCAAGGTTTCGATATTGACCAGGCGGGTGCCGTCGAACAGTTCCAGGATCGGGCTATTATTGGCGTTGAACGAACTTGTGTAGCTGATGTCGACGAAGATGTCGGCGGTTGCGGTCGACCGGTCGAGATAGATGGTGTCGATATTGTGGCCGCCATCGATCAATCCGTCGGCGTCATAGCTGATCAAAAGATCCTTGCCGTCGCCGCCGCGCATGATGTCGCGGCCAGCGCCGCCATCCAATATATCGTCGCCCGCTTCCCCGGTCAGGCGGTCGTCGCCCACGCCACCATAGAGGCGGTCATGGTCCGCGCCGCCATCCAGTTCGTCATTGCCAGCGCCGCCGAACAGGTCGTCATCCCCGGCGCCTCCGCGCAACTTGTCGTTGCCGATATTGCCATAGAGCCGGTTGCGGCCAGCGCTGCCGCTGATCGAGGTATCCTGATCGCGCAGCGTATAGACGTCCTCGATCGAACTGGTGCCGACCTTGTACACGGACGCATTGCGAGTCAGGATGACTGCGTCATGGCCGCCACCCGCGGCTTCGATGGCCTGGTCGTTCCGGTCGTCGAACACATAGATGTCATCGCCCAGGCCGCCATACATCATGTCCGCGCCACGCTGGCCGCTGATATAATCCGCCGTCGCATGGCCCGACCGGTCGCCGTACAGCACATCGTCGCCCGACTTGCCGATGATCTGGTCGCGGGCCACCGCGATGCCACCGTCGACACCGCCGACAAATCCATATTGTTCCGGGTCATATGTGGCGAGCGGATCGAAGGCGGCGTTGCCGCCCAGGTCATAGGTCGTGGCTCCGGGCGCATTGGTGAACAGCGCCTTGCCTTTGAAGATATTGTCGGCGAAGCTGATGTCGTCGGAAAAGCCGGTCAGCCCCCTGGGAATATATTGTTCCGCAACGCCGTAAAGGCTGGCTGTGACGCCCCGCGCGACACTGGAAATATTGGCCGTGTTGAACAGATTGTCGGTGACCAGCACGTCCTGCGCGCCTTGCAACAGCAGCGACGTGGGATAATCGGTCGCGATATTGCCGCTCACCACGGCATGTTTCACTTCATAATTGACGAAATGCGCGCCGTCCCCGTCCGCGCCGACCTCGATCGGCAGATAGGCGATGCCGGTGGGGCTGCCGATCTTGATCGCGGGGCCTTCGGTCGAGCCGATCACATTGTTGCGGATTTCGACGAAAGTGGAACCGCCCTTCACCGTGATCGCGGAATCGCCGGTGTAATCGCGTCCGTCCAGCGCTTCCCATTCATCCTTGGACGTGATTTCGTCAATGACATTGCCCTGGATCAGCAATTTCGACGTGCCGACAAAATCGATGCCCTGTTCATGCGCGCCGATGATGCTGTTGTTGACGATCTGGATGCCAAAGCTCTGGGCGATGTGGATCGCGTCAATGCCCCAATCGGTAAAGACATTGTTGATCAGGAGGATATTTTCGACCTTGTCGCCCGCATAGCCTTCCTGAAAGGCGGCGTTCGCGCCGAAATTGCGGCTGACGAGATTGACGCCATAGGTGCCGATCGTGTCCGATCCCTGCACCGTGAACCCGTCTATCACCCAATTGGCGGTGCCCCGGCCGGATATGGCGCTGGTTTCTGCGACTGCGGGCGGCGCGATGACGGCCGCGCCCGCGCCGTCGGCGGAAATCAGCCGAATGGGGGCGTCGGTCGTGCCTTCGACACTCAGGTTGAGCGCTTCATTATAGGTTCCGGCCCGCACCATGATGTCTGTGCCGGGGCCTGCATTGTCGATCGCATGCTGGATCGTGGCGAAGGGGGAATCGGCGCTGCCGGTCCCGGCCGCGTCGTCGCCGGTCGTCGACACCCACAATATGGTAGTGGCTGGCGGCGCGTCGCTGAAGATGATCGTGTCGTGAGCGGCCTTGATCGTGATGTCGATCGATTTCTGAAAGGTGAAGCCGGTCGAATCCTCGACCTGGACCACGACGGTGCGCTGCGTGCCTGCGCGAATGTCCAGCGCGCTGTTGACGACCAGCTGGTCGCCGACGATGGCGAAGGCGCCGCCAGCATCGTCCACCAGCGAATAGACATGGGTGTCGCCCTTGTCCGGATCATCCACGAACAATTCGCCCACCGGAGTGCCGATGTCCGAAAATTCGTTCACCCATGTGGTGTGCAGGCTAAGGTCCAGCGGCGCGTCGGGCGTGTCGTTGACGTCGACGCGGAAAATGATCTGGGCTCTGTTGGGGCCGTCTGTGGCAAAGACGGTCAGGTTGAACCAGTTGGAAAAATCCTGCGGCATCTGGCCTGAAAAGGTCATGGTCGCCGGATCGAAGCTGAGCCAGCTGTTGACGTCCGAACCGACGCTGCCGCCGAAGGTCAATATGCTGTCCGGGTCATTAAACAGGCCGGTCGCCGGAATCGTAACGGAAAAGAAACTATCCTCCTCGACCACCAGGTTGGGCAGGGTTCCAATGACGAAGGGCCGTTCCGACACGGTCAGGTCGAACGCCAGCGTCGCGCTGCCGCTTTGATCGCTGGCGTTCAGGAATATCGTATAGTCATGGTGCCCGTCGGTCGGGCCACGACCGCTGAACGTCAGCGTGTCGGGCGAGAAGGTCAGCCAGTCGGGCAGGGCGGACCCGTCGGACAAGGTGGCGCTGTAGGTCAGCGCGTCGCCATCGGGATCAATGAAGAATGTCGCGGGTATGACGAGAGAGTAGGGCGTGTTCTGACCGGTCAGCTGACCTTCGATCACGCCATTGACCTGCGGCGGGCTGTTCACCGGCGGGGGTGGCGGCGAATCGCCTTCCGGATCGCCCGTGCCGGTATCAGTGCCTGTATCGGTACCGGTTTCGCCATCCTCTTCAGCGACATAGTCGGACGGGACAATATCAAATTCAAATAGCCCGTCTGTCGTCATGCCTGTCAATCCCATCTGGATGTCAAAAGGAATGAGACACAAGTGCCTCAAATCGCTTTATTTTCTTGCATGAGATGTCGTTTCCGGACGCCTGGAACGCGGTGACATTTGTCCTGCCCGAAAAGGCTAATCAAAGGTTAAGCACAACGCAAGCGCAGCAAAAATCTGTTCGTCGCAAAATCGTCATTATACTGTCCTGTATTGATACGGACTTGCGCCGAGTTTGCGGGCTCAACGCAGGCGCGAGGCATTATTCGATTGAATCTAAAATATTTTTTCAGCGAAGCCGCGATGGCGGAGGCGCTTTGCGCGCGCTTATTTATACTTTGCACGCCCTGTTCGCCCTGAGCCCGCCTATCTGCGCAGTTGCCATGGTGCGCCGCGATAACTTATGGCAAGGGGTGGTGACGGCGCGCGGGGCCGGCCGGGTCGGGGCCTGCACGCGAAACCGGCGGGACGGTGGGGGCTATGATCAAATATCGCCAGGACATTGACGGGCTGCGTTCGCTGGCGATCTTGCCCGTGCTCTTCTTTCATCTTGGCGCGATCCGCCTGTTCCCCGGCGGCTTCGTTGGCGTGGACGTGTTTTTCGTGATCTCCGGCTATCTGATCACGAAGATCATCTATGACGACCTGTCCAATGAGCGATACAGTATCGTGCGTTTCTACGAACGCCGCATCAGGCGTATCGTCCCGGCGCTGATACCGGTCTATCTGTTCGTCTGCGTCGGCGCGCTGCTGCTATATTTTCCGAGTGAAGGGCGGGAGATCGGGCGAACGGTGGTCAGTTCGATCTTCTTCGTTTCGAACATCCTGTTCTACGCAAAGTCGGGCTATTTCGATGCCGGGGCCAAGACATCCCCGCTGCTGCACACCTGGTCGCTGTCGGTGGAGGAGCAATTCTACATCGTCCTGCCGCTGCTGCTGGTGCTGATCCTGCGCTTTGGCTTTGCCGTGCAGCGCTATGTGTTCGTGGCGCTGACGATCATCAGCTTCGTGGCATCCGTGGTGATGGTCAGGCTGCAACCCGAAGCGGCCTTCTACCTGCTGCCGTTCCGGGCGTGGGAGTTGATGCTTGGATCGTTGATCTCGGTTGGCGTGGTGCCCGCCATCCGCAGTCGCCCGCTGGCGGAAATCGTTGCGGGCGGCGGACTGTTGCTGATCATCGGGTCGATCCTGCTCATTTCGGAAAAAATGCCCTTTCCCGGCCTGCTGGCGGCGCCCGCCTGCCTTGGCGCGGCGGCGCTCATCCATGCGGGCGCCGGTTTCCAGACGCTCCCGACCCGCCTTTTGTCGCTGGCACCGGCGCGCTTTGTGGGCCTCATATCCTATTCGCTCTATATCTGGCATTGGCCGGTCATCGTATTTTATGCCTCAAGGACTGGCGAACTCGACAAGGCCGACAAGCTGATCCTGCTGGCGATCATCACGGCGCTTGCCATCCTGTCCTGGCGCTTTGTCGAACGGCCGTTCCGCAAACCCCATGGGGCCGATTCCCGCATGGGACCGGTCTATGGCTGGGCGGTCGGCAGCTTCGTCGCGGTCACGGCGCTGGCCCTGCTGATCGCTCCGGCGCGCAAGGCGATATGGCCCGACTATGCCGTTCCCGAACAGATATTGGCGTTTCAGACGCCACCGCGCGCGGCCATGCGCAATGGCACCTGCTTCATCGCCAGCGGATCGGGCGCGCAGGATTATGACGCGGTCCAATGCCTGTCGCTGCGTGCCGGCGCGCGTAACGTCCTGCTGATCGGCGACAGTCATGCGGCCCATCTCTATGCCGGGCTGACCAAGGCGTTTCCCGATGTGCATTTCCTTCAGGCCAATGCTTCGGGCTGCATGCCGCTTGGCCGCTTTGCCGGGCCGGAGCGATGCACGCAGGTCATCAGCAAGGCGTTCGATTTCGCCGCCGCCCATGGGAAGCAGCTCGACGGCGTGATCATTTCCGCGCGCTGGAAAAAGGGCGATGCTCGCCGCATCGGCGACACCATCGCGCGGATCGGATCGGCCGTGCCCGTCACCATCGTCGGCCCCAGCGTCGAATATCGACTGCCCTTGCCCAAAATATTGGCGCAGGCCTGGCCCGATCAAAGCGGCGGGTCGTCCGCTTCTTTCCGGGGAGAACCGGGACCGGGTCTGGACAAGGCCATGCGGGTTGCGGTCGAGCGGGCGGGCGCGCGCTATATTTCGATGGAGGAGGCCATCTGTCCGGGGGGCACATGCCGCGTATGGGCAGGCCAGCATATTCCGCTCCAGTTTGACGAAGGCCATCTGACGACCCAGGCATCGCATCTGATCGTCGCGCAGATCGCGCCGCAGTTCCGCTTCCGATGACCCATATGTCGCCGCAGGCCGGGCAGCATGATCTGCCGGAAAAGGGCAGACCGGAAAAGGGCAGAAAGGTCATGGTCCTGACGACCATGACCCATGCGTCGGGCGCGCCGATCGCCGCGCTGCGGCTGGCCGCCGGGCTGGAGGCGAGCGGCCATGAGGTCAAGGCCGTGTTCCTGTATCACCGCGAGCCGATGAACGGCGCGGACTATCCGGCGCAAAAGCTGCTGGGCCATGTCCCCCGCACGCCCGCCGACATGCTGCGGATCATCGTGCGGCTATGGCGGTGCCTGCGCGCGCACCGGCCCGACGTCATCATCATGTTCCTGCCGCTGGCATCGGTGGTTGGCGCAAATGTCGCGCGGCTGGCCGGAATTCGCCGCCGGATCATGTCCTTTCGCGTGCCGCGCGACACCTATTCGCCGGTCATGCGCGCCGCCGACCGCCTGTCCGCATGGCTGGGCAGCTATACCGATGTCGTGGGCGTGTCGCGCGCGATGCTGGCCGGATGCGCGGCCTATCCCCGCTGGCTGCGCGATCGGGCCGTCGTCATCCATAACGGGCTGAAGGACTGGCCACGCAGCACGCTGGACAAGGGCGCGGCGCGCGCGCTGTTCGGCTTGCCGACAGATGGGCGGCTGGTCGGCGCGCTGGGCCGGCTGGAGGAGCAGAAGAACCCCGAACTGCTGGTCGAAGCGCTCGCCCAATGTCCCGCCCATGTCCATCTGGTGCTGGCGGGCAGCGGCAGCCTGCATGACCGGGTCGTCGCATTGGCCGACAGCCTGGGCGTGCAGGACCGGCTGCATCTGCTGGGCGATGTCCCGCGCGACAAAGTCCCGCATCTGCTGGCGGCGATCGACCTTTTCGCCCAGCCATCGCGGTTTGAAGGACAAAGCAACGCCCTGCTGGAGGCGTTGCATGCCGGCCTGCCCTGCCTGGTCAGCGATATTGCGGAACAGGTGGAAACGCTCGTCGGGGACGATGGGCGCGCCGCCGGGCAGGTGCTGCCGCTCGATGATCCCGCCGCCTGGGCGCGGGCCATGGCGGAAGAAGGGCAGGGCGCTGATCTGGACGCCATCATTGCCGAGCGCGCGGCCCTGTTCACCTTCGCCGCCATGATGCGGTCCTATAATGCGTTGCTGCGTGCGCGATGATCGGGTGCCGACCAACCGCCTGCTGCACGGAATGCAGCCCTGCGCAGGATCAAATTCGCCGTAACGGAAGGAATGGCGATTGCATGGTGACGCGGCCTGCGTATAGCAGAGGCGTCGGGGATGCTGCACAGGCTTTTACGGCATTGCAGCGCTAGGAAATCAGGAGCGGCTTTATGAAACTGTTCGTCATTGGCTTTCCCAAGTCGGGTACGACTACGCTGCACAAGGCGCTGGAAGCCAGTGGCATGTCCACGCTTCATTGGCGGCAGGGCGACAAATTCTTGGGCAAGATGATCTATGACGCCTATATGGCGGGTGAAGATCCATTGCGTGACTTTGGCAACATTGATTGCATCACCCAGGCGGACGTGTGTCTGCCGCGGCACAAGCTGAATTACTGGCCGAACCTGGATTTCCAGATCATCGCGGCCATCCGGCGCTATCATCCCGATTGCCTGCTGGCGCTGAACTATCGTGATCCGGTCAAGGTGGTGTCGAGCATGAATCGCTGGCTGGACATGCGCAAACGCTTCATTGCGTCCGACATTCCCGGCCTGCCCAAGGGCTTTGGCGCCAAGGACAGCGAATTGCTGACCTGGATCGAGGGGCATTATGATGCCTGTCGCCGGTTGCTGGGGTCGGACCCCAAATTCTTCGAATATGATATTGAAGACCCAAAGGCGCCGCAGATATTGAGCGAACGGCTGGGGGTCGAGCTTGCCTGGTGGGGCAAGGCCAATGTGAATGAGGCCGCCTGAGGGGACAGGCGTGCGGCCAGCCCGCTCGACGGGTTGTCAATCGATCGGATGAACCGGCCCCTTTGTGGGCGGTGTAGGGGTAGCAGGGGCACATCCGATGGCGACAGCGCGGCGACGGCAGATGCCATATTGGCTGGCGTCCATATTGACATATGGTTTCGTCAATGTGGTGACGCGCGGCGCAAGCGGCGTGCTGACGCTGCTTTACGCCTATCGCCTGACGCCCGGCGAACTGGGTTCCTACGCCATTTTGATCACCATCGCGGCGTTGATCGACGTCGTCACCAACCTGGGCGTGACCCAAGCCATCCTGCGGCAATATTTCGATTTCAAGCATGATGGCGACGCCGGGAAGGCCTTTCTGGCGCGGGTCATACGACTGACCCGGCTGATCGGGCTGACGCTGGTCGTCGTGGCGGGCCTCATCTGCCTGTCGATGTGGGACCATCTGGTCAGCAATCATCTACCCAGCTGGCCCTATCTGCTGCTGATGCTGGTCTATGCCTATGTCATGCGCAGCAGCAAGATTTTCGATATCGTCGCGCGCACGCTCGACAAGCCGGGCATGTTCGCCACCTATCGCCTGGTGCAGATGGCGGCGCTGATCCTGTTGTCGTTCCTGTTCGTGTTCCAGTTGCGCTGGGGCCTGCAGGGCGCCTTGCTGGCGACGGTCGGGTCGGCGGTTTTCGGTGCGGCGATCCGATCCTATCTGTTCCGCAACCAACTGCCTGCGTCCGGCCGGTCCGACCGATCGGAAATCACGGCGCTCTACAGCTACGGCCTGCCGCTCCTGCCGCGCGAACTGGCGGAATGGGGCCGCATTCCCGCCCAGCGGCTGATCGTCGCGAGCGTCATGTCGGTCGCCGATGTCGGCATGTTCTTCCTGGGCAGTTCGATGGTCGCCATGCTGACCATGCTCACCGATTCCATCGAAATGTGGCTCAATCCGCAATATATGCGGTTGCGGACCAGCACGGGCGCGGACGTCAAGGCGCGGCTGCACATGATTCGCCAGATGCTGCTGGGCGTGGTAACGCCGGTCTATATCGGGTCCATCCTGTTCCTGCCCGACATCATCCGGCTCGTCCTGCCGCCCGGCTATGCTGCGACCCTGCCGATTCTGGGGCCGCTGCTGCTGGCATCCTATGTCCAGATCCAGTCGCAGTTTCAGCAGCGCCAGCTCCTGTTCCTCAAACGCACCGTCTCGGTTTCGGTCGTGACCATCTCCACCTCCGCGGCCTCGCTGGCGGCGGCCTATGTCGCGGGCGGCCATTGGGGCGTGCAGGGTGTTGCCTGGGCGGTTGCTTTGGTCTCGACCGTCGGGCTGATGGCGGGCCGGGGCGTCGTGAGCCGCTATGAGGAGAATGAGCTCACCCTGTCATCGTCCCTGTGCGGCCTCCTCATCGTATTCCTGCCGGCGCTGGTCATGTCGTTGCGCACCGACATGGCGTTCGAATGGCTATGGGAAGGGGTGAAGATGCTATATCTTCTCCTGGCCACCACGCTGGTTTTCCTGTTGTGGATGCGCGGCCATCTGGCGGAGCTTATGGGCGGCAAGGGCCAGAAAAAGAACAAAGGGATGGAGTCGGGCAAATGAGCGGCCCAGCGATTGAGGCATCCGCAGCGCCAGAGGCCGCAAGCGCGCCACAGAGCGCGCCGGAGCGGCCACGGCTCGCCCATCTGGACGTGGGCCGGGGCATCGCGATCCTGCTCGTCGTCATCTTTCACGCCTATCGCGGCTTTCTCAATGCCGGGACGGCGGGGGCCGGGTCGATCTGGCCGTTGCTCGACTATAGCGTCTATATATTCCACATGGCCTTCTTCTTCATCGCGGCGGGCTATTGGGTGCCGCGTGCCTTGAAGAAGGGCAGGGGGCCTTATCTGAAGGACAAGCTGGCGACGACCTGGTGGCCGGCCGTGCTCTGGTCGCTCATCTATATCCTCATCAACAACGTCATGGCCTCCTATGTGAACAAGGCTGTTCCCATGGACGATCTGTGGCGGATACTGTTCTTTCCCGCCCTGCATTTCTGGTTTCTGGGCGTGCTGTTCCTGTTCTTCCTGTGCATGGCGATCAGCCGGAACCTTTCCTTCTGGCTGCTGGTCGCGGTGGTCGCCTGCGGACTGGTCGATGTCTTTCCGATGCGGGAAACCTTCGCGCGCTATTGTCATTTCGGGATATTCTTCGTTGCCGGGGCCATATTGTCCACCAACCGGTCGCAGATGACGGGCAAATGGTGGCCGATCGCGCTGGTCGTGCTGGGCGCCACGATCTGGCTGGGGTTTGACAGGGGGATTGGTCTCTATTCGGGCTGGCTGGTCCCTGGCGGCTTTGCGGGGATCATCCTGCTGCTGGCGCTGGCCCAGGCGATCGCGGGTTATCGCGTGGGACAAGTGCTGGGGTGGATCGGCCAACGATCGATGCCGATCTACGTCCTGCACATTCTGCCCATGTCGGCGGCGCGAATCATCTTGCATCGCGTCGCGCCGGATTTGAATCTGGACCTGCGAATCCTGATCGTTTCCACCTCCGGCCTGGTTTTTTCGCTGATTGGCTATGCACTTGCGGCTCGACTGAACCTGTTGACCCTTACCGGACTGGGCAAGGACAAATCGCGCATTGCCGCGGCGAACTAGGACGTAAAATATAGATGGCGGAACGCCGTTAAATTTTTTTTCATGCAAATTTCGCGCATGCGAGATGATGCGGAATGACTTGACAAAATCGTGGCGATGGAATCCATACGACGGATACATCCCAGGCCGCGACCACAGGTTCGCGGCGCTTAGCTCCTGCATCCCCCGAAATCCGGCGTTTCAAGGCGTCACTTGTCGCATCGTCCGGCGCATGACTGTTGCTGTCGAGTCGATTGTTGCGGCGGCATGGACCTGCGGGGCGAGTTTGCGGAAATTATGACAATCTATGTTTACTGTCTCAAATAGAGGCAATCTCGCAATAGCGTAACGGCGAAGCATTGACGTGATATAGTTACCAAGTTACTAACGCCCCGCGGACAACGAGGCAGCAAACGTCTCTGGCTATAACCGCTTGAAGCAGTGAAATGAATTCGCGGGCGCAGCAGTTGAGCAACATTAACTAACAGGAGATGTCTTATGGCAGTCATTAAGGGTACGCCGGGCAACGGCAACACCGCAGACGATCTGACCGGCACCGATGCGTCGGACCAGATTGCGGGTGGCGACGGCAACGACCGGATTCGCGGCGGTTTGGGGGATGACTTCATCTCCGGCGGCGCTGGCGATGATGGCATCACCGGCAACCAGGGCGACGACCTGCTGTTCGGTGGCGACGGCAATGACGACCTCAATGGCGGCGCGGACTATGACACCGCCCAATATCGTGGTGCGCTGAGCGACTACACCATCTATCTGAACGATCGTGGCGAAGTCATCATCATCGACAGCGTCGGTGGTCGCGACGGCCGTGACACGCTCAAGAACATCGAAGCTCTGAAGTTCTGGGAAAACGGCGCGTACAAGACCTACGCAATCGCCGACATTCTTCCCTGATCTAGCTGGGCTATTCGGCTGGTGCAGACAAACAGCGCTGCACCGGTCGATTTGCCTGCCTTCATCTTGTGAACAGTAAATTGCCGCTGACGCTGGGGATATGATCCACCAGAGTCAGCGGCAATTTGCTTTGGTGCGCCATAACGCGGCTCTACGCCATGCCGGTCTGTCGCGACTTGCGCGACTGGGGCGTTTTCATCTTTGCTGCTGGCAAATCATCCCCTGGCGGATGGATTGCAAAGCCGTTGCATCCCTGCAAAGGCAGGAATGAGGGCAGGGGGCATCGGTCGCATGATTGGCGCCCCTGTAACGGATAGCCTGTATCGGTTAGCTCTGTGTCGGATTGGTGCTGTGCCAGTTTAACACGCGCGCCGTAACGGCAGGATGGATGTGTGGCGCGGAGCCGACTATCGGCAGGTGGCTGGCGCTAAATGCCTTTGGGGGGCGAGCAGATAGATGATCTACCGCAGGGATATCGACGGACTTCGTTCACTCGCGGTACTGCCCGTCGTGCTTTTCCACGCCCATGTGGCGGGGTTCGATGGTGGTTATGTCGGCGTCGATATATTTTTCGTCATTTCGGGCTATCTGATCACCTCCATCCTGGCCAAGGACATTGATGCCGGGCGTTTTTCGCTGGTCACCTTTTACGAACGGCGCATCCGGCGCATCTTTCCTGCCCTGTTCGTGCTGTTGCTTGCCGTGCTGGTCGGCGGCGTTGCGATATTGCTGCCCAGTTTCCTGCGCGAACTGCCCGGCACGGTCATCGGCACCTTGCTGTTCGTGTCCAACATCATCTTCTGGATGAAGTCGGGATATTTCTCCGGCGATTCCGAACAAAAGCCGCTGCTGCACACCTGGTCGCTGGGCGTCGAAGAGCAGTTCTACATCTTCTTTCCGGTCATCCTCTTCCTGCTCGCCCGTTATGCGCCGCGTTATCGTCTGCCGGTTGTCGCCGCCATGGCGGTCGCATCGCTGGTGGCCTGCATCGTCCTGACAAAGCCCTATCCCGATGCCAGCTTTTACCTGATTCATACCCGCGCCTGGGAATTGTTCGCCGGCTCCCTGCTTGCGCTGGGCGCTGTGCCACAGGTCCGATCGCCCATGGCGCGCGAAGTCGTGAGCCTGGCGGGGGCTGCCGCGATTCTGGTGGCGATATTCAGCTTCACCGACCAGACGCCGTTTCCCGGCTATGCCGCGCTGCTGCCCGTGCTGGGCAGCGTCGCCCTGTTGCACAGCGCGCCCGGCACCCTCGTCGGCCGGCTATTGTCGATGCGATTGCCCGTCGCGATCGGCCTGATCTCCTATTCGCTCTATCTGTGGCACTGGCCGATCGTCGTTTATGGCCGGTTCCTGGGCCTGTTCGCCCTGGGCGCGGCCGGGTCCGCCATCATTGTCGGCCTGTCTCTGGCGGCCGCGACCCTGTCCTATTTCTGGGTCGAGCAGCCATTTCGGAAAAAGGACCGTGTCGGCCGCGCCCGCCTGTTCATGCTGGCGGCGGTGGGCGCGCTGATTCTGGTGGCGGGCAGCGCCGCGCTGTGGGTCAAGCATGGCTGGCCGGAGCGTTTTGCCGCCTCGACGGTCGCCTATGACAATGGCCGTTACGATGTCAGCCCGCAGCGGGGACGGTGCCACCGCGACGAGGGGCATGACCGGCCGCTCGATCGATCCTGCGTGCTTGGCGCAGGCGCAAGCAAGGCTGTCCTGTGGGGCGACAGTCATGGCGTGGAGCTGGCCAAGGCGCTGGCCGTCGGCGACCATGCGATTACCCAGATCACCTATTCCCACTGTCCCCCCGCGATCGGCTTTGATGATCCCTATCGTGCGGGGTGCAAGGCGCATAACCAAAGGGTGGCGGACTGGATCGCGGCACAGCCGATCGACACGGTGGTGCTGGCCATGCGCTATCACACCTATCAGGACGCGCCCGGCTTCTTTCAAGGGCTGGACCGGACGATTGCGATGCTCCGGCGCGCGGGAAAGACCGTGCGAATCATTGGTCCCGTACCTTTCCCGGGATTCGACGTCCCCACCCATCTTGCCAATGGCGGCACCCCGGCCATATCCCGCGCGGCGTGGGAAGCGGCGGACCGCGATACATTGAACTGGCTTGCCCGCAACGTGCCGTCGGATATCGCTGTGCTTCGGCCATCTGACACGCTATGCAACCGCACGTCATGCGCGCTCGCGCGGGATGGGCGTTCACTATATTTTGATGCCAATCATCTAACCCTGTTCGCAGCCAGATGGGTCACGCGGGAATTCTGGCAGAATTCCACGAACTCGCTTTCTCGTTCTGGCAAGAATATGTAGAACTCTGTTCATAAGACGCCAAGTCGGACGGGGCGGCTTGCGGCTTGATGCAGGACAAATTGATGCTGAAGGTATTTGATTCGGAATCGGAAATCGGTTCGGCGCTCCGTCGATTCCGCTTCGCCATAGGACAAATCAGCATAATCAGCGCGGTGCTGAACATTCTGATGCTGGGCGGCTCCTTTTTCATGCTGCTGGTCTATGACGAGGTATTGCCGAGTCGTAGCATCCCTACGCTTGTCGGCCTGTTGATCATCATCACTATTGTCTATTGCTTTCAGGGGGTGCTGGACCTGTTGCGGTCCAGGGCGATGATCCAGATCGGCGCATTGGTCGACCGGGAAATCACGCCGCGCGTCTTCGACGTCATTACCAAGATGGAGTTGCGGCGGCGCGAAATGCCCGAAGGGACGCAGGCCGCGCGCGATCTGGACGCGATCCGCTCCTATGTTTCGGGGTCGGGGCCGCTGGCCCTGCTCGATCTGCCGTGGGTCTTTCTCTATCTGGCCGTCTTGTTCATGTTCCACTGGACGCTGGGCGTGCTCGCGTCGATCGGCGTTGTCGTGCTGGTCGCCATCATGCTGGCCGCCGACCGCATGACCAAATCGGCCACGATGAAGGCGACGCAGATCGGCTCCAGCCGATCGATGCTGATCGAAATGTGCCGGCGTAATGCCGAAGTCATCTATGCTCTGGGCATGCATCGCCGCGCCCGGCAATCGTGGGAAGACGCGACCGCCGCCTTCGTCCGGTCGACCGACCGGCTCGCCGATGTGGGCGGTCGGATGCAGGGGCTCAGCAAGACTTTCCGCATGTTGCTTCAATCCCTGATGCTGGCTGCGGGCGCCGCGCTGGTGATCGACAATCTGGCGTCGGGCGGCGTGATCATTGCCGGTTCCATCCTGAGCGCGCGGGCGCTCGCCCCGGTCGAATCGGTCATCAGCAACTGGAAGGGCATGACCGGCTGCGTCCAGGCGTGGCGGCGGCTCGACGCTATGCTCAAGCAGGTGCCGGCGCCGATGCCGACCATGGAGTTGCCGCCGCCAAGTCAGCAATTGTCGGTGGAAGGGCTGACGCTTGGCCCGCCCGGCGCGAAGAAGGTGACCGTCAGCGATGTCACCTTCACCCTGAACGGCGGCGACGTGCTGGGGATTATCGGCGCGTCGGGGTCTGGCAAGTCCAGCCTGTTGCGCGGCCTGGTCGGGATATGGGAGCCTTTGCGCGGCGCGGTCAGGCTGGACGGCGCGTCGATCGACCAGTGGGACCCGGACATTTTGGGCGCGCATATCGGCTTCATGCCGCAGATGACGGACCTGTTCGACGGCACCATCGCGCAGAATATCGCGCGTTTCGACCCGGAAGCCCGGTCGGAAGACATTGTCGCCGCCGCCAAATCGGCCGATGTCCATGACATGATCGTCAAGCTGCCCAAGGGCTATAATCACCCCCTTGGCACCAATGGCGGCAATTTGTCCGCTGGCCAGCGTCAGCGCGTGGCATTGGCGCGGGCGCTTTATGGCGATCCCTTCCTGATCGCGCTGGACGAGCCCAATTCCAATCTGGACGCCAATGGCGAAGACGCGCTGGGCGCGGCGATCCAGGCGGCGCGCGCGCGTAATGCGATTGCCATCATCGTTGCGCATCGCTCCAATATCCTGACCCATGTCACCCATCTGCTCGTGATGTCGAATGGCCAGATGCAGTTGTTTGGCGTGCGTGATAAGGTGATGGAGAAAATGAAGCTGCCTGCGCCCCGCCCGCCCCGCGTGGACGACAAGCCGGCGGCGATTTCGTCGGCCGGCGCCGCTTAGCAGTTCGACAGGGATTTCGGCATGTATTATCTGATCACCGACCAGCGCAGCGATCGTCCTGTCGAAATGACGCCAGCCGTCAAGCTGACGCGCAGCCTGCGCAACGCAATGCTGCTGGTGGGCATACTTGTTTTCGTGCTGGGCGGTCTGGCGGCCTTTTTGCCGATGGCCAGCGCCGTCATCGGGTCCGGGGAAGTGACGGTTGAAAGCCGCATCCGGCAGATTGGTCATCCGACGGGCGGCGTGATCAAGGATTTGCCCGTGCGTGAAGGCCAGCATGTCAAGAAGGGGCAGTTGCTGATGGCCCTCGACAATCGGGTCAGTTCAGCATCGGCGGCGATGACCGGCGCGAATATCGACCAGCTTGAAGCGCGCGAAGCCAGGCTGATCGCGGAGCGGGACGGATTGCCGTCGATCATTTTCCCGGCATCGCTGCGCGCCCGCGCCAAGGATCCGGCGGTTGCGGAAATCATGCGTGTCGAACAGCGCGCCTTTGCGTTCCGACGGGCATCGCGCGGCGGTCAGGAAGCGCAGGTGCAGGAGAGGATTCGCCAGACCCAGACGCAGATCGCCGGGTTCGACGATCAGGTCGTGTCGCTGCAAAAGCAGGCGGAACTGATGGACGATCAGCTGGCGGCCACCCGGATGCTGTGGGAAAAACGCTATACCACGCTCGATAAGCTGAGGTCGCTGGAACGGGCCGCCATCGCCGCGCACAGCAGCGTGGCCGACGCGCGGGTTCAGGCCGCGCAGGCGCGGGCGCGACTGTCGGAAATCAGCCAGCAGGGCATATCGATCACGTCCGATCTGAGCGGGCAGGCGGGGACTGATCTCGCCACCGTCCAGTCGCAGCTCATCGAACTTCGCCGCAACAATATCACCGCGATCACGGACGATGAACGCAATGCGATCCGCGCGCCATCCGATGGCGTCGTCGACAAGATCAAGTTCGCGACCATCGGCGGGATCGTGCCCGCGGGCGAAACGCTGATCGAACTGATCCCCGATGGCGACGATATGGAGGTGACGGCGCGCATCTCCATCGCTGATATCGATCAGGTCAGCCCCGGCCAGCCGGCCATGTTGCGCTTTTCCGCCTTCAACATGCGCACGACGCCCGAAATCGCCGGAACGGTCGTCTATGTGTCAGGGGATCGCCGCACCGATGAGCGCAACGGCATGCCCTATTATGTCACGCGCGTTCAGGTGACGAAGGACGAGCTGAAAAAGCTGGACGGTTTGAAGCTGAAACCCGGCATGCCCGTGGAAACCTTCATCAAGACCGGCGAACGTTCGATGCTGAGCTATCTGGTCAAGCCGTTGAGAGACCAGCTCTACCGCGCTTTCCGGCACGACTAGCGCATTTTCCGGGCGGGCGGCAGGGTGCCGCTGGCCCGGAAAGACCCGTGCGATAAGGACGATGGACTGGCGCCCGCACAAACGCGCGGCGGCGGGCGTCGCTTACAGCGTCAGGACGATGCCCATGCTCACCCAGATGCCGTCGAAACTGTCGATCGGCGAATTGGTGTCGCGGCCATTATAGGAAACCCGCGATGTAACGGACCAGCGGCGATTGAGGCGATAGCGCCCAAGCAGGCTGGCGCCATATTCCGTCGCATTGCCGGTCGTCACGCCGACCGGATTATAATGGACCGCATTCGCGCTGGCCGTGAACAGCAGCGCGGGCGTGGGCACATAGTCGACGGCCACCGTTCCGCGTGTGAACTGGTCGCCAGCCACCAGCGGCGACGCGGTTTCCTGAATATCGCGCAGGCCATTGACCCGCACCGTCAGATATTCGGTCGGATTCCACAGCAGGTTGATATTGTAGGACAGGCTGCTGACATCGCGAAGCTGGGGCACCTGATCGCGATATTTGCGGGTCAGATAGCCGATCGTCGCGACGCCATAGAGGCGCTGGCTTATGTCAAAGCCCAGCCCGACTTCACCCTTTACGCGATAGGAGTTGCGATCGGGCGCCAGACCCGAAGGAAAGCCAGGTTCCCCCGGCCCCAGGTCATAATAGAAACGGTCATAATCGACCTGACCGATGACATCGATCCCCTCGCGCACCCGATAGCCAAGCCGGGCATTGCCGCCCAATTGGCTATAGTCGCGAAAATCCTGGTCGATGACGGTGCCGGTGCGGCTGATGGCGTCGGCAAAATCGACCCGCCTGCCATGGACGCCAAAGCGATAGCTCAACCGGCCAGCGGAAAAGGCATAGGCCAGTTCGCCGTCGAACCGACCATGATGGACGGGCGAGCGCGCCAAGGTGACATTGTTGCGGCCCGTGCGTTGATCCACTTCGCGCTGGGCGGATGCTTCGAATGTGATGTTCGCGCTGTCGACCGCGCCCCAGCGGTTGCGGGTCAGGACGCCGAATTCCGAAAAATTCTCATCCTTTGAATCGAAATGAAACCGGTTGGAATTGAACAGCTGGACGACATGGCTCGATTGCTGGCTGTTGCGGGCCATGGTGACACGGGGGGCCAGAGTGACATAGGCGTCGCCCCGGCGGTCTGCGTCCGATGCCACCACATTGTCGGTGCCGGTCAGGTCGTAGGTCAGCGCCGGATAGACAAAGACCGTGCCGATCCGGCCGCCGATGGGCTTATATTCGTCAGGGACACGGGCTGCCACGCCGACATCGTCGGGGATTTGTTGCGCATAACCCGTTACGGGGATGGATGTGACCGCGGCAGTCGCCGCGATCCAGAAGTAATGTTTCAATTGAAACCCCCAAGCGGCCTGACGTATCATGGTCACCGGCCTCTATACACCAGAGTCGATGCCTGTAAATCTCCGGCTAACCATCAAAATGCAGGGCGCGCATGGTCGCCCTTTTTGTACGAGAAGCGCCTGCCCGGGCAGGCATCACATAGGCTGCACACGCCGTTGGGCGATGGGAGAGGTGAGCGATGAACCATTTTGCGATTGCAGGGATCGTCCTGACCGCTGTTACTGGCCTGTACGTCGCGTCCGCCAGCAATCCCAATGTCGTGGGCGAACGCCTGCTCGCCCAGCAGCAGGATATTGCGGCGCTGCGCATGGATGCGGACGTCCTGCCAGCGCTGCCGCCGACCGGGCTAGACGCAGCGGTATTCCGCAAGGCAAAGCCGCAGCGCTTCGTCTGGGTATCGGCTGGCGCGCCCGCACAGTCGGGGAATGGCAGCCGCGACCGTCCCTTCGCCCGGATCGGCGATGCGGTGATGATGGCCCGCCCCGGTACGGCCATCATGGTGAAGGCGGGCACCTATAACGAAAATGTCCTCTTTCCCAAAAGGACGAACGGTACGCCCGACGCGCCGATCTGGCTGGTGTCGGCGGACGGCCCGCAGGCGGCCCGGATCGTGGCCCCGCGCGAAGGCAAATGGGCCGCGATCGGGGCGGGGGGACCGACAATGTCCTGGTGCAGGGATTCCATGTCACCGGGGGCCATAATGGCATCCAGTTCAGCCAGAATGGCTATGACTATCACGATACCGTCAACAATATCGCCGTCTATGGCAACGTCATCGACAATCCCAAGGAAGATGGCGTGAAGATCAACGGCGGCAGCAATGTGATCGTCGCGGACAATGTCATCACCAACTGCTATGACGAAGCCATCGACCTGCTGGGCATCGTCAATGGCCAGATTTCGCACAACAGCGTGTCGAAGGTGGACTCGCGGACCGGGGCGATATCGGTCAAGGGCGGCAGCGACCGGATACTGATCGACGCCAACAAGATCAGCGACATCACCTCCGATGGCGTGCTGGTCGGCGGCTGGACCAGTCCGCGCATGGCGTCGCGCCCCGGCTATGAGGGGTTTGAGGCGCGTAATGTCCGCGTGACCGGCAATCTGGTCCAGGGAGTGGGCAAGCGCGCGGTGAACATCATGGCGGCCCAGCGCGTCGACGTCAGCGGCAATTATCTGGATGTGTCCCCGACCTATGGCGCGGCGATCGAACTTGGCCGCAACCACCCCCGCGCGGCGGTCGCCCTCTATTCCTCCGATGTCGCGATCGCCAATAATCAGTTCAGCCGGAAGGCGGGCCGCATGCGCTCCATGGAGGGGACGGGCAAGGTCCGGTTCCTGAACAACCGGAACGGAGGGCGACCCGCCCTGTCCGCGGGCGCGCGCCCCGTACCGCTGCCCTTTTCCCGCTGACGGCGCGCGCGGCGCGTCGTCATCATCGCTTGAGGCGCCTGTCCCGGCGCTGATCCTGTCGGCCGCGCGTCGGACGGCTGGCTGACGACGCCTCCCGGCGCCACTTGCCTGACATTATCGAAGTTTTTTTATTGTTCGGACCGGGGCCGGGCCGACGGCGGTTCGCGCGACGATAATGCCGATTTTTCAAATCAATAGCTGCGAGAATCGCCCGTTTTTCGGGGCAAATGGCCCGTGCCGGAGGGCCGCAACCCCTGCGGCGTTAAGAGTCTGATTCAAAATTATTGGCCGCGCTTTGCGATGCGTCGAGCGTATAGCTGAACGGATGCGATGAAGAGCCATGCGGTTGCAGATGCTATGGTTTTCTCGAAGTCTTTGGCGAGGCGACGGTTGCGATTGAGCCAGGCGAGTGTGCGCTCGACGACCCAGCGGCGTGGCAGCACCGTGAAGCCCTTGCCGGTGTCGGAACGCTTGATGATCTCTATGGTCCATTTGCCCATTTTGCGCAGAGCGTCCTTGAGTTTGTCCCCGGCATAGCCGCCATCGGCGAACAGATGGCGCAGCCATGGAAAGCGCCCGATGATGCCGGTGAGCAGCAGGGGTGCGCCATCGCGATCCTGAATATCCGCACCATGCACGAGGGCATGGACCAGATTGCCATTGGTGTCGGTCAGGATATGGCGCTTGCGTCCCTTGATCTTCTTGCCCGCATCGTAGCCACAGGGGCCGCCGCTTTCCGTCGTCTTCACGCTCTGACTGTCGATCACGCCGGCACTGGGCGAAGCCTCGCGCCCCTCCATTTCGCGGGTCACCATCAGCAGCGCGTGGTTGATCGACAGCCACAGGCCATTGTCGCGCCACAGATAGAACCAGCGCCGAACCGTGGAAACGGGCGGAAAGCAGGGTGGCAGCATTCGCCATGGCAAACCGCCGCGCAGCAGGAACAGCATGGCTTCCACAATGCGCCGCAACGGCCATTTGCGCGGACGCCCTACCGCCGAGGCCGTCGGAAGCAGTGGCTCCAGCACAGCCCATTCCGCATCCGTCAAATCGCTTGGCAAAGCCAGTCCGCTTCGCGCATGAAGGGCGCGAGTGGTATCAGTCCACATCGTTGAATCCACGGTAGTTTTTGGCGAAACCCATGAATCAGCGACAGGCTAGGCCGTCAAGCTAACCTGCTGATACCACTCAACTTAATTTCGGATCAGGCTCTAAGGAAACTTTGTAAAGAAAAATCGTTGGGTAGCTGTACGAGAAAAAAACCTATGCTAAGGATAAAAGAAAACCATATTTTGGAGAGGTCGTATGTTGAATTCTATGCCGCGCAGTTATGCGTCCCGTTTCTTGATCACCGCGAGTGTTTCTGCCGCGCTTTGGATCGGAATTGGCACTATTATATTCACGGGTTTGCAGTAAAACTGCCAATTATCAAATATTTGGGAATCTGCTCACGGGCAGTTCAGTGACGGCTGCGCCTATGCGTAGTCGGCATGCATGTTGGTCTGTGTCGATACAGGCGTCATGCTTGTCCGCTACTGCAAGCGCAGCATTTTTTGTCGCATAGCCGCGCGGACATTAAAAGCAAGCCACAGACAATATATTTGCAATTATATTACAACATCGCCCTGTCGAATGTACCAAAGATGCTTTTCCGCCGACCCCTCGACGGGCAGCGTTATTGGCACGGCGATCCCCGCCGTGATCGCCTGGCGGAAATCGTCCCTGATCGCCCCTCTCAAGCCGACTATGCTGGCAGGCCGATCATCGACAATTGCCGCCCATAATCCGGCTCGTTGCGATGGCAGGACCGGCGATAGCTGAAAAAGCGGTCCGGCTGGCTGTACGTATCCTCATCCAGCAGATCGATCCGCCCGACCCCGGCCGCCGCCAGCCGGGACGCGACATAGGCGGCAATGTCGAACTGCACATGCCCCAGCCGCCCCGCCGTGAAGAAGCGCGCATTATCGGCATCGTCCCGCTCGAACCGCTCGGCGAAATCCAGCGTCACCTCATAGGAGGAGCGCCCGATGCAGGGACCGATCGCGCAGCCGATCCGCTCCCGCTGCGCCCCCAGCGCCGTCATCGCCGCGATCGTCGCGTCGGTCACCCCGCCAATCGCGCCCTTCCATCCGGCATGGGCCGCGCCGACCACGCCCGCCGCCCGGTCGGCAAACAGCACGGGCACGCAGTCCGCGGTCAATATCCCCAGCAACAGGCCCGGCCGATCCGTCACCATCCCGTCGGCGGCGGGGCGCTCGGCGTCCGGCACCGCGGCGCTGACGGTCACGACGTCGGGCGAATGGACCTGATGCACCGTCACCAGCGCCGCGCCGGGCATCACCGCGTCACGCGCCAGTTCGCGGTTCCGCAGCACCGCCGCGCGATCGTCCTGCGACCCCAGGCCGACATTCAGACCCGCATGAACACCCTCCGACACCCCGCCGCGCCGCCCGGCAAAGCCATGAGGCAGGTCATGCAGGCCGGGTGCTGTCAGCAGGTCGATCATCGTCACTCCTCATCATTCGACCATGGATGGTCATGTCTTGGTCGCGCAACATACTTGCGCGCGCGCGATTAGGCGATAGTCTCCGGTCCCATAGCAAAAGGGGGCGGGTGATCCGGCCGCCGGGGCAAGACATCGCAAGATAAAGGGTTTCCATTCATGATATTCGGGCGCGTAAAATCTCTCGACGCCATATTGGCGACGGCAGAGAAGAAATCGCTGCATCGTTCGCTGGGCGCATTCCAGCTCACCATGCTCGGCATCGGGGCCGTTATCGGCACCGGCATTTTCGTGCTGACGGCCGAAGCCGCGCAAAAGGCCGGGCCGGGCATGATGATCGCCTTCGTCATTGCCGGCTTCGTCTGCGCGGTGGCGGCGCTCTGCTACGCGGAAATGGCGGCGATGGTGCCCGTGTCCGGCTCTGCCTATACCTATAGCTATGCCGTGATGGGCGAATTGATCGCCTGGATGGTCGGCTGGGCGCTGATCCTGGAATATGCGGTCGCGGCGGGCGCGGTGTCGGTCGGCTGGTCCGGCTATGTCGTGGGGTTGATCGAACATACATTCCACATGGACATTCCCGATCTGCTGACGCGGGGACCGTTCGATGGCGGCGTGGTCAACCTGCCCGCAATGCTGATCGCCGGTCTGGTCACCTGGCTGCTGGTCATCGGCACCAAGGAAAGCGCGTCGGTCAACGCCGTGCTGGTGCTGATCAAGGTCGCGGCGCTCACGCTGTTCATCGTGCTGGCGCTGCCGGTGATGAACATGGACAAGTTCACCCCCTTCGCCCCGCTCGGCTTTTCGGGCATTTCCGCTGCCGCCGCCTCGATCTTTTTCGCCTATGTGGGCTTTGACGCCGTGTCCACGGCCGCTGAAGAAACCAAGAACCCCCAGCGTAACATGCCGATCGGCCTGATCGGTTCGCTCGGCATCTGCACCATCTTCTACATGCTGGTTGCCGCAGGCGTCATCGGCACCGTGGGCGCGCAGCCGGTGACCGAAGGCGGCATCCCGATCGCGCAGGGCGGCATTGCCCTGGCGCCCGGATCGACCGCGCTGTCGCAACAATGCGCCGCACTGGCCGCCGCCGGTACCGAAGCCGTCACCTGCTCGAAGGAAGCGCTGGCCTGGACCCTGCGTGAAATCGGCTGGCCCCAGATCGGCAATCTGCTCGGCCTGGCCGCTGGTCTCGCCCTGCCTTCGGTCATCCTGATGATGATGTTCGGCCAGACCCGCATCTTTTTTGTCATGAGCCGCGACGGCCTGCTGCCGGCGATGTTCTCCAAAGTCCATCCGACCTACAAGACGCCCTATGTCATCACCATCCTGACCGGCATCTTCGTCGCGCTGTTCGCCGCCTTCTTCCCCGTCGGCATCCTGGCGGACATCTCCAACTCCGGCACCCTGTTCGCCTTTGCCGCCGTGTCGATCGCGGTGCTGGTGCTGCGTCGTACCGACCCGGCACGCAGGCGGCCCTTCCGCACCCCGGCGATCATGATCACCGCGCCGATCGCGATTCTGGGCTGCATGTATCTGTTCTGGAGCCTGGGCGTCGAAACCAAGCTGATGTTCGTGGGCTGGGCGGCGGTCGGCCTGATCGTCTATTTCGCCTATAGCCGCAACCGCAGCCATGTGGGGCGCGGGATCAGCGACGTGCCGGAACTGGATGCGGGCATCCCGCCCCAGCCGGTGCCGCCGCTGCCCGGCGCGCACACGCCGGGCGGAAAGGACGCCTGATCAAGCAAGGCGCCTGATCGAACATCGAACGGGGCGGGTAACACCGCCCCGTTTGTCGTTCAGTGGACCGTTTCAAACTCTACGTCGCGCAGCCCGCTATTGTTGGGCCGGGTGAACAGCCTGCCCCGCTCCGCCCAGATCACGATCAGGAAGCTTAAGGAGCCGAACACCAGCAGCCCCATGGCCAGCGGCAAGGTGGTGCCATTGAACGCGCGGCCCACGATGCTGCCCAGCGTCGCGGACAGGGCAGTGGTCAGGAACGCCTGAAAGGAGGAAGCGACGCCCGCACCTTTCGAAAATGGCTCCATCGAGATCGCGCTGAAATTGGACGCGGTGAAGGCGACCGTCAGCATCGTTATTCCCTGCAACAGCATGAAGGTGACGATCGTCTCCCGCCCCGACAGGATGACGCTCACATGGACGATGGCGATCAGGATGAAGGCGATCAGCGCCGCCTGGCTCAGCCGCCGCGCGCCAAAGCGTGATACCAGCCGGCTGTTGACCAGGCTGCCGACCCCCATGCCGGCCGCCATCAGGGCGAAGGCGATCGGGAAAATTTCTTCCGCTTTGAACACGTCGAAGAATATCTGCTGCACCGACAGGATGAAGCCGATCAATCCGCCCATCACCACGCCGCTGGCCAGCATATGGCCGATCGAACTGCGCGTGCGCATGATCGTCCCGACCGTGTGCAACAGCCCGCCGACCGTGATTCGCATCCGGTTTTCCGGTCGCAATGTTTCGGGCATCCGCGCCATCAGCCATAGCAGGATCAGGCTCGCCATTATCGCCAGCGCCCAGAAGATCCAGCGCCACGGCGCGATCCACAGGATCGCCTGCCCGAAACTGGGGGCCATCACCGGGATCAGCATGAACACCGCAAAGATCAGCGACATGACCCGCGCCATCGCATCGCCCCGGAACCGGTCGCGCACGATTCCCACGGTGATGACGCGGCTCGCTCCGGCGAAAAAGCCGGCGCAGGCGCGGCCGATCAGCATGACCGGGAAGCTTTGCGCCGCTGCGCAGGCCATGGAGGAGAGGATGAACAACAGCATCGCCCAGGCCAGCACCTTCTTGCGGCCATAACGGTCGGACAGGACGCCAAACAGCAGCGACCCGATTCCCAGCCCCAGAAAATAGACGCTGATGATCAACTGCCGGTCATTGGGCTGCGCGATCGCCAGATCGCGGCCGATGGCGGGCAGGGCAGGCAGCATGGGGTCGATCGACAGGGCGTTCATCGCCATGAGACAGGCGCATAGCAGAACGAATTCGCGAAACTGGATGTCCTTGCCTGCTGGCGGGGAAGGGGGATTTTGGGCCATGGGTCCGGCTATGGGGACTAAGATGCGCCGATGCCAGTCCTAAAATGCTACTATTCGCTGCCCGGCGCGGCACCCATTAACCTTGCCCGCCCCCGCAATCGCGCGAGTCCGGCCCGACAAACGGTCAAAGCCGTTAACCATTTTTTAGCGGCTGCCGGTCCAACCTGCTCTTCGTGGAAAAAGAACAAGGGTTGTCGACCATTGGGTTAGCGTTGGAAAAGGGAACAGGGTCATGGGCAATAGTATCAAGAGTGCGCAGTTTCTAATCGAGAGCCGCATGGCGCGGGCGGCCAGCGGATCGGCAGAGGCCTGTTTCGATCTGGGCGTCGCCTATAGCTGCGGCACCGGCGACATGCCGATCGACCTGATCGAAGCGCATAAATGGTTCAACCTGGCGGCCCTTGGCGGCAGCGAAGAAGGCCAGGCGATGCGCGCCGAAATTGCCGAGGAAATGACCGCTCGCGAAATCGCCGAGGCCCAGCGTCAGGCCCGCGCATGGATCGCCCTGACGCAGGCGCGCGCCGCCTAATCAGCCTTTCTGAACGGCGTCCGCCCGGCCAGCCATAGCCGGTCCTGCTGCACGCCTGCCCGCTCGGCGGTCAGGAAATCGGCCACTGCGCGCCGAAACCCGGCATCGGGAATATAATGCGCGGAAAAGGTCGGTTCCGGGGCATAGCCGCGCGCCAGCTTGTGCCCGCCCTGCGCGCCCGCTTCGACGCGAGCAAGGCCGCGCGCGATCGCGACGTCGATCGCCTGATAATAGCATAGCTCGAAATGGAGGTTCGGCACCTCCTCGTTACAGCCCCAATAGCGGCCATAGAGCGTATCCGCGCCGATCAGGTTGAGCGCCCCTGCAACCGCCCGTCCGTCGCGCAGCGCCAGCATCAACAGCACCCGGTCGGCCATCGTCTCGCCCAATAGCGAGAAGAAGGATCGCGTCAGATAGGGCGTTCCCCATTTGCGTGAGCCGGTATCCTGATAGAAATCCCAGAATATATCCCAATGCGCCTCGGTCAGATCCGGCCCGGTCAGGTGGACGATGTCCAGCCCTTCGACCGCCCGTGCGCGTTCCTTGCGGATATTCTTGCGCTTCGCGCTCGACAGGTCGGCCAGGAAATCATCGAAACTGCCATAGCCGCGATTGGACCAGTGAAACTGGCTGTCCTCGCGAATCAGCCAGCCCGCCGCCTCGAAATCGCCGACCTGGTCCGGTGCCACGAAGGTCGCATGGGCGGACGACAGGTGGTTGCGCTCCACCAGCGTCTCGATCCCCGCGATCAACGCCGGGGCAAGGCTGCGGTCGCGCAGCAGCAGCCGGGGACCGGGTACGGGAGAGAAAGGCGCGGCGATCTGGATCTTGGGATAATAGCGCCCGCCCGCCCGTTCCCAGGCATCGGCCCAGCCATGGTCGAACACATATTCGCCCTGGCTGTGGCTCTTGGCATAGAGCGGCGCGGCGGCGGCGATGCGCCCGTCCGCCCCGTCGATCATCAGCGGCAGGGGTTGCCAGCCGGTCCCTTCGCCCACGCTGCCCGACCGCTCCAGCGCGCTCAGGAAATCCCAGCTGACGAACGGATTGTCGGCCCCTGCGCAGGCATCCCACTGCGCACGCGGCAGCTCCGCCACGCCTGCCGCGATACGCGCCACCACATCAGTCATCGGCGTGCCTTCACGCGATCGGGTCTGGCTGCTTCAATCACAGCCGGGGACATTGTGTCGCCCCGGCTGTTGCGCAAGGTCCGTCGCGTCAGTCAGCGGCGCGGACGAGCACGACGGCGTCGATTTCCACGACCGCGCCCAGCGGCAGCACCGGCACGCCCACGGCGCTGCGGGTATGCTTGCCTGCCTCGCCAAACACTTCGACCATCAGTTCGGACGCACCATTGGCGACCTTGGGCTGGTCCGTGAAGGATGGCGCGCTGGCGATGAACGCGCCCAGCTTCACCACCCGCTCGACCCGGTCGAGGCTGCCGAGCGCCGCCTTCATCTGCGCGATCAGGTTGAGGCCGCAGATGCGCGCGGCGGCGACGCCATAATCCAGTTCCCTGTCCTCGCCCAGACGTCCGGTCATCAGACCGTCGGGGGCCAGCGAAATCTGCCCGGAAATGTGCAGCAGGCCGTTGGCCTCCACGCTCGACACATAGGCGGCGACCGGGGCGGCGGCCTGGGGCAGGGTGATGCCGAGTTCGGCAAGGCGGGCGTCGATGCTCATGATAAGGCTCCGTCAGTGTAGGATGTTTCGATTGGTGCCGGTCCGGTGGCCAGCTTTTCCATGATCCAGCGTTCAGCCGCTGCCCAATTGTCGATCCGCGCATGGGCGTGCGGCGCGGCGGGCACGGTTATGGCGATCTCCGGCTCGCCGACCATGTGCAGCCGCCACACGTCGGGCGCATGGCGCGCGACGGACGTGTGATGTTCGGCCAGATCGTCGATGAACAGCGCGACGCTGGCATCATGCGCGGCGACGATCGCCGCCAGCGGTTCGCCCTTCGGCCCGTGATTCCACTGGACCGGGAAGTCGAGGCCAAACGCCGCCAGCTGCTCGACCCGTAACTGGTGATGGCGCTCGCCGATATTGGTCAGCACGACGATGTCGGCGACCTGCGCCAGCCGCCCCAGCGCGGCGACCGCGCCCGCGATCGGCGTCTGCCGGTGCATTTCGGTATCGAAAAATGCGACCAGCAACCCCCACACCAGTTCGCGCTCGACGACCTGCCCGCTATCCTTGTGCCGCAGCGCCTCTGCAAAGCCGCGATCATGCATGTCGAAATGCACATTGTGCGTTTCGTCCAGCCAGTCGCGGAACGGCACGACCATGTGCAACAGCACCTCGTCGCAATCGGTGATGATCAGCGGGCGGTTCATCGGCTCAGTCTCTCCTGCGCGGCGATCAAGGTGTCGGGCGATGTGTCGATCGCCTCGGCACAGGCGATCAGGTCCGGCTCATGATCCGCCAGAAAGGCCAGCACCGCGCCCAATATCGCCGGATTGTCGATCCCCGCGCGCAGGGTGTCGCTGTCCAGGCCGGTCAGCGCCAGCAGCCGGTCGGCCCGCTGCCCGTCGGCCAGGATCCAGCCCAGCGCCATCAGCGCCAGCGTCGCAGGGTCTGCGCCGCTATCTCGCTTGCCATTATGGGTGTCGGGTCGCATGATCGGGTCTCGGCGGGGGTGCGGCCAGGATGTGGCGCGCTTCGGGGCTGCTTGGAAATTATGGGTGACTGGTGGCAAAGCGCGTGCTTGTTGTCGAGGACAACGAACTCAATCTGAAACTTTTTTGCGATCTGCTGCGTGCGCATGGCCATGAAGTGTTGCCGATGCGTGACGGTCGCGACGTGCTGGCGCAGGCGCGCGACTTTCTGCCCGACCTTGTCATCACGGACATTCACCTGCCCCATGTCAGCGGGCTGGACCTCATCATTTCCCTGAAGGCCGACGATCGGCTGTCCAGCGTGCCGATCATGGCGGTCACCGCCTATGCCGGGAAGGGGACGAGGAACGGATTCGCGCCGCCGGGGCGCAGGCCTATGTTTCCAAGCCCATTTCGGTGCTGCGCTTTGTCGAACAGGTGAACAGCCTGCTGTAACAAGCCTGTCATGTCGCTTTCATCACCCTGACCCGGTGCCGCCGTCCGCCTGTCATCCCTGACTGGCACTGCCCGACGGCCACAGGGGCGCGGCGCTCTGCCGACGGCCCGGAACCGCAATAAGGGTAATCATCATGTCCCATCTGACCGACGAAGCGCGCGCGCCCTATCGCGATGCGCAGCCGACCATTTCCATGGGCGACAACAGCCTGGAAGCCATCGTCGCGGCCAATCCGGCGCGCCGCACGATCCTGAAGAACGGCCTGCTGGGCCTGTCGATCCTGCCGATGCTGGGCACGCTGGCCGCTTGCGACGATGATGATGACGGCGCGCCCACCCCGACGCCCACACCCACGCCGACCCCGACGCCGACCGACAGCTACACCGTCAGCTTCGCCCCCGTCGCCGCCAATATGAACGACACCGTCACCGTGCCGACCGGCTACACCGTCGACGTGCTGCTGAAGGCGGGCGATTCGGTGGAAACCGGCACCCCCTATTCGGGCAGCTTCCCGACCCCGGCCGATGCTGAAAAATGGGCGGGCGGCAACCATGACGGCATGGAATATTTCGACCTGTCGGGCGTGGACGCCAATAATGGCGGCCTGCTGGCGCTCAACTTCGAATATCCCGACTTCAACATCCTGATGTCCGGTTCCTACGATCCGGCCACCGCCACCGCCGACCAGAAGAAGATCGCCCTGTCGGCCGTCGGCATCGGCGTGGTCGAAATCGCCAAGGGCAGCGACGGCAAATGGGCAGTCAAGGCGGGTTCGCGCTTCAACAAGCGCTATACCGGCAACAGCCTCTATCGCGCTGGTGGTCCGGCTGCGGGCCTGCTGTCGGCGTCGATCAAGGGCATGCTCAACAATTGCTCGTCGGGCCGTACCCCCTGGGGCACCTACCTCACCTGCGAGGAAACGACCGACAATTATCTCGATCCGGTCCAGCCTGAAAATGACTATGGCTGGGTGGTCGAAATCGACCCCTATCAGGAACTGGCCGCCCCGACCAAGCGCACCGCCATGGGCCGTTTCAGCCATGAAAATGTCGCCTATATGGCCAATGCCGACCGCCGCGTCGCCTTCTACATGGGTGACGATTCGACGCCGGGCTGCATCTATAAATTCATCCCCGACCGCGCTTTCTCCACCGCGAACCGGGCGGCCAATATCGACCTGCTCGACTATGGCACGCTCTATGTCGCCCGCTTCAACGGCGATGGCACGGGCGAATGGCGCGCACTGGTACAGGGTCAGAACGGCCTGATCGTCGGCGCGTCCGATCCCGGTGATGTCAGCCAGTCCACCACGCCGCCTGCGCCCGCTACGGTCAATTTCGCCAATCAGGCCGACGTGCTGATCAAATGCCAGTCGGCGGCGCGCGTTGCTGGCGGGACCATCATGGACCGTCCCGAATGGATCACGGTCGCGCCCGACAACAGCGCCGTGTTCGTGACGCTCACCAACAATAGCGGCCGCCGCGTCACCGATCCGGCCAACCCGCGCGTCACCAACCGTCACGGCCACATCATCAAGTTCAAGGAAGAGGGCAATTCGCCGCTCGCCACCAAGTTCAGCTGGGAAATCTTCCTGCTGGCGGGCGATCCGGCGCTGGCGTCGGGCGGCGCCAATCTGGTCGGCGACATCAAGGGCGACACTTTCTCCAGCCCCGATGGCATCCGCATCGATCCCAAGGGTCGCCTGTGGGTCCAGACCGACCATAGCATTCCGGGCACGTCCGGCGTGACCGGCAAGTCGATCGAGGATATTTTCGGCCAGAATGCCATGTTCTACATCGACCAGACAACCAAGCAGTCCAAGCGCTTCCTGGTCGGCCCGAAGGGCTGCGAGATTACCGGCCTTGCCTATACGCCGGACCTCAAGACCTTCTTCGTCAACATCCAGCATCCCACCGGCAACTGGCCGGTATCCGGCCAGCAGCCGCGCTCCTCGACCATAGTGGTTCGCCGCACGGACAGCCAGCCGGTCGGTAACTGATCGCTGATCCTGTTCACCGTCATTCCGGCTTTTGCTGGAATGACGGTGAACAATCCCGGCAAACAGCAAAAGGCCCGTTCCAGCATTGGAACGGGCCTTTTACAATTCCGACGTAGCGCCTGGAACCCTGTATCCCGGCGCAAGGCCGGAATGACGACCGGCGGCTAACGCCGCCTTGCCGTCACTTGATCTTGGCTTCCTTGAACTCGACATGCTTGCGCACGACCGGGTCATACTTCTTGAAGCTGAACTTTTCGGTCTGGGTGCGCGGATTCTTCTTGGTGACGTAGAAGAAGCCGGTGTCAGCGGTGCTGACGAGGCGAATCTTGACAGTTGCTGGCTTGGCCATGGCCTTGTGTCCCCGGTCGTGAGCTATAAAAAAAGTAAGAGCGGCCCGCCAAATGTCAGGACCGCCCCGTTTCAGCGGTGGCCCATGGGGCAGATTCGCCGCGCTGTCAAGGTTGGCACGCCGGTTTTGGCCGGTTTACCCGGTCTTAACCAGACAGGCGCATCATGCCCATGGGGACGACAGGACAGGGAAGGGGCTTTCCCATGCGACATGATCCGATGCTGGCGATATTGGCCGACCTGATGCGCCGGGTCGACGGGCTGGCGGGCCAGCGCGGTCATCTGTCGGTCGTCCGGCTGCACGATGAAGTCGACCAGATTCGCCACATCGCCCGCGCCTTCCACCTCGATGTGGTCGAAGGACTGGCCGGGACGCTCGAATCGGCGCTCTCGCTTCATGGCCTTGGTCCGGTGGTCCTGTCCTATCTCGATCTGATGCGCGACGCGATCAGCAGCGACATGCGCGCGGCCGACATCGTGCCGATCATCGCGCAGCGCTCACCCGCCCCCATCGCCACCCTGCGCGCCTGAACCAGCGCCGCCGATGGACGCCCTGCTGCTTGCCCTGCTCGGCTGTCTGCTTGGCGAAATTGGCGACAAGAGCCAGTTGCTCGTCCTTGCACTGGCGACCCGCTTTCAGCGCAATGGCGCGGTGATCGCGGGCATCATCGTCGCCGCCATCGCCAATGCGGCGCTGTCCGCCACTGCCGGGGCCTGGATCGGCCCGATGCTGGGTTCGGACCCGCGCCTGCTCTTCCTCTCGCTTTCCGTCCTGTTTCTGGGGATCGGCCTGTTATGGCCGGTCACGTCGCCCGATCCGCTGGCCAGCTGGCCGACCGGCGCATTCGTCACCACGATGCTGGGCCTGTTCATCCTGGGCTTTGGCGATGGCCCGCAATTTCTGATTCTGGGGATCACCACCCATAGCGGCAATCCGGTGCTGGCGGCGATGGGCGGCGCGATCGGCGTGATCGCGGCGTCCGTGCCCGTCGTGCTGCTGCGGGACCGGATTTTCGCCGTCCTGCCCATCCGCGCGATCCGGCTGGGCGGCGCCGTGCTGTTGCTGCTGGTGGGCGCGATGCTGGCGCTGTCGGCGCTGGCGCTGGTCTGATCGCTTTCTTCCATCAGGCTGATCGCGTTTTTCCGTGGCACCATATCGGCCTTTAATCATTATATGTCCGAAACCAATTCGCACTGCCCAGGAGGACATATGACCGCCGCCGATCTCAAGACACCCACCGACCTTAAAAACAACGCTACCAAGACCGTGGCGCAGGCGCTCAACGGCGTACTGGCGGACAGCTATGCGCTGTATCTCAAGACCAAGAATTTTCACTGGCACGTTTCCGGCCCGCATTTCCGCGACTATCATCTGATGTTCGATGAACAGGCTGCCGAGATCCTGGCCACCACGGACCTGATCGCCGAGCGTGTGCGCAAGACCGGCAATGTCACCCTGCGCTCGATCGGCGATATTTCGCGTCATCAGAGCCTCACTGACAATGACGCCGAATTTGTCAGCCCCGCCGACATGCTGATGGAATTGCGCAACGACAATCTGGCGCTGGTCGAATCCTTCCGCGCGGTGAAGGCTGCCGCGACCGAAGCGGGCGACAACGCCACCGAAGGCATTGTCGACGACTGGACCGATCAGGCCGAACAGCGAGCCTGGTTCCTGTTCGAAGCAGGTCGCGGCGCCTGATTTCATTCCTCAGCCGTTCGGTTCGCGCCCTCGACAGGCTCGAACCGGACGGAGCAGGGGGTCAGGGTTCCACGACAACCGCAATATCGACAATCTCCACCGCATCGGGCTTGCCCGCGAAATCGACCGTCTCGCCGACCGTCGCATCCATCATTGCGCGCGCCAGCGGGGCGGAGAAGCTGATTCGCCCTTCCGCCGGATCGGCCTCATCATCGCCGACAAGTCCGACCGTCTTGTCCCGTCCATTGATCCGATAGGTCACCCGGCATCCGAACGCCACGGCGTCGCCCGTCGCGACCGGGCGCAGTTCCGCGGTTGCCAGCCGCGTTCGCCAAT
The DNA here is from genome assembly GCF_002288285.1 of Sphingobium xenophagum. Classification (NCBI taxonomy): domain Bacteria; kingdom Pseudomonadati; phylum Pseudomonadota; class Alphaproteobacteria; order Sphingomonadales; family Sphingobiaceae; genus Sphingobium; species Sphingobium xenophagum. Next base: position 883,920 of record NZ_CP022745.1, on the reverse strand, counting down.
AGCGCAGCACGCGGCCATGCTTCTTGGCATCCTCCTCGGCCATGCCGCTCAGGTCCACGGCCTCCAGCGCCTCGACCTTCTCCCGCGTCAGCCGCAATCCGCGCGCCGTCACCCAATTGGGTCCCGGCGGGATCGGCAGTTCGAACTTGGGCTCCATATGCTCATCATCGCCCTCGCGACGAAAGGCGACACTCATGACGCTCTCCTAGACATTATTATCCGTTCGCCCTGAGCGAAGTCGAAGGTGAAGAGACGGACAAGGCTTCGACGGTCGCTCAGTCCCAAAGATATTGAGGGTCAATCCTCATCGAACAAGCCGGCCAGCTGCTCCACCATCGTCCCGCCCAGTTGCTCGGCGTCCATGATGGTCACCGCCCGCTTGTAATAGCGGGTCACGTCATGGCCGATGCCGATCGCGACCAGCTGCACCGGCGATCGATTCTCGATCCAGTCGATCACCTGCCGCAAATGGCGTTCCAGATAGGTGCCGCTGTTGACCGACAAAGTGCTGTCATCCACCGGCGCGCCGTCGGAAATCACCATCAATATGCGCCGCTCTTCATTGCGGGCGATCAACCGGCCATGCGCCCAGAGCAGCGCTTCGCCGTCGATATTTTCCTTCAGCAGCCCTTCGCGCATCATCAGGCCCAGATTCTTGCGCGCCCGCCGCCATGGCTCGTCGGCCTTCTTATAGACGATATGGCGCAGGTCGTTAAGCCGCCCCGGCATCGGCGGGCGTCCGGCGGCCAGCCATTCCTCGCGCGCCTGTCCGCCCTTCCACGCCCGCGTGGTAAAGCCCAATATCTCGGTCTTGACCCCGCACCGCTCCAGCGTGCGCGCCATGATGTCGGCGCTGATCGCCGCGATGCTGATCGGCCGCCCGCGCATGGAGCCGCTATTGTCGATCAGCAGCGTCACCACCGTATCGCGAAACTCGGTATCGCGTTCGATCTTGTAGGTCAGCGACCGGGTCGGGTCGATGATGACGCGCGCCAGCCGCGCCGCATCCAGCATCCCTTCATCCTGGTCGAAATCCCAGGACCGCGACTGCTGCGCCATCAACCGCCGTTGCAGCCGGTTGGCCAATTTGGTCACCGCCCCCTGCAAGCTGACGAGTTGTTGGTCGAGGAAGCCGCGCAGCCGGATCAGTTCATCCTCGTCGCACAATTCCTCAGCAGTGACGATCTCGTCATGCTTGAGCGTATAGGCCTTGTAATCGAAGCCGGGCGGCAGGTCGGACGTCGGCCGGTTGGGGCGGACCGGCATCATGCCTTCCTCGCCCATATCGTCCGCGCCCGCTTCGCTGTCGGCGTCGAAATCGTCGCTATATTCGGTTTCGCCGTCCTCGGTATCGCCGCCCTGATCCTCGGCGCGGGCCTCGGCATTCACATCGCTGTCGCCCGACTCGTCCTGCCCCGAATCGCCGTCCTCGGATTGATCCTCCTCATCGTCGCCCTCGTCCTGGGCTTCGGGCTCTTCGGTATCGGGCGGCACGTCGGCGTCGATCAGCGCGAGATGCTCCAGCATCGCGGTGGTCAGCTTCTGGAAGGCGCGCTGGTCGTCGATCGCCAGCGCTAGCGCGTCCAGATCAGACCCGGCCTTGTCCTCGATCCATTCCTCCACCAGCGCAACGCCCGCCGCGACATCCTTGGGGATCGCCTGGCCTGTCAGCCGCTCGCGCACCTTGAGTGCCAGCGCGGTGGACAGCGGCACCTCGTCCGCCGACCGCGCCCGGCGGATCGCGTCGGACTTCAACCGCATGTCGAGCGCATGGTTGAGGTTGGCGCGCACCCCCTCCATCTGCCTGGAGCCGATCGCCTCGACCCGCGCCTGCTCGACCGCGTCGAACACCGCCCGCGCCACGGCCTCGCCCGGCGCGGAGGCGGCATGGATTTTCGCACTGTGATGCCGCAATTTCAGCGCATTGGCGTCGGCAAAGCCCCGCGCCAGCGCCACCTGATCGGCGGGTAAAGTGCGCGCGGGCGTCGGCACCTTGATTGCCTTGCCCGCCAGATGCGGCGCGTCGGCGGTAAAGCCCACCTCCACTTCCATGTCGCGCGCCATCGACCGCGCCGTCCCCGACAGCACGTCCTTGAAAGCGTCGAGAGGGGAGCGTTCGGTCATGGCAGATCCTTCAGCGCTGCAAGGCAGGCCGCGCGCAAAACAGGCAGGCTGTCGGTCATCGTGGCGAAAATGATCCTCAAATCCAGCGCATCATAATGGTGCCGCAACATATTTCCCAATCCCCGGACGGCGTCGGCCGGAATGGATGGGGCAATTGCCGCCATCCGGTCCTTGCCGATCTTGATCACCGCTTCGGTGATCCGCTGCAAACAGCGTTCCGACGCGTCGATGGTTTTGCGATCGGCGGCGAAACGCGCATAGTCCATTCCGTCGATATAGATTGCAATCGCATCGCAATTTTCAACGATGTCCAGCAGCCGATGCTGTTCCCGACTAGAAGACACGCACGCGATCCCTGTCGATTTCAGCCTGGAAGCGCGCTTTCCGCGCCGGTTCGCTGACCAGATCGACCCGAACGTCCAGCCAGTCTCCCAGCCAGCTCGACATGGCCGCAAAGCGGAACAGGTCCATGCGGGCGGCATCGTCGATGGTCACGGCGACGTCCACGTCCGAATCCGATCGCGCATCCCCGCGCGCGGTCGATCCGAACAGCGACAGGCTCACGACGCCCATGGCCCGCAATTCTGCTTCATGGGCTTTCAGGCGGGCAATGGCTGTCTGCTTGTCCATGACACTCCTGCGGCTTTTACCCCGCTTTCCCGACCACGCTTTCCGGCAAATCCTTGCCGAACACGCGCTGATAATATTCGGCCACCAGCGCCCGTTCCGCCTCGTCGCACTTGTTGAGGAAGGACAGGCGGAAGGCGAAGCCGACATTTTTGAAGATCAGCGCATTCTGCGCCCAGCTGATCACGGTGCGCGGCGACATGACGGTGGAAATATCGCCGTTGATGAAGCCCTGCCGCGTCAGTTCGGCGACCTTGATCATATTCTCGACTTCCTTGCGGCCGCCCTCATGATCATATTCGCCAGACTTCGCCAGCACCACCTGCGCCTCGGTCGCGGCGGGCAGATAGTTGAGCGCCACCACCAGATTCCATCGGTCCATCTGGCCCTGGTTGATCTGCTGCGTGCCATGATACAGGCCGGTCGTATCGCCCAGACCGACGGTATTGGCGGTCGCGAACAGCCGGAAATAGGGATTGGGGCGAATCACCCGATTCTGGTCGAGCAGCGTCATCTTGCCGTCTGTTTCCAGCACGCGCTGAATGACGAACATCACGTCGGGGCGGCCGGCATCATATTCGTCGAACACCAGCGCGACCGGCCGCTGCAACGACCAGGGGAGCAGGCCTTCCTTGAATTCGGTAACCTGCTGCCCGTCTTTCAGGACGATGGCGTCACGCCCGACCAGATCGATACGGCTGATATGCGCGTCCAGGTTGATGCGGATGCACGGCCATTTCAGGCGCGCGGCGACCTGCTCGATATGGCTCGACTTGCCGGTGCCATGATAGCCCTGCACCATGACGCGCCGGTTGAACGCAAAGCCCGCCAGGATCGCCAGCGTGGTATCCGGATCGAACACATAGGCAGGATCAAGGTCGGGCACCCGCTCGTCGGCTTCGCTGAAGGCGGGGATCTGCATGTCGATGTCGATGCCGAACACATCGCGGGCGTCCACGAACCGGTCGGGGACATCCATCAGCGTTTCGGCGCGCGTATCGGGCTGAACGTTGGAAATATCAGTCATCGGGTCTTCATCTTCCTGCGAGTCACGCCTGCCGTAGCCGATCCATCAACGGCGTGTCGATAGAGTGGGGGCAAGGGCGCGTCGGATCAAGCGGCCCATTGGGCCAGATTGGCCTCCTGTCCGATCAGCGCCAGCCCGTGCGCGATAGATGTCAGTTCGCCCCCGGTCGCGATCCGCTCCGCCCCGAAGCGCGCGTCGAATATGCCGCGGATCGCCGGAATCAGCGACGATCCGCCGGTCAGGAACACCCGGTCGATCGCGTGCGGCGCCACCCCGGCGGTCGCCAGCGCCTTGTCCACGCATCCCTCGATCCGGGCGATGTCGGGCGCGATCCAGCGCTCGAAATCGGCGCGGCGCACCTGCGTCTCGATCTCCAGCCCGCCACCGGCAAAGCGGAAATCCGCTTTGTCCTGCGTCGACAGCGCCCGCTTCAGGCTGCCCACCGCGTCATAGAGCGGATAGCCCAGTTCCTTTTCGATCACCGTCATCATCCGCCCGATCGCGGCGGGATCGTCAGCCGATTTCTGCAACCGCGTCAGCTCGTCCATCGTCCGCCGGTTGCGCATCAGCGCAAGGCGCGACCAGTCGGCAAAGTCGGCGAAATAGCTGCGCGGTATCTCCAGCGTCTTGCCGAACGACTGGTAACTGCCGCCCTTGCCCAACATCGGCAGCACCAGATGGTCCATGATCCGATAGTCGAAACGGTCGCCTGCAATGCCGATGCCTGCCGATCCCAGCGGCGTCGCCCGCCGCGCCGCGCCCGCCGTATGGTTGGGCGCTTCCACTCGTACGATCGAAAAGTCGCTGGTGCCGCCGCCAAAGTCCGCGACCAGGATCGTCGCAGCCTGGGTCAGGCGGCTGGCATAGCTGAATGCCGCGCCCAGCGGCTCATAGACATAATGAATGTCCATGCCGAAATCGGCGAACATCGCGTCATAGCGCTTGCGCGCCAGCGCCTCGTCAGGCCGCGACCCGGCATAGGTCACTGGCCGCCCGACGACGATCCGCTCTGGCCTCTGGTCCAATGCCCCGCCCGCATGGCCAACCATATGCGCCAGGAACATCGCCCCCAGTTCCTCGAAGCGGTAGCGCTTTTCGAATATGTTGGCGCTCTCGAAAATCGGGCTGGCGGCGACCGACTTGAACGACTGGAGGAAGCGGCTGTCTTCGGGATATTCCATATATTCCGCGATCGCCCACGGCCCGGCCTCATGTGCCAGGCCGCCCTTGACGCCGTCCTCATGCCAGAAACAGAGCGCGGAACGGAACACCGCCCCGGTCGCCTGGCTACCGGCAAATTCGACCAGATCGGATTGCTGGCCGTTGGCAATCGCAACGACGCTGTTGGTCGTGCCGAAATCCAGGCCCAGCGCGCGCGGCACATCCTGCATGCTTTTGTCTCCGGGGAAGGGGGGGCGCGCCCTATGGCATCGCCATCGCATCGGGACAAGGCTGTCCTACTCGCGACTATGCTGCCATGCTCTGCCCCGGCTCTTTCCGATCGTCGATCTTGCGAAAAACTTGCCATGCGCAACATGGGCGAATTTTGCGAACTTCCGCCAAGTCAATTCCACCACGAATGCTGGCGAAAGACTTTTTTCAGACATACTGGATTAGGCCATGATGATGATCACGATAGTCGTTTCATGCCTTGTGGCGATCAACGTCGTCACCATGCTGGCATTTTATCTCGATAAAGCCAGCGCTATTGCCGGTGAACGACGTGTGCCTGAATCGGAATTGCTCACGCTCGCTTTCGTTGGTGGCACGCCAGGTGCGTTTCTCGCCCGCCAACTGTTCCGCCATAAAACCCGCAAGGAACCGTTTTCGACGCATCTGATGGTCATCGCGACAATCCAGATCGGCGGATTGATCGGCTGGTTCTTGCTGTAATCAGGCGAAAACCGCTGCCTTCTTCAGATGGCCATAGGCCTCGATCACCGCCTGCAATGCGCGTTCATGGCTGCGGTCGCCGCCATTATGATCGGGGTGATAGCGGCGCAGCAGCGCGGTGTAGCGCATCCGCAAAGCCTTGCGATCCGCGTCAATGTCCAGTTCCATGACGCGCAGCGCCTTGCGGTCCTCCGCCGACAGAAACTGGCCGTCCTGCCGCATCTGCGCATCGGCCCGCGCCTTGGCCACCCGTTCCTTGAACTTCGCGCCGATGGCGTCGAGCGGGTCGGAGAAGTCGGACCATTTGGGCGGCGGGCTGTGGGCGTTGGACGAAAAGGCGCGCGTCTCCCGCTCCCACCCGGCAAAGGGGCGCTGGGCGGCGGCGATTTCCTCCGGCGACATGCCGGTGAAGAAATTATAGCCCTGATTGAATTCGCGCACATGGTCCAGGCACAGCCAGCGCCAGCGCGGCCCTTCATCGCCGGGACGGGCGCTGCCTTCCAGCGGCGGCGCGCGGAACTCGCCCGGTTCGGGGCAGCCACTCACCCAGCAGGGGCGGTCGCCCTCCACCCGGCCATGGAAGCGGTTGAAGCGGCGGGTCGAGAAAGGGTCGGTCGACAAAGTTGTCCTGATGCAAGTCGCGGCAAAGCGACTATATAGGCGGCATGACTCAGATTCTGAAAGGCCCAGTGGCCACCGAAATCGAAACGCGGCTGCAAAATGCCCTGGCGCCGCAACTGCTCGCCGTGATCGACGACAGCGAAAAACATCGCGGTCATGCGGGGCATGACGGCTCTGGCGAAAGCCATTTCACCGTCGACATCGTGTCGGATCGCTTCACCGGCCAGAGCCGCGTCGCCCGCCAGCGCATGGTCAACGCAGCGCTCGCCGACCTGCTGCGCGACAAGGTCCACGCCCTTGCGATCAAGGCCCGCGCACCCGGAGAAGCCTGATGACCCTCGATGATCTCGTCATCCAGACGATCAGCCCGACCACCCATGATCTGGGCGATTTCAAGGTCCACCGTTCGCTCCCTGCCAAGGGGCGTACGATGGTCGGCCCGTTCATCTTCTTCGATCAGGCCGGGCCAGCGAAGATAGGGGCGGGGCAGGGGATTGATGTCCGCCCCCATCCGCACATCAACCTCGCCACCGTGACCTATATGTATGAAGGCGCTTTCTTCCACCGCGATTCGCTGGGCACGGAACAGATTGTCGAGGCGGGCGCGGTCAATCTGATGACGGCGGGCAAGGGCATCGTCCATAGTGAGCGTTCCCCCGACGAAGAACGCGCCAAGCTCTCCAAACTGTCCGCCATCCAGACCTGGCTCGCCTTGCCCGACCGCCAAGAGGAAATGGACCCCGCGTTCGAGCATGTCGGCGAAGCCGGCCTGCCGGTGATCGAGGCGCATGGGGTGTGCGCCCGTGTCATCATGGGGTCGCTATGGGGCGAACGCTCGCCCGTCACCACCTATGCCGACACCATCTATGCCGACATCCAGCTGTCGCCCGGCGGCCGTGTACCGATCGACCCGTCAGCCGACGAGCGCGCGATCTATGTGTCGGGCGGTGATGCCGCGCTCGACGGGATGATGCTCGCGCCCCAGACGCTCTACGTCCTGCGCCCCGGCACCAGCGCCACGCTGATGAGCGTCGATGGCGGCCGGGTCGTCCTGTGCGGCGGCGAAGCCTTCAAAACGCCGCGCCATGTCTGGTGGAACTTCGTGTCCTCCCGCCAGGACCGGCTGATGCAGGCGCGCGAGGATTGGGACGCCCTCCGCTTCCCGCTGATCCCCGGCGACGATAAGGAGTTCATTCCCATCCCGCAGGGCCGGCCCAAGACGGTCAGCTATCCGTAATTCCTCCCCATTTCGGGGAGGGGAATTGTATATGACTTTTCGTTATCCAACGACGTCATCCTGAATTTATTTCAGGATCCATCATGCCCCAAAAGCCGTGGCTGGAGACGCGAAATGGATGCTGAAACAAGTTCAGCATGACGATGAAGGAGGGGGGTAGGCTTGGCTCTCCCTTGCCCTACTGCACGAAGGCCAGCGACAGATTCTCGGCATTTTTGGGAATGTCGATCCGGCTTTCGTTGATCGACGCTTCCTCGCCCGGCTTCAGGCGGTTCTTGTCCGCCTTCGTCGTCCAGCTGAACACCAGCCGATTCTGCCGGTCGCGCAACTGCACCAGCACCGGCGGCACCGGCAGCGCCTGTGTCCCACTGTTCACGATCCGCGCGCCAAAGGCGAAATATTCCTCGCCAGTCGGCAGCTTGCGCCGCTCTGCGGGTTTGGACAGGTAGAAGAGCAGGTCAGGATCGCCCTCTTCGGCAACCAGTCCCAGGCTGACCGCCCATCCGGGGGGCCGAAATAATAAAAGGCGCCGCCCGCCGCCGCCACGACCAGGGCAAAGGCGACCGCGGCATAGGTCCATAGCTTGATCGGATTGCGCCGCGGCTTGAACGGCGGCGCGGGCGCGAACTGGCTGTCCTGTGCGGGATCGACCGGCGCACCGGCATAAATGTCGTCAATACGGTTGTCCGCAGGCGCAGCGATCGGCGGCGCGACGGGGGCCGCTTCCTCCGGCACGACGGTTTCAGCCGGGGGGGCTTCCGGTGCGGGGGCAGGTACGGGTTCAGGCGCGGGCGCGGCGACCGTTTCGACCGGCTCTGCGACCGGCGGTGGCGGAGCGGGAGGCTGGACCGGCGGCGGAGCAGGCACCTCGTCCGGCCCGCTTTCGCGCGGTGGCAGGGTCGCCGGCTGCTGGAACCAGCTATGCTTGCACGCGGCGCAGCGGACCTGGCGGCCGGCCGGACCGACGGCGCTGTCCGGCACGACATAGCGCGTCGCGCAATTGGGGCACACCAGTATCATGTCGCTTCATAGGCATGGCATGGACTCGCGCGCAAGCGGTCAACTTATGTTGACGTCATTCCGTCGCGACTCGCGGTCGGATGCGGGCCGGGCTTTACGGCTGCCCGCCCACTGTGCCATGGCTGTCACTCCGGGGAAGCAGGGAGCGCGCGAGCGCCATATTTCAAGACATGTCGGCCATCGTCCAGTTCGAGAATGTCGGTCTGCGCTATGGTCTGGACAGCGAGACCCTGTCCGACGTCAGCTTCACGCTGGCAGGCGGTGGCTTTTATTTCCTGACCGGCGCGTCGGGCGCGGGCAAGACATCGCTGCTCAAACTGCTCTATCTGGCCCAGCGTCCCAGTCGCGGCGTCATACGGCTGTTCGGCGAGGATGTGGTGACCCTGCCGCGCAAGCGCCTGCCCGGTTTCCGCCGTCGCATCGGCGTGGTGTTTCAGGACTTTCGCCTGGTCCCCCATCTGTCCGCCTATGACAATATCGCCCTGCCGCTTCGCGTCGCGGGGATGGAGGAGGGGGAGGTTGACGCCCCCGTCACTGAAATGCTTGGCTGGGTGGGGCTTGGCGATCGCGGGCAGGCGCGGCCCGCGACCCTGTCGGGCGGGGAGCAGCAGCGCGTCGCCATCGCCCGTGCGGTCATCGGCCGACCCGAAATATTGGTGGCGGACGAACCGACCGGCAACGTCGACGCGGACATGGCCCGCCGCCTCATGACCCTGTTCGAAGCGCTCAATCGCCTGGGCACCACCATCGTCGTCGCCACCCACGATCTGCCGCTGATCGCGCAGGTATCGGGCGCGCAGATGATGCGGCTGGACAAGGGGCGGCTGGCTGACCCGACCGGATCGCTGCGCTATCCGCCGCGCCCGCAGGGCGGCGAGTGATGGCGTCGCGCACCGACCGCCGCGCCGCCGCCGCTGCGCGTCATCGCCTGTTGCCGGGCGGGCGGGTCGCGGGGCCGATGCTGTGGATCATCGCGATCATGATGTTCCTGACCGTGCTGGCCGCCGCCGCTGGCCTTGGCCTGGGCGCTGCCGTCCGGTCGATGAGCGCGGACCTGGCCGGACGCGCCAGCGTGCAGGTGGTCGAGGCGAACCCGCAACTGCGCGACCAACTGGCGGCGCGAGCGCTGACCGCGTTGCGCGGCGCGGACGGGGTGCAGGCCGCCGCGCCCGTCGATCCTGCGCTGCTCGCAGATCAGGTCCGCCCCTGGCTGGGCGAAGAGGCGACGAGCGGCGACCTGCCGCTGCCCGCGCTGATCGACGTGACGCTGACGCCGGGCGATGCTGATGCGAAGGTCGCGCGCTTGCGCCGCCTGCTGGGGGATTGTCGCCCGCGCTGCGGATCGAGCCGCATGCCGCCTTCCTGCTGCCGCTTGCCGGATTGCTCTCCGCCCTGGGCTGGCTGGCTGCCGGTGTCGTGCTGCTGATGGCGCTGGCGACGGGCGCGGTCGTGGTGCTGGCGGCGCGAGGCGCGCATGACAGCCATCGCGGCACGATAGAGGTGCTGCACCTGATGGGAGCCACCGACGTCCAGATCGCCCGTCTGTTCCAGCGCCGCATTGGCCTCGACGCGATGCTGGGCAGCGCGCTGGGCTTTGCTTTCGCCGCGTTCGTCATCCTGCTGATCGGTCTGCGGCTGGGTGCGACCGGGTCGGAACTGTTGGGCGCGGTGCGCCTGCCGCCTGCCAGTTGGGCGGTGCTTGGGCTGCTGCCGGTGGCGGGCGTTCTGCTGGCGACGCTGGCGGCGCGCTGGACAGTGTTGCGCGCATTGGGGCGGGCGCTGTGATCGTCCGGCTGTTCGCCGTCTCGATACTCGGCTGGATGCTGGGCTTTGCGTGGTTCGCGATCTTCCTGCCCCAGCCGCTCGACGGTCGGCAGACCGACGCGATCGTCGTGCTGACCGGCGGCGCGGGGCGAATCGACCGGGGGATCGCTTTGCTGGAGGGTGGCGCGGCCAAGCGGATGCTGATTTCCGGCGTCGACCGATCGGTTCGTCCGGTCGAACTGGCGGCGCAATATCAGGCGCCCGAAACATTGTTCGCCTGCTGCATCACATTGGGCCGCGAAGCGATCGACACACGATCCAACGCCATCGAAACCGCCCGCTGGCTGGAACGGCGCGATTATAAAACAGTGCGGCTGATCACGACGGACTGGCATATGCGCCGCGCCGCGCTGGAATTGCGGCAGGCGTTGCCCGGCCGGGTCGCGATCGTCTATGACGCGGTGCCCAGCCGCCCCAGCCTGACGATGCTGGCGCGGGAATATAATAAATATCTGCTGCGCCGCACCGCTGCACTTCTTGGCATTTGATGGCATAGCGCCCCGATGATCACCTTGCTGCGCTCCACCCTCTTTTCCCTCATTTTCTATCCCGGCAGCTTGCTGCTGGTGCTGATCGCCCTGATCGTCGGCCAGTTTTCGCCGCCCGCGCTGCGATGGGTGTCGACCCTGTGGGGCTGGTTCCATCGCTATTGCGCCCGCTGGCTGCTGGGGCAGAAGGTGGTGATAGAGGGCGACCTGCCGCTTGGTCCCTATCTCTATATCGTCAAACATGAATCGATGTTCGAGACGATCGACATGCTGTGCGTGTTCGACCGGCCGGTCATCGCCGCCAAGCGGGAGCTGTTCGATATTCCGCTGTGGGGAACCATTGCCGACCGTTATGGCCTGATCCCGATCGAGCGCACCGCCGGGGCGAGCGCGATGCGGACGTTGCGGACCCAGGCCAAGGCGGCGAACGCCGCCGGAAGGGCGGTCTGCATCTTTCCCGAAGGCACCCGCGTTCCCCATGGCGAAGCGCCGCCATTACGGGCTGGCTTTGCCGGATTATATACGCTGCTGGGGCTGCCGGTGGTGCCGATTGCGCTCAACAGCGGGCTGGTGTCGCCCAAGGGCAGCTTCCTCAAGAAAGCGGGCGTCATCACCTATAAGGTCGGAGAGGTCGTGCCCGCCGGGCTGGACCGGCGGGAGGCCGAAGCGCGGGTCCATGCCGCGATCAACGCGCTGAACCCGCCCTCTGCTCTAGTGGATTGATTTTGACATTTGCATCCCCTGGCGGCTGGGATGGGTCTGCAAATGTCAGAATCGGACCACTGGCCTAATGCGCCCGGCCGAAGTCGGGCTTGGCGTCGTCCTGACCCTGTTCGATGATCGACCGGCGGATGGCGCGGGTATGGGTGAACAGGTTGAACAGCGTGTCGCCGTCATTCCAGCGGATTGCCCGTTGCAGCGCTGACAGATCCTCCGAAAAGCGCTGGAGCATTTCCAGCACCGCGTCCTTGTTGGCCAGGAACACGTCGCGCCACATCGTCGGGTCCGACGCGGCGATCCGCGTGAAATCGCGAAAGCCGCCAGCGGAATATTTGATGACTTCCGATTGGGTAACATTTTCCAGATCGCTGGCCGTGCCGACGATGGTGTAGGCGATCAGATGCGGCAAATGGCTGGTCACCGCCAGCACCAGATCATGATGCGCCGGGTCCATCGTCTCGATGTCCGCGCCGACCCGCCGCCACAGTTCGGCGACGCGCTCGACCGCCATGGGGTCAGCGTCAGCGGGCGGGGTGACGATGCACCAGCGCCCCTTGAACAGGGTGGCGAAGCCCGCTTCCGGTCCGCTATTTTCGGTGCCTGCGACGGGATGCGCCGGGATGATCGTCCGCCCCGGCAGGGCGGCGACCAGCTGCGCCAGCACGTCCGCCTTGCACGATCCCACATCGCTGACGATCGCGTCGGCGGGCAGATCGTCGGCCAGCTCCGCCGCCGCCGCGCCCATGGCGCGGACCGGCACGCACAGCACCACCAGATCCGCGTCGGTCACCGAAGCCCCCGCCGTGTCGGTGATGTCGTCGCACAGGTCGATCCGCCGTGCGGTTTCGCGCACCGCCGGATCGGCATCATGGCCAGTGACGCGCGCCGTGGGCATCTCCGCCCGGATGGCGCGGGCAAGCGAAGAGCCGATCAGGCCAAGGCCGATGATGGTGATCCGGGCGAAAGGCAGCATCGCGTCAGGCCGATTCCGCCATGGCGCGCAACGTGTCGGCCACGACGCGGACCTGCGCTTCGGTGCCGATGGTGATGCGCAGGCCGTTGGGCAGATCCTGGCCCGGCAGCCAGCGGGTGGCGTAACCGGCCTCCCACAATCCCTTCATCGCGGCCTCGGCGGTCAGCTTGCCATCGAACAGGATCAGCAGGAAATTGGTCTTGCTGGGTACGACGCGCAGGCCGTGATTGGAAAGCGCGCCGATTTCGTCGGCCAGCCACTCGCGCCAGCGCGCATTATGGGCGCGGCTCGATTCGATCCAGGCACTGTCGTTGATCGCGGCGATGGCCGCGGCCTGGCCCGCGGTCGTGACATTGAACGGCGCGCGGATGCGGTGGAGAATCTCGATCACCTCCGCACTGGCATAGCCCCAGCCGATCCGTTCGGCCGCCAGCCCGTGAATCTTGGAGAAGGTGCGGGTCACGAAAATATTGCCGGCGGTCCTGGCCAGTTCCAGGCCCCCATCATCCTCGCCTTCGTCCAGATATTCGGCATAGGCCTGATCCAGCACGAACAAGATGTCGGGGCGCAGGCCCGCATGCAGCCGCGCAATCTCTTCCCGGCTGGTCATCGTGCCCGTCGGGTTGTTGGGGTTGGCCAGGAACACGACCTTCGTTTTCTCGGTCACGGCTGCCAGCAGCGCGTCGACGTCGGTGGCATAATCCTTGTCCGGCGCGATCACCGGGGTCGCCCCGACCCGGCGGGCGGCGATGTCATAGACCGCAAAGCCATAGCGCACATACAGGACTTCATCGCCCGGCCCGGCATAGGCGCTGGCGGCGATGTGGAGCAGTTCGTCCGACCCGGTGCCATAGATGATCCGCGCCGGGTCCAGCCCATGCACCGCGCCGATCGCTTCACGCAGCTTCGTCGCGCTCGGATCGGGATAGGTGGCAAGATCGGCGGTGGCGGCCACCAGCGCGGCGCGCGCGGCGTCGCCCGTCCCCAGAGGGTTTTCATTGGCCGACAGCTTGATCAGCGGGCGGCCATCATCGGCCGCCGCCTTGCCCGGCACATAGGGCGAAATGCCAAGAATCCAGTCCTTGGGCGATGGCTTTGTCAGGGTGTTTGCAAGTGTCTCTGTCATGGCGACGGGCTTTAGCGGCTTCCGCGCCAAAGGCAAAGCGCCCGTCCAGATTGACAGCGCTCCGCCGTGGTCCTAGCCCGGCGCGACCATGGCCAGCCTTTCAATGACAGATGATAGTCGTTTCGGCCTGCGCCGACAGGTTCGGCTTGCCGGGCCATTGCCGCTGGACAGCGGCGCGGCGCTGGGGCCGGTCGACATCGCCTATGAAACCTATGGCACGCTAAACCCGGACCGATCCAATGCGATCCTGATCTGCCATGCCCTGACCGGCGACCAATATGTCGCGTCCGACCATCCCGTAACGGGCAAGCCCGGTTGGTGGTGGCGGCTGGTGGGAGAGGGGAAGCCGGTCGATCCGGCACGCCATTTCATCATCTGCGCCAATGTCGTCGGCAGTTGCATGGGGTCGAGCGGCCCGGCCAGCCTGGACGTGGCGACCGGCCTGCCCTTCGCCATGCGCTTTCCCGTGCTGACCATTGCCGACATGGTGCGGGCGCAGGCGATGCTGCTCGACCATCTGGGTGTCGACCGGCTCTACGCTGTGATCGGCGGGTCGATGGGCGGCATGCAGGCGCTGACCTGGCCGACCTTGTTCGCCGACCGGGTGGAACGCTGCATCGTCATCGCCTCGACCGCGCGGCACAGCGCGCAGAATATCGCCTTTCATGAAGTCGGGCGGCAGGCGATCATGGCCGATCCCAACTGGCGCGGGGGCGATTATTATGCCGATGGGCAGGTGCCGAGCGCGGGTCTGGCCGTTGCGCGGATGGCGGCGCATATCACCTATCTGTCCGAAGCGGGGCTGACCGAGAAATTCGGACGGCGCCTCCAGGGCCGCGATGCCAAGACCTTCGGCTTCGATGCGGATTTTCAGGTGGAAAGCTATTTGCGCCATCAGGGGCTGAGCTTTGTCGAGCGGTTCGACGCCAACTCCTATCTCTACATCACCCGCGCCATGGACTATTATGACATTGCAGAGGATCATGGCGGGTCGCTGGCCATGGCCTTCACGGCCAGCAAGGCGCGTTTCTGCCTTGTCAGTTTCGATACCGACTGGCTCTATCCCACGGCGGAATCGCGGATCATCGTCCATGCGCTGAATGCGGGCGGGGCGCAGGCCAGTTTCGTCGAACTGTCCAGCCCGTTCGGGCATGACGCCTTCCTGCTGGAATGTCCCGAACTCAACCGGGTGGTCGATGGCTTCCTGAAAGGCGGCCGGGCGTGAGCGATCAGTTGCGCCCCGATCTGGCGCTGATCGCGCGCACCGTGCGGCAGGGCGCGCGGGTGCTGGACGTCGGCTGTGGCGACGGCGCGCTGATGGCGGCGCTGCGCGACAATGCCGGGGTCGACGCGCGCGGGCTGGAGCTTGACGGGTCGAATGTCGCCGATGCGGTCGGGCGCGGCCTGTCGGTGGTGCAGGGGGATGCCGACACGGACTTGCGCTATTATCCCGACGCCAGTTTCGACTATGCGATATTGAGCCAGACGCTCCAGACGACCCGGCGGCCTGATCTGGTGGTGGAGGAATTGCTGCGGATCGCTGCCCAGGCTTTCGTATCCTTCCCCAATTTCGCCCATTGGCGCGGGCGGATTTCGCTGCTGTGGGGCGGGCGGATGCCGGTGACGCGGCTATTGCCCGACACATGGTATGACACGCTCAACATCCATCATGTGACCGTGGACGATTTCCGCGCGCTGGTGAAGGATCGCGGCTGGACCATCGACGGGCAATGGTTTCTGAAGGGCGACAGGGAAACCACCCACGCCAATGCCAATCTGTTTGCCGAACATGCGGTGTTTCTGCTGCGGAAATAGGCCGGGTCAGATATTGCCCTGTTCCTCGATCGGCACATCGTCCTGGGGCCGGTAATAGAGGCTGGCGCAAAGCTCCGCCTCGCATCCCCCTTCCAGCACAAGATCGTCCCGCCACGCGTCGCGCACGAAATCCATCGTGTCGAGATGGCGATCCTCGAAATACATGCGATGCACATCGTCCCGGCCAGCGCCGTAAACGATCCGGCCAACTTTCGCCCAGATCGACGCCATGGTGCACATGCCGCATGGCTGGAGCGTGGAATAAAGCGTGGCCCCGCGCAGGTCCATGTCGCCATGGACCGGCCCGGCGGCGCGGATCGCCATGATTTCCGCATGCGCGGTGGCGTCCTTATGCTCCTCCGTCTGGTTGACCTGTTCCGCCAGGATGCGGCCGTCGATCACGATGATCGCGGCAATCGGCGTGTCGGCAGGGGTGCTGCCCTTGCTGCGTGCCAAGGCAATGGCGCGCTGCATCCACTGGCGGTCGGTCGGTGTAATCATGGCGGCAATGCTCCGATGGGTGAACCGCCACAAAGCGCCAGCGCCGGTTTTGCTCCGCTTATTGCGGGCGGCCAATGCCCTTTTCGATCAGCGCGTTGGCGATGGCGGCGATCTCGTCCGCCGGGCGGCTGTCGTCCCAGACGCCGTAGCGCAGCCCCAGAAAGACATTCATGCCCATGATCGCCCAGGCATGCACCTCCTCCACGTCCGGGCGCACGTCGCCGCGCTCTGCTGCTTTGGCCAGGCGCGTCGCCATGCGGGCCGCGGTATTTTCGTAATGGGCGCGGTAGGCGGCGGCATCGACAAATTCCGATTCGTCGATGATGCGATAGAGTTCCTTGTGCGACCGGGCGAACTCCAGAAAGCTGAGCAGCCCGATTCGTTCGGCGTCGATGCCGTCGCGCGCCTGCGCGATCCGGGGCGACACATAGTCGCGCACCTGCCCCGACATATCGGCCACCAGCGCGCGGAAAATATCGTCCTTGCTGTCGAAATAGGTGTAGAAACTGCCCAGCGCACAGCCCGCGCGGCGGGTGATTCCGCTGATTGATCCTTCGTGAAATCCTTTTTCGCCAAATTCCTGCGCGGCGGCCGCCAGCAGGCCGCGGCGGGTGCGTTCCCCGCGCGCCGTGCGGGGCGTCTTGTCGTCCCTGCCTGGCCCCTGGTCGGTCATAGTCTCTCCCCGTCGCTGTGTTCTTTTAGCGCAATCTGGTCGCATCGATAGCCTGCTCCATATTTGAAGTTGAAAGCTGGTTCAACTTTCATTATCGAATCGGTCAAGACACATGGCGACCCGCCAAACGGGCGCATCATTCAGGAGAGGTTCCGCTCATGAAGGCTCATCACAGCATCCGCGCTCTCGCCCTTGCCTCCGCCGCCTGGACCGGGGCGCTGGCCCTGCCCGCGCTCGCGCAGGACGCGCCGCAAGCCGCCGTGGACGACAGCGAAGGCGCGATCGTCGTCACCGCCCGCCGCCGCGAGGAAACGCTGGTCAGCGTGCCGATCGCAGTCAGCGCCTTTTCCGGGGAGAAGCTGGAAAGCCAGGGCGCGATCGACATTACCGATCTCGCCAACTTCACGCCCAACACCACGCTGGAAGCATCGCGCGGCACCAATTCGACGCTGACCGCCTTCATCCGCGGCGTGGGCCAGCAGGACCCCGTGTCCGGTTTTGAACAGGGCGTCGGCATCTATCTGGACGATGTTTACCTCAACCGGCCGCAGGGCGCGATCCTCGACATTTATGATGTCGATCGGATCGAGGTGCTGCGTGGGCCGCAGGGGACGCTCTATGGCCGCAACACGATCGGCGGCGCGGTCAAATATGTGACCAAGATGCTGCCGCAGGACTTCGCGCTCAAGATCAAGGGCAGCTACGGCACCTATGATCAGGCCGATGGCATCATCAGCGTGTCGGCCCCGGTCGGCGACATGATCCGGGTCGGCGGCGCACTCGCCCGCCTGTCGCGCGGCGGCTTTGGCAAGAATCTGACCACCGGCGAAGATAATTACAACAAGGATGTCTGGGCCGCGCGCGGCACGTTCGAAATGGGCGGCTATGGCCAGCCGGTGCTGATGCGGATCACCGGCGATTATACCAAGGATAACAGCAATGCGCGCGGCGGCCACCGCCTGATTCCCGGCCAGTTGTCGGGCGCGCCGGTGCTGGACGACGTATTCGACACGCGCGGCGGCCTTGCCGACCCCAAGCAATATGTGAAGTCCTACGGGCTATCGATGAACATCACGGCCGAACTGTCCGACGCGGTGACGCTGCGGTCGATCAGCGCGTGGCGCAAGGATGACAGCGCATCGCCGATCGATTTCGACGCGCTGCCCGCCGTCGATGTCGACGTACCGGCCTTTTACTTCAACGAGCAGCTGAGCCAGGAATTCCAGCTTCTTTATGACAGCGGCCCGCTGCATGGCATGCTTGGCTTCTACTATCTGGATGCCAAGGCCGATACCGCGTTCGACGTGCGGCTGTTCACGACCGTTGCTGGCCTGACCGCCTTTACCCAGGCCGATGTCGACACGGAAACCTATGCCGTGTTCGGCGACTTCACTTTCGACATTTCGCAGCAGCTGAGCATTTCGGCGGGCGGTCGCTATACCTGGGACAAGCGCCGCGCCGACATTTTGCGGCAGAATTATCTGGGTGGCGGATCGCCCGTCTTTGGCGGCGCAGGCGTGGCGTTCGGCGCGCCCAGCACCGATTTCAACGGCCAGCGCGAATATAAGAAGTTCACGCCCCGTGTCTCGATCAGCTACAAGCCGACGCCCGACCACAATATCTATGCCAGCTATGCGCAGGGCTTCAAGGGCGGCGGCTTCGATCCGCGCGGGGTGGGCACCAATGCGCCCGACCTCAACGGCAACGGCATTCGCGAAGATAGCGAGATCGCGTCGTTCCTGAGCTTCCGTCCTGAAAGCGTCAAAAGCTATGAAGTGGGCTATAAGGGCAACTTCATGAACGGCGCGCTCTATGTCGCGGTCGCGGGCTTCTATGCCGACTATAACGACGTGCAGATCCCCGGCTCGGTCGCCTGCACCGTCAGCGTGGGCGGCGTGCCGACGCCATCCTTCTGCGGTGTCGTGTCCAATGCGGGCAAGGCGCGGTTCAAGGGGCTGGAATTTGAAAGCAACGCGCGGCTGGCGCAGGATTTCCTGACGGGTGGTGACCGTTTGAGCCTGTCCACGGCGGTGGGCTATATCGATGCGGAATATCGCGAATATGTGACCAATATCGGCGGGGTGCCGACCGATGTGGCCGCGTTCCGCAAGGTGCAGAATACCCCCAAATGGACCGCCAGCGGCACGCTCGGCTACACCACGCCGGTCGGCGACGGCAACCTCTATGCGGGCAGCACCGTATCGTGGCGCAGCAAGACCTATCAGTTTGAAATCCCCAACCCCTATATCGACCAGAAGGGCTATGCCCTGTGGGACGCCAGCATCGTCTACACCGCGCCGGACGACCGCTGGACGCTGGGGCTGCATGGCAAGAACCTGCTGGACAAGGAATATAAGACGTCGGGCTATACCTTCGTCGCGGCCAATGCGACGACCGGCGCGATTGTCAACAATGCCGCGGGCTTTCCCACTCCCACGCTGGGCCGCGAAGGCACGCTGACCGCGTTCTACGGCAATCCGCGGCAGGTGTTCGTGACCGGAACGGTGAAGTTCTAGGTTCGGTATTCCCGCGCGGGTAGGAATCCGGTTCCAGGGGCGGGACCGGGTTCCCGCCTGCGCGGGAACACGCTTTTGCTGTGCGGCAAGGGGCGTAAGGAGCATATATGACAGACCGAACGGTTCCCTCCGCCTCTCCCCCCGTTTCCCCCGCCTATCGCGGTGTCGTGCTGGCGATGCTGCTGCTCGTCTACACTTTCAACTTCCTCGACCGGCAGATTCTGGGCATCCTCGCCGGGCCGATCAAGGCGGAACTGGGCCTCACCGACGGGCAATTGGGCGCGCTGGGCGGGATCGCCTTTGCGCTGCTCTATTCGACGCTGGCGATTCCCCTGGCGTTGCTGGCCGACCGGACCAGCCGGACCTGGGTGATCACCGTCAGCCTTGCAGTATGGAGCGGCTTTACCGCGCTGTGCGGCATGGCGGGCAGCTTCTGGCAGATGTTCGCTTTTCGCGTCGGCGTAGGCGTGGGGGAGGCAGGCGGCGTCGCGCCATCCTATGCCGTGATCTCCGACTATTTCCCGACGCATCAGCGCGCGCGGGCGCTGTCCATCTATTCGCTGGGCATCCCCCTGGGATCGGCGGGTGGCGTGCTGCTGGGCGGTTATATCGCGCAGGCGGTCGAGTGGCGCACCGCTTTCATCGCGGTCGGCGTGGCTGGCCTGCTGATCGCGCCCTTGTTCCGGCTGGTCGTGCGCGAACCAGCACGCCCGGTACTGGCGAACGATGCAGTGCCGGTCAGCGCCGTGTTCGGCATATTGGCGGCCAAGCGCAGCTTCTGGCTGCTGGCGCTGGGCGCGGCGTGCAGTTCGATGTGCGGCTATGGCGTCGCCTTCTGGCTGCCCAGCCTGCTGATGCGCAGCTTTGGCCTGGACCTGTTGGGCGCGGGCCAGTTTCTCGGCGCGCTGCTGCTGATCGGCGGCGTGGCGGGCGTGCTGCTGGGCGGCTGGCTGGGCGATGCCATGGGTAACAGGGACAAGGCCTATTATGCCTGGGTACCTGCGATCAGCTATGTCGTGGGAATGCCCCTGTTCGTGGTCGGCGTGCTGTCCGACAATGTGGGCTTTGCCTTTGCGCTGTTCCTGATCCCGCAGGCTTTGGTCTATGTCTGGCTCGGCCCGGTGCTGACCGCCGTGCAGCATCTTGTCCCCGCCCATATGCGCGCCAGCGCGGCGGCGAGTTTCCTGCTGATCAACAATCTGGTCGGGCTGGGGCTGGGCAGCTGGAGCGTGGGGGCATTGTCGGACGCGCTGACGCCTGCTTATGGCGTGGAGGCGCTGCGCTATGCCATCGTCGCGGCGCTGGGCTTCTATCTATTGGCCGGGCTGTTCATGGCATTGGCGGGCCGGGCGCTGCGCAAGGATTGGGTCAGCGCCTAGCCACCGGGGGATTACCGCTCCTTGGTCGCGCTGAACTTCAGCTTGGGGTGGCGTTCCTGCTGATAGCCGATGTCCCATGCGCTGCGTGCCATGAATACCAGCGCGCCGTCGCGGTCCTTGGCCATGTTGGCCGCGTTGAAGCCGACGAAATCCTTGATCGCACCCTCATCGCCACTGATCCAGCGGGCCGTATCAAAGGGTGAAGGCTCCAGCGCGGCGGCGACCTTATATTCCGCGTCCAGCCGGGAAATCAGCACTTCCAGCTGCAATTGCCCCACCACGCCGACGACCCAATTGCTACCGATTTCCGGGTAGAATACCTGGATCACGCCCTCTTCGGACAGGTCATCGAGCGCCTTGCGCAGCTGCTTGGTCTTGGTCGGGTCTTTCAACTGGACCCGGCGCAATATTTCCGGCGCGAAATTGGGCAGGCCGGTAAAGCGCAGCCCCGGCTTTTCGCTCAGCGTATCGCCCACGCGCAGCGCGCCATGGTTGGGAATGCCGATAATGTCGCCGGGATAGGCCTCGTCCGCCAGTTCGCGGTCCTGCGCGAAGAAGAGGATCGGCGAATGGACCGCCAGCGCCTTGCCCGACCCGCTGGGCGTCAGCTTCATGCCGCGCCGGAACTTGCCCGACACCAGCCGCATGAAGGCGATGCGGTCGCGGTGCATCGGGTCCATATTGGCCTGCACCTTGAAGATGAAGCCGGTGACTTCGCTGCCCTCCGGCTCGACGGCGGCGGGTTCTGCGGGCTGCGCGCGCGGCGGCGGGGCGTGGGCCGCCAGCGCGTCGATCAACTCGGTAACGCCGAACAATTTGAGCGCGGAGCCGAAATAAACCGGCGTCAGGTCTCCCTGACGATAGCGGGCAAGGTCGAATTCGGCATAGCCGCCCTGCGACAATTCGGCCTCCTCGCGCAATTTCTCCAGCCCGTCGGGCGACAGGAAATCGGCGAGTTTCGGATCGTCCAGCCCGGTAAACTGGTGCCGGGTGCCATCAAATTCGCGGCTTGGCCCGCTGGGCTGCATCAGCCGGTTGGTGGCGAAGTCATATATGCCCTCAAACTCGCCGCCCATGCCGACCGGCCAGCTCATCGGGCAGACGTCCAGCTGCAACTGGTCCGCCACCTCGTCGAGCAGGCCGAACGTCTCGCGGCCTTCGCGGTCCACCTTGTTGACGAAGGTGATGATGGGCAGGTTGCGCAGGCGGCACACCTCGAACAGCTTGCGCGTCTGCGGCTCGATACCCTTGGCCGCGTCGATCACCATCACGGCGGAATCGACGGCGGTCAGGGTGCGATAGGTGTCCTCGCTGAAATCTTCGTGACCCGGCGTATCGAGCAGGTTGAACGTGATCGTCTCGCCATCGCGCGTCCGCTCGAACGTCATGACCGATGATGTCACGGAAATGCCGCGCTGCTGCTCGATCTTCATCCAGTCCGACCGCGCACGCCGGTTCGCGCCGCGTGCCTTGACCTCACCGGCCAGATGGATCGCGCCACCCTCCAGCAGCAGCTTCTCGGTCAGCGTGGTCTTGCCCGCGTCAGGATGGGAAATAATCGCGAAGGTGCGGCGGGATGGAATGGTCATGATGATTTTCTGGGTCGGGAGTAATAAAGCCGTTCGCCCTGAGCGAAATCGAAGGGCCATGCCGAGCGGAGGCGAGGCACTTCGGCTTCGCTCAGTGGAGGGCTTCGACTTCGCTCAGGGCGAACGGAATCTAGGTTGCGCCGTTACACGTCCACAAGGCTGACGTCCATGCGGAAGGCGCGGCTCTCGCCCGGTGGCAACGCGATGATGCCCTGCTTTGCCCACACATCCCCTTCGAACCCGACCAGATCGGCCATCCCCGCCCAGGGTTCGACGCACAGATAATGGGCGCCCGGCTTCTGCCAGAGGCCCAGCCATGGCGTATCGGGAAAGTCGATCTTCAGGCGCGGCTGGCCCGGCACGCCCCAGAGCAAGGAGCGGCTGGCCAGATCGTCCCAGATCAGCGCATCCCCTTCGAACATGGCATGGCTGGGGACCAGCGTGTCGCCATCGACCGGGGACGCCACCGCTTCCCGCGCGATCAGGCCGGGTTCCGCGCCCACCTTGCGGATCGGCGCGGGTTCGGGCTTTTCAAAGATGATGCGGTGATCCTCCAGCGCGCCGCCATAGGGCAGGGGCCAGGCGAAGGCGGGGTGATAGCCGAAGGAAAAGGGCATGACAGCCTCCCCCCGGTTGGTCACGGTCGCGGTCATGCACAGGCGCGCGCCTTCGATCGCGAAACCCATGTCGAGCCGGAAGGCGAAGGGATAGACAAGCAGGCTCGCCGCATCCGCTTCCAGCCGGAAGGTCGCGGCGCTGTCGCTGCGCTCGACCAGCGCAAAAGTGCTGCGGCGGGCAAAGCCGTGCTGGGGCATGGCATAATCGCGCCCGTCCAGGCGATAGGCGTCGCCGCGCGACCGCCCGACAAAGGGGAAGAGTAAGGGGGCATGACCCGTCCACCAGCGCGGGTCGGCGTCGGTCATCAACTCGCGCCCCTGCGCATCGCGCAGCGACCAGAGTTCCGCGCCCTGGGCGGATATGGTGGCGCCAAGCTGGTCCGAAGCGATGCCGACCGGTGCGTCTGTCACGTCCTGCTGTCCTCCTGTTGAAGCGGGCCTGCCTTAACGCCGATGCCGTCGCCTGTCTCGCCCCGACGCGCGCTCGTTTCGCAAGGGAACCGAAAGATTGCGTCGCTGGTTTTGTCGGGCGGGAGACATGATCATGAAACTATACGCAATGGCCGCGCTATTATTCTGTTCGACATCGGCGCTGGCGCAGGAAGCGGAAAAGCCAAAGGATGAGACGTTCAAGAAGGCGGGCAATATCGCCAGCCAGCCGGTCCGCGACATTGGCCTGGACAAGGACGAAATTCCGCCGGTGCTGGTGAAGGCGGTAGAAAATCCCTATGCGCCCCCTCCATCGCGCAGCTGCAAGGGGCTGAAAGCGTCGCTGGGTGAACTGAACGCGGTGCTGGGCGAGGATTTCACCGTCGGCGCCAAGGCGAACGAGAATCGCGCGGGCAAGATTGCAGAGGCGGTCGGCAAGACGATCGTCAATTCGCTCATTCCGTTCCGTGGGCTGGTGCGGGAAATCAGCGGCGCCGCGCCGCAGGAACGGCGTTTGCAGGCGGCGATCACGGCGGGGATTGCCAGACGCGGCTATCTGCGCGGCATGGCGACGAGCAAGGGCTGCAAGATCACAAGCTGAGCATATTCCTCGCCATAACCCCGTGGGGGTATGCGGGCATCCCACCGGCTGCATAGAGACGATGGAAGGTGGTCTGACTGCCTGCCGATGGCTGGATCATTTGCGACCCATGGTCTGGTCATCGGCCCTTGGTTCGCAAGGGTCAGGCCGGTGCGGCAACCGGAATGGCTCTTTCGCGCATTTCGAGACAGACGTTCGTCAGTCACGTCCCGCCTTCGCTTCACGATGCTTTCATGCTAGGTCGCCGTCCATATAGTGGCGAGACCCATGATGAACGACCTGACCCAGACCCCTGAAATGCTGATCGCGATGATGGGCGCGCGCGCCCGTCGCGCGGCGCACATCCTCGCGCAGGCGAGCGACGAGCAAAAGGCCGATGCGCTGCGCCGCGCGGCACAGGCGTTGCGGGACCAGGCACCGGCGATCATCGCCGCCAATGCGCGCGACATGGACAATGCCGCCGCCAATGGCCTGTCGCCGGCGATGCTCGACCGTCTGAAGCTGGATGCGGGCCGGGTCGCCGCCACCGCCGACGGCGTGGAGCAGGTCGCGGGCCTGCCCAATCCGCTGGGCAGCGTGATCGACCAGAGCGTGCGCCCCAACGGGCTGGAACTCAGCCGCGTGCGCGTGCCGCTGGGCGTGATCGGCATCATCTATGAAAGCCGCCCCAATGTGACGGCGGATGCCGCGGCGCTCTGCCTGCGCGCGGGCAATGCCGTCATCCTGCGCGGCGGCAGCGAAGCCAGGGAAAGCAACCGCGCGATCCTGAGCGCGATGGCAGAGGGGATCGTGGCCGCTGGCCTGCCCGCCGACGTCGTGCAACTCATTCCCACGACCGACCGCGCCGTCGTGGGCGCGCTGCTGCGGGCCAGCGAATTTATCGACCTGATCGTGCCGCGCGGGGGCAAGAGCCTGGTCGCGCGGGTGCAGGAAGAAGCGCGGGTGCCGGTGCTGGCCCATCTGGACGGCATCAACCACAGCTATGTCGATGGCGCGGCCAACCCGGCGATGGCACGGCAGCTGGTGGTGAATGCCAAGATGCGCCGGACGGGCGTGTGCGGCGCGACCGAAACGGTGCTGATCGACCGCGCCTATGGCGACGCGCCTGCGCTGGTAAAGGCGCTGCTAGACGCCAGATGCGAAGTGCGCGGCGACGAAGCGGTGCAGGCGATGGACGCGCGCGTCATCGCCGCGAGCGAGCAGGATTGGGACACCGAATATCTCGAAGCGATCGTGTCGATCCGGCTGGTCGATGGCGTCGACGGCGCGATCGACCATATCGCCGCCCATGCCAGCCATCATACCGATGCGATCATCACCGAAGATGCCGAAACCGCGGCGCGCTTCCTGAACGCGGTCGACAGCGCGATCGTGATGTGGAACGCCTCCACCCAATTTGCCGATGGCGGCGAATTCGGGCTGGGCGCGGAAATCGGCATCTCCACCGGCCGCCTCCACGCGCGCGGCCCGGTCGCGCTGGAGGGGCTGACGACCTACAAATGGATCGTCCGCGGAACGGGACAGATTCGGCCGTAAAGGGTGGTTGGGGGACCGACCGCTTTCGGCGATTATCAGTGATTAGCGGACTTCGGTTCTGCGAGGCGCAATTGTGTTGCGCGGATCATAGGCTTACCTGTCGCTCCGTTGGGAATAACATCTCCCGATAGGAAAACTCTTTGGCTCACAAAACCGAGATTATCCGCAGGCGCTGAATGCACAATGCGGTCGTAGGCTTGATCTACCGCGTTGTTAGCCGCCGCAAAGCCCACGCCGGGGCAGCTATGACCCGACACAGATGCTCCACACTCGATACATTCACTGCCAGAATAGGCGGAAAGAATCGCCGTGCCTTCAACCTTGTCACCGACAGAAACGGACCAGCATTGCTCGGCAGCTATATAGACCGGCTTAGGGGCACAGGATGCAAGCACAACAGCGCTTATCAAAGTAGAGGCCGATGACCGCATTCGGGCATCTTCACAGAACGCCTTATTGTCTGCAAGTGGGCGTTCATTGCACTCCCTTTCGTCATGCCGGGCTTGACCCGGCATCCCGCTTTTCTTTGCGCAGATAGCCGGGGCCCAGATAGGCCTGTCCTGCCCCCGCCCAAGGGTCCGGGGCGACGGTGAGGCCTACCCCTTCACCACTGCATCGATCGCCTTTAGCTTCGCCAGCATCGGCGCGACCCAGTCCAGTGGGAGCATGACCGGCCCGTCGGACGGCGCATTGTCCGGGTCCTGATGCGCTTCGGCGAAGATCGCGGCGACGCCCGCCGCCACCGCGCTGCGCGCCAGCACCGGCGCGAACTCGCGCTGGCCGCCCGATGCCGAACCCAGGCCGCCGGGCTGCTGGACCGAATGGGTGGCGTCGAATATCACCGGATAGCCGGTCTCACCCATCACCGGCAGCGCGCGCATGTCGCTGACCAGCGTGTTGTAACCGAAACTCGCGCCGCGTTCGGTCAGCAGGATGCGGTCATTGCCGGTCGAGGCGACCTTTTGCGCCACCGCCGCCATGTCCCATGGGGCCATGAACTGGCCCTTCTTGACGTTGATCACTGCGCCGGTGCGTCCGGCGGCGAGCAGCAGGTCGGTCTGGCGGCACAGGAATGCGGGGATCTGGAGGATGTCGACCGCCTGCGCAGCGGCCTCGACCTGTCCCGCATCATGCACGTCGGTCAGCACCGGGCAGCCCAATGTCGCCTTCACCTCCGCCAGGATCGCCAGCCCCGCGTCGATGCCGACGCCGCGCTGGCCCGACACCGATGTCCGGTTCGCCTTGTCGAACGAGGATTTGAAGATGAACGGCACGCCCGCCTGCCCCGCGATCCGCGCCAGCGCATCGGCCATGAACAGCGCATGGTCGCGGCTTTCGATCTGACAGGGGCCGGAAATGAGAACGAAGGGCAGGTCGTTGCCGATGGTGATCGGGCCGACCTTCACATGGTGGGGAACAGTCATGCCGGTCACTTGGGCGCTTTGGCAAAGCGCCGCAAGAGCTGGCCGCGCCACAGCCCCTTGCCCGGATGATAATTCCAGCAGAACCAGCCGAAGCACAGGCAGGCGATCAGCGAAGGCAGCGCCATCGGATCGCCATTGGCCTTCATATGGCGGTAAAAGGCCATGTCCGCGCGCCACCGGTCCCGCTCGCTGCCGCCCCCGTTGATGCCATAGACATTGTCATGCTTCCTACAGCCGATGTTTCGGTTGTATTTACGGTGGTCTATGAAATAGCAGTAGTCGCGTTCGGGTGTGCTCATGACCCGATTAGGGCCGGGGCAGTGCAAAAATTCAAGCGTAAAGTCTTTTATCTTGGCGGTTTTGATCCGCGCGGCGTGCGTTTTTACCACCAGCTCTATCGCGACCAGGCCGGTCGGTATGACCGGCTGACGGGCGAGGGCGTGACCGTGGGCGGACGCCGCGCCGGGCCTGCGGGATCGGTCGTCTCGACAATCTGGTCGGTCGACAATGAACAGGCCGGGGTCGAGACCGACTATGAATTTCTCCGCTGGGAGGATCTGGTCGGCAAGGTGTGGATTCGCAACCCGCTCACGCTCGCCTTCCGCTCCATCGCCACCTATGTCGGCCATGGCCGTTTCATGCAGTTCAAACGGATGAAGGCGTTGCGCGCCGGTCCGGTGCTGACCATCTGTTATCCACCCTTTCTGGCGGTGATGATCCCGCTGCTGTTCGCGCTGCTCTCCGCTTTGCTGCTGTGGAGCGTGCTGCCATTCTGGGCGGCGGCGCTGGCGGGGATCGGCATCAGCGCGATGGCGTCGGGCAAATGGCTCAACAAGCTGGTCGTGCCATGGCTGCTGCGCTTTACCTATTATCACCACACGCTCGCCGCTGGCGGACCGGGCGACGCGCTGGACGCGCGGCTCGATGCCTTTGCCCGGCGCATAGCCGAGGAACTGGATGAACCGTGGGACGAGGTGCTGTTCCTCACCCATAGCGCGGGCACGATCCTGGGCATGTCGGTGATGCGGCGCCTGTTCGACCTGCGCGGCATGGCGCTGCCGGATCATTTCGCGATGGTGGGCATGGGGCAGGTGGTGCCGGTCGTGGCGCTACGGACGGACGCCCGCTGGTATCATGCTGATTTGCGCGCGCTGGCGGACAAGCATTTCCGCTATGTGGATCTCAGCTTCCCGCCCGACGGCGCGGCCTATTTCAACGTCAATCCGCTACTGCTGGAAAGCGACACGCATGCCGCGCGGGTCGACATGCTCTCGCCGCGCTTCCACCTGTTCTACGATCCTGAAAATTATCATGGCGGCTGGTCGAACAAATATGAGGCGCATTTCGACTATTTGCGAGTAGGCGATCGCCTGTCGCCGGTCGATTTCCTCAGCCTCACCGCGGGCCGCCGCACCCTGGACGATGCCATCGCCGCTTTCCGGACGATTCCATGACAGAACCGCTCTTCACCCCGCCTTTCCCCCAGCCCACGCGCAACAAGCGCACGATGCTGCGGCGCTTCTTCATCGGCTGGCACAGCTGGATTCATGTGCTGTTCGAAAAAAGCTATACGATGAAGATGGGCGAGGTGCGCGGGCGCGGGCAGCTCATGTATATCGCCAACGAACTGCCGCTGGTGGACCGTATCCTGAAGGGCGGGACCGAATTTCCCAAACATGCCGAACTGGTCAAGGGGCTGTCGCCGCTGATCGGCAACAGCGTCTTTTCCGCCAATGGCGTGGACTGGGAAAATCAGCGGGCGATGATCAATCCCGCCTTCGCCCATACCGCGATGAACAAGACGATGCCGCTGATGGTGGAGGCGGTCGCAGCGTTCCTGGCGCGGATCGACGGGATGGACCGCCGCAAGGCGATCAACATCGACGCGATGATGACCCATGTGGCCGCCGACATCATCTTTCGCACGCTCTTTTCCCAGACGCTGGATACCAGGCGCTCCTTCATCATCCATCAGGCGTTCGGACGGTTCCAGCGCTATTCCCATTCCGCGTCCATGCTGGGCCTATACGGCTTCCCAAACCGCTGGTTCGAACGCTGGTCGGAACGGCCCGCCAACGCCATTCGCGGCGTGTTCGCGCCGATCGTGGCGGAACGGTTCAACGCCTTCCATGCCGGACAGCCCGCGCCGCACAAGGACATCCTCCAGTCGCTGATCGAGGCGCGGCATCCGCAGACGGGCGCGCATTTCACCTTGAAGGAGGTGATGGATCAGGTTGCGACCATCTTCCTGGCGGGCCATGAAACCTCCGCCAGCACCATGACCTGGGCGCTCTACCTCCTGTCGGAATGCGCCCATGTTCAGGAACGCGCACGGACCGAAGTGATGGCGGTGGCGGGCGACGCGCCCCTGACCCCGGCGATGCTCAAGGACATGGGCGTGGTGCGCAACGTTTTCAGGGAAACGCTGCGCCTCTATCCCCCGCTCGCCTTCTTTCCGCGCGAAGTGCCCTGCCCGATGCAGATGCGCGACAAGAATCTCGTCCCAGGCGCGATGCTGGTCGTCGCCCCCTGGCTGACCCAGCGCAACAAGGATAACTGGGCCTGCCCGCACAGTTTCAATCCCGATCGGTTCGACGATCCGGCCAATGCCGACATGATCAAGCAGGCCTGGCTGCCCTTCAGCCGCGGCCCGCGCGTATGCGTGGGGGCCGGCTTTGCCCAGCAGGAAGTGATGACCGTCATCGCCGACGTGCTGCGCCATTATCGCCTGTCGGTGCGGCCCGGCTACAAGCCCGAACCGATCAGCCGCCTGACCGTGCGCCCGCGCAAGGGGATGATGCTGATGTTCGAGAAGATTGGCGTTTGACCCCACCCCCGTTGGTCGTCACGCCAACTCTTCCTCCGGCACGACATCGACCATCGCCTGGATGCTCTGCCCCCCGCCGCCCACGAACAGGCCGTCCATAGGCGCAACATCGGCATAGTCGCGGCCCATCGCGACGAAGATGTGGCCGTTGCCGGTGATGCAGCCATTGGTGGGATCAAAGCCGATCCAGCCGCGCGTCGGCCCGCACCACAGCATGACCCAGGCATGCATCGCGTCCGCGCCGATCAGCCGCGGGCGGCCGGGCGGCGGATCGGTGCGCAGATAGCCGCTGACATAGGCGGCGGGCAGCCCGGCCAGTCGCAGCGCGACCACCATGACATGGGCGAAATCCTGGCACACGCCATGGCGCGCGGCAAAGGCGTCGGCGACCGGCGTGCTGGCGTCGGTCGCGCCGGGATCATAGGCGAACTCGGCGCGAATACGCAGCGCCAGCGCCAGCGCGGCGGCGACCACTGGCCGGTCCGGGTCCAGCCCGTCGCCGACCCACGCGCCAACCTGCGGCAGCAGCGGCGCGCGGGTGGAGGCGTAGAGATAGAGGGCCGGGGCCGATGCGCTCATGTCGCGATCGGCCAGCGCGGCGTTCGCCACCGCGCCGATGGTGGGGTCATCGGGCTGGGGTTCGGGCGGGGCGCTGTCAGCCACGCCGACACGAAAACGGCTCTCGATCGTCAATTGCCGGATCGGGCTTTCGATCACCAGCCGGGCGACATGAACCGGCCAGGCGCCGGGCCGCGATTCGATGGTGGAGGGGGCGGGATCGACCGTCAGCGCATAGTCGGACGTCCATTGCCCGGCCCAGGGCGCGGGGCGCAGGCGCAGGTTGAACCGGGCCAGCCGCATCGGCGCGGCATAGCGCAATATGGTCTGGTGGCGGACATGGTAGATCATGACAGCAGGTCCGCTCCATCGGCCTTTTCCGCCTTGCGCACTTGCAGGAAATAGCGCTGGCCGATGGCGTCGGACAGGGCCAGCAGGCGGCTTTCGACGTCGTCTATGTCACCGATGGTCAGCATGTCGCCGGTCAGCGGGCTGAGCCGGGCGACCAGTGCATCGGCCAGGCGTCTGGGTTCCTCCGGCATGCCGTCCGCGCGCAGCGTCGGCAGGGCGGCGACATGGTCGGCCAGACGCTGCGCCTGATAGACGATGGCGCGCGGATTATACGGCTCCAGCGCGACAAGATCGCGCACCGGCGGCAGCGCCGGGCCGGTCAGATAGCGGGTACGATAGCTGATCTGGCTATCATTAAGGTCCAGCAGGACGGTCAGGTCGTCCGCGCTCGCGCCTTCGCCGCCGAACAGGCCAAGCAGGCGGCAGCCATTGATCGCCCGCTCCATCCGTCGGCCCATATCGTGAAAGCGCCAGCCATCGCTCCGGCCCATATTTTCCGCCGCCAGCCCCGACAGCGCCGAAATCCGCTCGATCATGCGCGACGATGCGTCGAGCAGCGTTTCGGTCACCGCGCCGTCAAATGTCGGCAGCGGCAGGCGAACGAGCCGCCAGAAGTCGCTTGCCAGCCGGTCGCGCAGCCCTTCGCCGATATTGCCGACGCTCGCCATCAGCGCCCGGACGCTACCCGATTGGCGCGCGTCGCCCAGCGCGGTCGCACAGATCGGGCCGATGGGGCCGCCGCCATCACGGGCGATCGCGCCCCACAGCACCAGTTGCCCGACCAGCCGGTTCATCGTCGGCGATGCAACCGACGGGCCAAGGTCGGCCTCTATCGATCCGCCGACGATGGCGCGGATCAGCCGCAGCGTCATTTCCGTCCGCTCGATATAGCGGCCCAGCCAATAGAGATTGTCCGCCGCCTTGGCCGGCAACATCCCGCCGATCCGCCGGATCGCGGGCGCGCCGCCGCCCAACAGGGTGTCGGGCGGCACGGCTACGCTATCGACCACGCACATGTCGGCGGACATGTCGCCCTTGCCCATCAGCGCGGCGCGGATGTCGCCATGGCCCGCCAGCCGCGCAAAGGCGCCGGGCATCACCCGCCACTGGCCCTGCGCGTCGCGCGCCACGAACACGCGCAGGGTGAAGGGCAGGGGGGTGAGGCGCCCGTCGACCACCGCCGGGGTGGTGGACAGCTTCACCAGTTCCTGCCCCACATAATCCATCGGCCGCCGCGCCATCGCTTCGGCCAGCATGGCGCGTTGCTTAACGTCCAGCGCCGATCCGGGGGTGAAGCGCGCATCGGGCAGGCCCGCCACATCCTGATCGAAGGCCGATCCGACGACCAGTTGATCCAGCCGGTCGCGCACATAGGCGCGCTCCCCGCTCTGCCCGCACCACCAGGTCGCGATATTGGGCAGGATCAGGTCCGCGCCCAGCAGCGCCTTGCTCAGTTGCGGCAGGAAGGCAGCAAAGGCGCGCGATTCGATCACGCCCGCGCCCGGCCAGTTGCTCAGCACCAATCCGCCGCGCGCGCAGGCGTCGAACAGGTCGGGCACGCCGATGCGCGACTTGCTGTCGAAGGCCAGCGGGTCCATGAAGCGGCTGTCCATCCAGCGCCACAAACCATCGATGCGCTTCAACCCCTGAATGGTGCGGACGAACAACTGCCCGTCCGTGACGATCAGATCGTCGCCCTCGACCAATAACAGGCCCAGATACCGGGCCAGATGCGCCTGTTCGGCATAGCTCTGGTTGAAACGACCGGGCGTCAGCAGACCGATGCGCGGGTCCGATCGTTCGCAATCGGCGGCCAGTCCCCGGCGCAGATCGTCGAAAAAGGGGGCCAGCCGCCGCGTGTTCATCGCACCCAGCAGGTCGCCGGTCGCGCGCGACCAGGCCAGGCGGTTTTCCAGCGCATAGCCAACGCCCACCGGCGTCCGTACCCGGTCGGCCAGCACGCGCCATTCGCCCGCCGGGCCGCGCCCGATGTCGGCGGCATAGAAATGCAGATGATGGCCGCGCGGGGGCGGGGTGCTGTTCATCACCCGCCAATAATGCGGGCTGCCGGTGATCACGCTGGCGGGCAGCTTGCCGTCGCGGACCAGCGACTGGCTCCCATAAATATCGCCGATCACCTGTTCCAGCAATTCGGCGCGCTGGGCCAGGCCCCGCTCGATATGCGCCCACTCGGCCGCATCGATCAGCATCGGGATCGGCCCCAATGGCCAGGATCGTTCCTGTTCGTCCCCGGTCAGGCGGAACGCCATGCCCAGGTCGATCGCCTGCCGCGCGACATTGTCCGCCAGCATGGCCGGGTCGCCCTGCGCCTGCGCCGACAGCCGGTCCAGCATCGTGCGCCAGCGTGTCTGCATGGCGGGCGATGCACCGGCGTACAGGTCGCCCGCCGGTGCATTGGCCAGATAGGCGTCGGCCCAGTTTGCATATATGGCGGTTTCCACCCGGTCGCCCTTACGCGCCCGGATGCCTGAAACGCAGGTCCAGCGTCATCGGAAATTCACCGGCCGGTTCGGCGGCGGGCATATCGACCGGGCCGGGGGTGTGGCCATGGTCCTGAAAACGCGCCTTGCGCCGCGCTTCGGCTTCATAACCGTTGATCGGCAGCGTGTCGTAATTGCGCCCGCCTGGATGCGCGACATGATAGACGCAGCCGCCCAGCGACCGGCCGCTCCAACTGTCCAGCACGTCGAAGGTCAGCGGCGCGTTGACGGGCAGGTTGGGGTGCATGCAATTGGCAGGTGCCCATGCCTTGTAGCGGACACCGCCAACCCCTTCGCCCGGCACCGACGTCGCCGTCATCGGCACCTGCCGGCCGTTGCACGCAACGATATGTCGCCCGGCCACCAGACCCGTGGCGCGGACCTGCAACCGCTCGGTCGAACTGTCGACATAGCGCACCGTGCCGCCGATCGCCCCGGTTTCGCCCAGCACGTTCCACGGTTCGAGCGCATGGCTGATTTCCAGCCCGACGCCGCCCGCGTCGACACTGCCGTGGATGGGGAAGCGGAACTGCCGCTGCGCCTCGAACCAGTTGGGATCGAAATCATAGCCCGCGCCGCGCAGGTCGGACAGGATTTCAAGGAAATCGGCCCAGACGAAATGGGGTAGCATGAAGCGATCGTGCAGCGTCGTCCCCCAGCGCACCAGATTGCCCTGCTGCGGCTGCCGCCAGAACCACGCCGCCAGCGCCCGGATCAGCAATTGCTGCGCCAGGCTCATCCGCGCTTCGGGCGGCATTTCAAAACCGCGAAACTCCAGCAGCCCCAATCGCCCGGTCGGACCATCGGGCGAGAACATCTTGTCGATGCAGATTTCGGTGCGGTGGGTGTTGCCCGTCACATCGACCAGCAGGTTGCGGAACAGCCGATCGACCAGCCAAGGGGCCGGGGGCGCGCCTTCCCCGGCAAAGGGGTTTGGCACCTGCGCCAGCGCGATCTCCAGTTCATACAGGCCATCATGCCGCGCCTCGTCGATGCGCGGCGCCTGGCTCGTCGGCCCGATGCACAGGCCCGAAAACAGGTAGGAAAGCGAAGGGTGCCGCTGCCAGTAGAGGACGAAGCTCTTGAGCAGGTCGGGCCGCCGGATGAACGGCGAATCGTTGAGCGTCGGCCCGCCCAGCACGATATGATTGCCCCCGCCGGTGCCGACCGACCGGCCATCGACCATGAACTTGTCGGCGGTCAGGTCGCATTCGCGGGCATAGGCGTATAGCTGTTCGGTGATCGCGACCGTTTCGTCCCAACTGGATGCGGGATGGACATTCACCTCGATCACGCCGGGGTCGGGCGTGGCTTTCAGCACCGCGATGCGCGGATCGGGCGGGGGCGAATAGCCCTCGATCCGCACCGGAATCCGCAGGGCCTCGGCTGCCGCCTCGACCTCTGCGATCAGCTCCAGATAATCTTCCAGCGCCTGCACCGGCGGCAGGAATACCGACAGATAATGGCCGCGCGGCTCCACCGTCACGGCGGTGCGGACCGCCCCTTCGATAATGACCTGTTCCACCCGGTCCTGCGCAGCGGCGCCGCCCTCTGGCCCCGCGACCCGCTGCGATTGCTGCGCGCGCACGTCCTCGACATCGGCCTGCTGCATCACCTGCGCCCGGAAATCGGGCAGGGGCTCGCGCGGCTCGCTAGTGTCGCGCGGGTGGATATAGGGATAGTCCGACGGCGGCACATAAGGCAGGGAGCCGAGCGGCAGGCGATACCCCAGCGCCGAATCCCCCGGCACCGCGAACAGCTTGCCGCGCCGCAATTGCCAGATTTCGCTTTGCCAGCGAGGCGTGCTCGCCTGCGACTGCCAGCGTTGCACCGGCAGGACATAGCCGATCGGCTGGTCCAGCCCACGCTCGAACGTCTTGACCATCCGCGCGCGCGCTTCGGGATCGCTGATCTTGGGGTCGTCGGTGGTGGCGTTGATCGGCAGTTCCGATTCCTTGATCGACCAGACCGCCGGATCTTCAAAGACTGCATGGGTATAGTCGTCGGAAAAGCCCATATGGGCCGCCATATGGCTCAGGAAAGCGCGGGCGTCGTCGGGCGTCACGGAGCGCGCGCCTGCCGGTGCATCATCGGGCGCGATCAGGCTTTCATCGTGCCAGATCGGCGTGCCGTCCGTCCGCCAATAGACGGCATAGGCCCAACGCGGCAGGCTTTCGCCCGGATACCATTTGCCCTGTCCATGATGCAGCAGGCCGCCCGGCGCGAACTGGCCGCGCAGCTTGCGGATCAGCCGGTCGGCATAGGCCGCCTTGGTCGGGCCGACCGCATCGCCATTCCATTCGCCCGCATCGCCGCCATCCACCGCCACGAAGGTCGGCTCGCCACCGATCGTCAGCCGCATGTCCTGCGCCTGCAAATCCGCGTCGACCTTTGCCCCCAGCGCCATCACCGCGTCCCATCGCTTGTCGGTGAAGGGCTTGGTGATCCGCACCGCCTCGGCAATGCGGCTGACGGTCATCGCGAAATCGAAATTGACCTCGGCGGGTTCGGCCATGCCGCTGATCGGCGCGGCGGACTTGTAATGCGGCGTCGCGCAGAGCGGGATATGCCCTTCGCCCGCGAACATGCCGCTGGTCGCGTCCAGCGCCACCCAGCCAGCGCCCGGCACATAGGCCTCCGCCCAGGCGTGCAGGTCGACGACATCCTGGCTGACCCCCTTTGGCCCCTCGATCGGCTCGACGTCCGCGACCAGCTGGATCGAATAGCCCGACACGAAGCGCGCGGCAAAGCCCAGCCGACGCAGCAATTGCACCAGCAGCCAGGCGGAATCGCGGCATGACCCGGTGCCGATCTCCAGCGTCTCCTCCGGCGTCTGGACGCCCGCTTCCATGCGGATGACATAGCCAACCTGCTGTTGCAGGCGGCGGTTCACCTCGACCAGGAAATCGACGGTGCGGCTTTCATGCCCGGCATATTGGTCCACCATCTTTTCGAACAGCGGCCCTTGCGGCTCGACATCGAAATAGGCGGCCAGATCGGTTTTCAGCTGCTCGTCATAGGCGAACGGATAATTTTCCGCGTACGGTTCCACGAAGAAATCGAACGGGTTGATGATGTCGAGATCGGCCAGCAGGTCGACCTCTATCGTGAAATGATCCACTGGCTCTGGAAAGACGATGCGCGCCAGCCAGTTGCCGTGCGGGTCCTGCTGCCAGTTCAGGAAATGCCCCGCCGGTTCGATTTTCAGCGCATAATTGGGCACTTTGGTCCGGCTGTGCGGCGCGGGGCGCAGGCGGATGACCTGAGGACCAAGCCGGATCGGGCGGCTGTAGCGATAGGCAGTGCGGTGGTGGAGCGCGGCTTTGAGCATGGCGGGATCAAACGCTACCCCCTGTTGCAATGCAATATGCAAATGGTTCGGGGGGCAAAGAATCTGCGCGGCTCCGGCCCGCCCCGGCGATGCAGCGACAAGTCACTGGACCCCGCCCGCCAAACCCACTACCCTTGCCGCCATCCCCGGGGGACCGTCCGCAGACGGTTGAGAGGCGGCTTTGTGGCCGCGACCCGCTGAACCTGATCCGGCTAACACCGGCGTAGGGAGGGTTAAGCGCGCACTCACACCGCCCGCATTCTCTCTCTTTCGCTGCAAGGAGAGTGACTTATGGCAGACGTCCCCGCCCGTACAGAGATGCCCGAAGCCGAAGGCTTCATCCGCCGGCAGGCGGCAATGAACGTCACCACTGGCGCTATCCGTGGATCGAAGAAAATCCATGTCGGCCCGCTCAACGTCGCGATGCGCGAAATCACGCTGGAACCGGGCAGCGGCGAGCCGCCGGTGCGAGTCTATGACACGTCCGGTCCTTACACTGATCCCAATGCGCAGATCGACATCATGGCGGGCCTGCCCCAATTGCGCCGCGACTGGATCATGGCGCGCGGCGATGTGGAGGATTATGATCCGCGCGCGGTAAAGCCCGAAGATAACGGCCTCAAAGGCCCGGATCGCTCCGGCGGCGTCGCCCAATTCCCCGGCCACCACCGCCGCCCGCTGCGCGCGCGGTCCGGCATGAACGTCAGCCAGATGCATTATGCCCGACGCGGCATCATCACGCCGGAAATGGAATATGTCGCGGAACGCGAAAATCTGGGCCGTGCGCGCCTCGCCGAATATATTCGCGACGGGCAGGATTGGGGCGCGGCCATCCCCGATTATGTGACGCCCGAATTCGTCCGTGACGAAGTCGCGCGCGGCCGGGCGATCATCCCCAGCAACATCAACCACCCCGAATCCGAACCGATGGCGATCGGCCGCAATTTCCTGGTCAAGATCAACGCCAATATCGGCAACTCAGCCGTCGCCAGCGACGTCGCCTCCGAAGTCGACAAGCTGGTCTGGTCGATCCGCTGGGGCGCGGACACGGTGATGGACCTGTCCACGGGCCGCAACATCCATGACACGCGCGAATGGATCATCCGCAACTCGCCCGTGCCGATCGGCACCGTCCCCATCTATCAGGCGCTCGAAAAGGTCGGCGGCGTGGCCGAGGAACTGACCTGGGATATCTTCCGCGACACGCTGATCGAGCAGGCCGAACAGGGCGTCGATTATTTCACCATCCATGCGGGCGTCCGCCTCGCCTATATCCCGATGACGGCGAAGCGCGTCACCGGCATCGTCTCGCGCGGCGGCTCGATCATGGCGAAATGGTGCCTCAGCCATCACAAGGAAAGCTTCCTCTACGAGCATTTCGACGAGATCACCGAAATCTGCAAAGCCTATGACATTGCCTACAGCCTGGGCGACGGCCTGCGCCCCGGATCGATCGCGGACGCCAATGACGAAGCGCAGTTTTCCGAGCTCTACACGCTGGGCGAACTCACCAAACGCGCCTGGGCGCAGGATGTGCAGGTGATGATCGAGGGGCCGGGCCATGTCCCCATGCACAAGATCAAGCAGAATATGGACAAGCAACTCGAAGCCTGCGGCGAAGCCCCCTTCTACACGCTGGGGCCGCTCACCACCGACATCGCGCCGGGATACGACCATATCACCAGCGGCATCGGCGCGGCCATGATCGGCTGGTACGGCACGGCGATGCTCTGCTATGTCACGCCCAAGGAGCATCTGGGCCTGCCCGACCGCGACGATGTGAAGGTCGGCGTCGTCACCTACAAGCTGGCCGCCCACGCCGCCGACCTTGCCAAGGGCCATCCCGCCGCCAAGGTCCGCGACGACGCCCTGAGCCGCGCCCGCTTCGAATTCCGCTGGCGCGACCAGTTCAACTTGAGCCTCGACCCCGACACCGCCGAACAATATCACGACCAGACGCTCCCCGCCGAAGGCGCGAAGTCAGCCCATTTCTGCTCGATGTGCGGCCCCAAATTCTGCTCGATGAAAATCACGCAAGAGGTCCGCGATTTCGCCGCCAGGCAAAATCAGGACGCCGACACCTTCATCGCCGCCAATCCTCCCCGGCACGGGGAGGGTGGAGGGGGCGCACCGCTGGACGCCGCCACCGCCGAACAGGGTATGGCGGAAATGAGCCGGGTGTTCAGGGAAACCGGCAGCGAGCTATATATGGGCGCTGGGGACAGGGAACGGGATTGAGGGGTCGGATGATCCGGTATTGGTTGAACAGATTTTTGGGACGATCGGTCCGGCAACCGTTGGCTGTAGCTAATTACTCTCCGTTGCCGCCGCATCCAGCCAATGTGCCGGGCACATTCTATGTTGAGGATGGTTGCTGCATATCCTGTGGCGTTTGGGAAGATGTGGCCCCCGATGGAGAAACGCCACATTGCTATGTTTCCCATCAACCAGAAACCGAGGATGAGTTTGGTCGGATGATGGACGCAATGCACGTTGGTGAAGTGGATTGTATCAGAGCGCGGAATTGCCGCCCCGATTGGGCGGAGCATTTAAGAAGGGCAGGACTGGGCGATCAGATCGATTCCGATTAAATTGGCAATCGCGACATATTGCGTTATAACCCCCGTATGAACGCGCCCCTCAAAATCACGAAGATCGGTAACAGCGCCGGGGTCATCCTGCCCAAGGAGTTGCTGGCCCATCTGCACGCCAGTGCCGGAGACAGCCTCTCGGTCGTCCTTACCCCGCGCGGGATCGAACTGTCTGCCGCCGAACCGGATTTTGATGCGCAGATGGCGGCGGCGCGCGATGTCATGGCGCGGCGCAAGCGGGCGCTGCGTGAACTCGCCAAATAATGGCGGACCGGGACTGGGTCTGGGTGACGCCCGCCGTGGCGGAGGCGGCCCATGCCGAACAGATTGCCGAACATGGCGGCGGGGGCGACGGGCTGCGGGATCGCGGCCTGTTTGAAAGCGCCATGGCGCGCCCGCACAATCAGATGCTCTATGGCGATCCTGACGCGGCGGCGCTGGCGGCGGCCTATGCCTATGGTCTCGCGCGCAATCATGCCTTTATCGACGGCAACAAGCGGATCGCGGCAGTGGTCAGCGAAACCTTCCTGCTGCTCAACGGCTATCGACTGACCGCGACCGACGCCGAACTGGTCGTTGCCTTCCTTGAACTCGCCGCCGGCAATCTCACCGAAACCGACCTGGCCGACTGGTTCCGCCAGCATATCGCCGCCGCCTGAAGCCCGCACCTGTCCTACGGCGCCGGTTGCTGCTAACCTGCGCCCCGGCTCCTTCCCACCGTCTGCTTTTCCTGCCCCGACAGCGCACCCTCGCGTTGCTCGTCCGCCGACTTTGGGCAAAATTTCCATGCGCGACATGGGCGAAGTTTGCGAACTTCCGCGCCGATTACATCTTGCGACAATTCCCGCTGGCCATTGCCAATATTTTGCGACAACTGCCCGCTAGAGGAGAGGCAAGAGATATTGTCCGGGGGTAAATGCGTGCGCCGATCCACTTCGTTCGTCCTGTTTTCGCTGATGCTGGGGGCCGCGCCCGGCGCGCTGAGGGCGCAAGTCGCGCCGCAGGCCGATCCGCAAATGGACGATGGCGAGGAAATTGTCGTCACCGGCCAGCCACAGCGCGGCGCGGTGCCGGGCAAGATCGAGCCTGAGCAACAGCTTAGCGGCGCGGATGTGCGGGCGCTGGGCGTGACCTCCATTTCCGAACTGCTCACCGAATTGTCGCCCCAGACCAACGGTTCGCCCGTCATCCTGCTCAACGGCAAGCGGATTTCCAGCTTTTCGGAAATTTCCGACCTGCCCTCCGAAGCGGTCGCGCGGGTCGACATATTGCCCGAACAGGTCGCGCTCTCATACGGCTATGCCGCGACGCAAAAGGTCGTCAACATCGTTCTGCGTCAGCGTTTCCGCGCCGAAACCGTCGATCTGCGCGGCGGCACCACCACCGATGGCGGGCGCGACAATGGCCAGGCGGAGGGCGGCTTCCTGCGCATCCAGGGCGATAATCGCTTCACCCTGAACGTCAAATATCGCCGCGCCGCGCAATTGCTGGAAAGCGAGCGCGACATCGTCAACACCGGCGCGTCCCGCCTCACCGCCACCACGCGCGGCGCGGAAATCGACCCGGCGCTCTCCGCACTGGCAGGTGCGATCGTGACCCAGACCAGTGTTCCCGCCAGCGCTGCGACGGCCCTGCCGACGCTGGCCAGCTTCGTGCCGGGCGCAACGACAAGCGACGCGGTCGACCTCACCCCCTATCGCACGCTCAGCCCCGCGACCGAAAATTTCAGCGCCAATGCGACCCTGGCCCGCGCCCTGGGCGGCGTGTCGGCGACGATCAACGGGCGGCTGGAACTGTCCGACAGCGATTCGCTGCAAGGCCTGTCGCGGGCCGCGCTGACCCTGCCTGCGGCCAGCCCTTTCTCCCCCTTTGCCAATGACGTCGCGCTTTCCCGTTATCTGGTTCAACCCGGCGCATTGGGGCAGCAGGTGCGCGGCACGACGGCGCATGTCGGCGTCACGCTGAACGGGCGGCTGGCGGGTAGCTGGCAATGGTCCTTCACCGGCAATGGCGACCTGTCGATCACCCGTACCCGCACCGACAGGGGCGTGGCGACCGGCGCGATCCAGGCTGCGCTCGATGCCGGCGACGCCAGCGTCAGTCCCTATGGCAGCTTTGCGCCCGACCTTCTCGCCACCCGCCTGACCGACCGGGCCCGCGCCAGGTCGCAGGCGGTGCAGGGCGATCTGCTGATCAGCGGCGCACTGTTCGACCTGCCAGCCGGGCAGGCGATGACGTCCGTACGTATCGGTGCATCGGCCAACGGCTTTGAAAGCCGCTCCACCCGTGCCGGAATAGAAAGCCGGTCCGACTATAACCGTGAAATCGGCAGCGGGCAGGTCAGCATCGACCTGCCGCTCACCAGCCGGTCTCGGCATGTGCTGGGCGGCATCGGCGACATTGGCGTGAACCTCAACCTCGCCGCGCAGCAGCTTTCCGACTTCGGCACCCTCTCGACGATCGGCTATGGCCTGCGCTGGCAGCCGGTCAAGGCGGTGCAGTTTTTGATGTCCGCCAATCAGGATCGCGCCGCGCCGACCGGCACGCAGATCACCGACCCGCTGGTCGCCACCCCCAATGTCACCGTGTTCGACTATGCGACCGGACAGAGCGTGTTCGTCACCCAATTGTCGGGCGGCAATGCGAACCTGCGCGAAAGCGTGCGAGACCAGTTCCGCCTCAGCGCCAATATCAAGCCGCTCGCCAAGCCCAATCTGACGCTGACCGCCACCTATCTCAACAGCCGCACCAGCAACCCGATCGCAGCCTTCCCTTCGCCCACCCCGGCGATCGAGGCGGCCTTCTCCCAGCGCTTCCTGCGTGACGCGGACGGCAATCTGCTTCAGATCGACACCCGCCCGACCAACTTCCTGGCGGCGCAAAGCGAGCAACTGCGTTGGGGTTTCGATCTGTCGATCCCGATCAAGTCGCATATCCAGAAGGTCGTCGAAGCCTGGCGCGCGGCAGGCGCCAAGCCGGAAGACCGTCCGCCCGAATTGCAGGGCCTGTTTGGCAATCGCCAACCCCGGCCGGAAGGCGCCCGCCCACCCGGCGAAGGCGGCGACCGGCCGCGCGGCGAGGGTGGCACGGGTGCTGGCGGTGGACGTTCCGGCGGTCGCGGTTCTGGTGGCTTTGGCGGTTCGCGTGGCCCCGGCGGCGGTAGCGGGCGGCTGAGCTTCAGCCTCTATCACACCTGGCATCTGACCGAGAGCATCACGATCGCGCCCGGCGTGCCGCAACTCAACCTGCTGGATGGCGACGCGACCGGATCGTCAGGCGGCCAGCCGCGTCATGAACTGGAAGGGCGGATCGGCTATATGAATAACGGCATCGGCGCGCGGCTGGGCCTGGACTGGGAAAGCGGCACCCATGTCGATGGCGCGCTTGGCGGCAGTTCGCGGCTCGATTTTGGCAGTCTGGCGACGGTCAATCTGCGTCTGTTCGCCAATCTGGGCCAGATGCCGCAACTGGTGAAGTCCGTGCCGTTCCT
The DNA here is from genome assembly GCF_002288285.1 of Sphingobium xenophagum. Taxonomy (NCBI): domain Bacteria; kingdom Pseudomonadati; phylum Pseudomonadota; class Alphaproteobacteria; order Sphingomonadales; family Sphingobiaceae; genus Sphingobium; species Sphingobium xenophagum. The sequence continues at coordinate 841,511 of NZ_CP022745.1, read as the reverse complement.
GCGCGGCGCGCGATTGTCGATCGGTATCGACAATATCTTCAACCAGCGTCGCGAGGTCACCGACGCGAGCGGAATGACGCCGCTGCGTTACCAGCAGGATTATCTCGACCCGCTGGGCCGCGCAGTTACGATCAGCTTCCGCAAGCTCTTCTTCCCCAATTTTGCCGCCAATAATGGGCCACGTAGTTAAATGGGTGTTAGCCACGTCTAAAGCCTGTTCCGCCCCGGTCGTTATGATGCTCATAAACGGTTCGGGGAGACGGCAGATGAAGCCTATCAGAATTGTGGTGGTCGACGATTCGCTCACCATCCGCGCGATGATCGAAACGCTGCTCGAACGCGACCGCCGGGTTGAGGTGGTCGGCATCGCGCGCGACGGGGTGGAAGCGATAGAGATGATCCGGGCCGAAAAGCCCGATGTGGTGACGCTGGACATCGCCATGCCAGGCAAGGACGGCATGACGATATTGGACGAGATCATGGACATGGAACCATGCCCGGTGATCATGCTGTCCAGCCTGATGCGGGACGGCGCGCCGATCGTCGCCGAAGCGATGGACCGGGGCGCTGCGGCCTGCTTCAACAAGGCGATGATCGTGCGGGAAGCCACCCGCTTCGTGACCCTGATCAAGAGCGTGGCGCGCGGCCTGATCGAGGCGGAAGCGGAACCGGTCGCGATCGCCGCCTGACCAGATCTGGACAAGGAAAAGGGGGGCAGAAGCATATCGCTTCCGTCCCCCTTTTCCTGTGCCCATCAGTCTGGGCTCGATGAATTGGAACTGGCCAACGCCATTGCCTGCGCCGTCCCGCTGGCGGGTTTTATGGTCGTGTGATTGTTGGACAGGATATAGGCGCTCAGCGTCGCAATGCCCAAAAACAGCGCCGCGCCAATAACCGCCAGGCCGTTATGCCCGCTGCGGCTGGTCCGCTCCTGTCCATCGCGATCATCCCTATAATGCATCGGCAGTCTCCATTGAGTTGGTGTGCCGATGATAATCTCCGCTCAGATGTGCAGTTCCAGCCTGATTTCGTGATATTTTATTGCTGAGACCGACAGTTGCGACGCCGTCAGGATGCCAATGCCTTGGGCGCGTTGCGCAGCGCTCCAATGTCCACCGCTCCGGCAAACTCTACGCCCATGCGGTCGTCCTTCGACCAGCGGGCGGTGGCGTTGACGAACTGGCCTTCGCTCAGTTCGATCGCGAACAATGTGCCCAGCGGCACGTTCCACAACCCTTCGATCAGGGCGCCGGTTGACGATATGTTGCGGACCCGTCCGGTATAGACATGGCCGTCATGATGCACGGCTATCGTGCGCAACATGGTCTTGCGCGCGGGACGACTGGACTGGAAGCCGTCCGCCGACGCCGCCGAACCATTGACCCGCTGACTTGCCAGAACGTCGGCGGCGGGCATCGGGCGACCATAGATATAGCCCTGGATATGGCTGCACCCCAATTGCCGGATCAACGCCAGTTCATCCTGCGTCTCCGCGCCTTCGGCCGTCGTATCCATGCCCAGCGCTTCGGCCAGGCTGACGATCGCCTTGATGATCGCGCTGTTGCGGCTGCCCTTGGTCGCGGCTCCGCGCACGAAGCTCTGGTCGATCTTGATCTTGTCGAAGGGCGCTTTTTTGAGATAGCCGAGCGAGGAGTAGCCGGTGCCAAAATCATCGAGTGCCAGCCGCACGCCCAGTGCCTTGAGCCGCGCAAACATGGCGTCAGTGCCGTCATCGTCGTTCAGGAATACGCTTTCGGTAATCTCCAGCTCCAGCCGTTCCGGCGCCAATTGCGCGCTGGCCAGGGCATTCATGACGGTCGACGGAAAACCGGGATTGGCAAATTGTGTCGGCGACACATTCACCGCAACGCGGATGTCATCGAGCCACTGGACGGCGTCGCGGCAGGCGGTGCGCAGCACCCATTCGCCGATTTGCGCGATCAGGCCGGTATCCTCGGCGATCGGGATGAACAAGGCGGGGGAAATCGGCCCCCGCACCGGATGTTCCCAGCGCAGCAACGCTTCATAGCCGGCAATCTGCTCCGTCTTGGACGACACCACCGGCTGGTAGACCAGATGCAGCCCGTCGGCGGCCAGCGCGTGGCGCAGATCCTCCTCCAGCTGGCGGCGATCTTCGGCATCGGCATGCATGTCCGACGAATAGAAGCGGTGGACGCCGCGGCCATTGCCCTTGGCCGCATAGAGTGCCAGGTCGGCGTTGCGGATCAGCGCGTCGGCTGTCACCCCGTCCTGCGGACAAGATGAAATGCCGATCGACACGCCGATGACGACCGCCGTTCCCTCGATCGAATAGGGTTGCGACACGGTGGCGATGATGTTCTGCGCCAGTTGCGCCAGTTGCGCCTGATCCTGGCGACCCGGCAGCAATATCTTGAATTCATCACCGCCCTGACGCCCGACCAGGCCCCGGTCGCCTACGACCCGCTGCAATCGCTGGCTCACCTGCCGCAGCAGTGCGTCACCTGCCGGATGGCCCAGCGTATCGTTGACGCTCTTGAACCGGTCCAGGTCCAGCATCATCAGCGTGCAATCGCCCGCTTTGCCATGCCGGTCGGCCACAGCCTGCTCCAACGAACGCAGCATCTGAATGCGGTTGGCGAGGCCGGTCAGTGAATCGAACTGGGCCAGCCGCGTGACTTCCGCCTGGCTGCGACGCATTTCGGTCAGGTCGGTGCCTGATCCGCGAAAACCGTGGAACTGGCCATATTCATTGAATACCGGCTGGCCGGAAATCGACCACCAGCGTTCCTCCTTCGCCATGGCAGCGCGGACGGAAATGTCGGAAAAGCCAGTGCGTGCCGACAGGTGAAAACCCAGCGTGCGCTCCCCATCGCCCTGCTGCTTGTCGCCGGGGCGGATCATTTCAGTGATCGGCCGGCCGATCAGCCCACCCTTGGGCGCGTCCAATGTGCGAACGAGTGTATCGGAAATATAGGTCAGGCAACCCTGCCGGTCGGTTTCCCAGAACCAGCCGCGCCCGGTGCGCTCATGCTCCTGCAAAAGCCGGTCAGATCGCTGCGCACGCAAATCCTGCCGCTGGCGTTCGATGGCCCGCTCGCGGTCCGCCGTCGCCTGTCGCAGCGTGGCGACTGCCATGATGATAACGCAACTGACCAGCAGGCCGATCTGCGCCGGGCCCGCCTTTGCCGCCACCGACACAAGCAGCGCACCCAGAAAATAGCTGATCCCCAACAAACGGCGGTCGCCCACGATGCATACCGCCAGCAGCGCGACTGCCAGTTCCGGCACAGCGGCCAGGAACAGCGAGTCCGACACCGTTTTCGGATCATGCTTTAACCACAGGCTGAAGCTGAGGCCGGACAGGAACAGCATTGGCAGCATCAGCCAATTCTGGATGTGGGGCATCCGCTCCTGAAACACCGGCCAGCGCGGCACCAGCATCAACGCGCCGTCCACCAGCAGCATCACGACCAGGACGCCGAACTGCTGCGCATCATCGGGACGGAAGAGCGGGATGCCCAGCAGGCTTATCACGCACAGCTTGGACAGCAGGATCAGCGGCCATAGCCGAGCGATCTGGACGAATGCGCCTGAAATCCAGGACGCGGCCACCTCGGTCCCGCTCTCTGCCAGCCCCAGCGCGACCATGAGGGACATGGAGCGGGAGGGAGTATCGGACAGGGACGCGCGCAATCGAGACATGCGCGTTGTTTAACGTCCGTTCCTTTACATAGAATTACTTCAAATAAGGGGACTTTTGCATGTTTAACGACACTAAACGCGCTCGTTAGACATGGCTTTGGTCACACCCGCATCGGCATCAATACATAGAGCGCAGGGCTGCGGTCATTCTCGCGGATCAGCGTAGGCGCGGCGGCATCGGCCAGATGCAATTCGACCGTCTCGCTGTCGATCTGTCCCAATATGTCGAGCAGGTAGCGCGCGTTGAAGCCGATGTCGAAACCCTCGCCCTGAAACACGCCGGACACTTCTTCGGCGGCGGTGCCATTTTCGGGGCTGGTGACCGACAGGGTGATCTTGTCGCGGTCCAGGCTCATCTTGACCGCGCGGGTCTTTTCGGTCGCGATGGTCGCAACGCGATCAACCCCTTCCTCGAAGCTGCGCGGGTCGATCTTGAGCAGCTTGTCGTTGGCGGTCGGGATGACGCGGCTATAGTCGGGGAAGGTGCCGTCGATCAGCTTGCTGGTCAGGATCGCGCTGCCCAGGCCAAAGCGGATCTTGCTGGCGGACAGCGAAATCTGCACCGACCCTTCGACCTCGTCGAGCAATTTGCGCAGTTCGCCGATGCATTTGCGCGGGACGATGATGCCGGGCATCCCGTCCGCGCCATCGGGACGAGGCACGGTGACGCGGGCGAGGCGATGGCCATCGGTCGCCGCGGCTTTCAGCACTGGCTGGCCATCATCGGACACATGGAAATAGATGCCGTTCAGATAATAGCGCGTCTCTTCGGTCGAGATCGCAAAGCGCGTCTTGTCGATGATCTGCTTCAATGTTTCGGCGGGCAGTTCGAAGCTGGTCGGCAGGTCGCCCTCGGCGATCACCGGGAAATCGTCGCGGGGCAGGGTGGACAGGTTGAAGCGCGCGCGCCCGGCCTGAATCAGCATCTTGCCATCGGCCGCCGCCAGCGACACCTGGCTACCTTCGGGCAGCTTGCGCGCAATGTCGAACAAAGTGTGGGCGGATATGGTGGTCGCGCCAGCCTGCTCCACCTGCGCCGAAATACTTTCGACCACCTGCAGGTCCAGATCGGTCGCCATCAGCTTGATAGCGCCGTCCGCCGACGCTTCGATCAGCACGTTGGACAGGATCGGAATCGTGTTGCGCCGCTCGACCACCGACTGGACGTGGCTCAGGCTCTTCAACAGCGTCGCGCGTTCGATGGTGGCCTTCATGTCCCTGTTCTGTCCGTTTCTTTTTCTGCAAGTGCCCGGATGCAGTCGAATCCGGGTGACTATGATGGATGGTTCTTCATAACCGCTGTTGCGGCATGGGCAAGCACTCGCTCGCGCTTTCGCGCAGCAGCACCCTTGCAAAACGGGACAGGGTGCGCTCTGCCTTGGCAGATGAGCCGCATCGCCGCCTGTCTGATGATCTTGCTGCTGGTCGCATCGCCTGCGTTCGCGCGTGATTCGCTGGGCATGTTCGAAACCTGGGGGGCGTTCCGGGATCCCGCCACGCCGCGCTGTTACGCGATTGCCCGCCCCGTCAAGCGCGCCGGGCGGGTCAGTCCGGGCTTCGCGGCGGTCGGCACCTGGCCACGGCAGAAGGTGCGCGGCCAGGTCCATTTCCGCCTGAGCCGCAACCGTGCGGACAAGGCGCCAGTGACGCTCACCGTCGGCGAACGCCGCTTCACCCTGGTCGCGGGGCGCAGCGACGCCTGGGCCGCCGACGCCCGCGGCGACGCCACGATCATCGCCGCCATGCGATCCGCCAGCAGCATGAGCATCCAGACCAGAGACGCGCAGGGCCGCGCCTTTGCCGACGCCTACGCCCTGCGCGGCGCGGCGACCGCGATCGACGCGGCCGCGCTGGGGTGCGCGCGGCTGCGGTAAAGCGGCAACGCTTTAATCGTCGCCGAAAATCGACTATGGGCGCGATCATGCAATCAGCCGCCAACCCCATCATGCCGATTCCCGGCCTTGTCGACCCTGTGCCCGTGCCGCGCGCCGTGACGCCGCGCGCCGATGGCCGCACCGACCTGCTCGGCCTGTCGCGCCCGCAGATCAAGTCGGTGCTGGAGGAAGCGGGGCTGGACGCAAAAGCCGCCAAGCTGCGCTCCAAACAGCTGTTCCACTGGCTCTATCATCGCGGCGAGACGGATTTTGAAGCGATGACCGACCTTGCCAAGCCGATGCGCGGCTGGATGGCGGAGCGCTTTGTCGTCGGTCGCCCGCAGGTGGTGGAGGCGCAGGTTTCGAACGATGGCACGCGCAAATGGCTGCTCCGGTCGGACGACGGGCAGGATTATGAAATGGTGTTCATCCCCGATGCCGATCGCGGCACGCTGTGCGTGTCGAGCCAGGTCGGCTGCACCCTCAACTGCCGCTTCTGCCACACCGGCACGATGCGACTGGTCCGCAACCTTACGCCGGGCGAAATCGTGGGTCAGGTCATGCTGGCGCGCGATGCGCTGGGCGAATGGCCCAAGGGGAATATGGGCAGCGCTGCCGCGGTGCCGGACGATGAAGATGAGGACGCCCCGCAATATTCGCCCGACGGGCGGATGCTGACCAATATCGTCATGATGGGCATGGGCGAACCGCTTTATAATTTCGAGCATGTCCGCGATGCGCTGAAAGTCGTCATGGACGGCGATGGCCTTGCCCTCTCGCGCCGCCGCATCACCCTGTCGACCAGCGGCGTCATTCCGATGATGGCGCGCGCCAGCGAGGAAATCGGCGTCAATCTGGCCGTCTCGCTGCATGCCGTGACCAAGGAAGTGCGCGACGAACTGGTGCCGATCAACAGGAAATATGGGATAGAGGAACTGCTCCAGGCCTGCGCCGACTATCCCAAGGCCAGCAATGCGCGCCGCATCACCTTTGAATATGTGATGATCAAGGACAAGAATGACAGCGATGAGGATGCGCGCGAACTGGTCCGCCTGATCCGCAAGTATAAGTTGCCGGCCAAGGTCAACCTGATCCCGTTCAACCCCTGGCCCGGCACGGACTATGAATGTTCGACGCCCGACCGGATTCGCGCGTTCAGCAGCATAGTGTTCGAAGGCGGCATTTCGGCCCCGGTCCGCACCCCCCGCGGGCGCGACATCATGGCGGCCTGCGGACAACTCAAATCGGCCAGCGAAAAGAAAAGCCGCGCCGAACTCGACCGGCTGGCCGAGGAAAAGCAGGCGGCGCTCGGCTGATCGTCGCCCCACGGCGACAGGATGCAGCAAGCCCCGCCCGCAACGGCGGGGCTTTTCATTGTGGGGGACTGACGATGACCGATGAAGAGATTGAGCGGCTGGCGACCGGCTTTTGCGGTTGCACCCTGCCCAAGGCGGCCTGGACCCACGGCGCGCATTTTGCGACCGCCCTTTGGCTGATCCTTCAACGTCCCGACATCGTACCGGAACGCGATATGCCCGACATGATCCGCCGCTATAATGAGAGTGTGGGCGGGGTGAACAGCGACATGGGCGGCTATCATGAAACCATCACCCAGGCATCGTTGCACATGACCCGCATGACACTCGCCGCCCTGCCGCCGGACTCAACGCCCGCCAGCGCCTTCGCTGCGCTGATGGCGTCGCCGCTGGGGAACAAGGACTGGCTTTTCGCTTACTGGTCGCGGGCGACGCTGATGTCGGTTGCGGCGCGCAGGGGCTGGGTCGCACCGGACCTCAAACCTCTGCCTGCATAGAAAAAGGGCGGCCCCACGGACCGCCCTTTCCCTTATTCCAAACTGATCGACAAGGATCAGAAACGGAAGCCGACGCCAACCATCGCGGCGTCACGACCACCGATATTCTGCTCATATTCGGTGCGCTGATATTCAGCCGAGATATAAGTGTTGGGGGTCGCGGCGAATTCCAGACCGCCGCCGAAACGGACGCCCTCGAACGCCGCGCCAACGCCCAGCGTTTCGATGCGGGTAGTGGCATAGCCGACCTTGCCGAACGCCAGGACGCGCGGGGTGGCGACGAAGCCGAGGCGCAGCGACGCGGCGAGATCACGGCTGATTTCCACGCCGGAATCGCCGACAGTGGTGTCGCCCAGGCTGACTTCGACGCCGCCGGTGATGCGCGGTGCGAGCGCCAGGTCATAGCCGGCGGTCACGCCATAGGCGAAGCCGTCCTCGTCACCCGCATTGTCATAGCCCAGCGTCACGCCCGCGCGCGGCCCGGTGAAGGGCGCAGCATCCTGAGCGAAAGCAGGGGCCGAAACACAGGCAGCAGCGATCGCTGCGAAAATCACAGTTTTCATAAAGTCCTCAATATATATTCATGGCCGAATGGCTAATTCATCCAGCGTTCAGGTTCGATGCAAAGAAATAACGATAAAAATGACATGGTTCCTCTTGCCCATATATCCACCTTGTCAGTGGCTTATATGGTTGCGATCGGCATCGTCGTCGCGCAATCGCCATCTAGGTTGGCTCTTTTCGTTTGCAAAGGGGCAAGGTCTTTATTTCAAATGATTTCAACTGTCTGTTGCAAAAGTGTAACAACATGATGGAATGGCAGGCGCGCGCCATTGCGAACAGCCGTGGACTGGGCCGCGCGATCGGTTAGGATAGGGACCATGGACAGCCAGACCCCCAAGAAGGCAACCGGCACAGTCAAGCGGCACCGCCTGTCGACGCGGCTGTGGCACTGGCTGAACGCAGCCCTGCTCTACACGCTGTTCACCAGCGGGCTGGGCATCTTCAACGCCCATCCTCGTCTTTATTGGGGGCATTATGGTGCGAATTTCGATGCCGCCTGGCTCGAACTGGATCGCTTCCCCGGATGGCTTACGCTGCCTGCGTTTTATAATCTGGCCATGTCGCGCCACTGGCACCTGACCGCTGCGCCGATCTTTGCCTTTGCGCTGCTCTTCTACATGCTCTGGAGCCTCGCCAACCGGCACATCGCCCGCGATCTCGCCTTCCGTCGCGATGATCTCGCCCCGCGTCATATCTGGCAGGACATCAAGGACCACGCGCGGCTGCGCTTTCCCACCGGCGACGCGGCGTTGCGCTACAATGTGCTGCAAAAGGCCAGCTATATCGGCGTCATCTTCATTCTGTTGCCGCTGATCATCCTGACCGGGCTGACCATGGCGCCCGGCATGAATGCGGCGTGGCCATGGCTGGTCGATCTGTTCGGCGGACGGCAATCGGCGCGCTCTCTCCACTTTATCGCCGCCTTCGCGCTGGTCGCCTTTTTCCTCGTCCATATCCTGATGGTGCTTCTTGCCGGGCCGGTGAACGAGGTGCGATCGATGATCACGGGCCGCTATCGCGTGCCGGAGGAACGCCCATGATTCTCACCCGCCGCCATTTGCTGTTGGGCGCCACAGCGACGCTGGCGGGATGCGACCGGCTTGGCCGTAACGAGGCCGTGCGGGAAGCCCTCTTCTCGGCCGAAAATTTCCATCGCTGGGCGCAGCGCAGCCTGATGGCGCGTGACGCGCTGGCGCAGGAATTCCGCCCCGATCAGATCTCGCCTATCTTCCGCGCCAACGGTACGGCCAATCCCAATACGCCTGCCTATAAGGCATTGTGGCGCAGCGGCTTTGCCGATTGGCGACTGCCTGTGACCGGACTGGTGGCGCGCCCGCTGTCGCTGTCTTTGGCCCAGTTGCAGGCGATGCCTCACCGCACCCAGATCACCCGCCATGACTGCGTCGAAGGCTGGAGCGCGATCGGCAAATGGCGCGGCGTCCCGCTCAAACCCATATTGGAGACCGCGGGACTGAGTGACCGCGCGCGTTATCTCGTCTTTCGCTGTGCCGACGATATGGGCGGGGGGCGGCCATATTATGAAAGTATCGACCGGTTCGACGCTTTCCATCCCCAGACGATCCTTGCCTATGCGCTCAACGATCGCCCGCTGACTGTCGCCAACGGCGCCCCGCTCCGTCTGCGTGTCGAGCGGCAATTGGGGTATAAGCAGGCCAAATATCTGATGGGGATCGAAGCCGTCGCGACCCTGGACGGCATCGGCAAGGGCAAGGGCGGCTTTTGGGAGGATTATGCCGGTTATGATTGGTATGCGGGGATTTGATCTGCGTTCCTGTGAGTGACAAGGTATCGTCATGACACTGTTCGAGCGAATATTGCGGCGGTTGGTCACCCGTGGCCAGTTGACCATTTTTACCCCAGATGGCGCGCATTTCACCGTCGGCAAAGCCGATCCGGCCTTTCCCGATCTGGCGTTGCGGTTGCAGGATAAAAGGGTCGCCTTCGACATTGTGCGCGATCCGCGACTGGGCATGGCCGAAGCCTATATCGACGGGCGGGTGACGATCGAGGGCGGCGGCATCCTGGAATTCCTCTCCATGATTCGCGCCAATAATCCATGGGAAAGCGGCCGTTCCATTGACGCAAAGAATGTGCTGGCGCGCGGTCTTGGCACCGTCCGGCAAAAATTGTGGCGCGCCAATCACAAGGCGCGGGCAAAGGCCAATGTCGCCCATCATTATGACCTGTCCGCCGCGCTATATGCCCTCTTCCTCGACCGCGACCGTCAATATAGCTGCGCCTATTGGCCCGACGCGGACAATGAAGCGGGCATCAGCCTGGATCAGGCACAGGAGGACAAGAAGGCCCATATCGCCGCCAAGCTGCTGCTCAAGCCGGGGATGCGGGTGCTGGATATCGGCTGTGGCTGGGGCGGCATGGCGCTCTACCTGCACCGCACCTGCGGCGTCGATGTGACGGGCATCACCCTTTCGGAAGAACAACTCAAGATCGCACGGCAGCGGGCGGCCGACGCGGGGGTTTCAGACCATGTCCGCTTCGAACTGATTGACTATCGCGACATGACCGGCCCGTTCGACCGAATCGTATCGGTCGGCATGTTCGAACATGTCGGCACGGCCCATTACCGCACCTTCTTCAACACATGCCATGATCTGCTGACACCGGACGGGGTGATGCTGGTCCATACAATCGGCCGCATGGGCGGGCCGGGCACGACCGACGCCTTCACCCAGAAATATATCTTCCCCGGCGGCTACATCCCGGCCCTGTCGGAAATGGTGGCCGGCAGCGAGGGTACGCGGCTGATGGTCACGGATGCGGAGGTCCTGCGCATCCATTATGGCCTGACCATCCGCCAATGGTACAAGCGGGCGATGGCCCACCGGGCGGATATCATCGCGCTGTACGACGAACGATTTTTTCGCCTCTGGACCTTCTATCTGGCGGGCGCGGCGACGGTGTTCGAACATGGCGGCATGGTCAATTACCAGGTTCAATATGCCCGCAACCGGCGCACCCTGCCGATCACCCGCGATTATATGCAGGAAACGGAAGCCGCGCTTCAGGGCCGCTGACTGGCTGAACCGCCGCTAAATGGCGTGTTCGCGGACGGTTCAGTCGGCTTGGGCCATTGTCCCCTCATGGTCCTGCCTCTGGAGCGGCGGGGCAGTGAGGAGAGCAGGATATGAACATCATCTGGAAAGGTGCCGCGGCGCTTGGCCTGACCGTGGCGGGGCTGAGCATGGCAGTCCCGGCGCAGGCACAATATCATGGCGGCTATCGTGACGGCTGGCGCGGCGACCGTGGGCATCACTGGAACAATGGCCGGTGGGACAATCGCCGCCACTGGCGCGGCCATCGGCGCGACTGGCGCGACAATCGCCGCTATTATCGTGGCTATCGCCAGCGCTGCTGGACCGAATGGCGCTACGACTATTATCGCCGCCGCGACGTGCGCGTGCGCATCTGCCGCTAATGGCATGACCAGCCTGCAACCCGCCGCCAACCGGAGGCGGGTTGCAGCATCGCGGGCAAACGGCTAGGCGCGGGCGCAACATTGCAGGAAGCATCTCACCATGAGCGACACGCCCCCCGATCATCTTTCCACCAACCCGCGCAGCCCGCATTTCGACATGGACGTCCTTCAGCGCGGGATCGGCATTCGCTTCAAGGGACGCGAACGCAATGATGTGGAGGAATATTCGATTTCCGAAGGCTGGATTCGTGTTGCCGCCGGCAAGACTCGCGACCGCCACGGCAATCCGCTGACGATCAAGTTGAGCGGGCCGGTCGAAGCCTGGTTCCAGAACCCAGCGGAACCGTCCGAAGAGAAATCCGCCGACGCCGAATGACCGGCATCGGCGCATTAGCGTCGGTCAGTTCAGTCTCGTTTCCCGCTTCACATCGGCGATGATCGCGCTCAGCGTCCGTTGCGATGGGGTGCTGTCGGCATATTCGACGATGAAGGGGTCGGTCTCCAATTTCGGCGCGGCCTTGCGCGCCGTCGCCTTGGCCTGTGCCATTTTCGGCGCCGCTGGCTGACCGCGCGTATAAGTTGGCGTACTGCGCGACGGCGTCACTCCGGCAGGCAGGCGTACATCGTCCCACTGGTCGCGATCGACACGGGCAAAACGGACGCTGCTACCCAGCGCCGGGTCGGGCGTAAATTCGTGCAGCTTCGCCTTGGCCGGGTAGATGAAGCCGAATGTCGGATTGGTGCGCGCACCCATCTGCGCGGTTGGGCTATGCCACACCCGCACCTGGCTCCAGTCGCCCGCATCCGACACGTCGATCGCCAGCACATCCTCCTCAATCGCGCCCGGCGCTGACCAGTTGGCATGGCGGATCAGCACACGCCGGTCGTCCAGCACGCGGCTGACCACGGCGACATGCCCCAATGTCATCGGCCCGACTGGACGGAAGGCCAGCACGGCACCCTTTTTCGGCTCATGCCCGCGTTGATATTGCGCCGCAGCCTGGTCCCACCAGGTCAGCGCGTCGCCGCGAATCTCCACCCCTGACACAATGCGCGCGTAAGGCACGCATTGCAGTGCGCTCGCACCCAACAGGGGTGCCGCGCTCAGACCAGACAGCAGGCACATTGCCGCCCAGCGTAACTGTCGAACCATATGCGATTCCGAAACCTAAAGAATCGCCCCACCGGGATCGATCCTAGATCGGACCCTTTATGAAGAGGTTAAGCCGTTCAGAAAGCCGAACGGGCAGCGCCGGTGACACTGGCGTCGGTGACGGCGTCAGCCATGGCGACCTGCACCGGCTGTTCGATGTCCTTGGGCTGGTCGGCATAGATGAAGCCGTTTGCCGGATTGGAGCGCAGCCCCAGATTGCCGATCGGGCCATACCATACGCGGACATCCGACCAGTCATTGTTGGCGGACACGTCCACGGCGCGGACATTGCGTTCGATACCGCCGCGATAGGACCAGTTGGCATGGGTCAGCAGCACTTCGCGCGGGCTGACCACCTTGCTCACCATCGCGACATGACCGACCGGCATGGCGCGGCTGGAGGCGAAGGACAGGACAGCGCCGACACGCGGTTCATGACCGCGATCATAACGGCCTTGCGCCTGGTCCCACCAGGTATTGGCATTGCCGTGGAGCTGGATGCCCGACACCTGACGAGCAAACGGAACGCATTGCAGAACACCAGCGGTCGCAGGCGTAACGATCAGGAAAGAGAACGCAAGCATAGCACCGGCGATAAGCCGTTGAAAACTAACGATCATGCGAATGCGACCCCGACTTTGATTCAGGCTTTTGCCCCGTTGAGATGCTTTAGGGCAGAGCAAGGGCGCGTTGAAAAGTGCCGGGCGACGAGTCGTTGCGGTGGCGGGTTATATTGCGGAACGAAAAACATGACCCGCTGTTACAGTCAGCCGGGTTGCAGATGATAATTCGTTGAAAAGGCTCGATTCCGTGCCTGTCATCCATACCTGCCCGCCCGTATGTTCCAGCCGATCGAACAAGGCGGCCCGTCGCGACGGGTCGAGATGCGCGGCCACTTCATCGAGCAACAGCACGGGCGGTTGGCCGCGCTGCTCGGCGACCAGCGTGGCATGAGCCAGCAGGATCGACAGCAGCAAAGCCTTTTGCTCACCGGTCGAACACAGGGCGGCTGGCTGGCCCTTGGCGATGTGGAGCACCGACAGGTCGTGCCGGTGTGGCCCGGACAAGGTGCGCCCCGCCGCCGCATCGCGCCGCCTTTCCCGCGCCAGCCGTTCGGCCAGGGGCAGGTCGCTGCCATCCTCCTCGCTTTCTATCGCGATCATGGGACGGGCAAAGGGTGCGTCGGGCTGCCCCGCCAAGGCCAGGTTCAGCCGCGCGACCAGATCGCTGCGCGCTGCCGCCAGCGCCACGCCATGCTCGCCCATCTGCGCTTCCAGCGCGGCGAGCCAGGCTGGATCGGCCCGGCGCTGGTCGGTGAGCAGCCGGTTACGCGCCCGCATCGCTGCATCATAACGCGCGCTGTGGGCGGCATGGGCTGGATGCAGCGCCAGCGTCAATCGATCCAGAAAACGCCGCCGCCCGCCGGGGCTGTCCAGAAACAGCCGGTCCATCGCCGGGGTCAGCCAGACGATCGACAGATGGTCGGCCAGTGCATTGGCCGATGATGCTACCCCGCCGATCCGCACCTGCCGTCGGTCGGGCGTCGCAGCGACCACGCCGGTGCCCAGCACGACCCCATCCACCTCTGCCGCGATGCCAAATCCGCCCGGCCCGTCCTGCCGCGCCATGGCCCGCAACGCCGCGCCGCGCAGCCCGCGTCCGGGCGCCAGCATCGACACCGCCTCCAATATATTGGTCTTGCCCGCACCATTGTCGCCGGTCAGCAGGATGAAGCCATGATCGGGCACGATCAGCGCGTCCGCATGATTGCGGAAATCGCTCAGGGTCAGGCGGCCGATCATCGTCCGGCTGTAGCCCGGTCCATCGCCATGGGAAAGCGTTTAGCAGCGCTTGCGCGTCACCGCCGCCCCGTCATTGACGATCGTCAGCGTCGCACCGTCCGCCGCCGGTCGCAGCGTCAGCGTGCGGGTCCAGCTTTGACCTTCGCCAGTGAATGCCGCCTTGACCGCGACTTCGCCTTTCGCGCCGGGCGTTACCGCTTCGACCGTGCCGACGCTTTCATGAAAAACCAGCTGGTCGGGCAGGATGTTCAGTTCCAGATCGGCTGCCCTGTCCCCGCACCGATTGCTCACCCCGGTCCAGCGACCCTGTAGATCGATCGGAATCTTCCCCGATGTCGCTTGGTCGGGCGACGGTGTTGGCGCAGTGACGTTGGCTGGCGGCGGCGCTTCCGGCGCAGGCTCGATCGGAGCATTGATATTGGCCACGACGCCGGGTTGCGACGTCTGTTTGTCGGCAGGCTTGTCGCAGGCAGCAAGGGCGATCACCGGCAGCAGGGCAAGGGCAGGGCGCATCCTGCAAGAACCGGCGAAACGCCCGGCGGTTCCTGTCTCCTGCCGTGACGGACCTTTGCGGGCATGCTATCCTCCGGCCCGATCATGAAGGAAGGAAAGCATGGCATGCCGGTACTGGGAATGGGCGGACTATTTTTTCGCGCGCATGATCCGGATGCGCTCAACGCCTGGTATCGCACCCATCTGGGCGTGGGTGCGGGCTGCGTGTCCGATCCCGACGCCCAGCCTGACGAATGGACCTGGCGAACATTGGGCGGACCGATGGTGTTTGCCGCGTTCAAGGCCGACAGCGATTATTTCGCCGCGGACAAGGCGTTCATGATCAATCTGCGGGTATCCGATCTCGATTCCCTTCTGACCGGCTTGCGGGATGCGGGCATTGCCGTCATCACCAATGCGGAATGGGATCATCCCGATGTCGGGCGTTTTGCCCGCATTCATGATCCCGAAGGCAATGCCATCGAATTGTGGGAGCCGCCCGCGCCCGCCGCCTGACCGTCCGTTTAAGGAGCCTGATGATGAAGCGTCTAACCCTGTTGCTTGCCGCCGCCGCGACCCTGCTGGGATCGAGCGGGGCCATGGCTGCCCTTGCCGTCGGGGCCAAGGCACCCGATTTCACCACGCGCGGTGCGCAGGCGGGCAAGACTTTCACCCTGACCCTGTCGCATCAGTTGAAGCGCGGCCCTGTCGTCCTCTATTTCTTCCCCAAGGCGTTCACGCCGGGCTGTTCGGCCGAAGCGCGCGAATTTGCCGAGAATATCGACAAGTTCAAGGCGGCCGGTGCGACCGTCATCGGCATGTCGGCAGACCCCGTTGATGATCTGGTGGCGTTTTCGACCAAGGAATGCGCGGGCAAGTTCGCCGTTGCTTCGGCCGGGCCGGGGATCGTGTCGGGCTATGACGTCGCGCTCAAGATGCGGCCGGGCATGACCGACCGTACCTCCTATGTCATCGCTCCGTCTGGCCGCATCGCCTTCGTCCATTCGGAAATGAACTATGCCGAACATGTCAAATCCACGCTGGCGGCGGTGCAGGCGATGAAGCAGAAATAGGCGGACCCTGCTGACACCCGTTCGCGCGCCTGCCAAACGACAGCCCTTTCCTTCGCGAAGGGGGATAAGGCGTCGAATGGCGCAGGGCGAACGGGTGCCGGACTATCCGGCCAGAAAATCCCCACTCGCAATCCGCTCCAGCCCGGTCGCGTCGCGCGTGTAAATATAGGTCCAGGCCTCAATAGGGCCATCAGGGCTCTGCACGTTCACCTTCTCCCGCCGATATTCGTGCGGTTCGGGGAAATGCACGGTACATTGCTCATATTCGTCCAGTCGGGCGAGTAGCGCTGCCGGGTCGGGCAGGGCGAACAGATGACCCATCACCTCGCCTGCATCATCGGGCACGAAGCCCGGATAGGCTTCCACCCGATATAGCGAGCCGCGCGCCGTGGCCAAACCGACGGCGGGGGCCACGCTGCGCAGCCAGCGCGCCATCGGCCCGTCGAAGCCGGGGCGCAACGTGCCATAGACGAAAAGCAAGGGGCTGCTCATGCTGCTCCTGTGAAAATTATACCGATAAACGGGAAATTTCCCCAATTGATGGAAATGAACGCGGGCGAACTTGCGGACATGACGCCTGAAAATCGCGAATTTCCGGGCAAAAGTGAAACTGGCACGGCTCCTGCAATCCTGTTTGGCATCAAGGCCGGATCATCCGACCAGCCAAAAATCAGGGAGTTTCTACCATGTCCATCGCCAAGGTCCACAACACCGCCGTCGCTCTTGTCGGCGCTTTCCTCGTCGCCAGCCTGTTCGTCAGCGCGGCCGTGCCGGTTCTGCCGATCGCCTGATCGACCCGTATTTTCAACTGCATTACCAGAAGGCCAGATTCATGAACAACAGCTTCACCCTCGACCGTCGCCACGGCAAGATCATGGGCGTGTGCGCGGGCTTGTCCAACCGCACGGGAATTGACGTCACGCTGATCCGCGTCGCCACTGTGTTGCTGACGCTCTGCGCACTCGGCCCGGTCGGCGTTGTGGCTTATCTGCTCGCTGGCTGGCTTGCTGAAGGCTGAGCCAACGCCAAGTTGGATCACAGTCGTTCCATAATAAAAGAGCCGCCCCGGCATTGGCCCTGGGCGGCTTTTTATCATCCCGATGATTGGGGATATAGAAGAGCGCGGATAGCGCTCAGGCGTAAAGCACCGAATAGAAGGTCAGCATCTGCACGCCAACCGCAACCACCAGCGCAGCGCCCTGAAAAGCCTGTCGCATATATAACTCCAATATGATCGTTCATTGCCGCCCCATATGGGCGGACCGGGCCTATGCGCCCGTCAAGATTTTGTAACAATCGCAAAGCACGGCATTTCGATTGCAACAAATGCAACAGACTGTGACTATATGGCCGCACTCAGCGCCAGCGCTGCCGCGGGATTGCGCACCTTCGCGCCACTGATGAAGAAGGCAAAGGCATCGCCTGCCGCGGCCTGCGCCCGCAGCCGTTCCGCCCAGTCCGTCAGCGCCGCCGCGCTATAGCCCGTGCTTTCGCCCTCCAATGTCTGCATCAGCCGCGTGTAGGAAAAGCCGACATCGGCACCCCGGATCGCCGGATAGGTCTCATGATCCGCCAGCACGATCGCCGCTCCCGCGTCCCGCGCCATTGCCAGAAAGGCCGGATCGTCGAAACTGGCGTGCCGCACCTCCAGCGCGTGGCGCAGCGGCACGCCATCGACGCTGGCGGGCAGCAGCTTCAGGAACGCGCCGAAATCGTCGGGATCGAACGCCTTGGTCGGCATGAACTGCCACAAGATCGGACCCAGCCGGTCGCCCAGTTCGGCTATGCCTTGCCCGACAAATTTGCCAACCGATTCGCCCGCTTCCGCCAGCACCCGCCTGTTGGTGCAATAGCGCGAAGCCTTGACCGCGAACTGGAAGCCGTCCGGGACCGCCTTCGCCCAACCCGCGAAAGTCGCCGGTTTCTGCGTGCTGTAATAGGTCGCGTTAATCTCGGTCGCGGTCAGATGTTGCCCGACATAGGCCAGTTCATCCTTCTGCCGCAGCCCGACGGGATAGAAAGTCCCGCGCCACGGCTCGAACACCCAGCCGCCAATGCCGATCCTGATCCGTCCCGCCATCCCGACCTCCCGCTCAAAATTGCGCTACCTATGTCTATCTCACTGTCGGCCTTTTCAACCCGATCAGCCACGGCTTGACCCCGCGCGTCGGTTTCGGCTTCCCGTCGATCCGCCGCGCTCGCAGGATTTTGACGGGCTTTATGATCATCTGCCCCCGCATCGGTCCGGTTCCGCAACAGGTCGGCACCGCCAGTATCTTTTTGACCACGTCCATCCCGCCGACGACATGGCCGAACGCGGCATAGCCGATAGACCCTTCGCGCGCATCCATCGTGGGGGTCGCGCCAATGGTGATGAAGAAATTGCCCATCGCCGAATTGGTCCGATTGGGCCGCGCCATGGACAAGGTGGCGTCCAGGTGGCGAATCCCGGTCTGGCTGGTCGGCTCATGCACCACCGGCGGCAGCGATCGCCGCACGTCCATATCGATCCCGCCCTGGATCAGTCCTTGTTTCGGATCGCTCTTGCGCCGCGCCGCACGATAGAAGGTCACGCCGTCGAACCGTCCGTCATCCACATAGGTCAGGAAGTTGGCCGACGTCTGCGGCGCGCGCTTCGTATCGAGTGCCACGGTGATCGTCCCCACCGACGTCTCGATCGCCACCCGGATATAGCCGGGCGTCGCTCGGTTTGTAGGCGCCGCACTGGCAAAGCTGGACGAAAGCAGGACCGACAGAATGGCAAGACAACGGGCAAACAGACGCATCGACAGACAAACACTCGCGGCAGGAGGGGGCAAGCCCAAGGCTAAAGCCGCCGCATGGTCAGCGCAATCGCCCACTGCCATATTGGCTGCGGTTGGCGTGATGAAGATGAGGAAAAAATGGTGCCCGGAGACGGATTCGAACCGCCGACACAGCGATTTTCAATCGCTTGCTCTACCAACTGAGCTATCCAGGCACGGCCAACTGCGGATGGCTCCGCCCGATGGAAGCGTGCCTATAGTCGTCAATCTGCGTCGCTGTCTAGCCCATAATCGCTGCTTTTTTGCATCCCTTCGTCTGCCGCTGGCCCCGGCACGCGATAGCCTTCGCCCAGCCATTGCAGCAGGTCGCGGTCGCGGCAGGCGGGGCTGCAAAACGGGCGGGTTTCGGGCTTTACGGGCTGACGGCAGACCGGGCAGGCGGCGGCTTTAGGCGGCATGGCCCGCTCCCAACGCCAGCGTCGCGTCCGCCGTCGGGGTGATCGCACCGCCGCGCCGCTTGGCCAATTGCTCGATCCAGTCACTCTTGCGATGGAGCAGGTCGATGATCGCAGGAGCAGCGGTCAGTGTCACTGCGCCGCCATTGCCGTGCCGCTCCGCCCGGCGCAGCAGCGCCAGTGCCGCCGTCTCGACCGGATCGGCGCGCAGCAGTTCGATAAGGTTGGCCCGCTCGCGCTTGCGGATGATCTGGAGGAAGCCAAATCCGTTAACCGCCGTGCGCTCGAATGGCAGCGGCAGATATTTGTCGATCTGCGCCGCGGCGATCATCCGCTCATCCTTGTTGTTCATGGTTGGCAGGTCGATGCCGATCGACCCGGAAAGTCCCATGCGGCGAATCGTCTGCGCCGCGATCTTTGCGCCCTTGGGACCAAGCTGCGCAGGTGGCAGCGACCCGTCAACGTCGATCAGCAGCATGGCTGGCGTAACGTAAAGACGCAGCGCGGCGGCTTCCGTGCCGACATCTCCACTGATCGCCTCTTCCATCAATTCGGTCCAGCCGACCGCTTCCAGCCGGTCCTCCTCATGCGCGGGGCAGGGGACGACGGGGACGCCGGTGGCGCGCAGCCGTTGCAGCAGGCTTGGCCCGGCATGCGGCTTGCTGCCTGGTTGAGCGATCCGGCCCTTGGCGCGCTTGGGGCGGCCTTCTTCAGGGATCGCCTCGCGCAATATTTCGACCAGCACGGTCGACCCTTCCGACGTGCGCGGCGGCATTGGTTCGATCAGCACCTCTTCCTGGCTTGTCAGCCGGACAATGCCGCGCTTTTTGGGAATAAGCGTCTGGGTCAGGCGCCCTTGCGCTACCGCACCTGCGCGCACGCCACCAGTTTCCCGCTCGATCAGCGCCTCGACCAGGCGACCATTTTCCACCAGCGCGGCACGGAATTCGCCAATGCCTTCTTCATAAAGCCATTCGGCCATGTCTATTCCTAATCGAGAGCATAGCCCGCCGCCTTCAACAGCGTACGGGTTTCGTAAAGCGGCAGGCCCATGATCGCGCTGTGGCTGCCCTGAATTGCGCGGATCAGGCCAGCAGCGCGACCCTGTATGGCGTAGCCGCCTGCCTTGCCCCGCCATTCTTCGCTGGCAATATAGCGGTCGATCTCGCTGCGTTCCAGCGACTTGAAGGTAACGATATTGGTCGACAGGCGATGCCGTGCGTGCCCCGTTGTGTCGATCAGCGTGATCGCGCTGAGCACGCGATGTCGCCGCCCGGACAGCAAGGTGAGGCAGGCGCGCGCCTCCTCTGCCGTTTCCGCCTTGGGCAATATGCGCCGACCGGCGGCAACGACCGTGTCGCCAGACAGGATCAACGCGCCCGGATGCCGCGCCGCGACAATCGCTGCCTTGTCCGCGGCAACCCGTGCGGCATAGACGGTCGGCAATTCCGCCTTGCGCGGCGTTTCGTCGCAATCGGCGGGGTCTACCTCATCGGGCGCAACGCCGATCTGCCCCAGCAGCGCCAGGCGCCGGGGGGAAGCGGAAGCAAGAATGAGCCGCATCGGGCCTGACACCCGTTGGCTTATTTGAAGCGGTAGGTGATCCGACCCTTGGTCAGGTCGTAGGGCGTGAGTTCGACCAGCACCTCGTCCCCCACGAGGACGCGGATGCGGTTCTTGCGCATTTTACCAGCGGTATGGCCGAGGATCTCATGATCATTCTCAAGCCGGACGCGGAACATGGCGTTGGGGAGAAGCTCCACAACCTGTCCGCGCATTTCAAGCAGTTCTTCTTTGGCCATAATATCCCGAATTCAAAAATCGCGTCGCCATAGCGCCAATTCATGCAAAATGAAAGGCGGCTTCATGCGCTGAAATGATCGCCTGCTGCGACGAGTGCGGCAAAGATGCGATCCAGCTGCTGTTCGTCGATACAATAGGGCGGCATCAGATAGATGGTGTTGCCCAATGGCCGCAGCAAGAGGCCATGTTGCAGGAAGAAGGCGCGAAGCCGCGGCGCGAGGTCCGACAGATAGCCCGCATCCGGTGTGACGATGTCGATCGCCGCGATCGTACCCAGCTGGCGCGGATTGGCGAAGGCGGGATGCTGCGCCAAGGAAGCGAGCCGCGTCGTGATGCCATCGGCCAGCGCGGCGAGTCGGCCACGCACATCCTCTTCGCGCCAGATGGCCAGATTTGCCACGGCAGCGGCGCAGGCGATGGCGTTGGCGGTGTAGCTGGACGAATGGTAGAAGAGCCGGGCGCGATCGGTCGATCTGTGTGCCTCGAAAATGCGGGCCGTCGCCAGTGTCGCGGCGAGCGGGATCGCGCCGCCGGTTATGCCCTTCGCCACCGCCATGATGTCCGGCGCTACTCCCGCCTGTTCGCAGGCGAACAGCGTGCCGGTGCGGCCCCAGCCGGTCATGACTTCGTCAGCGATGAACAGGACTTCGTGGCGACGACAGATGGCGGCCATGTCGCGCAGCACATGCGGCGGATAGAGCAGCATTCCGCCCGCACCCAGGATCAGCGGCTCGACGATGAAGGCCGCTGGCTTGTCGCGGCAGGCCGCTTCCAGCGCGTCGAGGCTGGCCTGCTCCTTGCCAGGGGCAGGGAAGGGAATGGTGCCGACATCGAACAAAAGAGGCGTCCAGGCGGCATTATAAACACCGCGTTCGCCCACCGACATCGTGCCGATCGTGTCGCCATGATAGCCATGTTCCAGCACCAGGATGCGGCTGCGCGCCTGCGCCTGTCCATCGAGCGCCAGATTGTGCCAATAGCCCAGCGCCATCTTGAGCGCGACTTCGACCGCCGTTGAGCCGCTGTCGGAAAAAAAGACGTAAGCCAGCGGGTCGCTATCGGGCGATCGTGGAGCAATCTCTATCAATCCGCGGGCGACTGTTTCGGCCGGTTCATGGGTGTAACCGGCAAAAATCAGCTGATCGAGTTGCCCTGCCTGCTGTGCGATGGCGGCGGCGATGCGCGGATGGCAATGGCCATGGGTCGTTACCCACCAGCTCGAAATCGCGTCGATCAGCGCGCTGCCATCGGCCAGATGCAGCAACGCCCCTTCGGCGCGCACAACACGCGGAATCGGCTCGTTCAGGCCATGCTGGGTGAAGGGGTGCCAGACGGGGGAGGTCATATGGCGCGGCTTTAGGCCAAGCCCTTGCCCATGACCATCCCCCGTGCGGCCCTTACCAGATCTTCACCCGATCTTCCGGCTTCAGGCTCAGCTTGCCGTCGGGTGCCGGCTTGAAGGCGTCATACCAAGCGTCGAAATTGCGCACGATGTCGGCGCGATACTGGGACGGGGCGTGGGGATCGGTCACCAGTCGCTGGCGCAGGTTCGCCTCCCGATAGTTGCGCCGCCATACCTGCGCCCAGCCCAGAAAGAAGCGCTGGTCGCCGGTCATGCCGTCAATCACCGGGGCCGGCTTGCCGCCCAGCGAAGCATGATAGGCGTCGAGTGCGACCGCGAGGCCACCCAGATCGCCGATATTTTCGCCCAGCGTGAACGCGCCCTTCACATGCACGCCGGGGAAGGGCTCATAGGCGTCATATTGCTTGACCAGCTTGTCGGTCAGCCCCTTGAACTTGGCGACATCGGCTTCGGTCCACCACTGGTTGAGCTTGCCGGTCTCGTCATATTTCGCGCCCTGATCGTCGAAATGATGGCTCAATTCATGGCCGATCACCGCGCCGATGCCGCCATAATTGACTGCCGGATCGGCGTGGGGATCAAAGAAGGGCGGTTGCAGGATGGCGGCGGGGAAGACGATCTCGACCATGCCGAAATTGGCGTAGGCGTTGATCTCCATCGGGGTCATGCCCCATTCCCAGCGATAGATGGGCTTGCCCAGCTTGCCGATATTATAGTCGAAATCAAACTGGTTGGCGCGCATCGCATTGCCCAGCAGATCGTCACGCTGGATGGTCAGGCCCGTATAATCGCGCCACTTGTCGGGATAGCCGATCTTGGGGTGAAGGCGGCCAGCTTCTTGTGTGCGCGCGCCTTGGCGGTGTCGCTCATCCATGGCAGGCCGTCGATGCGGCGGCCCATGGCGGCGAGCACATTTTTGACCAGGACGTCCATCGCCGCCTTGGTTTCGGGCGGGAAATATTGCGCGACATAGACTTTGCCGACTTCTTCGCCGAGCGAATCCTTGAGGAAATCGACGCCCCGCTTCCAGCGCGCC
This sequence comes from Sphingobium xenophagum, assembly GCF_002288285.1. Taxonomy (NCBI): domain Bacteria; kingdom Pseudomonadati; phylum Pseudomonadota; class Alphaproteobacteria; order Sphingomonadales; family Sphingobiaceae; genus Sphingobium; species Sphingobium xenophagum. The sequence goes on along the minus strand of NZ_CP022745.1, from coordinate 818,177 downwards.
TCACGTTCCGGCGTGCCGGACAGGGTAGTGCCGTAAAAGGCGAAGTCGGCATTGGCGATGCTGTCGGGCAGCTTGTCGGCATAGGCGTGCAGGCTGCGCAGCAGCAGCGCGTCCTTCAAAACGCCGATCGGCGCCTTGGCGATCAGCGCGGCCTCGCCAGTAATGGCGGACGGCTGGGCGACGAGCAGTTCGGTCGGGGTCAGGCCGTTGGCCTTGAAATAGGCGGCAAAGTCAAAGCCGGGTGCGGCCTTTTGCAGCGCAGCCAGCGTCAGCTTGTTATAGGTCTTGTCCGCGTCGCGGCTGTCGATCTGGGTCCAGTGAACCTTGGCGATCTCTGTTTCGAACGCCATTAGCGCGGCGGCGCGCGCCTTGGCGTCGCTTTCGCCCGCCAGTGTCAGCATATTCTCCAGATGCGCGACATAGGCGGCGCGGATCTTGGCCATTTCCGGCTTTTCATCCAGATAAAAGTCGCGGTCGGGAAGGCCGAGGCCGCCCTGGCTCATGGAGAGGATATAGGTTTCGGGGTCTTTATCGTCCTGCCCGACATAGAAGCGGAACGGGCCGCTGATCCCCGCGCGGGCGGCCTTGGCGGCGACAAGGGCGTAGCCGGCCTTGTCCTTCACGCCCTTGATTTCGCCCAGCCAGGGCTTGATCGGGGCCAGCCCCTTCGCCTCTACCGCGGCGGTGTCCAGATAGCTGGCATAGGCCGCGCCGATCTTGCTGTCGGGATCGTCCTTGGCCGTTTCCAGGATCGCGCGGGTGCGGGCGCGCGACAGTTCGTCCAGCGTGTTGAACGCGCCATAGTTGGATTTGTCGGCGGGAATGGGGGTGTTCTTCGCCCATGTGCCGTTGGCATGGAGGTAGAAATCATCGCCGGGCTTGACCGACCGGTCCATGCCTGCGGCGTCGAAGCCGTAGCTGCCATAAGTCGGCTTGGCGGTGGCGGGGGCGGGGGTCGCGGTCGAGGGGGCAGGCTGTTGCGCGTGCGCGATAGCGGCGGTCAGCGCCAGCGCGGAGGCGGCGGCGCGCAGGAAAAGGTGTTTCATCAAAGCATCCCTTGCTTGGCAGTAGGCGCAACGTAGCGCGCCCGGCATGACGGGACGTTGAACGCCTGTCCAACAGTCCTGTCCATGTCGTTGGTCGAATATTATCGGCCGTTGAAAGGATCGGAAAGCCGGATGTGGCTGGCGAACGCGGCGGCCAGCGTGGCGGGGTTCAGCGGATCGAGCAAGGGCAGGCGGCCAAGGCTGCGGACATTGCCCAATTGCGGGATGATCCGTTCATTTTCCTCATGCGGTTCGCCGATGAAGGCGATGCCCGCGATCGGCACGTTGCGGGCGCGGAGCGCTTCGATGCTGAGCAGGCTGTGGTTGATCGTGCCGAGCGCGGTGCGGGCGCACAGGATGACGGGCTGACCCCAATGGGCGAACAGATCGGCCATCAGCAGTTGTTCGTTGACCGGCACCAGCACGCCGCCAGCGCCCTCTATGACCAGCGGGCCATCGACCTGCGGCAGGGCGAGGCGGTCGAGCGAGATTTCCACCCCGTCGATCCGGGCGGCGAGATGGGGGGAGGCGGGGGTGTTGAGGCGATAGGCTTCGGGCAGGATATGGCTGGCGGGCAGGCCGGACAGGCGGGCAACCTCCTCCTTGTCGCCGTCGGGTTCCACGCCGGCCTGGATCGGTTTCCAGTAATGTGCGCCCAGCGCCGCCGCCAGGCCAGCGGCGAACACGGTCTTGCCGATGCCGGTGTCGGTGCCGGTGACGACATGGATGCTCATCGCACGATCCTTTGCAATTCGCGGCCCAGCGCGGCGATGTCGGCGCGGCTGACGTTGAGCGTCAGCGAGATGCGCAGACGGCTGGTGCCGGGCGGGACGGTGGGCGGGCGGATGCCGCGCACGTCGAAGCCGGCTTCCTGCAGAGCGGCGGCGGCGGCCATCGTGCGGGCGTCGTCGCCCAATATGACCGGCACGATCTGGCTGCGCGGGGTAGGCAGGCCGAGCGGGCCGCAGATCGATTCGGCCGCGTCCTGCCGCAACGTCGCCAGCCGGTCGCGCAGGTCGTCCGCTTCCTCGATCCGGTCCAATGCCGCGGACACGGCGACCGTCATCAGCGGCGATGGCGCGGTGGAGAAGATGAAGGCGCGGGCGCGGTTGATGAGATAGTCGATATGGATGCGCTGGCCGCAGATCAGCGCGCCCTCAACGCCCATCGCCTTGCCGCAGGTGTGCAGGGTGATGACATTGTGCAGCCCGTCGAGCCCGGCAGACAGGCCGCGCCCGCCCGGACCGAATACGCCGGTGCCATGGGCTTCGTCCAGGATCAGCATGCCGTGATGCCTGGCCGCCAATTTGGCGAGATCGGCGAGCGGGGCGATGTCGCCATCCATGGAGTAGAGCGTTTCAACCGCGATCCAGATGCGCCCCTTGCCCCCTTCTGCGCGGAAGGCGGCGATCAGGTCGGCAAAGCTCTGCACGTCATTATGGCGGGCGAACACGGCGGTCGCCTTGCTCATGCGGATGCCGTCATGGGCGCTGGCGTGGATCAGTTCATCGGCAACGATCAGGTCGCCGCGCTGGGGCAGGGTGGCGAACAGGGCCAGATTGGCGACATAGCCATTGGCGACGAACAGGGTGGCCTGGGTGCGGAAGAAATCGGCGGCCTTCGCCTCCAGCCCTTCATGTTCGGGGGCATTGCCGCGCAGCAGTCGCGATCCGCCGGACCCGACCGGCACGCCGCGCCCGATCGCGTCGGCAACAGCGCCTGCAATGATCGGATCGCCCGACAGGCCGAGATAGTCGTTGGAAGCGAAATCGCGGCCCGTCCGGGGGATCAGACGGCGCAACCGGCCACGCGATTCGAGCGCGACCAGCTGTCTGGCAAAGGGTTCGGCGGTCATGGCCGGGGCTATAGGCGCGGGGGCGGAACTTCGCAAACTTCGCCCATATTCATATATGCAAATTTCAGGCGAAACCTTGAGCGGCCCCCGACGCGGCGGCGGGGTGGGACGGACGATGGGAAAGAGCGGGACGGGCGGAACTGTAGCAGAAGGGGGTGGTGTAGGACAGGGCGACCCTTCAACGCCGATCGTCAAGGCAGGCTGATGTCGCCGTGAAACGGAGGTTGGGCGCCTTGCCCAGAATCATCGCCTAGAAGCTGAACCCCAGCGACACAGACGCGACATGGTCATTGCTGTCGTCGGCCGAGGGGCGGAAGCCGTGCTGGTGGAGATAGCCGATTTCCATATTCACATTTTTGGCGAGCGGCGTGGTGATGGCGATCAGGTTGCGCATCCGTTCTTCGCCCTGGACCCGCTGGAAATTGGTCTTGTTGAGATCGAAGAAGCTTTCATGGCTGAGCACCAGCGCGGTCTTTTTGCCGTCCTGAAACGGCAGCACGAACTTCACATAGGGACGCAGGCGATAGGCCGTGCCATCGACGCCGTCGCGCCAGCGCTCCTCCATCCGCATCCGTGCGCTGAGCCTGCCGCGACCGATTTTCAGGATATTGTCGGCGGTGATCTGCTGGCGGCCGCGATGCTCCATGACGGTGAAGTCGCCCCCTGCATATTGCGGATCATGGGTATAGCCCGCCCATAGCGTGACCTGCTTGCCGATCCTGTAACCGACCAGCGTATTGGATTCGACTTCATACAGCCCCTTGCGGTCGTCACTGAAGCGCAGGACAACTTCCTGCGACAGGCGCCATTTGTCGCCCAGCTTCACCGTCGCATTGGCGGTGGTCCATAATTGTTCATCCTCGCTGGCGCGGGCGGCATTGGGCAGTGCCAGTGCGGCAAGCAGGGGCAAAAGCATAAGGGACAGGCGCATGGGTCATCGTCTCCACCGCCTGCGTGGCGGTGCGGCGCCTCTATGACCGTTGCGTTACAGTAGAGTGACTGAAAAATTGCGTTTTTGTGACACAATGTTGCCAGACGAGGCTGTCACGCCGGGTTATGGGCTTTCAAAAAGGCGTCCATCTGTTCGAGAAACTCCAGCCGGTCCGCTTCGCGGGAAAAATGATGATCGGCCAGCGGCTGTTCGACATAGATATAGTCGCGCCCCTCGACCTTGCCTGCGGCCTTGAGCTTTTCGGCCATTTCGCGGGACTGATTGACCTGAACGCGCCGGTCCTTCTTGCCGTGCATCAGCAGGATGGGCGTGGCAAACTGGCTGGCAAAATGGACTGGCGAGACCGACGCGAAATCGGGAGCCTGTTCCTTCAGCCAGTCCTGGCGCGTGCTATGGTTGAGGAAGCGACGATCATAGCGCATCATTGCCGCCAGATCCGATACCCCGGCATAAGAGACGGCGCAGCGATATTTCGCCGGATCGCGCTGGGCCGCGCGCATGGCGGCATAACCGCCATAGGAAGCGCCCACCATGCAGACGCGTTTGGGATCGGCAATGCCTTGCTTGACCGCCCAGTCGACCGCATCGTTCAGGTCGTCCTGCATGGCAAGACCCCATTGCCCTTCGCCCTTTTCCGCAAAGGCGGTGCCATAGCCCGATGACCCGCGATAATTGGGTTGCAGCACGGCATAGCCGCGCCAGGCGAGGAACTGCACCCACCAGTCCCAATCTTCGCTGTCACGGGCGAACGGGCCGCCATGAGGCATCAGGATGAGCGGCAGATCCTTTGCCGCCGATCCGACCGGCAGGGTCAGGACGGCGGCGATGTCCAGCCCGTCGCGCGCCTTGTAGTGGATGGTCTTGACCGGGCCGAGATGGGTTTTCGTGCTGAACCGGCCACTGACCTTGGACAACAGGCTCATCGCGCCTGCATTGGTATCATAATAATAATAGGCGCCCGGCTGATCGGCCGAGCCGACATGGACGATCATCCTTTGCCGGTCGCGGCTGAGCGATATGATACGCGCGCGCCGATCGGGAACCGCCTTGTCCAGATCCGCCTGAATCTTGGCGAGAGTGGCGTCGAACCAATGAACCGACGGCCCGTTTGCGGTGTAGGCCACACCGGCCAGCGCCATTCCGCTGCTGTCGGTCGATATGCTGCCTATGTCGAAACCCGGCGCGGAAAAAATCTTCTTCCCCAACTCCAGCGTGGTCAGGTCCAGTTCGTAGAGGGCATCGGTGCCCTCGCGATCATCCTCTGCAATCGCCTTGTTCGGATCTGCGGTAAAAAGCAGTGGCGAGACAAGGGATTCGCCACGGCGGCGATCGGCGCGATCGATCGTCCGGAACGATGCTTTCCCGTCCGGTCGATAGACAAGTTTCGCCGTTCGCGTCGCATCACTATAGCCCACGCCCATGCGAACCGTGCCGGCTGCGTCGGCAAACCAGCTGCGCACGAACGTTTTCGGGGCGACGACGCTGTGCATCCGTCCGGTGCTGACGTCAATTTCATCGACCCTTGGCCAGAAACCCGGCTCGTTGTAAAAAATGGATGTCTGGTATGAGAGCATGATGCGCGGCGTGCCGTCGCGCGCCATCCAGATGACATCGTCGGCATTTTGCGCAGCGTCCTTTTTCGCCAGCAGGATCACCTTGCTGCCGTCACGTTTTATGCTGACGACGCGGCTGATATACCAGGGCGTCCCCTGCACATTGCTTTCAGCGCCCACGCCAGCAATCAGCCAGTCGTCATTGACCCATTGCCACCAGTTGAGGTCGTTGTCGCTCAAGCCTATCGAGCGGATACGGTCGGCCCCTTCATGAACGTCCGCGATGACGAGTCGCTGTTCGCCGTTCACCGCCACGCGGCTGGCGATATGCAGGCCGTTGGGCGACAGGGCCGGCGCATCCATGAGCGGCAGCGCCGCGAAATCCTTAAGCGTGTAGGCCGGTGCGTCGGTCTGCGCCGGAGCAACGGTGGCGTCGGTCTGCGCCAGCGCCGCGAAAGGCAGGGCGCTGCTCGCCAGCCATGTGAAAAACGCTTTCATTCCTATGCCCCCGAAACGACCAACCCCGCCCTGGGAAATAGGGCGGGGTTGGCGCTTCGTCACGATATTTTTGTTATCGTTTCAGTCCGTTGTGGGGACTACATGCCCCCATGCGCCAGCGCGGCGAGCAGCAGCAGCGCGACGATGTTGGTGATCTTGATCATCGGGTTGACGGCCGGGCCGGCGGTGTCCTTGTAGGGATCACCCACCGTGTCGCCGGTGACGGCGGCCTTATGGGCTTCGCTGCCCTTGCCGCCATGATGGCCATCCTCGATATATTTCTTCGCATTGTCCCATGCGCCGCCGCCACTGGTCATGGAGATGGCGACGAACAGGCCCGAAACGATGACGCCCAGCAGCAGCGCGCCAAGGGCGGCAAAGCCGTTGGAGACGCCCGCAACGGCGGCGATGACGAAATAGACGATGATCGGCGCAAGGACGGGCAGGAGCGAGGGGACGATCATTTCCTTGATCGCCGCCTTTGTCACCAGATCGACCGTGCGGGCATAATCGGGCTTGCTGGTGCCGTCCATGATGCCCTTGTTTTCCGCGAACTGCGCGCGGACGTCTTTTACCACGTCACCTGCGGCACGCCCCACGGCGGTCATGCCCATCGCCCCGAACAGATAGGGGAGCAAAGCGCCCAGCAGCAGCCCGACGATGACATAGGGATTGGAGAGGCTGAAATCGACCGGGGCGGTAAGGCCCAGCGCCGAATTGTAGAATTTCAGATCCTCCGTATAGGCGCCGAACAGCACCAGCGCGGCCAGCCCCGCCGAGCCGATGGCATAGCCCTTCGTCACCGCCTTGGTCGTGTTGCCAACGGCGTCGAGCGCGTCGGTCTTGACCCGGACGCTGTCATCGAGATGCGCCATTTCGGCAATGCCGCCGGCATTGTCGGTGACAGGGCCATAGGCATCGAGCGCCACGACCATCCCGGCAAGCGCCAGCATGGCGGTAGCGGCAAAGGCGATGCCGATCAGGCCCGCCAGCTGATGGGCGACGATGATGCCCGCGACGATCACCAGCGTGGGCAAGGCGGTCGATTCCAGGCTGACGGCCAGCCCCTGAATGACGTTGGTGCCATGGCCGGTTTCCGACGCCTTGGCGATGGAGCGGACCGGGCGATAATTGGTGCCGGTATAATATTCGGTGATGACGACGAGCAGCCCGGTGACGGCCAGCCCGACCATCATCGACCAGAACAGGTCCATGCCGGTATAGCCGCCGACCCCGTCCAGATCCGCACCGAACACTGCGTTCATGTCGCCCAGCGTGCGCCAGCTGACATAATAGATGGCCGGGATGGAAAGGATCGCGGTGACCCAGAAGCCCTTGTAGAGCGCCCCCATGATCGACTGGCTGGACCCCAGCCGCACGAAATAGGTGCCGATGATGGAGGTGATGATGCACACCCCGCCCACGATCAGCGGGAGCGACATCAGGCTCATCTTGAAGGCATTGTCGACGCCCGCGACCAGCAGCGCGATCAGCACCATGGTCGCGCCGACGGTGACGACATAGGTTTCGAACAGGTCGGCGGCCATGCCCGCGCAATCGCCGACATTGTCGCCGACATTGTCGGCGATGACGGCGGGGTTGCGTGGGTCGTCTTCCGGTATGCCGGCTTCGACCTTGCCCACCAGATCCGCGCCGACATCGGCGGCCTTGGTAAAGATGCCGCCGCCAAGGCGCGCGAAGATGGAGATGAGCGACGCGCCGAAGGCCAGCGCGACGAGGCTGTCGATGACGAGGCGATCGTCGGGCGCATGGCCGGCCGGGCCGGTCAGATACCAGAAGAACAGGCTGATCGCTAGCAGGGCAAGGCCCGCCACGAGCATGCCGGTGATGGCCCCGCGCGGAAGGCGACGGTAAGGCCGCTTTGCAGCGTGCCGCGACAGGCTTCAGCGGTGCGGACATTGGCGCGCACCGAAATATTCATGCCGATAAAGCCCGCCGCACCCGACAGGATCGCGCCGATCAGGAAACCGACCGCCGAAGTCAGCCCCAGAAAATAGAATACCAGCAGCGCGACGACCGCGCCGACAATGGCGATGGTGGTATATTGGCGGCCCAGATAGGCTTTCGCCCCTTCCTGAATGGCGGCGGCGATCGATTGCATGGTGGCGTTGCCCGCAGGCGCATTGAGCACCTGCCGGCTGGTGAACAGGCCGTAGAGCACGGCCAGCAGGCCGCACCCTATGGCGATGATGACGATTGGCATAGACGTTCCTCTCCCCCGTTTATGACTTTCATCGGCCGCTCCGCAGGGAATGACGGGCGAACGAAGGGCGCATAGGCGGGCGGCCGGACGGAGGGGGTCCGGCATCTGGCACCGCGTCAATCAGCAACAGGCACACGCACATAAGCGGTCCAACCGGGCTGAGAATAGGGTGAGATGAAGCTACAGACCCGGCAGCGCGCGTCAAGCGGGTTGGGGGACTATCCGTGTTCCCAGCCAAGTGTGGCCGGTAATGGCACGGTTGCGCCGTCGATCATGAGGGTCAGGCCCGCCCCGGCACTGACATGGCCGATGCGGATGGCGCGGACGGGGGGCGTTTCGCCGCGCGGCAGGGTGAAGAGCAGTTCATAATCGTCCCCGGCCTGGGCGGCGGCGATCTGTACCGCGGTGCTGGCCCCGCGCACGCTCTCCAGCGCGGGGGACAAGGGGATATGGTCGATGGTGATGGTGACGCCGCTGGCCTGCGCCATCCGCTGCGCGTCGATCAGCAGGCCGTCCGACAGGTCCATCATCGCGCTGGCGAGCGGGGCGATCAGCGCGCCTTCGGACAGGCGGGGGCGGGGGCGGCGATAGGCGTCGACCAGCGGGCCGGACGCGCCGGGATCGGCACGGGCAAGGGTGAGGCCGATGCCTGCGTCGCCGACCGGGCCAGTGACATAGAGCATGTCCCCCGGCTGCGCGCCGTCGCGCGTGGGGATGGGGCCGCCTGCCTCGCCGATCGCGGTCAGCGTGTAGCTGCGCGGCGCGCTATCGGGCATCTTGACCGTATCGCCGCCCAGCAGCGGCAGGCCATGGCGGTCAAGCGCGTCGCCCAGCCCGTCGAGAAAGGCGGCGTCCCACGCTTCGTCGCCCGACAGCGCATAGTTGAGCAGGCAGCCGACCGGCCGTGCGCCCTTGGCCGCGAGGTCGGACAGGTTCACGGCGGCGAGTTTCCAGCCAATGTCGGCGGGCGGATCGGTGGGGAGATAATGGACCTCCTCCACCATCGTGTCGCTGGTGAGGATGAGTTTCGTGTCGCCGACCGGCAGGATCGCGACGTCGTCCATCAACCCCTGCGCGGCGGGATGGTTGGCCAGCAGGCGCAGCAGGGCGAGGAAGCGGGATTCGGCGGACATGGCAGGAGTCTAGCCTTCTGACCATCAATCCGAAATGCTTTCATCCGTTCGTTTCGAGCGAAGTCGAGAAACGCCGCGCACAGGTTTCTCGACTTCGCTCGAAACGAACGGAGGGGGTTTTACTTCCGCGCGTCCTTGGCCACGGCATCCAGCAAGCCGTTGACGAAGCCGGATTCGCGCTTGTCGTAGAAGGCGTGGGCGACATCGACATATTCGCTGATGATCGTCGCAGTCGCGATGTCGGCGCGGGCCAGCAATTCATAGGTGCCCGCGCGCAGGATCTGGCGCATCGGCTTGTCGAGCCGGTCTAGGCTCCAGCCGCTCGACAGGCGGGCGACGATAAGCGCGTCGATCTCGTCGCGGCGCTTGTCCACGCCGGACACGATATCGTCGAAAAACGGCTCCTCCGCCGGGGCGTAGGTGACATCCTCGATCGTGGCGCCCAGGCGATGGGCATGGAATTCGTGCAGCAGGACATGGACGGGCGTACCCTCCATTTCGAGCTGGTACAGCGCCTGGACCGCGGCAAGGCGCGCGGCGGAGCGGGATTTGGAGCGTGCGTTCATAATGTCTTCCTTAGCCGTTCGGGCTGTTTTTACGAGTCGCTTGCCTCGAAAAATGTCGAAGCGGCTTCGCCTTCGGCTCTGCCCAGCCCTTCGACTTCGCTCAGGGCGAACGGAATTTATGTTAAACGGAGAGATACTGACGCCGCGTGCGCTGGCAGGCCTTCGGCCTGCGCCAGCGCCACAGCCGCCGGGCCGATCGCGCGGATCGCGGCATCGTCGAGGCTGAGGAAGCTGGTGCGTTTCATGAAGTCCAGCACCGACAGGCCCGACGAGAAGCGCGCGCGGCGGCCCGTGGGCAGGACGTGGTTCGGCCCGGCGACATAATCGCCGACCGCTTCGGGCGTCATGCGACCCAGGAAAACCGATCCGGCGTGCCGTACCTTGGCGAACAGCGCGTCAGGATCGTCCACCGCGAGTTCGAGATGTTCGGCGGCGAGGCGGTTGACCAGCGGCATCGCCTCTTCAAAATCACGCACGACGATGATCGCGCCATTGGCGGCCCAGCTGGCGCGGGCGACCTTTTCCGTGGCGAGCTGGCCAAGCCGCCCGTCGACCGCGCGATCGACCGCATCGGCAAAGGCTGCGTCATCGGTGAACAGGATCGACTGGCTGGTCGGGTCATGTTCCGACTGGCTGAGCAAGTCGGCGGCGATCCAGTCGGGATTATTCCTGCCGTCCGCGACGACGACGATTTCGGACGGCCCGGCGACCATGTCGATGCCGACCACGCCGTAAAGCTGGCGCTTGGCTTCGGCGACCCAGGCATTGCCGGGGCCGGTGATGACGTCCACCGGGGCAATTCGATCCGTGCCATAGGCGAGCGCGGCGACGGCCTGCGCCCCGCCGACGCGCCAGATTTCTTCTATACCCGCAATCTGCGCGGCGGCCAGCACCAGCGGGTTGATCTCCCCATTGGGGGTGGGCGTGACCATCGCGATGCGCTGCACGCCCGCGACCTTGGCCGGAATGACGTTCATCAGCAGCGAACTGGGATAGGCGGCGCGCCCGCCCGGTACATAGAGGCCCGCTGCGTCGACCGCGCTCCAGCGCGCGCCCAGGCGCACGCCCGCGCTGTCCACGCCGTCGCTGTCCACGGGCTTCTGCTTTTCATGATAGGCGGTGATGCGCGCGGCGGCGAGTTCGAGCGCGTCGCGCAGCGGGGTGGAGAGCGTGTCGAGCGCGGCGCGGGTTTCCGTCGCCGTCACGGCCCATCCGGTGACGTTCAGGTCATGATGGTCGAAACGCTGCGTATAGTCGGCCAGCGCTGCGTCCCCGTTCGCGCGCACGGCCTTCAATATGGCGGTCACGTCGCGCGAGACATCTTCATCGGCTTCGCGGCGCGCGTCGACCAAGTCGGTGAAGGCGGCGGCGAAATCGGGCGCGGTGGTGGTGAGGCGCTGGGTCATGGACGTGATCCTGACGCCAGAAAACCGCGTGCTCCCGCGCAGGCGGGAGCCCAGTCGACAGGGCGGAGCTGGGCTCCCGCCTGCGCGGGAGCACGGTAGTTCCGGTTATGCCGCATCCTTGACCCCCACGGCCTTGCGAAACGCCTCCACCATTGGCGCGAGTTCGGCCGAGCGCATCTTGAAGGCGGCGCGGTTGACGATCAGGCGGGCGGAAATGGGCATGATGATGTCGGTTTCGACAAGGCCATTGGCCTTGAGCGTCGCGCCCGACGAGACAAGATCGACGATACGACGCGACAGGCCGAGCGAGGGGGCCAGTTCCATCGCACCGTTCAGCTTGACGCATTCCGCCTGAAGCCCGCGCGCTTCATAATATTTGCGCGTCAGGTGCGGATATTTGGTGGCGACGCGGACATGGCTGATCGCGGCTTCATCTTCATCGGCCAGATCGGCTGGCTGCGCGACCGACAGGCGGCAATGGCCGATGTCGAGGTCGACCGGCGCGTAGAGTTCGGAATAGTCGAATTCCTCGACCACGTCGGAGCCGACAATGCCGATCTGCGCCGCGCCATGGGCGACGAAGGTGGCGACGTCAAACGCGCGCACGCGGATGATCGAGACATTGGCGTGATTTGTCGCGAAGCGGAGCGCCCGGCTCTTCTTGTCATGAAATTCCGCCTCCGGCTCGATACCGGCTTTGGCGAGCAAGGGCAGCGCTTCATCGAGGATGCGGCCCTTGGGAATGGCGAAGGTGAGGGTGCGAGTCATGACGCGCGGGCCTTAGCGGGGCCGGGGGGGAGGGCAAGGATTTGGGGATGGAGAAGCGGGACGACGACATTTGCGGCGAAGTATGACTCAAGATATTGAGTGAACCGAGATGAGGCGGAGAGTAACAGTGGATGAGGGCATCCTTGGGCCTATAGTCGGATTAGCCGTATCAACGATCGCCGGATGGCAGCTGCTGCAAGGCTTCCGGGGCGGCATAATGCAAACCCCTTACTGGGGTTTTACCATGACAGGCCGCAGACAAGATCAGCCATTTCGTTTCTGGTTGCTCACTCTGCTTCTCGCCTTCTGGATGATTTGCGGCATGGCATTATGCATCGGCGTGCTGTTTTTCCCGAACGGTATTGCTACGTAAATTATATCCATTTGTGTCATCCCGGCGGAAGCCGGGATCCCACTTCTTCTGTGGCTCGCGAAGAAAAGCGGGATGCCGGGTCAAGCCCGGCATGACGAGGTGGTGGAGGTTACGCCACTTCCGCCATCGCGCTCTGCGTGCTGGCGATCCAGCCGCCGCCCAGCACATGGTCGCCGTCATAGAGCACAGCCGCCTGTCCCGGCGCGACGCCATATTCGGGGGCGTCGAACAGGAGTTGTCCGTCCACCAGTCGCGCGGGCACGGGTTTGGCCATAGACCGCACCTTGGCCGTCAGTGGCCCGGCAAAGTCGCGGCCCAGCCAGTTGATGTCGGTGAGGGTCGCGCCCGATACCGCCAGTGCGGCCTTTGGTCCCACGATCACGCGCTTGCCCGCCGCATCCAGGCGGATGACGTAGAGCGGATCGGGCTGGCCGCCGATTTCCAGCCCCTTGCGCTGGCCGACGGTGAAATGGATCATGCCCTTGTGCCGGCCCAGCACGCGGCCATCGACATGGACGATGTCGCCGCCTTCGTCCGCGTCGGGGCGCAGTTTACGCACGATTTTCGCATAATCGCCGTCGGGGACGAAGCAGATGTCTTGGCTGTCGGGCTTCAAGGCTACGGCCAGCCCCAGTTCGGCGGCGATTTCGCGCACCTGCGGCTTGGGCAGGGCGCCCAAGGGAAAGCGCAGATAATCAAGCTGCGCCTGGGTGGTGGCGAAGAGGAAATAGCTCTGGTCGCGGGCGGGATCGGCGGCGCGGTGTAACTCTGCGCCCTGCGGCCCCTCCACCCGGCGGACATAATGGCCGGTGGCAAGGCAGTCTGCCCCAAGGTCGCGCGCGATCTGGAACAGGTCAGTGAATTTCACCCCCATATTGCATTTGACGCAAGGGATAGGGGTGCGCCCGGCCATATATTCGTCGGCAAAGTCGGCAATCACGGATTCGCGAAAGCGGCTTTCATAATCGAACACATAATGGGCGATGCCGATGCGGTCCGCCACGGCGCGCGCGTCGCGTATGTCCTGCCCGGCGCAGCAACTTCCCGTGCGGCCAACCGCCGCGCCATGATCGTAAAGCTGGAGCGTGACGCCGATCACTTCCGCGCCGGTTTTGGCGGCGAGCGCGGCGACGACCGAGGAATCGACGCCGCCGGACATGGCGACGACGATGCGCCGCGCGTCAAGCGGACCTGCCAACTGGAATTGGGCTAGCTGAAACTCTGGCTGCATGGCTGTGCCTATAGGGATGATGGGCGTCGGGTGCCAGTGTTTCAGCTTTGCGACGAAGCGAGCGCGCATTTACCGACCCTTATCCATTGCCGCGTAGAAGCAGCGTCATGGATTTGAGTTTTCTTAGGACAGGCGGGCTTACCCCCGCCCATGCCAGACCCCTTGGCCGCGGACGCGTGCCGGTCTGGCCGTTCCTGCGCGCCGCCTGTGCGGCACAGCAGGCGGCCAGCCCGACGGCGCTGGCGGTTGCGGGCGTCCTGCGGGGGCAGGATGGAACGGAAGACTGGATTCAGGAACTGGCGGGAATTTTCGCGCCACGTTCCAGCGGCATGATCGAGGCCGTTCGGCTTGCAGGAAGCTTTAATCCGCTGATCGCGAACCGTTTAGCTGTGGGGAAAGGATGATGAAGGTGGCGTTTACCTTGGCGCTTTAGCCGTTCTTCAGGGCTGAACATATATCAAGGTTTCGCTGCTGGATTTGACAACGCCAGCGCCGCTTTTGAGGGTAGTAATGATTGAAAACCAGAAAATACGACCAGCCCAGGTCGTCGGGCCGCTCGGAGAACCGCTGACGCTGGACAGCCTGCCGCCACCGGACACGACCCGATGGGTCGTGCGGCGCAAGGCCGAAGTCGTGTCGGCCGTCAACGGCGGGTTGCTGACCGTGGATGAAGCGTGCGCGCGCTATAATCTGACGCTGGAAGAATTTGCCGGCTGGCAGCGGGCGGTCGACCGGTCGGGCATGCATGGCCTGCGCGTGACGCGCATCCAATATTATAAATCCCTCTATGAACGGCAGCAGAAATATTAATCTGTCGCCCAGGCATCGGTGATGCAGCATGAAAAGGGGCCGCCGGACAGCATCCGGCGGCCCCTTTTGCGTGAGGGCCGGTCCTGAAACGCGTCCTTGCGCAGCCGCACCGATAGCGGCCGGGTGGCGCTGAAATGGTCGGCGGCGGCAAAACCGCCTGTAACGACGCGGGACGGGGATGGTTTCCCGCCCGGAATCATTTTTGGCTCATGGAACGCTCCGCCCCGTGCACCGTTAATCCCGCAGCACCCAACCCGCTGGGGGCGTGGTCAAGGAGATTAACATGGGCATCATTATGTGGCTTATCGTCGGAGGCATCATCGGCTGGCTCGCCAGCATGATCATGCGGACCGACGCGCAGCAGGGCATCCTGCTCAATATCGTCGTCGGCGTCGTCGGCGCGTTCATCGGCGGCATGATTTTCAGCGGCGGTTCGATCAACAATGCCGGCCTGTCGCTGTACAGCTTCCTGGTGTCGCTGGTCGGCGCAGTCATCCTGCTGGCGATCGTCAATCTGGTCCGTCGCGGGTCGGTGCGCTAACCGCACCCCTGAAAAGACTGACCACCCAAAAGACCGTGCCCCCAACCGGGCGCGGTCTTTTCATTATGTCCCGCCTATCGTCGCGCGGCGAACCAGCGATAGAGCGCCAACACGGCGACCGATCCCAATATGGCGGCGATGAAACCTGCCCGCTCACCCGGCGCGTAGAAGCCCGCGAGTCGGCCGACGAAGCCCGCCAGCAGGGCACCGGCGATCCCCAGCAGGATCGTGACGATACAGCCGCCAGGATCGCGCCCCGGCATGATCAGCTTTGCGATTGCCCCCGCCAGCAGGCCGATGATGATCCAACCCAGCAAGTCCATGGCCCGCTCCTCCCTGTTGATCTTCGCGCCCACGCGCATAGCGCCATAATCGGGCGCTTTTGGCAAATGAATCCACTGACGGGCGGAAATTGCAAATGATTGCGCTAACAATACCGCCTGCCCTTTCCACCGTTCCGGTTTATACAATCGCGCAATATCGCTTTGCCCTCCCCCTTTGACCCATGATATTGGGGGTTGAGGCCGGTGCTATATTGATATAATACAGTTGCTGGATGGCGAAGCGCCGGAGAGACAGAATCGCATGAATTACGAAACCCAGGTCACGGCCGACTCAGCGGTCGTCATCGACGATGAGGATGCGCGTGCGCGCAAGCGGCGGCTGTTGCTGGTCGCGGCGGTGGTCATCGTGGCGCTGGTCGGCGGTGCGGTATGGATTTCGACCAGGGGTGGCGGCGCCGCAGCGCCTGCGGTCACCGCACAGGTGCCCGTCGTCACCGTTAACAGCCCCGGTCAGTCGACCGTCGCGCGCACGGTGACCGCCACCGGATCACTTGCCGCGCGGATCGACATGCCGGTCGGCGTCGTGGGTGAAGGCGGCATGGTCACCCGCGTATTGGTGCAGCCGGGCGACTGGGTTCGCGCCGGGCAGGTGCTGGCCGTGATCGAACGGTCGGTGCAGGCGCAGCAGGTCAATTCGCTCGCCGCGCAGGTCGATGTGGCCCGTGCCGACGCCAAGCTGGCGCAGGCGCAGCTGGATCGCGCCAAGGCGCTGGTCGGGCGTGGTTTCATTAGCGCAGCGGACATCGACCAGCGCACCGCGACGCGCGACGCGGCCATGGCCCGCGTCAATGTCGCCGTCGCCCAGCTGGCCGAACAGCGCGCCCGCACCGGGCGGCTGGATATTCGCGCGCCCGCCAACGGCCTGGTGCTGACCCGCGCGGTCGAGCCGGGGCAGATTGTGGGCTCTGGCAGCGGCGTGCTGTTCCGCATGGCCAAGGATGGCGAGATGGAATTGCTGGCGCAGGTGGCCGAGGGCGACCTGGCGACGCTGCGTCCGGGCAATAGCGCCATCGTGACCCCCGTGGGGGGCAATGACCAGTTTGCCGGACGGGTATGGCAGGTTTCGCCTGTGGTCGATCCGCAGACGCGGCAGGGCATCGCCCGCATCGCGCTCCCCTATCAGCCCGCGATCCGGCCGGGCGGCTTTGCGTCCGTCACGATCACCAGCGGATCGGGCAACGCGCCCTTGCTGCCGGAATCGGCGGTGCAGAGTGATCCCAAGGGCAATTATGTCTATGTCGTCAATGCCAAGAATGAAGTCGAACGGCGCAACGTGACCGTGGGTCAGGTGTCGGAGGCCGGCGTTGCCGTGACGAGCGGCATCACGGGCAATGAAAAGATCGTGACGTCGGCCGGCGCCTTCCTGACGCCGGGACAGAAGGTCAAGCCGGAGCGCCTGAAGGCTTCGTAAGAATATTCGGCGGCCCGCATCGGGGCGGCTGTGCGACGGAATGAACGGACGGATTGCGTCCGGCGAAGGAAGCTGTAGCCCATGAATTTTCGCAATATATCGGCTTGGGCCATTCGCAATCCGGTGACGCCGCTCGTCATGTTCGCGGCGCTGTTGCTGGCTGGTCTGGTCAGCTTCAGCCGGATGGACATCAACAATAATCCCGATGTCAGCTTCCCGATGGTCAGCGTGGTCGTCAGCCAGCCCGGCGCGGCCCCGACCGAACTGGAAACCCAGGTGACCCAGCGGGTCGAAGCGGCGGTGCGCGGCATCAGCGGGGTCGACGAAATCACGTCCTTCGTGTCCGAAGGCCGATCGCTCAGCAACATCCAGTTCGCGATCGGCACGCCTGTCGACCGGGCGGTCAACGACGTCAAGAACGCTGTCGATCAGATCCGCAGCGACTTGCCCGACGGCATATTGGAACCGCAGGTTACCCGCGTCGACATCGACGGCGGGCCGATCGCCTATTTCAGCGCCGAAGCGACCGACATGACGCTGGAGGAACTGTCCTGGTATGTCGACAATACGGTCGCAAAACGGTTGCGGTCGGTCAGCGGCATGGCGGCGGTCAACCGCGGCGGCGGGGTGAGCCGCGAAATCCGGGTCATTCTGGACCCGGCCAAATTGCAGGCGTTCGGCATCACCGCGGCGCAGGTGAACCAGCAGCTCAATCAGGTCAATCTGAACGCAGCGGGCGGGCGCACCGAAATCGCAGGCGCCGAACAGTCGATCCGCGTGCTGGGCAACGCCGCCAATGCGCGCGACCTGGGCGCGACGCAGATCGCCATCAGCGGCGGACGCACGGTCAAGCTGGCCGACATAGCCGATGTGCGCGACATGTATGCCGAACAGCGCAGCCTGTCGCTGATGAACGGGCGCCAGGTCACCAGCTTCAGCCTGGAAAAGGCCAAGGGATCGTCCGACGTCACTGTCTATGACGATGCGATGAAGGAACTGGAAAAGCTGAAAAAGGAAAACCCCAAGGTTACCTACAAGCAGCTTTATACCAGCGTCGATTATACCAGGGAGCAATATCATAGCGCGATGGCCGCGATGATCGAGGGCGCGGTGCTGGCCGTGGTCGTCGTGTTCCTGTTCCTGCGCGATTGGCGCGCAACGATGATTTCGGCCCTGGCCATCCCGTTGTCGGCCATCCCGACCTTCTGGTTCATGGACATGCTGGGCTTTACGCTGAACGGCATTTCCTTGCTGGCGCTCAGCCTGGTGGCCGGTGTGCTGGTCGACGATGCGATCGTGGAGATCGAGAATATCGTGCGGCATATGCGGATGGGCAAAAGCGCCTATCAGGCGTCCATCGATGCGGCTGACGAGATCGGCCTGGCCGTGCTGGCGACGACGATGGCGATCGTCGCTGTGTTCCTGCCCGTCGCGCTGATGCCGGGGATTTCCGGGCAGTTCTTCATCCAGTTCGGCATGACCGTGGTCGTATCGGTTCTCATGAGCCTGGCGGTCGCGCGCCTGATCACGCCGATGATCGCCGCCTATTTCCTCAAGGCCCATGGCGCGGAAAGCCATGGCGAGGGGTGGTTGATGGATCGCTATATGGCGGTGCTGCGCTGGTCGCTCGACGAACGCCGCGCCATCGCCCATCGCGCGCGGGGCGGCTGGCGTCGTTTCACCAGTGTTTTCCTGGACCACCGGATGTGGACGGTCGGCTTCGGCTTCCTGGCGTTCATCGCCACGATTGCCGCCTTCGCCACGCTGCCGATGACGTTCCAGCCGGTCATCAACACCGATTTCAGCCAGGTGAAGATTGAAACCGTGCCGGGCAGCACATTGGCGCAGACCACCGCCATCACGCGCAAGGTGGCCGATATGCTGGCCGCCGACAGCGATGTGGTGGAAGCTGCCTTTGCCGATATTGAAACCACCAGTGCCGACATATTCCTGACGCTGAAAAAGGATCGCCCCATCTCTTCGGTGGAATGGGAACGCAAGGTTGCGCCCAAATTCCAGACGATTGCGGACGCGCGGGTGAATTTCCAGTCGCAGTCGGGCGGCGGCTTTGGTCGCGACATCATCCTGATGTTCGGCTCTGACGATCCGGTAAAACTGGAGTCGGTGGCCAATCAACTGGTCGCGGAAATGTCCAAGATCCGCGAACTGCGCGCGCCGCGCGTGCAGGGCGACATGCAGCGCCCCGAAATCATCATCAAGCCGCGCCTGGACCTGGCCGCCAGCATGGGGGTGACCACTGCGGCGCTGAGCCAGACGATCCGTATCGCCACGATCGGTGAGATTGACCAGAACAGCGCGAAATTCTCTCTGTCGGACCGCCAGATTCCGATCCGCGTGTCGATCGCCGAGGATAGCCGCAAGGATTTCAGCACGATCGAAAATATGCCCGTACCCACCATCAATGGCGGATCGGTGCCGTTGAAGGTGGTCGCCGACATCAGCTTTGGCGCGGGACCGACGCAGATCCGTCGCTATAACCAGATCAGGCGCATCGTCGTAGGCGCCGATCTGGCGCCGGGCATCGTGACCAGCGAAGGCATGGCCAAGCTCAACGCTTTGCCGCTGATGAAGGCGATCAACGAAGGCCGCGTGCCGGGCGTGCAGAAGATCAATGCGGGTGACGCCAAGTGGCAGCTGGAAATGCTCCAGAATTTCGCCATCGCCGTGGTGTCGGGCATATTGCTGGTGCTGGCGGTGCTGGTGCTGCTCTACAAGCGGATCATGCCGCCCTTCGTCAATCTGGGGTCGCTGCTGCTTGCGCCCCTTGGCGGCGCGCTGGCGCTGCATGTCGCGGGGCAGCCGCTGTCGATGCCGGTGTTCATCGGCCTGCTGATGCTGCTGGGGATCGTGGCCAAAAACTCCATTCTCGTCATCGACTTCGCGCTGGAGGAGATGGAGAAGGGCGTGCCCAAGTTCGAGGCGATCATGGATGCAGGTCATAAGCGCGCCCAGCCGATCGTCATGACCACCGTGGCGATGGTCGCGGGCATGGTGCCCACGGCCCTGTCGCTGTCGGGCGATGGCGCCTGGCGCGCGCCGATGGGCATTACCGTGATCGGCGGGCTGATCCTGTCCACCGTGCTGACGCTGGTGATCGTCCCTGCGACCTTCAGCCTGGCGATCGCGATCGAAAGCTGGGTCGGGCCGCGCCTGGGCCGGGGGCTGCTGACCTACAAGCCGGGCGACGACAAGGAGACGCCGGGGCACGTGCAACCGGCGGAATGACGCGGGCGGTGCCCTTCCCAAAAGAACGCTTTGCCTGAACGAAACGGCGGCGTAACCGTTGGGGAGCCATGAAGCTGCTCCGCGTCCCCCGGTCCATCGGCGAAAGCCAGCCCAATCCCGCGCGACGGATGCGGCTGCTGGCGACGGGCATGTTGCTGGCGATGGCGGCGTTGTTCATCGCCGCGCGCAGCACCGTGCACATGCACCCGGCCATCGGCTTCGTACAGGCCTTTGCCGAAGCGGCGATGGTCGGTGGCCTGGCCGACTGGTTCGCGGTCACGGCCCTGTTCCGCCATCCGCTGGGCCTGCCCATTCCGCACACCGCGATCATTCCGCGCAACAAGGACCGGATCGGCGATACGCTGGCCCTGTTCCTGCGCGACAATTTCCTGACCCCCGCCGTGGTCGCGCGGCGGATGCGCGGCATGGATGTCGCGGCGGCGGCGGGGCGGTTCCTGGCCAGCCCGTCGGCGGGCGACGGGCGGCTGCGCGAGGGTGCATCGCGCCTGATCGCCGATATGCTGGAGGCGCTGGACCAGGAACGGCTGGGCGGCATGGTCAAGGGCGCGATCGGCCAGCGGCTGCGCGGCATCAATGTCGGCCCGCTGGTGGGGCAGGCGATCGAGGCGGCGATGCGCGACGGTCGCCATGCGCCGGTGATGGACGGCATCATCCATTGGGCCGATCGTACGCTGGAAGCGAACGACCATCTGATCCGCCAGATGGTGCATTACAAGGCGGGCAAGCTGTTGCGATGGACGGGGCTGGACGAAAATCTGGCCAATGCGATCATCGACGGGCTGCGCAAGATGCTGGCGGAAATGGCGGCCGATCCGGGGCACAGCTTGCGCTTGAAGGCCGAAGAGGGGATGGCGAAGCTGGCGTTCGACCTCCAGTTCGACATCGAGATGCAGGCGAAGGCGGCGCAGATCCGCGACGAGATTCTCGACAATCCGGCGATGCAGCGCTGGATCGACGGATTGTGGGAACAGGCGCGCGGCGGCCTGCTGCGCGCGGTGCGCGATCCGGGCAAGGCGATGGCCGGGCGGCTGGGCGAGGCGCTGCGCCAATTGGGTGGTACGTTGCAGGAGGATGCGCGGCTGCGCCACGTCATCAACCGCTTTGTTCGGCGCGCGGCGGTGGGGGCGACCGCGACCTATGGCGACGCCATCGTCCGGCTGGTGAGCGACACGGTGCGTGGCTGGGACGCGGGCACCATCACCAACCGGCTGGAGGGCGCGGTGGGCCGCGACCTGCAATATATCCGCATCAACGGCACGCTGGTCGGCGGGCTGGTCGGCCTGGTGATCCACACTGTCGACACGCTATTCTGAACGCGCTGATCCGGCCCCCATGTATCGCTAAAAATCATGTTGCATCATATCATTGAAACATGATGTAATATGTCACGCACCGTTCAAAAGCGGACGGGCGGGAGAGGAGTCGGGCAATGCGTTTGAGCATCATGCAGGCAGCTATCGGACATAGGCATATAGCAGGCGGAGGCGACAAGCCGGCACCGTCGGGCTATCGCGGCGGCACCGGATCATCGGTTGGCATTGGCGGCGCGATCGCCGTTCACGCGCTGGTGATCGGGGCGTGGCTGCTGATCCCCAAAGAGGTAATCGATACGGTGATCACGCGCCCGTTCGAGACCTATGCCGTGCCGGAGGAGAAAGCGCCGCCGCCAGAGCCTGTCGAAACGACGATCGAGCAGCCGATCAGGACTCGCCCGACCCAGCAGCAGCCGACAACTGCCGACGCGATCGTGACTGGGGCGCAGGGCGATCCGGTCGTGATCGGCAGCGCCGGGACAGGGGAGGGGATTGATCCTGGTCCCACCATCATCCTGCCGCCTGCCGATCCGCCCCGCGCGCCGGTGCTGGTCGACGCGGGTATCGATCCGCGCGCGCTGCCCCAGTTCCAGCCCGATTATCCCGGCGCCATGATCCGGCAGGGGCTGGAAGGATCGGTGACGGTGCGGGTGACTATCAATGCCGAAGGGCGCGTGACAGACATTGCGCGGGTGTCGGCGACGGATGAGAGCTTCTGGCTGGCGACCCAGCGCCATGCGCTGCGCAAATGGCGCTTCCGCCCCGCCACGCGGGACGGCGTGCCGGTGGCGACGACGAAGATAATGACCGTGCGGTTCACATTGACGGACCGATAGATGTTTTTGCGCCCCGCCCGCCAGCGGGAGGGGTTGGGGGAAGCGCGACGGCAATTGCCGTGCCTTCCCCCTTTTGCATCCGGGCGCGGCCTGCACTATATGGGCGATATGGCGATTTTTCCCCGTCCCGTTTCCCCCAAGAGCGCGCTAGGCGATCTGTGGGGCTATTTCCGGCAGCCGCGCCAGCATAAATGGCCGCTGCTGGGGGTTTCCATGGCGTTCACCTGGGTCATCGTGTGGGCGTTCATCACTGATGCCAACACCAACACCATGCCGACGCGCAACAAGATCATCTATTTTCAGAGCTGGGACGCGAATCGCAGCGATGCCGCGATCATCCTGCAACAGAAAATGGACCTGGCCCGGCGCGACGCCATACTGCAGAAAAAGCAGGTGGAGATGCAGAAGATTGCCGATGCGTTCGGCATCGACTGGCGCGCTGACGAGGCCCGCAACACTGCGCGGCGCAAGGAAGCGGTCAAGCAGATCAACGCCATGCTCGACCAGCGGCTGGTGAAGGCAGAGGCGGAGGTCCAGCCAAAGCCTTCATCCGAACCGGAAGTCGCCAAGCCCTGAGCCAGACGTCGACGTCCGCCGCCGACCGGCGCTACATGGCCGCCGCCATCGCATTGTCGGGGCGCGGGCGCGGCCTTTCCACCCCCAATCCCAATGTCGGCTGCCTGATCGTCCGGCACGATCGGGTCGTGGGGCGGGGCTGGACCCAGAAGGGGGGGCGACCCCATGCCGAGGCGCAGGCGCTGGCGCAGGCGATGGAGCAAGCCCATGGCGCGACCGCCTATGTGACGCTGGAACCCTGTTTTCATCTGTCCCCGCGCGGGCCGCGCTGCGCCGACCTGCTGGCGCGCGCAGGCGTCGCGCGGGTGGTGATCGCGCTGCGCGATCCTGATCCGCGCACCGATGGGCAGGGTGCGGCCTGGCTGCGCGAACGCGGCGTGACGGTTGAGATGGGGCTGATGGCGGCGCAAGCGGCGCGCGCGATGGCGGGCTTCGTCCTGCGCCAGACGCGGGGGCGGCCGCATGTGACGCTGAAACTGGGCCTGTCGCTCGATGGGCGGATCGCGTTGGCGGATGGGTCCAGCCGCTGGATCACCGGGCCTGACGCGCGCGCCCACGCCCATGTCGAACGCGCCCGGCATGATGCGATCGTGGTCGGCGGCGGCACGTTGCGCGCCGATGCGCCGGGGCTGGACGTGCGGCTGGCGGGGCTGGAGGATCGTTCGCCGCGCCGGGTGCTGCTGAGCCGCAGCGACGCGCCTGTCGGCTGGGAGCGGATCGGCGCGCCCGAAGAGATAGCGGCGCTCGACCGGGTCGATCATCTGCTGGTGGAGGGGGGGGCGGAAACGGCTGCGGCCTTTTTGCGGGCGGGGCTGGTCGACCGGTTGCTGCTGTATCGCGCGCCGATCCTGATCGGTGCGGGGCTGGCAGGAATCGGCGACATTGGCCTTGCGGACTTGGCCCATGCGCATGGCCGCTGGCGGCTGACCGACGAACGGCGGCTGGGCGTTGATCGTCTGGAGGTTTACGAGGCGGTGTCGAGCGCTTAGAGGAACGACCAACTCATCCCGTTCGGGCTGAGCGGGGCTTCGACTTCGCTCGGGGTGAACGGACAATTGGATTTCGACCTATGTTCACCGGCATCATCACCGACATTGGCACCATCCGCCAGGCGGAACAGCGCGGCGACCTGCGGCTGGTGATCGGCAGCGCCTATGACATGGAGTCGGTGGCGATCGGCGCGTCGATCGCCTGTTCGGGTGCATGCCTGACCGTGGTGGAAAAGGGCGCGGACTGGTTCGCGGTCGACCTGTCGGCCGAAACGGTCGCGCGCACCGCGCCGGGCCTGTGGGTCGAGGGCGGTCGGCTCAACCTGGAACGCGCGCTCAAGGTCGGGGACGAACTGGGCGGGCATATCGTCACCGGGCATGTCGATGGCGTGGGTCATCTGGTGTCGGCCACGTCCGAAGGCGATTCGACCCGGCTGGTCATTGCCGCGCCTTCCACGCTGGCCGCAGCGCTGGCGGCCAAGGGATCGATCACGCTCGACGGCATTTCGTTGACGGTGAATAATGTCGAGGATCAGGCGGATGGCAGCGTGCATTTCGGCCTGAACATCATTCCGCACACCGCCGCTGAAACGACTCTGGACGCGCTGCCGCAGGGGCGTGCGTTCAATCTGGAGATTGACGTGCTGGCCCGTTATCTCGACCGGATGATGAGCCTTCGCACGCGCACAATGTGATTGCCTCTTGAAATAATCACATTGTAATGTGATATGCGGATCATCCCGGCGTTCGGGAAGGAGTCCGCTGCCATGTCCTCTACCCTGATTGATACCGTCCGCAGCCTCGTCACCGATGGTGGCATGTCGCGATCCGGCCTGGCCCGTGCGGCGGGGCTGCACGCCAATTCGCTGCGCAAGCTGGGCGAGGGGGACTGGAACCCGACCGCCGATACGCTGGGCAAGCTGGAAGCCTATCTGTTGAAGCGCGAGGGCGGGACCGCGCTCGCGTCGCCGGAAGAAATCATCAATGAAGCGCGCAATGGCCGCATGTTCATCCTGGTCGATGACGAGGATCGGGAAAATGAGGGCGATCTGGTGATCCCGGCGCAGATGGCGACGCCCGACGCGATCAATTTCATGGCCACCCACGGGCGCGGCCTGATCTGCCTGGCGCTGAGCAAGGCGCGGGTCGATGAACTGGGGCTGAGCCTGATGAGCCGCAACAATGGCACCCGCCATGAAACCGCCTTCACCGTGTCGATCGAGGCGCGCGAGGGGGTGACGACCGGGATCAGCGCAGCCGACCGCGCGCGCACCATTTCCGTCGCGATCGACGGGTCGAAGGGCCGGGGCGATATTGTGACGCCGGGCCATGTCTTTCCGCTGGTGGCCAAGGATGGCGGTGTGCTGGTGCGCACGGGCCATACCGAAGCGGCGGTGGACGTCGCGCGGCTGGCGGGCCTGAACCCGTCCGGCGTCATTTGCGAGGTGATGAAGGACGATGGCACGATGGCGCGCCTGGACGACCTGATCCCCTTTGCCGCCAGGCACAAGATGAAGATCGGCACGATCCGTGACCTGATCGCCTATCGCCGCCGCCACGACCATATCGTCGAACGCCGCGCCGAAACCACGTTCCAGAGCCAGTGGGGCGGCGACTGGAAGGCGATAAGCTTTTACAACAAGGCGACGCGGACCGAGCAACTGGTTTTGCAGAAGGGCCATGTCGACCCGGACACGCCAACGCTGGTGCGGATGCACCAATTTTCGCCACTGACCGATACGTTCGGCAAGCAAGGTTCGCGCGCTGGCCTGCTGCAACGGTCGATGGAGATTATCAGCGCGGAAGGGGCGGGCATCATCGTCCTGCTGCATGGCGACGAACCCGACATACTGACCCGCATGCTCCAGCAAAATGCCGGAATTGCCGTCGGCGATATGGACGAATTGCGCAACTATGGCGCGGGCGCGCAGATATTGGCCGAACTGGGCGTGCATGACATGGTCCTGCTGACCAACAGCCATCGCAGCCTGATCGCGCTTGACGGCTATGACCTGGCCGTGGTTGGGCAGCGTCCGATCGAGCTGTAAAGGATTTATCATGGCCAAGTTCCTGATCGTCGAAGCCC
The DNA here is from genome assembly GCF_002288285.1 of Sphingobium xenophagum. Lineage (NCBI taxonomy): Bacteria > Pseudomonadati > Pseudomonadota > Alphaproteobacteria > Sphingomonadales > Sphingobiaceae > Sphingobium > Sphingobium xenophagum. Next base: position 792,399 of record NZ_CP022745.1, on the reverse strand, counting down.
GCTTCTACGACCATCTCAACGACCTGCTGATCGAAGGCGCGAAGGCTGCGCTGGACGATGCAGGGCATAAATATGAGGTGGTGACGGTGCCGGGCGCGCTGGAAATCCCCGGCGCGATTGCGTTGGCGGCGGAAAGCGGCCGCTATGACGGCTTCATCGCCATCGGCGTCGTGATCCGCGGCGAAACCTATCATTTCGAGGTGGTGTCGAACGAAAGCGCGCGCGGCCTGATGGCGCTCAGCATGGATGCGATTGCGATCGGCAACGGCATATTGACGGTCGAGAATGAAGCGCAGGCGCTGACCCGCGCCAAGCGGACCGAAAAGGACAAGGGCGGCGAGGCGGCCAAGGCGGCCATCGCCATGCTGGCCCTGCGCGAGCGCTTCGGGGCCTAGGCTGTTTGCGCCCCCGCACGCGGGGGGCGCAATGACAGAGCGGATGGACCATGGCCCCGGACGGCCGGGAAATACCCGTCGTCCCCCATGGGGCGACGGGTTCATTTCGATCAGGCGGTGGCCGGTTGCTGCTCCAGCGCGGGATAGTTGGTATAGCCATCCTCGCCCGGACCATACCAGGTTTCCATCCCCTTGATCGGGTTCAGCGGCGCGTCGCTTTCCAGTCGCTCCACCAAATCGGGGTTGGCCATGAACGGGCGACCGAAGCTGATCGCGTCGGCAAGGCCGCTGTCCAGATCCGCTTGCGCCCGTGTCTTGTCATAATCGCTGTTCAGGATCAGCGGCCCCTTGAAATGCTGACGGATCAGCGGTGACTGGCGCGGCACGTCGGTTGCGCCGAACGTGCCTTTCTCCCCCGGTTCGCGCAGTTCGAGCGACGCGATGCCGATCGCGTTCAGGACTTCGGCGGCATGGGCGAAAAGCGGGCCGGGATTGCTGTCATTGACGCCCTGGCTGTCGCCATTGGGTGACAGGCGTACCGACACCTTGTCCGCGCCGATCGCGTCGACCACCGCCTGTGTGACTTCCGCCAGCAAGCGCACGCGGTTTTCGATGCTGCCGCCATATTGATCGGTGCGGAAATTGGCATTGTCGCGCAGGAACTGGTCGATCAGATAGCCGTTGGCGGCGTGGATCTGCACACCGTCGAAACCGGCGCGGATCGCGTTGCGCGCGGCGGTGACATAGGTGTCGATCAGGCCGGGAATTTCCTCAAGCGTCAATGGACGGGCCGTTTCGAACGGCGCTTTGCCCTCGTAAGTATGGGCCTCTCCCGCCGTAGCGGTGGCGCTGGACGACACCGGCTGTTCGCCCGTGACGCTGCTATGGACCTGCCGCCCCATATGCCACAGCTGGACGATGATCCGCCCGCCCGCGTCATGCACCGCCTGCGTCACCGGCTGCCAGGCCGCGACCTGTTCGTCCGACCAGATGCCCGGTGCATAGGGCCAGCCCAGACCCTGGCGGGAAATGCCCGTCGCTTCGCTGATGATCAGCCCAGCGCCCGCGCGCTGGCGATAATAGTCAACCATGATAGGGGTCGGCACATGATCGCGAGTCGCGCGGCCACGGGTCAGCGGCGCCATGACGACGCGGTTGGGTGCGCCAATGGCGCCGATCTGGACGGACTCGAACAGCTTGGACATGAAAATTCCCTTTATAAAAGTTGCAAATTGCAACGGGACGTAAAGCTGAAAGCCAGCTAGGGAGCCGCGATGGTCAGTTCAACCCCCAATGCCCGTGCAGGCATGCCCAAATTTGCATTTCCAGCACTGATACTGGCCAATCTCATCCTGCCACTCGGCCCGGTGCTGGTGCGGATGGCCGATGTGGGGCCGGTAGCGGCGGCATTCTGGCGGTTGACGCTGGCCCTGCCATTTCTCCTGATCCTCGCCCTGCCGCGGTTGCGCCGCACGATGCCGACGATTCGCGAATGGTCGGCGCTGATCTGGTCGGGGCTTTTCTTCGCAGCGGATCTGGCGGCGTGGCATATCGGCATTCTCTACACCAAAGTCACCAATGCCACCATATTCGGCAATATGAGCGGTCTGATGCTGCCGATATGGGGAATGGTCGTGCTGCGCCAACGGCCCAGGGCCATGCAGGCGATCGCCCTCACCCTGGCGACGGCAGGTGCGGCGGTGATGATGGGGGGCAGCTATGAACTTTCGCCGCGTTACCTTCATGGCGATCTGCTCTGTCTGCTCGCCGGGGCGACCTATACCGGCTATCTGCTGATCGTGCAGCGGGCGCGGGTGCGGCTCGACAGTTGGTCGGTGCTGGCCATGTCGACCCTGTTCAGCATCCCGCCGCTGCTGCTGTGCGCGCTGTGGCTGGGCGAACGGATCATGCCGGGCGACTGGACCCCGCTGGTGGTGCTGGCGCTCAGCAGCCAGCTGGTCGGGCAGGGGCTGCTGACCTATGCGATCAGCTGGTTCACGCCGCTGGTGCTGGGCCTGAGCCTGCTTTTGCAACCGGCGGTGTCGGCGGTGCTGGGCTGGGTGCTGTTTGGCGAATGGCTGAGCGTCACCGATATGGTGGGGACGATGGCGGTCGCCGCCGCGCTGGTGCTTGTGCGCTTGCCCTCGCGCGCCTAGATTGGTGGCATGAGCGACGATATTGCCGACATGACCCTCGATGAAATCCGCGTCCTGCTGGCGCCCGTACTGGCGCGCCATGCGGCCTTTGACGGGTGGCGCAAGGAAGCGGTCGCCATGGCTGCGGCGGAAAAGGGCGTGGACGCGGATATTGCCGCGCTGGCCTTTGCCGACGGCCCGGTCGACATGATCGACGCCTGGTTCGCTAGCATCGACGCGCGGATGCTGGACGCTTTGCCAGCCGACACGCTTGACGCGCTGTCGATCCGGCGCAGGATCATCGCGCTGGTGGAGGCGCGGCTGGACCTGCTGGCGCCCGACCGCGAAGCGTTGCGCCGCGCCATCGCCATCCTTGCCCTGCCGACCAATGCGGCGCGCGCGACCCGGCTGGGCTGGCGCGCGGCCGATGTCATGTGGCGCGCGGCGGGCGACACTGCCACGGACCTTGCCCATTATACCAAGCGGATGACGTTGGCCGGAGTCTATGCCGCCACGCTGTTGGTGTTCGTGGACGACGAAAGCGAGGCCCATGCCGACAGCCGCGCTTTCCTGGCCCGGCGGATCGAAGGCGTGATGCGGTTCGAAAAGCTGAAGGCGCAGGTCAAGGGCGTGGGTGGGGGCGAGCGGCTCAGCCTGGCGCGCTTCATCGGGCGACTGCGCTACCCGGCGGTGTGATCTGTCGCGCTGGCGAACATTTCCTTCTGGCCTTTCCTAATCGGTATTGATAGTCACTCGCAGCAACCGACCTGTGAGTATCCATTCCGTGCGTCTGACCGAACTGCCTCTGCGCCAGCCCGCCTATGTTGACCTGATCGACTGGTCCGCGCTTTCCGCGTCAGAAGGCCAGCGTCTGCGCGAGTTTGGCCTGTGCGAAGGCGCGAGCGTGGAGGCGCTGCACCATGGCGGCCTGTGGGGCAAGGGGCCGATCGCCTGCAAGGTGGGTCGCATGACCATCGCCATGCGTCGCAATCACGCCGCCGCCGTCACTGTCCGCACCGGACCGGACGCTGCGCCATGAGCGCGCTGCCGCTCGTCGCGCTGGTCGGCAACCCCAATGCGGGCAAAAGCGCGCTGTTCAACGCCCTTACCGGCGCGCGGCAGAAGCTGGGCAATTATCCGGGCGTCACGGTGGAGCGCAAGGCGGGGCGGCTGGCGCTGGCTGATGGTCGTCCGGTCGAACTGGTCGACCTGCCCGGTACATACAGTTTGAACGCCGCCAGCCCGGACGAACAAGTCACGCGCGACGTCGTGATGGGGCGGCAGGCGGGGGAAAGGCAGCCGGACGCGCTGGTGATCGTGGTCGATGCGTCCAACCTCGACAATCATCTGCGTTTCGCGCTGGAGCTGATCGCCCTTGGCCTGCCGACCATCGTCGCGCTCAACATGGTGGACCTTGCCACGCGCGACGGGCTGGAACTGGACGCTGCCGTCCTGTCGCGCGAACTGGGCGTGCCGGTGATCGCCACCGTGGCGGTGCGCAAGCGGGGGCTTGATCATCTGCGTGAGGAACTGGCTGGCTTGCTGGGCAGCGTCGTGCCCGAAGCCAAAGCGCCGCTGCCGGAGCGCGATTTCGATGCGGTGCGCGATGAGGCACGGCGGATCGCCCGCGCCGCCATCGTGCGCGAAACCCCTTCGCGCCGTCTGACCGCTGCGGTCGATCGGGTGGCGCTGCACCCGGTATTTGGGCTGTTGCTGTTGCTTGGCCTGCTGTTCGTCATGTTCCAGGCGGTCTATGCTTGGTCCGAAGCGCCGATCGCCATGATCGAGGGGCTGGCGGAGGCCGCCGCCAACAGCGTGCGCGATGCGCTGCCCGACGGAATGCTGCGGTCCTTCCTGGTCGATGGCGTCATCAACGGCGTGGGATCGGTGGTGGTGTTCCTGCCGCAGATCCTGATCCTGTTCTTTTTCATCCTGATGCTGGAGGCGACCGGCTATATGGTCCGCGCCGCTTTCCTGATGGATGGGCTGATGGCCAGGGTCGGCCTGTCGGGGCGCGCGTTCATTCCTTTGCTCTCCTCCTTCGCCTGCGCCATTCCCGGCATCATGGCGACGCGGACGATCGCTGATCCCAAGGACCGCCTCACTACCATCCTGATCGCGCCGCTGATGACCTGTTCGGCGCGACTGCCGGTCTATGCCGTCATCATCGGCGCCTTCATCCCCGCGCGCGACATATTGCCGGGTGTGGGGCTTCAGGGGTTCGTCCTTTTCTGCCTCTATATCTCTGGCATTATCGGCGCGATGCTGGTGGCGCTGATCCTGCGCATGACCGTGACCAAGGGGGCGAGCGGCGGCTTCCTGATGGAAATGCCCAAATATCAGTGGCCCCGGCCGCAGGACATAGTGCTGGGCCTGTGGCAGCGCGCGGTCATCTTCCTGAAGCGCGCGGGCACGATCATCTTCACGTCCACCGTGATATTGTGGGTGCTGCTGTCCTACCCCAAGCCGCCCGAAGGCAGCGCGGTGAGCCAGGTCGATTATTCGATTGCCGGGCGGATCGCCGGCGGGCTCAATGTCATTTTGGAGCCGATCGGCTTCAACCGCGACATTTCCCTCGCCCTCATCCCGGCGATGGCCGCGCGCGAAGTCGCGGTGTCGGCGCTGGCCACCGTCTATTCGATCGATGCTGGCGATGACGAGGCGCTGCTGGAGCGCAGCCTTGGCGACCGGCTGAAGGACCAGTGGCCGCTCCCGACCGCGCTGGCCTTCCTGGCCTGGTTCATCTTCGCGCCGCAATGCATATCGACCATCGCCGTGACGCGGCGGGAAACGAACGGCTGGAAATGGCCGCTGTTCATGGTCGGATACCTGTTCGTGCTGGCTTATGTCGCCGCGGGCCTGACCTACTGGACCGCGACCGCAGCAGGACTATAAGGGCCGCTTTAAGGCTTTCGGAGGAATCATGGCAGGCTCGGTCAACAAGGTCATTCTGGTCGGCAATCTGGGCGCCGACCCGGAGGTCAAGAGCTTCCAGAATGGCGGCAAGATATGCAATTTGCGCATCGCTACGTCCGAAAACTGGAAGGATCGCAACACCGGCGAGCGCAAGGAGCGCACCGAATGGCACAGCGTCGTGATCGGCGGCGAAGGGCTGGTCGGCGTGGCCGAACGCTTCCTGCGCAAAGGCTCCAAAATCTATATCGAAGGCCAGCTGCGCACCCGCAAATGGCAGGACCAGAACGGCAATGACCGCTATTCGACCGAAGTGATGGTGCAGGGGCCAGGGGCCGTGCTCACCATGCTGGATGGCGCGCCCGGTGGTGGCGGCCAGGGCGGTGGTGGCCGATCGCAGCAGGGCGTCAGCGATTGGGGCGCGTCGTCGGGCGGCTATGACGATTTTGGCGGTGGCAATAGTGGCGGCGGCTTTGGCGGTCGCTCGTCGAGCGGCGGTCGCGGCAGCGCAGGCAGCCCCAATTTCGACAATGATCTGGACGATGAAGTTCCGTTCTGACCGGCCTCTGTCCGCAAGAAAGAATCCAGTCCAATGCAGGTTCTTTTGACCGGATCTTCAGGATGGCTGGGGCGCTTTCTGGCGCCCCTGCTGCGCAGGGCGGGCCATGATGTCACTGGCCTGGACGTTGCGCCCGGTGCCGATACCGACATCGTCGGGTCGGTTGCCGATCGCGCCCTGATCGACCGGGTCTTTGCCGAACGCGGCATCGAGGCGGTGATTCACGGTGCCGCGCTGCACAAGCCGGACATCATCCGCTATCCGGCCCAGCGCTTTGTCGATGTCAATGTAACCGGTACGCTCAACCTGCTGGAGGCAGCGGTTGCAGCTGGGCATGATCGTTTCGTCATGACCTCCACCACGTCGCTGATGATCGACCAGCGCATCCGCGACGAAGCCGGGGACGCGGCGATCTGGCTGGATGAAAGTGCCGGGCCGCTGGCGCCGCGCAACATCTACGGTGTGACCAAGCTGGCGGCGGAGGGGCTGTGCCGCATCCACCACCTGACACATGGCATCGGCTGCGTCATCCTGCGTACCGGGCGATTCTTTCCCGAAGATGATGACACCCATCAACTGCTGTCCGGCCCGAACATGAAGGCCAACGAACTGCTGCATCGCCGCCTGACGGTGGAGGACGCGGCACGCGCGCATCTGGTGGCGCTGGAACAGGCACCGGCCCTGAGCTGCGAAACATTCATCCTGTCCGCGCCGACGCCCTTTTCACGCGACGAGGTGCGGGGGTTGAAGCAGGACGCGTCCGCGGTCATTGCCCGCCATTTTCCCGATGCGGCCAGCCTCTATGCCCGACAGGGCTGGCACCTGCCGCGAAGCATCGGCCGTGTCTATGACGCCAGCCGCGCCGAACGGATCATGGGCTTTCGCTGCGAAACGGATTTCGGGTCTGTGCTGGCGGCGCTGCGCGAAGGGACCGATATGCCCTTCGCGCATGACGCCAACTATGTATCGCCGCAGGTACAGTCCTTAGCGGACTGATTTCGACATTCGCATGCCACCCGGCATCCAACGATGTCGAACGTCAGAACAGGACGACTAAGCCGCCGTCGCCACGCTGTCGATGCCCAGTTCCTGCGTCGCAAACGCCCGGATATGATCGCGCAGATCTTCGCGCTCCAGCGCCAGTGCCAGATTGGCCTCGACATAGCCGGCCTTTGACCCGCAATCGAAGCGGCGGCCGTCAAATGTCACGCCATGGAAAGGCTGCTTGCCAATCATCGCGGCCATCGCGTCGGTCAGCTGGATTTCCCCGCCAGCGCCCTTTTCCTGCGTTTCCAATATCTTCATGACATCGGGTTGCAGGATATAGCGGCCCGGCAGGATCAGGTTGGACGGTGCGGTCCCGGCGGCGGGCTTTTCGACCAGCCCCTTCACCTCCGTCAGCACGCCATCACGCGCGCCCGGATCGATCACGCCATAGCTGGGCGTCTGCTCCATCGGGATTTCCAGCGCGCAGACCAGATTGCCGCCGACCTTTTCATAGGCGTCGACCATCTGCTTCATGCAACCATTGCCCGGCGCGCCCTTCATGAATTCGTCGGGCAGCAGGATGGCAAACGGTTCGTCACCGATAATGTCGCGCGCGCACCAGATGGCATGGCCAAGGCCCAGCGATTCCTGCTGGCGCAGGAACACCGCATTGCCCGGCGCGAGCCGCGTTCCTTCCAGCGCGGACAGATCCTTGCCGCGTTCGCGCTGCAAGGTTTCGCATTCGAAGGCCATGTCGAAATAATCTTCGATCGCGCCCTTGCCGCGCCCGGTGACGAAGATCATCTGCTCGATCCCGGCCTCGCGCGCCTCATCCACGGCATATTGGAGCAGCGGGCGGTCGACCACCGGCAGCAATTCCTTGGGCACCGCCTTGGTCGCGGGCAAAAAGCGCGTGCCCAGTCCCGCGACAGGAAAAACAGCTTTGCGAATCGGCTTGTTCAAGTTGGACTCCCCTTAACCCCAAGGCCCCCACGGCCCGACATGATTTGCCGCACATGCGAAAAAGGTCAAGCACAGGGGCGGAATTTCCCGTGTGCGCTGCACCCTATACTGCCAGCAGCCGGTTAGCGATCGTTTCCAGATCGCTTATTTCGTGATCTAATTGCTCAAATGTGACGAATTGGTGGATATTGCGATGGTCGCGGCAAATAAAGCCGCCAGGCTCCGGCTGGTGAAAGCCCTGGATGATGAGCGCGCGGAACCTGTCGATCCGCTGGATGTCGCGTTCGATGGCGGCGATTTCGGTCAGCGCGCTGGCGTTGCGCCGGTCGCGCATCGCCACCATCGTGCGCAATTCGGTCATCAGCTTGGCCATGGACGGGCGGGTGCGCGCGCCCACGGTGCGAACGTCGCCCATCTTTTCGCGCATCAGACCGATCTTGGTTTCCAGGCTTTGTTCCAGCATCGTCCAGGCGCATACCAGTCGCCCGACCGCGCATAGCAGCGCCGCATCCTCCGGCGCGTAATCCGACACTGTTTTTCCACTCACGTCTGCAACCAAATGTACGCCCACGCCCCATTCTCCTTGTTCATCCCTGTCCTGCGCAGACGGAGACGGATAGGCCAGAGCGGCAGGCGCCATCGCTCGTGGCGGTGGCACGGAACATCGGAAATTGTGCAATATTGGCGGCGAGCCGATTGGCCTATCGCTTAGAAATCAATCGCTAAGCCTTTGCGTTCCCAATCGCCGTAGCGAACCGGGCTTAACTCTTCCTGAGGCTGAGGCGGGCTGTCGATCGGGTCCGGCTGCGGCACGGGCGGGCTTTTGGACAGGTGGGCGGGCGGCTGCACATGCGCGGGGCGCTTGCCATTATAGTGTCCCATGAAGCCGCCTTTCGATTGCGGAGCGCTACGGCAGCGCCCTGTGCCAGCCTTCATTTGGGCGACCGCCGATCCAAGCGCAAGGGCGGGGTGGCATGGCGAACCTATCTTATCCGTCCAAAATCGCCTAGGCGCTGCCCCATGGCTCAATCTTCCCGCCCCGCTGACGTCCCCGGCCTGCCTGCGCGTCGTTCCGCCCTCAAACTGCTAGATGCCGTGTTGCGGCGCGGTGACCCGCTGGAAATCGCGCTGCATGGCGCCTGTCAGGGGCTGGCCGACCGCGCGGACCGGGCGCTGGTCCATGCCATCACTGCGGAAGTGCTGCGCCACCTGCCCGATCTCGACGCGCTGATCGACGGCGCGACACGGCTGCCGCTGCCCGATGATGCCAAGGCGCGCATGGTGCTGCGCATCGCACTGGTGCAGGTGCTGGTGCTGGGTACCGCCCCGCACGCCGCGATCGCCACGGCGCTGCCGCTGGTCGATGGCGGGCCGCGCAAGCTGGTCCATGGCGTGTTCGGCACGGTGACGCGCAGCGCGCCGGTGCTGCCCGATCCGCCGACCCTGCCCGCCGCCGTCGCGGATCGCTGGGCCGCCCAATGGGGCAGTGCGATGGTGGAGGCGGCTGCGCGCGCCTATGCTATCCGTCCGCCTGTGGACGTCAGCCTGCGCGATCCGGCCGCCACCGCCGAATGGACCGCGCAACTGGGCGGCGTCAGCCTGGCCCCCGGCCATGTCCGCCTGCCCGACGGGGCCAATATTCCCGATCTGCCTGGCTTTGCCGATGGCGCGTGGTGGGTGCAGGATGTTGCTGCATCCTGCCCGGCACGTCTGTTGGGTGCCGGGGAAGGGCGTCATGTGCTGGACCTGTGCGCAGCCCCCGGCGGCAAGACGATGCAGCTGGCGGCGGCCGGATGGCGCGTGACCGCGATCGACCAGTCGAAAAAGCGGCTGGAGCGGCTGACCGAAAACCTGACCCGCACCGGCCTGTCCGCCGATGTCGTGCAGGCAGATCTGCGCCAGTGGCAGCCGGACCAGCCGGTCGACGCCATATTGCTCGACGCGCCCTGCACCGCGACGGGCATCTATCGCCGTCATCCTGACGTGCTGCACCGTATCGGCCCGCGTCAGATTGCCGAGCTGGCGGAGTTGCAGGGCGCGTTGCTCGCTCGCGCCGCCGACTGGCTGAAGCCTGGCGGCGTGCTGCTCTACGCCACCTGCTCGCTGGAACAGGCGGAAGGGGAGGAACAGATCACCCGATTGCTGGCCGCCCGCCCGGACTTTGCGCTTGTGCCGGCGCAGGCTGGCGAATTGCCCGACGGCATGACCCCCACGTCGCAAGGCTGGCTGCGCACGCTGCCCGACACATTGGCGACCCAGGGCGGCGCGGACGGATTTTTTATCGCGCGCCTTGCAAAAGCAACGAACTAAGCCTTAACCATGGAGCGCTTAGGATGACCATTCCCTGTCTGGAAGGTGCGCCGTGCGTCCGATCGAACCCTTGCCTTTGCACCATAGCTGGCCGCTCTACGACCTGCACGAACATCTCGCCCCGGTGATGCTGGACCCATCGCTGGCGCGCAACGATGCGGCGCTGGCGGAACGGGGGCTGGGCCTGTGGCATTGCGACCTGACCGATGACAGCCTGACCTGGACGGCCGGCGTCTATGATATTTTCGGGCTGGAGCGGCATATTCCCGTGCCACGCGCCCTGTCCGTATCGCTTTATGCCCCGGATTCGCGCGAAGCCATGGAGCGGCTGCGCACCTATGCCATCCGTCACAAGCGCGGCTTCACCCTGGATGTCGACATTCATCAGGCCGACGGGATGGGGGAGTGCGCCATGCGGTTGATCGCCGCGCCGGTACTGGACGATGCGCAGGAGGTGATCGGCCTGCACGGCGTCAAACAGATGCTGCCGCACGGGACCACCCCTTCGCACCGGCTCGATCCAACGATTTTCGTTATGTTATAGCGGCTTGGGCGCGTTCCTTGCGCCCCATCCAAATCACCCGTTGCCCTTGGACCGAGGCATAGCTAAGGCGAACGGTTAATGACACCCTCGATCCTGATCTCGCCCTCCATCCTCTCTGCCGACTTCGCCCGTCTGGGCGAGGAAGTCCGCGCGATTGACGAAGCGGGCTGCGACTGGGTCCATATCGACGTGATGGATGGGCATTTCGTGCCGAACATCACGATCGGCCCGGCAGTGGTCAAGGCGTTGCGGCCGCACACGAAAAAGACGTTCGACGTCCATCTGATGATTTCCCCGGTCGATCAGTATCTCGACGCTTTTGCGCAGGCGGGCGCGGACATATTGACCGTCCATCCCGAAGCGGGGCCGCACATCCACCGCTCGATCCAATATATCAAGTCGCTGGGCGTTCAGGCTGGCGTGGTGCTGAACCCCGGCACGCCCGCCAAGATGCTGGATTATCTGATCGACGATGTCGACCTGATCCTGGTCATGAGCGTCAATCCCGGTTTTGGCGGTCAGAGCTTCATCGAAAGCCAGCTGCGCAAGATCGAAGCCTGTCGCAAGATGATCGACAAGAGCGGGCGCGACATACGGTTGCAGGTCGATGGCGGCATTGATTTCACCACCGCGCCCAAGGCGATCGCCGCCGGGGCCGACGTGCTGGTCGCGGGCACTGCGACATTCCGCGGCGGGCCATCGGCCTATGCCGACAATATACGGAAGCTGCGGGGCGGGTGAACGAGGTCCGGCGCATGTCCGCCCGCAAGGTGCCCGAACCCGCCGCTCCGGAAAGCAGCGACGACGGCATCGAACAGGGCAAGCGCCTCATCCGCGTCGCGGATGACAAGGGGCTGTCGCTGGCGCAGAAGATCGCCAATCATTTCTATCTGCTCAGCTGGAAAACGCCGATCCACGGCCGCAAGCTGCGCGGCAAATATCCGCTCAAGCTGCTTGCGGTTCCCGATGACGAATTGCCCGGTGACACGCGCGCGGGGCAGGCGATCCGCGCGGGCTATTTCCTGTTTCGCGGCAAGAAGCAGATTATCGACACGCTCGATTTCGCGCGGCTGGACCTAGATCCCGCCTTTGCCGACTATCTGCACAGTTTCCGCTGGCTGCGCGATCTGGCGAGCGTCGCCAGTCGCGAACAGGCAGCGCCGATCGCCGAAAGCGTCATGCGCAAATGGCTGGCCGTGCATGCCGAAACGCCCAGCGAACAGGCCTGGCGGGCGGACAATGCGGGCTGGCGGCTCTTTTTCTGGACCGCCCATGCGCCGCTGATCCTCTCGTCGAGCGATCTGGTCTATCGTTCGCTGGTCCTCAACTGCATCGCCCGCACCGCGCGGCATCTGGACCGTATCGCCGACAAGGCGCCCATGGGCCTGCCGCGCATCGTCGGCTGGAGCGCGATCGTCGCCGCTTCCATGCTGATGCCTGGCGGCGCGGCGCGCAAATTGTTCGGCGAAGCGGGCCTGAAGCGCGCGATCGACAGCGGATTCTACCCCGATGGCGGCATCGTTTCCCGGTCACCGCTGGCGCAGGTAGAGGCGGTCATGGCGCTGTCCATGCTGCGCGCGGTCTATGACGTACGGCGCGAAACGGCTCCCGGCTTCCTCAATGACGGGCTGAACCGCATCGTCCCCGCCTTGCTGGGCCTGACCCATGGCGATGGCGGCCTTGGCAACTGGCAGGGCGCGGGCGCGATCGATCCTGCGATCGTCAATGCTGTGATCGCGGCCAGTCGGGTGCGCGCCCGGCCGCTGCGACAGGCGCGCGACTGGGGTTATCAGCGGATCGCGGCGGGCGTGAGCGTGGTCCAGATCGACGCCGCGCCGCCGCCGGTCGCGCGGCTGGCCGATGCAGGCTGCGCCTCGACCGGCGCGATCGAGATCAGCGATGGACCCCATCGCCTGGTCGTCAATTGCGGCGGCGCGGGACTTGAGGGGGCATGGATACCCCGCGATCTGGCGCAGGGGCTGCGCACGACCGCCGCGCACAGCACACTGGTGCTGGACGATTGCAACAGCACCGCGCTGATGCCCGACGGCACGCTGGGGCGCGGCGTTACCGAAGTGGAACTGAACCGGCAGGAACTGGACAATGGCAGCCGGGTCGACCTGTCCCATGACGGCTATGTCCGCCGCATCGGCTATGTCCACCGCCGCCTGCTGCTCGTCAGCGGCGATGGCAAGGAAATCCGCGGCGAAGATATGCTGACCCCGGCGCAGCGTCGTCGCAAACCCGCCAAACTCCCGGCCGTTTTGCGCTTTCACCTGGCGCCGGGCGTCGAACCGACGCTGACCGCGGACAATCAGGGCGCGCTGCTGCGCATCGACATGGGCGCGTTGTGGCAGTTCCGCACCGGCACCGGCATATTGACCGTCGAGGACAGCCTGTGGGTCGATGGCGACGGCAGGCCGCACCCAACCAAGCAGATGGTGGTGACCAGCGAGGCGCTGCCCGGCGGGTCGAGCATCGGGTGGCTGTTCAAGCGGGTTGGGTGAGGATGGCCGTGCGTAACGGAAACGGCTCATTTGATCTGTTTCTCAAGCGGTATCTGATCGTCACTGGAGCCCTCTCGGCCATCATACTGGTTGCACCATGGATTCTGATTTTCGGTTTCATGCTGATGGTCCTTCCCGGCGTTTTTCTAGTAGTCATGCCAACAGCGTTTCTGTGGGGCGCGATGTTGGCCGCCTTCTACTGGGCGGGCGGCTTCCTGCTGTCTCCATTGCGGGCGGCGATGCTGGCGATCGTGGTCACGGCCGGGCTTGTCTGGGCCATCCCGCAGCCCTCCATCAGCGCGGGCAGGCGACTAGCGGCGGACCATCAACTGACGAATGTGAAGCCGGCCGGACCGATAAAGCCCTTCGGCGATATCCGCATGGAATTCGGCATCCCCGATTTCGGTCGTGGTCCTTTCAGTTGCGACAGTCGCTGTGTCGCCCTCCTGTTCGAGGATTCAGTGCATAGCGTCACTGTCAACAGTAGCAGCGGCCTGTCGTTCGAAGATATCCAGCGTGGCGCCGCCCCCTTGTCTCATCTTGCGCAGACCTATCGGCTCAAACCATTGAGTGAATGCCCGGCAAGCCCACCCGTCGATCGCAACTTGAGATCGCCATTTGGCGAAACAGAACAGGACAGATGGAAGCTGGGTCGCTTGCATGAGGAACATCTCGCAAACGACGTGTGTCTTGTCGCGGAACCGCCGCTGACTGATTATGATCTGCTTCTGCGGGAGGGCCGATGGGGGCGGGGAGAGGGAGCGGGGAAGCTTCCTTGGCTCCTATCCCGCAATCGCATTCATCTGGCCTATGTCGAAATCCGGGACCGTTCGCATCGCCCGCTGTTTCGGGTCGCAGATACGGCCGTGGAGATGCCTATCCCCGTGCTGACCATTCTGCCCAATATGGGGTATGGTTTTGATTATGACTGGGGATGGGGCCGGTATTGGATGCCCCGAGAGCTAATAAGCTGTCTCGACTGTTCCTTGGAGAAGATCGACGCGATGCTCCAAGTCCGGCGCAAGTGGGATTGACGGCAGGGCTGTATTTTTCCGCCATCTGCCCTTAAGGGACCGGCGCAAACTCGTCCTGCAACCAGAAAGCCTTTCCTCATGACCGACTATCCCATCAAGCGCGCCCTGTTGTCCGTGTCGGACAAGGCTGGCCTTATCGAATTGGGGCAGGCGCTGGGGAAGCATGGGGTGGAGCTGGTGTCGACCGGCGGCACGGCCAAGGCGTTGCGCGATGCGGGCCTGACCGTCATGGATATTTCCGACCTGACCGGCTTCCCTGAAATGATGGATGGCCGGGTCAAGACGCTGCATCCCAAGGTGCATGGCGGGCTGCTGGCCGTGCGGAACAACCCGGAACATGTTGCGTCGATGGACGAGCATCAGATTGGTGCGATCGATCTGGTCGTGGTCAATCTCTATCCCTTCGCCGCGACCGTCGCCAAGGGGGCGGAGCGCGAGGAGATTATCGAGAATATCGATATTGGCGGGCCGTCCATGGTGCGCTCTGCGGCCAAGAATCATGAGAGCGTGGCGATCGTCACCGACCCGGCCGATTATGCCCGGCTGATCGCGGAAATGGATGAGAAGGGCGGGGCGACCAGCTACGACTTCCGCCGGATGCTGGCGGCCAAGGCCTATGCGGCGACCGCCGCCTATGATTCGATGATCGCCAGCTGGTTCGCCTTTGCCGATCAGGGCGTGACCTTCCCCGAAACGCTGGCCGTTGCCAGCACGCTTGGCACTACGCTGCGCTACGGCGAAAACCCGCATCAGTCCGCCGCCCTCTATCTGCCCACTGGTCCGTCGGCCAACGGCATTGCCCAGGCGAAGCAGATTCAGGGCAAGGAACTGTCCTACAACAATTACAACGATGCTGACGCCGCGCTGGAGCTGGTCAGCGAATATCGCGACGGCCCGCCGACCGTGGTGATCGTCAAGCATGCCAACCCGTGCGGCGTGGCGACCGGCGCGACCCTGATCGAGGCCTATGAGGCTGCGCTCGCGTGCGACAGCGTGTCGGCCTTTGGCGGCATCATCGCCGTCAACCGCCCGCTCGACGGCCCGACTGCCGAAGCGATCAGCGGTATCTTCACCGAAGTCGTCGCCGCGCCCGACGCCGATGACGCGGCGCGCGCCATCTTTGCCAAGAAGAAGAATCTGCGCCTGCTGCTGACCGGCGACCTGCCCGATCCCGCGCGCCCCGGCCTCCAGCTCAAGACGATCGCGGGCGGGGTGCTGGTACAGAGTCGCGACAATGGCCGGATCAGCCGTGACGTGCTGAAAGTCGTGACGAAGCGCGAACCGACCGAACAGGAACTGGCCGACTGCCTCTTCGCCTGGACCGTCGCCAAGCATGTGAAGTCCAACGCCATCGTCTATGCCAAGGGTGGTAGCACTGCCGGTGTCGGCGCAGGTCAGATGAACCGGCTGGAATCCGCGCGCATTGCTGCGTGGAAAGCCAAGGATGCGGCTGAAAAGGCAGGCTGGAGCGAACCGCGCACCATAGGTTCGGCGGTCGCATCCGACGCCTTCTTCCCCTTCGCTGATGGCCTGCTGGCTGCGGTCGAAGCGGGGGCCACTGCGGTAATCCAGCCCGGCGGATCGATCCGCGACGATGAAGTCATCGCCGCCGCTGACGAAGCGGGCCTTGCCATGGTCTTTACCGGGATGCGTCACTTCCGGCACTGATGCTGGTTCAGCCGTACCGACGGCCAATGCGCAAATTGATCTGCGCGTGCGAAACAAATCCTTTCGCACGCGCAAAATAACGGTTTTCCGCCACTTTTTGCCAATTGGCCTCTTTTCATTTTATCCGGGCAGGCCTATTTAGGCGTGGACCCGGTGCCCAAGTCAGGTGTTGGGCAAAGAACAGAAAAATGTTCGACAGGAGAAACAGGATGACTGCAAAGACGCTGGTGGCGCTGGCCGCCACGATGGCCCTTGCGCTGCCCGGCGTGGCGAGTGCGGGCAATGACAATATGGATGTGATCGTCGATGGCCGTGCGGGTACGGAAACCCGCTCGATTGCCGTTTCGGTCGCTGACCTGAACCTGGCCAGCACCGCCGGTCTGCGCCGCGCCGACTATCGCGTCACCCGCGCCGCCAAGCAGGTCTGCGGTTTCGTCAATGGCTCGATCATTCCCGTGACCCAGGATTATCGCAATTGCTTTGGCGAGGCACTGACCGGCGCTCGCAGCGATCTTAACGCCATGGCCCAGCGCCAGGGCTGATCATCTGCCCGGTTCCCCTCACGAAGGGGACTGCAGGGGGCCGTTCCGCATCGCGGGGCGGCCCTTTCTGTTGTTGCCCGATGGCGCGTTTGCTGCCTGATCCTTACCGCGCATTAACCACTCCTTAGAATATTTCCTTCACTCCCAGGATCACGAATGACCATCCGGGGGAATTGCCTGTCATGCCGCGTATCGACCAAAGCGTGGACGTCGCCATCATCGGCGCAGGCCCGGCGGGCCTGACCGCGGCCTATCTGCTGACCAAGCAGGGTTATAGCGTCACGGTGATCGAAAAAGACCCGGTCTATGTCGGCGGCATCAGCCGGACAGTCGAACTGGACGGTTTCCGCTTCGATATTGGCGGCCACCGCTTTTTTTCGAAATCGCAGCAGGTCGTGGACCTGTGGAACGAGATATTGCCCGACGACTTCATCCAGCGCCCGCGGATGAGCCGCATCTATTATGAAGGCAAATTCTACAGTTACCCGCTGCGCGCGTTCGAGGCACTGTGGAATCTGGGCGTCTGGCGCTCGACGCTGTGCATGGCGAGCTTTGCCAAGGCGAAGCTGCTGCCCAACCGCAATGTCCGCTCCTTTCAGGACTGGACCGTCAATGCGTTCGGGCACAAGCTTTTCTCGATCTTCTTCAAGACTTACACCGAGAAGGTGTGGGGGATGCCGTGCGATGAAATGTCGGCGGACTGGGCAGCGCAGCGGATCAAGGGCCTGTCGCTCTGGGGCGCGGTCACCGACGGCCTGAAACGCTCGCTCGGCCTCAACAAGAAGCCCAATGACGGCATGGCGACCAAGACGCTGCTGGAAACATTCCGCTATCCCCGCCTTGGCCCCGGCATGATGTGGGAAAAGGCGCGCGATCATGTGGTCGATGGCGGCAATCAGGTGTTGATGGCGCACAGCTTCAAAAGGCTGGAGCAGGACCAGGGTACCGATCGCTGGCGGTTGGTGGCGCAGGGGCCGGAGGGTGAGGTCATCATAAATGCCGCGCATGTCATTTCGTCCGCGCCCATGCGCGAACTGGCCGGGCGCATCCATCCGCTGCCTGCTACCCTGCCTGAGGCGATGGACCTTAAATATCGCGATTTCCTGACCGTGGCGCTGATGGTCAAGGGGAATGATATTTTCCCCGACAACTGGATTTATATCCACGACAGCAAGGTGCAGGTCGGGCGTATCCAGAATTTCCGCAGCTGGTCGCCGGAGATGGTGCCGGACCCGACACTCGCCTGTGTGGGGCTGGAATATTTCTGCTTTGAAGGGGACGGCCTGTGGGCTTCGTCCGACGCTGATCTGGTCGCGCTGGCGACGAAGGAGATGGCGCAACTGGGCCTGTGCAACCCCGGCGATGTCGTGGGCGGCGCGGTGGTGCGGCAGGAAAAGGCCTATCCGGTCTATAACGACGCCTATGCCGCCAATGTGCAGGCGCTGCGCACCGAACTGGAAGCGCGCTATCCCACGTTGCACATGGTCGGTCGCAACGGCATGCACCGCTATAATAATCAGGACCATGCGATGATGACGGCGATGCTGACCGTGCGCAACATCGTTGCGGGCGCACGCATCCATGACGTCTGGTCGGTCAATGAAGATGCCGAATATCATGAGGCCGGGGAAGAAGGTCAGGACGCCGACGCGCAGGCTGCGCTTGCCAGCACCCGCGCCGTCCCGTCGCGCCTGAAGGCTGCCTGATCCGGTGCGCATGTTGGTGGCGCTGGTTTCGCGTCTGATGTTTGCCCGCTATCTGCTGGCCAGCATCTGCGCGCTGTCGAGCGACATGGCGCTTTTCCTGATGCTCGACCATGTCGGCGCCGCCCCCATGCTGGCGGCGTTTGGCGGTTATGCCGTCGGTCTGATTGTCCACTGGACCATCAGCATCCGTTTCGTGTTCGATACCGGCACCGGCCCGACCCACGCGCAGCGCGCCGGGTTCGTGGCGAGCGCCCTGCTGGGGATGGGCATTACCCTTTCCATGGTCGGCGGGCTAAGCCTGATCGGCGTTGCTCCGACGATCGCTAAATTGTTGTCCGTGCCGGTCAGCTTCCTCACCGTTTATGCGATCCGCAAATATGGCGTCTTTGCCCGCGCCTGACGGAAAGCGGGCGGCGCTGCTTGCGCTGCTTGCCTGGCTGCTGTGCAGCGCGGCTATGCTGTGGCTGTTCCGGGGCGATTTCGCCACGCTTGGCTTTCGCGATCCCGATGACGCCATGCGTCTGGTGCAGGTCCGCGACTGGATAGGCGGGCAGGCCTTCTGGGATGTCAGCCAGCATCGCGTGAACCCGCCCATAGGCGGGCCGATGCACTGGTCGCGGATCGTCGATATGCCAATCGCGGCGCTGATCCTGCTGCTGCGCCCGTTGCTGGGCATGGCGACGGCGGAACTGGTCGCCTGCGCCGTCGTGCCGCTGCTGCTGCTGGGCGGGCTGACCGCCGCGCTGTTCGTCGCCACGCGCCGGATTGCCGGGACGATCGTGGCGTTGCTGGCCATCGTCCTGCTGCTGACCGCCCCGTCGATCCTGGTCCAGTTCACGCCGCTCAGAATCGACCATCATGGCTGGCAGATCATGGCCGCCGCGCTGGCACTGGGCGGCGCGATGGACTCGCGCCCGGTGCGCGGGGGCATCGTTGCGGGGCTGGCACTGGCGCTCTGGCTCCAGATTTCGAGCGAAGGCCTGCCCTATGCGGCGCTGTTCGCTGCGCTGTTTGCCCTGCGCCACTGGATCGACCGGGCCGAAACGCCGCGCTTCGTCGGCTTCACTGTCGCACTGGGCGCAGCGGCGCTGATCCCGCTCATCTTGTTGCGTGGGCCATCTGCCGTACTGGCGCGCCAGTGCGACGCGCTCTCCTTCGTCTATGTCTGGCCCTTGGTCGCTCTGGCGGTTGCGACGCCTGCCGCCGCAAGATTGATCGGCCCGTCCACCGCGCTACGCCGCTGCCTGATCGGCGCGATCGGGGGCGGCGCGGCGCTGGCGACCTTCCTGCTGACCGGCGGGGCGTGCCTGTCGGGTGATCCCTTCGCGGCGTTGGGACCGCTGGCCTATAAGCTCTGGTATTTGCAGGTCATGGAGGGGCGGCCGATCTGGGAACAGAGCCGGTTGATGGTGGGCGTCATCCTGCTTCCCTCGCTATTCGGCCTGATTGCCACGCTATTGGCGGCGCGCGCGGCCAGCGGCCCGGTGCGGATGCGCTGGCTGACAATGGTGCTGCTGCTGGCCGGGGCGATGCTGGTCGCGATCATGGTCATGCGGGCCGTGTCCGTGGCGCATCTGTTCGCCCTGCCCGGCACCGCCTGGCTGCTGTTCGCCCTGTTCCGCCGGGTGCAGGCGTCCGCCAGCGCGATGGTGCGGATAGCCGGTTCGGTCGCACTCGTGCTGCTGACTCCGGCTGGTCTCTGCGCGCTGTGGGTGGCGTTGGCCGCAAAGCCCGAATCGGCCCGAGATGCCAGCGCCAATTGCCGCGCGGCCACGGTGCTGGCCCCGCTGCGCACCCTGGCGCCCACGACCCTGTTCGCGCCGATCGACCTTGGCCCCGACATTCTCGTCCAGACCCGCCATAGCGTCATCGGCACTGCCCATCACCGCAATGCAGCGGGGATTACAGCGGTGATCGAAGGCTTTGTCGATGCGCCGGACCAGGCAAGAACAGTGATCGGCGCAACCAGCGCGCGCTATGTCGTGACCTGTGACGGCCTAAACGAATATCGCCTCTATGGCCAAGCCAATGGCAAGGGTTTGGCGGCGATGCTGGCACGCGGCACGATACCGCCATGGCTGGAGCCTCTGCCGACCAAAGGCCCGCTGAAAATCTACCGGATCAGGCCGCCACGAAGCTGAGCGCGACGCCGTTCATGCAATAGCGCAGGCCCGTGGGCTTTGGCCCGTCGTCGAACACATGGCCCAGATGCCCGCCGCAGCGCGCGCAATGAACCTCGGTCCGGGGATAGCCCAGTGCGAAATCGCGACTGGTGCCCACCGCCTTGGGCAGTGGGGCGTAGAAGCTGGGCCAGCCAGTGCCACTGTCGAACTTGGTCTTGGAGCTGAACAATTTTTGTCCGCATCCAGCGCAGGCGAAAATGCCCGCGCGATGTTCCTTGTTGAGCGGGCTGGTGAAGGGATGCTCCGTCGCCTGCCTGCGCAACACATTATAGGCGAGCGGCGATAGCCGCTTGCGCCATTCCGCATCGCTCAGGGCATAAGGATAGGCGGCCTCCGCCGTGCCAAGGCCCAGCCGCCACCAGCCCAGCGCCATCGCGCCGGTCGCTATGCCGCCCAGGAAGAATCGCCGGTTCATGACGCCATTAAACATGGTTCAGCCTGTCGTGTTCCTGAACAGGCGTTTCCACCAGCTGCCGCCCGACTGCATGACATGGCGGCGGAACAGCAGCACGCCCACGCGGATGATCAGCGCCACGAACGCCGCCTGCCACAGCAGCGCCAGCAGATGCGGCCACAGCGCATCGGATTGCGCCGCGCGCGCGATCATCGCGAAGGGTGAACTGAACGGAAAGATCGTCGCCGCGACTTCCGCGGGCGATCCCATATGGTCGACGGCGTAATTGGCGAAAAAGAAGATCAGCATCTGCCCCATGGTCACCGGCATGTTCAGTGTCTGCACTTCGCGCACCGTAGCCGCCTGCGCGCCGATCCCCAGGAACAGCGATCCCAGCAGCGTATAGGCCATGGCGAAATAGAGGGTGGCAAGGATCAGGAATATCGGCCAGCCCACCGCGGGGGCTGGCAGGCTGGACCCGCCCCCATGCAGCGCCAGGAAGATCGCGAAAGCGGTGCCGCCCCAAAAGGCGATGCCGACAAAGCTCATCGCCAGCATCGCCATCAGCTTGCCGAGGAAAATCGCGTCTATCGGTACGGCGGCCGCCAATATCTCTATGATCTTGTTCGTCTTTTCCTCAACCAGATTGGACAGGATCATTCCCGCCAGCAGGATCGTCAGGAAAAACATCACCACCTGCGCCACGCGGCCGATCAGCAACCGCGCCTGCGCCTGCGCGCCAAGGCTCTTGGCGACTTCCTGCCGCTCCACCTGCACGAGCCGCAGCGTATGTTCCGCTTGCGCCGCGCTGGCGATCAGGCTCATATCGCCCTGCAACTTGTCGAGATCTTCCGCTTTGCCGGTCAGGATCGGGTGCGCGACCGATCCGGAAAGGATCGCCACCACCGCCGAATCAGGGCGCGCCAACTGCTCGCGCGGTGCCGGGGTCAGCGGCACGCGCCGCAGCCTGACCAGCGCCTGATCCCCCATCCGTTCGGTCAGACGGGCATGGGCGCGCTCCAGCTTCGCGGCCTCCCCTGCTGGCATGGCGATGCCCACCAGCGGGCGCAGGTCTGTGCTGGCAATCTTCTCGCCCAGGCCGCCAAGGGCCATGCCGATCAGAATGGGCAGCAACGGGCCGAGCAGAAACAGGATGAAGGTGCGCGACAGCACGACGGCGGTGAAGTCCCGCCGGGCGATGACCAGCGCGGCGCGCAGCATCTCTCTCATGCGTCCTGCTCCCGTGCCTGCGCTTCTTCCATCTGGCGCGCGGTCGCGGCACCGGCGATGGCGACGAAGGCGTCGTGCAGGCCCGGCCGTTCGATCGACAGGCTTTCAATTCCCGCCTGCCCATCCAGCAGTGCGCGTAACAGCGGCTCGATCCCGTCATCCGGCAGGGCGAAATGCCATGCGCCATCCTCCACGACGGTATCGGTGGGCAGCGCGCGCCGCCACGCCCCGTCGCTGGCTTTGGTGCGCAGCCGCACCTGCGGGCGTAGCCGATCGCGCGCGTCAGCCACTGTCCCCTCGAACCGGATGCGTCCGCCCGCGACGATGGCGATCCGTTCGCACAGCCGTTCGGCATGGGCGATGACATGGGTGGAAAAGAGGATGGTGACGCCTCGACGCGCCTGCTCACGGATCAGCGCCTCCAGCTTCTCCTGATTGATCGCATCCAGCCCGGAAAAAGGCTCGTCCAGCAGGATCAGCCGGGGTTCGTGGATGATCGTCCCGAACAATTGCACCGTCTGCGCCATGCCCTTGGACAGTTGGCGGATCGGCTTGTCGATCGCGCCGCCCATGCCATGCCCCTCCAGCATCGCCCGCGCCCGTTCGCGGCCCTGCTTCAGCGGCAACCCGCGCAGCGCGCCCATGAAGGCGATCGCCTCAAACGCCTTCATCGACGGATAAAGCCCGCGCTCTTCCGGCAGATAGCCGACCTGCCGCGCCATCCGCAGCGGGGCGGGGTCGCCCAGCAGCGACCGCGTGCCCTCGTCCGGGTCGATGATGCCCAGCAGGGTGCGCAGCAGCGTCGTCTTGCCCGCGCCATTTGGCCCCAGCACGCCATAGATGGACCCGGCAGGCACGGCGATGTCGACGCCGTCGACCGCGCGGAAACTGCCGAATGTCTTGACAAGGCCATGGCCTTCGAGCGCATAGCGGAGGGGCGGGGCCGGAGTGTCGCCGTTCATCCGCTCCTGATAGTGTCCCCCCATGCCAACGCAAATGGAAAGCTTGGAAACCCGTCTGAAGGTGCAGGCCGCGTCGCTGGGCTTTGCCGCCTGTGCCATCGCGCCTGCGGACGTGGCGCCGCAGGCCGGCAAGCGGCTGGGCGAATGGCTGGATGCGGGCCATCATGGCGACATGCTGTGGATGGAGGAGCGTGCGGGACAACGTGGATCGCCGCGCGGCCTGTGGCCGGACGTGCGCAGCGTCGTCATGCTGGGGATGAGCTATGCGCCGGGGCGCGATCCGCTGGCGCTGGCGGACGTGCCGGACCGCGCGCGCTTATCCGTCTATGCGCAGGGCAAGGACTATCATGATGTCGTCAAAAAGGGTCTGAAAAGCCTGGCCCGCTGGCTGGTGGATCAGCAACCCGGCGCGCTCAAGGTGTTCGTCGATACAGCGCCAGTCATGGAAAAGCCGCTGGCGCAGGGGGCGGGGTTGGGCTGGCAGGGCAAGCATAGCAATCTGGTCAGCCGCCAGCATGGCAGCTGGCTGTTTCTGGGGGCGATCTACACCGAAATCGCGCTGGAACCCGACGCGCCGGAGGTCGACCATTGCGGCAGTTGCACCGCCTGCCAGACGGCCTGCCCGACCGATGCCTTCCCATCCCCCTATGTCGTCGATGCCCGCCGCTGCATTTCCTATCTGACGATCGAACATAAGGGGCCGATCCCGCACGAACTGCGCGAAGGCATAGGCAACCGCATCTATGGTTGCGACGATTGCCTGGCGGTCTGTCCCTGGAACAAATTTGCCGATCAGGCGGCGGCGAACAAGGCGTTCGTGGGCCGCGCCGAACTCGCCGCGCCTGCCCTTGCCGACCTGCTCGCGCTGGACGATGCCGCGTTTCGCGAAATCTTCTCCGGCTCCCCCATCAAGCGCATCGGCCGCAATCGCATGGTGCGCAATGCGGCGATCGCGGCGGGCAATAGCGGCGACGCGCGCTTGCTCGGCCGGTTGCAGGTGCTGGCGGGCGATGACGATCCGGTGGTCGCGGAAGCGGCGACCTGGGCGATCGGGCGGCTGTCAGTCTAGCGCGCCCGCAATGCCGTCGCGCAGGCCGACGGATCGACATCCGTGCCAGCAGGCGAGCGCGCGTCCACATGGGTGACCACTGGCTCCTTGCCGCGCGCGGGGGCGTAGAGATAGGTGTCTAGGACGCAGCGGCCATTGGCAAATTGCAGCTTGCGCACCGTTGCCTCGCGAATGTCGAGCCGGGGCGTGCCGAACATCTGGGTCAGGGCGCGGGCGTCCGCGCCCATCAGCGGGCCGGGCTTGCCAAAGGCGCTGGCCGGGGGACCGGCGGGCGGGGGGCGATGCCGGTCTGCGGCACCACGCTGCCAGCGCCGCAGGCGGCAAGCGGCAGCGACAGCAGCGCGATCAGGGTAAGGCGGGGGGCGTTCATACAGGCTTCCTTCTGACGCCGTGCAGCATGTGGACCGCCATAGCCGCGCTCCAGATCGGCGCAAGCAGGTTGACCAGCGGGACAAGGAACAGAAGCGCCGAAGCGAGCCCCAGAAGCCATCGGCTGCCGCGCGGGATCGGCGGATGGCCGGGATGGCGTGGTTCCACCATGTCGGCCAGATCGCGACCCAGCAGATAGGCGTTGAGCGCCAGAAACAGCCCGATCGTCCCCACGCCTGTCACCAGCAGCGCGATATAGGCAGGCAGCGCCAACAGGTTCCAGCCGATCGTCCGCGCGACCGAGGCCAGCGCATAGCGGATGCTGCGCGCCGGTCCGACCGGGCGCGCATGGGCCGCAGCGTCCGGGTAACTGTTGCTCTCGACGGCGACGACAATGTCGTCGGCGAACAGGCCCATCACCGCCATCGCAGTCGCGCGAAACAGCAGCCATCCTGCCGCGACGACGATCAGGGCGGTCGCCGCCGCCTCCGCCAGGCCGCCGCCGCCCCAGCCATAATGGAGGCGCAGCGCATGGAATCCTGCCCACAGCCCCACCGCCAGCAGGGCAAAGACCAGAAGCGTCAGCAACAATGTCTTGACCAGCAGCCGCCTGGCGGCGGCATGGAAGATCAGCGGGAAGGCGCGCAGCGCGGCGGTCAGGACCATCGCGTCCTTATCCTGCCTGTCGCGAGGCCCGTCAATCGCACGCTGTTGCATGGCGACACGCGCGCCGATAGAGACGGCACCCGGACATTCCCCGTACCATAAGGATATTGCGTGACCGCTTCCGCTTCAGTTTCGGCCCCGACGCTTGACGTCGTCGCCATCGGCAACGCCATTGTCGATGTTCTCGCACGCAGCGATGACGCCTTTCTGGCCGAACATGCGCTGACCAAGGGCGGGATGCAGCTGATCGACGCCGATATGGCCGAAGCGCTCTATGCCGACATGCCCCAGGCCAAGGAAATCAGCGGCGGATCAGCCGCCAACACGCTGGCGGGGCTTGCCGCGCTGGGCAAGACGTGCGGCTTTATCGGCCAGGTGAATGACGATCAGCTGGGCACGGTATTCGCCCATGACGTTCGCGCGCTCGGCATCCGGTTCGACACACCGGCGATGACTGGCGACGTGCCTACCGCCCGCTGCCTGATTCTGGTGACCCCCGACGCGCAGCGTACGATGAACACCTTTCTGGGCGCATCGCAATTTTTGCCCGAAGCCGCGCTCGACCTCGACATGATCCGGTCGGCCGGCATCCTTTATCTGGAAGGCTATTTGTGGGACCCGCAGCAGCCGCGCGCGGCGATGCGGGCGGCGATCGACGCGGCGCGCGGTGCGGGGCGCAAGGTCGCCTTCACCCTGTCCGACAATTTCGTCATCGACCGGCATCGCGCCGATTTTCTGGACCTGATCGATCATGGCCAGATCGACATCCTTTTTTCCAATGAAGGCGAAATCCAGTCGCTCGCGCAGATCGACGATTTCGACAAGGCCGTGGCGACGATGGCGGCCAAGGTGCCGGTGCTGGTGTCGACCCGCAGCGAAAATGGTGCGGTCGCGATCGTCGATGGCATGCGTTACGAGGCACCCGCCGCGCCGGTCGCGCAGATCATCGACACGACGGGCGCTGGCGATCTGTTCGCCGCCGGTTTCCTTGCCGCCCATATCGATGGCCGCAGCGTGGCCGATTGCCTGGCATTGGGTGCAGCGGCGGCGGCCGAAGTCATCTCCCACTGGGGCGCGCGACCGGAGGATGATCTGGGCGTGATCCGCGACAGGCTGTTCGCCTGATCAGTCCGCCTTGCGCTTGCGGAACAGGGTGCGGTCATCGGGGCCAAAGCCCCAGCGCCAGATGACCACGCCATAAGCGCCCAATATCGCCCAGACGCCGACGACCAGTTCGACCCATTCCAGGCGCGGCGGCAGGGCGACGAAGGCCGCGCCGACGATGCAGGCAACGCCTGCTGCGCTGAGCAATGGCCAGCGCCAGGCGTTGATCGGCGCATCGAGCAGTCGCGCGAGCAGCCGCGCCTTGACGAAGGCGCCGACCGCCAGCGCAAGGCACAGCGCCAGCGCCGGGGCGGCGGCGACCGCCATGACCGGGAGGCCAAGTCGACGGGCGAGCAGGATCAGCGCGAAGCTGAAAACGGCCTGACAGCCGATCATGCCGAGCGAGATCATCAAATTGCGGTGGCGCGCGATATAGACCAGCGCTGATTCGCTGACGACTGCGGTGGCGGCGATCACTTCGGCCAGCAGCAGGAAGGCCAGCGCCCCGGTGCCGCTGACGAAATGCGGGCCAACCAGCCCCATCACCGCTTCGCCGGGGATGCCGAGTGCCAGCGCAATTCCGGCCTGCGCGGCGATGATCCAGAACCCGACCTGGCTGACCTGCCGCGCGATCCCGGCCAGATTGCCCTCCGCCAGATTGCGGGTGATGACCGGGCCCAAAATCGGGTCGAAGCTGGTCTTGAGCTTCTGCGGCAGCGATGCGACCTGTTGCGCGACATAATAGATGCCGATGACCGCCGGGCTGACGAACAGGCCCAATATGGCCATGTCGAGCCGCCGCGATCCCCATTCCACCCCGTCGGCCGCCGCCAGCGGCAGGTTGCGCCGCGCCAGCCGCCATAGTCGGCCAGAATCAGGCCGCCAGCCCACAGGCAGGCCATAATGGCGCGCCATCGGAATGATGGAGGCGATGAAGGCGGCGATCATCGACACGGCGTAGGACAGGATCAGCCCGTCACGGGTCGAATAAAAGGCGAAGGCGAAGGCGCCGATGCTGATGGCCCAGGGTTCTATGATAGAGCGCGCCCGCACTGTCGCGCCAACGTCGAATTTATAGGCGCAGGCGGCCAGCGCCACGTCCGACCCGGCAACCGCGATGACGACCAGCGCCAGCAGCCGGTCGAGGCCGTTGATGCCGCTATTGGGGAACATGGCCTGCGGAAAGGCGACCAGCAGGCCAGCGCCCGCCAGCGCGGCGATCATCGTCACCAGCATTGCGTCGGTGACGACATGGGCGTGGGGCCGTTCGGTCTGGCTGAGCGCTCCCGCCAGCCCGCGTTTCAGCCCCAGCGTCGCGAGTTGCGCGACAAATTCCACCACCAGCACGGCATAGGCGAAGCGGCCCAGCGCTTCGGCGCCATAGACGCGACCGGCGATGAACAGGAAGGGCAGCCGCGCGGCCAGGCGAAGAAGGAAGCCGAACACATTGGTCCGCCCGCCCTTCGCCAAGGCGGCGATGTCATCCTCGTCCTTAGGCGCAGGATGCTGCCCGGCCAATCGATTCCCCTCTGTCGTCGCGTCTGTTGACCCAAATGTAGCCATGATGGTGCGGGCGCGCGATGGCTTATTCGGGCCGCAACGGGCGCGCGAGCAGCGCGTCGATCACGGTGCCGAGCGGCGCAGCGTCGGCCAGCAGGGCGCAGACCGCTTCGACCACCGGCATTTCGACCCCTGCCGCGCGCGCCGCATCGCGCAGCACCGGGGCGGTAAACGCGCCTTCGGCCACGGTACGGCGGTTGGACAGGAGTTCAGCGGCGCTACGCCCTTCGCCCAGCCCCTTGCCCAGCGAGAAGTTGCGCGAATTGGTGGAGGAACAGGTCAGCACCAGATCGCCCAGCCCCGATAGTCCGGCCAGCGTCTCCGCCCGCGCCCCGCGCGCCAGGCCAAAGCGCGTCATTTCGGCAAAGCCCCGGCTGATCAGCGCCGCGCGGGCGTTAAGGCCCAGACCCGCGCCGTCCGCCACGCCACAGGCGATCGCCAGCACATTCTTGACCGCGCCCCCGATTTCCGCGCCGGTGACGTCGTCGGACAGATAGGGCCGGAACGCCGGGCGGGCGATCCGCGCCGCCAGTTGCGCGCCCAGCACGGCATCGTCGCACGCCAATGTGATCGCGGTCGGCAACCCTTTGGCCACTTCATGGGCGAAGGTCGGGCCGGACAGGACGGCGATGGGCGATGTCGGCTGCACGGCGCGCGCCACTTCACCCATCAGCAGGCCGGAGCCGGCCTCGATCCCCTTGGAACACAGGACCAGCGGCACACCGGCTGGAGCCTGGCGGACGACATCGCGCAGATGTTGCGCCGGGCTGACCACCAGCACCATGTCGCAATCGCCCAGGTCGGCCATCGCGCCGGTCGCCCGGATCGACGGGGCTAGCTTGATACCGGGCAGATAGAGCGGATTTTCGTGCCCGCCATTGATCGCGTCGACCACTTCGGTCTCCAGCGCCCACAGCGTCACGGCCTGTCCGTCGGCGGCGAGCAGCTGCGCCAGCGCCGTGCCCCATGCGCCGGCTCCGATGACGCCCGCCTTCATGCCTTGCCCATTCATGCTTTCACTCCGGCGCCACGCGCCTTTTCCGCTGCGGGATCCAATGGCCAGCGCGGCCGGGCGGGAACGGTCAGATCGTCGATCAGTCCTGCGGCGAAGCGCTCCGCCCCGGCCCAGGCGATCATCGCTGCATTGTCGGTGCACAGCCACAAGGGCGGCGCGGCGAAGGGCAGGCCATGGTCCGCCGCCAGCTGTTCGAGCGCCGCGCGGATCGCCTGATTGGCTGCGACGCCGCCCGCCACGACCAGCGCGGTCATGCCGTCCGCCTGCGTCAGCGCGCGGCGGGTGCGGTCGATCAGGCAGTCGATCACCGCCTGCTGGAAACTCGCCGCAATGTCCGGTTGCGAATATTGCCCGGACTGGACCGCGCGCATGACCGCGCTTTTCAGGCCCGCGAAGGAGAAATGCGGTTCCGCCGTGCCGAGCAGCGGGCGGGGCAGGGGAACGGCCCTGGGATTGCCCTGCGCCGCCGCCTTTTCCACCTGCGGGCCGCCGGGATAGCCAAGCCCCAGCAGCTTGGCGGTCTTGTCGAACGCCTCGCCCGCCGCATCGTCGATCGTGGTGGCCAGACGCGCATAGTCGTCGGGGCCGCGCACCAGCAAAATCTGGCAATGGCCGCCCGACACCAGCAAGAGCAGGTAGGGGAATTGCAGCGTCCGGTTGGACAGGCGGGGCGAAAGGGCGTGGCCCTCCAGATGATTGACCGCGATCAACGGCTTGCCCGCCGCATGGGCCAGCGCCTTGGCCGTCACCAGACCCACCATCACCCCGCCGATCAGGCCCGGCCCGGCGGTCGCGGCGATCACATCGACCTGATCGAGCGTCATATCCGCATCCGTCAGCGCGGCTTCGATCAGGGGCGCCAAGGCCTCAACATGGGCGCGGGCGGCGATTTCCGGCACGACGCCGCCATAGGGGCGGTGCGCCTCTTCCTGCGTGGCCAGCCGATGCGCCAATATCCTGCCGTCGGCCGTCACCAGTGCCGCTGCGGTTTCATCGCAGCTCGATTCCAGGCCAAGGATGATTGTCATTGCCGCTTCCATCTAATGCCCGTGCCCATTAGAGCAAGCCGCATATGATTTTGTTCGACCGACCGTTGCGCCTCGGCACCAGGGGTTCGCCCCTTGCGCTGGCCCAGGCCCGCATGACCGCCCGCGCTTTGTGCGATACCCATGGCTGGCCCGATAGCGCCGTGGCCATCGTCACCGTCCAGACCAGTGGCGACCGGATACAGGACCGCGCACTGGCGGAAATTGGCGGAAAGGCGTTATGGACCAAGGAATTGGACCGTGCGCTGGCGGAGGGTGACATAGATTTCGCCGTCCACAGCATGAAGGATGTGGAAACGCTGCGCCCCGCCGCGATGCGTATCGCCGCAATGCTGCCGCGCGCCGATGTGCGCGACAAGCTGGTCGGGGCAGACAGTTTCGACGCGCTGCCCGACAATCCGGTGGTCGGCACCAGTTCGCCGCGCCGCGCCGCGCAGGTGGCGCGGTTGCGACCGGACGCCACCATCACGCTGTTCCGGGGCAATGTCGCGACACGGCTCGCCAAGCTGGCGGCGGGCGAAGTTCATGCGACGCTGCTGGCGGCGGCGGGGCTGGACCGGCTGGGGCAGGGGGAGGTCGGCATCACGATTCCCTTCGACACGATGCTGCCCGCCCCATCGCAGGGGCGGTCGGGATAGAGACGCTGGCCGACAATGAAGCCGTGCTGGCGGCGCTGGCCGCGATCAGTGACGCCGATACGTTCGATTGCGTCATGGCCGAACGGAACGTGCTGATGGGTCTGGGCGGCACTTGCCATTCGCCGATCGCCGCGCTGGCGCTGGTGGATGGCGACCGGCTGCACCTTCGCGCAGAGATCATCAGCCCCAACGGGCAGGAGACGGTACGCGATGAAGCGCGGATCGACCGGCATGACAGCGATGCCGCGCAGGCGATGGGTCGATCGCTGCTGGACCGGGCCAGCCCGGCGCTGCGGTCCCTGTTCGAGGGATGAGGCGGGTTATTGTCCTGCGGCCCGAACCGGGGGCGGGCAGGACGGCGCAGGCCGTGGCGCGGCTGGGATGGGAGGCGGTCGTGCATCCGTTGTTCGCGCCCCAGGCGCTGGAATGGACGCCGCCGCCTGCCGGGGATTTCGACGCGCTTTTGATGACCAGCGCCCATGCGGCGCGGCTGGCGGGTCCGGCACTGGCGGCCTATCACGGACTGCCCGCTTATGCGGTGGGCAGCGCGACGGCGGCGGCCATGCGGGCGCAGGGCTTTGACGGGGTGAGCGCAGGCGATGCCGACGCCAGCACGATCGCCGCGCGGATCGCAACCGAGGGCCATCGCACGGTGCTGCATCTGGCGGGCACGACGGTTGCGCCCATGGCGACAGGATCGCTGCATGTCAGGCGGATCGCGGTGTATAGCATGACCAGTCTGCCGCCCGATCCCGCGCTGTTGGACGATGCGACGCCGGGATCGGTGCTGCTCGTCCATTCCCCGCGTGCGGGCGAGCGGCTGGCGGAGCAGGTCGCGCCGACTGCGCGTGCTGCGCTGCATATCGTGGCCATCAGCCCCAAAGCGCTGGCGGCGTGCGGAAGCGGCTGGGCCAGCGGTCATGCGCCCGACCAGCCGGGGGATGACGACATGCTGGCTCTCTTGCGCGGTTTGTGCGAATGACGGATGTCATGACAGGCAAGAGGGGCAGCATGAGCGACGAGGATGGCCTTGGCAGCATGACCCCGACCCCGCCTTCCGCCCGGCGACGGAGCATGGTGCCGCTGCTGGTTTTGATCCTTCTGGCCTTTGTGGTGGGGGTTGGCGTCACCATCTGGGCCTGGCCGCAAATCCAGAGCCGCATGGACGAACCGCAGCCACAGGCGGCCAGCATGGCCCCGCCACAGGCCAGCACTGTCCCGCGGACCCTGACGCAGCGCTCCTTGTCCATTGACGCCGCGCAGATGCTCGACGCGCGCGTGGTGCAGCTGGAGGAGCGGTTGACACGCATCACCGTGGAGGCGCAGGCGGCGTCGGGCAATGCTGCGCGAGCGGAGGGGCTGCTGGTCGCCTTCGCCGCGCGCCGGGCGCTCGATAGCGGGACGCCATTAGGCTATATCGAAGGGCAGTTGCGGCTCCGCTTCGGCCAGGCCCAGCCGCGCGCGGTCGCGACCATCATCAATGCCGCGCGGGAGCCGGTGACACTGGCCGACTTGCGCGGGGGGCTGATCGACATTGGCGAGCGGGCCACGACGCCGCCTGCCAATGCGAGCTGGTGGAGCGCGCTGGAACATGAAGCGCGCGAACTGGTGACGATCCGCCGGGCGTCGTCTCCTTCGCCCCGTCCGCAGGCCGGGTTCGACCGGGCAATCCACTATCTTGACGGCGGGCGGGTCAATGCCGCGCTGGCAGAGGTCGAGCGGCTGCCAGGCCGTGCGGCCGCTGATCGCTGGATCCAGCTTGCCCGCCGCTATCTGGAGGCGCGCCGCGCTCTTGACCTGATCGAAACGGCAGCCATATTGGAACCGCGCGTGTTGCGCAGTGCGGAGGGCGCGCCGGTCGCGCAGACGTCGCCGCTTGCCCCCTGATCCGATATTGCGATAAACAGTTTATCAGTTGCGACGAAACCGATGGACGCGGACGGCGTTTGTCACGACAGTGTCATCTTTGCCTCCAGGCCAAAGGGATTTTGTCGTCGTGCCTCCTTATGCTGCCGTCACCACTTTCTGGAAGGATCGCCTGGCGTCCGGCCCCCGTGCCGCCCGGCCTTCGATTCAGCATCTGGTCGGCAATATGGCGCTGCCCTTCGATCTGGCGCGGACGCGGGCGCAGGCCGATATATTGGCGCGGACGATACAGGGCGATGGTCGCACGCTGCTGCTGATTCCAGGCCTGCTGGCATCGGATGCGCGAATGGAGCCGATGCGCGCGATCCTCAACAAGGCCGGATTTGATGCCCATCATTGGGGCATGGGGCGCAATTATGGCCCGAAGCCGGACAGCCTGGACGCGATCGACCGGCGGGTGGACGAAATAAGGCGGACGACCGGCGGGCCGGTGACGCTGGTCGGCTGGAGCCTTGGCGGACTATATGCGCGCGAATATGCCAAGCTGGCGACGGCCAAGGTCGGCGGCGTGGTGACGCTGGGCACGCCTTTTTCCGGCGACCCGCGTGCCAATCATGCCTGGCGGCTGTATCAGCTGGTGTCAGGTACGCCGGTCGATCGCCCGCCCTTTCCCTGCATGCGGGAGGTCAAGCCGCCCGTTCCGACCGTGGCGCTCTGGTCGCGGCGCGACGGGGTGGTCCTGCCCGAATGCGCCAAGGGGCGCCGGGGGGAGCGGGATAGCGCGATCGAGGTGGATTGCACCCATATGGGTTTCGCGGCCGCCCCGGAAGGCATCGCCGCCGTGGGCAAGGCGCTGGCCTTGACGCGCGCCTGAGGCGATCCAGGCCCGCGTAGAGCGGATCGGATCGCCTTTAGGTTCGCAGCCGGGCCAGGGCTTCGTCCCGCCCAATCAACGGCAGCAATTGTCCCATGTCCGGCCCGTGATCCAGCCCGGTCAGCGCGCGACGCAGCGGCAGGAACAGCGCCTTCCCCTTGCGACCGCTTTCCTCCTTCAGCGCATGGGTCAGCGTGCGCCAGATGTCGGCGTCGAAGGGGGCATCCGTTAGGATGGCGTGGGCGCGGGTCAGGAAGGCGCGGTCGTCCGGATCAGGCGCGGGCGCGTCCACGGGACCTGTGACGATCCGCCACCAGTCGGCGGCACCCGCAACCGTCTCCAGATTGGGACGGATGGTGTCCCATGCCTGGCCATCCATGCCATCGGGCAGACGGGTGGCAACCGCCTCATATGGCAGCAGATGAACGATCTTCTGGTTGAGAGTGGCGAGTTCGCCTTCATCGAAGCGGGCTGGGGCGCGGCCAAAATGGGCAAAGTCGAAACTGTCGACCAGCGGCTGCATGTCCGCGAACGGCTCGATGGGTTGCGAACTGCCCAGTCGCGCCAGCAGCGAGGCGATGGCGGCAGGCTCCAGCCCGATTTCGCGGAAATGGGCGACGCCGAGCGAACCCAGCCGCTTGGACAGCTTGCCCTCGCTTCCCGTCAGCAACGCTTCATGGGCAAAGGCCGGGAGCGGCGTGCCCAAGGCCGTGAACATCTGGATTTGTGTCGCGGTGTTGGACACATGATCCTCCCCGCGCAGGACGTGGGTGACGCCCATGTCAATGTCGTCGATCACCGAAGGGAGCATATAGAGCCAACTGCCATCGGCGCGGCGAATGACCGGATCGGACAATGTTTTGGGGTCGAAACGCTGCTCGCCGCGGATGAGGTCGGTCCAGACGATGGGCTGGTCATGGTCCAGCTTGAAACGCCAGTGGGGCGCGCGCCCTTCGGCTTCATAGGCGGCGATCTGATCCGGCGTCAGCGTCAGCGCGGCGCGATCATAGACCGGCGGCAGGCCGCGCCCCAGCAGGATTTTGCGCCGAAGCTCCAGTTCCTGTTGCGTCTCATAGGCGGGATAGACATGGCCCGACGCCCTGAGCGCCTCGAACCGCGCTTCATAAAGGGCGAAGCGGTCGGACTGCTTCGCTTCGGCGTCCCAACGGAGCCCCAGCCATTGCAGGTCGGCGCGGATGGCATCGGCATATTCGGTGCGTGAGCGTTCGAGGTCGGTATCGTCGAGCCGCAGGAGAAATTGCCCGCCGCTTTTTTGCGCCCACAGCCAGTTATGCAGCGCGGCGCGGATATTGCCGACATGAAGGTGGCCGGTGGGCGAGGGGGCGAAGCGGGTGATGACGGTCATGTTTATCACTCATTCCCCGTTCGGTTCGAACGGAGGTTGTTAAAGGGTGCGAAATGCGTTGGTGATCGGATAGCGCCGGTCGCGGCCGAAATTGCGGCTGCCCAGTTTGACGCCGGGCGGGGACTGGCGGCGTTTATATTCCGCGACATAAAGCAGCCGTTCGATCCGCGCGACCGTATCGCGATCGAAACCGCGCGCGACCAGTTGTTCCACCGACAATTCCTCCTCCACCAGGCCATAGAGGATCGGGTCCAGCACCTCATAGGGGGGCAGGCTGTCATCGTCGCGCTGGTCGGGGCGCAGTTCGGCGCTTGGCGGCTTGGTGATGACCCTTTCGGGCATGACCGGGCCGGCGGGGCCAAAGCCTTCGCCCAGCGTCGGGACATTGTCGTTGCGCCAGCGGCAGAGGTCGAACACCGTGGTCTTATAGGCGTCCTTCAACACCGAATAGCCGCCCGCCATGTCGCCATAAATGGTGGCGTAGCCGACCGACATCTCGCTCTTGTTGCCGGTGGTCAGCAGCATGTGGCCGAATTTGTTGGACAGCGCCATCAGCGTTACGCCCCGGATACGCGACTGGATATTTTCCTCGGTCAGGTCGCGCTGGCGACCCGCAAACACTTCGCCCAGCATCGTGTCGAACGCGCCGACTGCCGGTTCGATGGGGATAGTGTCGTACCGCACGCCCAGAAGCCGCGCGCATTCGACGGCATCGTCCAGGCTTTCCTGACTGGTGAAGCGCGACGGCATCATCACACACCAGACGCGATCGGCCCCCAGCGCATCGACCGCGACTGCGGCGGAGAGCGCCGAATCGATCCCGCCCGACAGGCCCAGCACCACGCCGGGAAAGCGATTGCGGTTCACATAGTCGCGCAGGCCCAGCACCATCGCATTATAAATGTCGGCAGGCCGCTCATCCAGAACATGGACCTCGCCGGGCAGGCAGACCCACTGGCCGTCCCATTTTTCCCAATGGGTCAGCACCAGCGCTTCTTCCCAGTCAGGCATTTGCTGAGCGATGCCGAAATCGGCGTTCATCACGAAGGACGCGCCGTCGAACACCAGTTCATCCTGCCCGCCGACGCGGTTGAGATAGGCCAGCGGCAGGCCGGTTTCGCGCACCCGCGCGCCCGCCACCATGGTCTGGCGGCGGTCATCCTTGTCCACCTCATAGGGGCTGCCATTGGGGCTGATCAAAATCTCCGCCCCTTCCGCTTTCAGATGCGCGGTGACGAAGGGGAACCATATATCCTCGCAGATCGGTACGCCGATCTTCACCCCGCGAAAGGCGATCGGCGCGGGCAGCGGGCCGGGGGCGAACAGGCGTTTTTCGTCGAACGTGCCATAATTGGGCAGTTCGCGCTTCTGCCGGATCTGGGTGACTGCGCCGCCTTCCAGCAACGCGACGACGTTGAACAGGACGCCCTGGGCGGCAACCACGGTGCCGACCAGCATCGCCGGGCCGCCATCCGCCGTCGCCTGCGCCAGCCGGTCCAGCTCCTGATTCGCGCGCTCGACCAAAGCGGGTTTCAGCACCAGATCTTCGGGCGGATAGCCGATCAGCTGCAATTCGGGATAGACGATCAGGTCCGCGCCCACGGCCCTGTCCCGCCATGCCAGCATCGCGTCGGCATTGGCGGCAAGGTCGCCCACCGATTGGGTCATCTGGGCAAGGGCGATCACGAGTTTGTCGGTCATGGTCGGGCCGTTAGAGCATTTTGCCGCCACGCGCAAAAGCGCCTTTCCAGCAGGAACGGACGCGGCTAAAGGGGCGGCGTTTTCACGCAGCGTCATCAATTCGTCACGCCGCCAAATAGCAGGGGAACTTGGCCATGAAGCTCATGACCGGCAATTCCAACAAGCCGCTCGCGGCCGCCATCGCCGATTATATCGAAATTCCCCTGACCGACGCCAGCGTCCGCCGCTTCGCCGATGAGGAAGTGTTCGTGGAAATCCACGAAAATGTCCGGGGTGAGGATGTGTTCGTGATCCAGTCCACCAGCTATCCGACCAACGATAATCTGATGGAATTGCTGATCATGATCGATGCGCTCAAGCGCGCATCGGCCAAGCGTATCACCGCGGTCGTCCCCTATTTCGGCTATGCCCGGCAGGACCGCAAGCCCGGCCCGCGCACGCCCATCAGCGCCAAGCTGGTCGCCAACCTGATTACCAAGGCAGGTGCCGACCGCGTCCTGTCGGTCGATCTGCACGCGGGACAGATTCAGGGTTTCTTCGACATTCCGACCGATAACCTGTTCGGTGCGCCGGTCATGTCGGCCGACATTCAGGCGCGCTTTGGCGATCGCAACATCATGGTCGTGTCGCCCGACGTCGGCGGCGTGGTGCGCGCGCGGGCGCTGGCCAAGCGGCTCGACAATGCCCCGCTTGCCATCGTCGACAAGCGCCGCGAGCGCGCGGGCGAATCGGAAGTCATGAACATCATCGGTGACGTGTCGGGCCGTTTCTGCGTGCTGATCGACGACATCGTCGATTCGGCGGGGACGCTGTGCAACGCGGCGAGCGCATTGAAAGCCGCAGGGGCAGAGGAAGTCGTCGCCTATGTCAGCCATGGCGTGCTGTCGGGCGGCGCGGTCGCGCGGGTCGAGGCGTCGGACCTGCTGGAACTGGTGATCACCGATTCGATCCAGGGGACGGACGCGGTCAACAATGCCGCCCATATCCGCCACCTGCCGATCGCCCCTTTGCTGGGCGAGGCGATCAAGCGGATTGCGGACGAAAGTTCGGTGTCCAGCCTGTTCGATTGAGGGGTCTAACCTGCTGGCAGCAGTACCAGCGGCAAGGACAGGATCATGATCAGCGCGGCCACGACGCGCTGGCCGCGTGATATGCCAAGCGGCTTGCCCTGCCAGATCATGGGGCAAGCCAGCACTGCGAGCGCGATCAGCAGGTTGGACAGGGTGGCCGCGCCGCCGACCGGCATGTCCTGCCGCAGCGCAAGCCCTGCGAACAGGCCGACAAAACTCAAAAACCAGCCGATCAGCGCCATGCGCCCGCTCCCGCCATCCAGTCCCCAAGACTAGCGCGACGAGGTTGCCGAAGGCTTAAGCGGCCCAGGGATCGTAGCTGCCAAAGCTCCAGACATTGCCTTCCGGGTCGAGCGCGCTGTATCCGCGCCCCGGATAACCGTCATTATCATGCGGCTCATCGACCACCACGGCGCCTTCGTTGCGGGCATGGAGGCAATGGGCATCGACATCGGGCACCACGACATAGACGCACCCCGTCACCCCGCCCAGGTCGCGCGCGGTGGACCATGTGTAGAGCGATTCGGCGGCCATGTCCTGCACACTGCCGAGCATCACCATGCCGTCATTCAGCACCAGTTGGGCATGGTGGATGATGCCGGGGTCGGCATCATCGGCATAGACGGCGTGGCGCACGAAACCGAAGGCTTCGCACAGAAAGTCGATAGCGGCGGGGGCATCGGCATAGCGCAGGCATGGGATAACGGGCGAACCGGGCATTTTTCCCTCCTTCTCCATAGATCCGCAGTCTAGCGCAACGGCCGCGCAGCCGCTAGGCGAAGGGCATGACCACCCGTGATGATCTGGCCCTGGCCAACCACCTTGCCGACGCCGCCGGCGCGGCGATCCGCCCCTTTTTCCGCGCCCGCTATGACATGGAATATAAGGCGGACAAATCGCCGGTGACGCAGGCCGATCGCGCAGCAGAGGCGGCGATTCGAGCGATTTTGGAGAAGGAGCGTCCGGGCGACGGCATCATTGGCGAGGAATATGGATCGGTGCGGGAAGGCGCCGAGCGGGTGTGGATACTCGACCCCATCGACGGCACCCGCAGCTTCATCGCCGGGCGGCCGATCTTTGGCACGCTGATCGCGCTGACACAGGGCGGCTGGCCGACGATCGGCGTCATTGACCAGCCGATCGCCAATGAACGCTGGGCCGGGATGGCCGGGCAGCCGACGACGTTCAATGGCCAGCCGGTTCGCACCCGCGTCTGCCGCGCACTGGAGGGGGCAGGCATTGCGACGACCAGCCCGCACCTCTTCGACGATGGCGATGTGCCTTATTATATGGCGCTGGTCGCGGCGGTTTCCGGTGGATCGCCGCGTCAGGGGCCGGTCTATGGCGGCGATTGCTATAATTACGGTCTGGTTGCGTCCGGCTTCCTCGACATCGTGATCGAATCGGGTCTGCAATCCTATGATTTTGCCGCGCTGGTGCCAGTGGTCGAGGGCGCGGGCGGGTTGATGTGCGACTGGAATGGCGAGCCGCTGACGGCGGACAGCGATGGGCGTGTTCTGGCGCTGGGCGATCCGGCCCGGCTGGAAGATGTGCTGGAAGCGATGGCTGGGGCGACAGACCATCATCATCATTGAAATTCCGCGAATCGCTTGCCTTTCCGTGCATACCCGCCTATGCGCGCCCTTCACGATTCAGTGGGACCGCCCGGCTAACTAGGGCTGCCGGGGCTGTCTGCAATCGTCGCGCTACGCAAAGGAGACGAAAATGCCCAAGCTCAAGACCAAGAGCGGTGTGAAGAAGCGCTTCAAGTTCACCGCTTCCGGCAAGGTCAAGCACGGCGTCGCTGGCAAGCGTCACCGCCTGATCAGCCACAACGCCAAATATATTCGCCAGAACCGTGGTACTTCCGTGCTGTCCGATGCCGACGTGGCTCACGTCCGCCTCTGGGCACCCTACGGCCTGAAGTAAGGAGTAAGGGACAATGGCACGCGTCAAACGGGGTGTAACCACCCGCGCCAAGCACAAGCGGATTCTGGAACAGGCGAAGGGCTATTATGGCCGTCGCAAGAATACCATCCGCGTCGCCCGTCAGGCGGTCGAAAAGGCCGGCCAGTACGCCTACCGCGATCGCAAGGTCAAGAAGCGCAGCTTCCGTGGCCTGTGGATCCAGCGCATCAACGCGGGTGTCCGCGCTGAAGGCCTGACCTATTCGCAATTCATGCACGGCCTGAAGCTGGCCGGCGTGCAGCTGGACCGCAAGGTTCTGGCCGACATTGCGATGCACGAAGGCGAGGCGTTTAGCGCCATCATCGCCCAGGCCAAGGCTGCGCTGCCCGCAGCATAAGGCCGGTCGGTCGCAAGATCGTCAAAAGGGCGCCGGGGCAGATGCTTCCGGCGCCCTTTTTGTTTGTTGCGATCCTACTAACCCGTTCGCCCTGAGCGAAGTCGAAGGGCACCACCGAACGGAGTGAGGCGCCTTCGCTACGCTCAGGCGGGGGCTTCGACAGGCTCAGCCCGAACGGATTTGGGGTTGGCCGGACATCAAAAGGACCAACCCGATGTCGCTGCATCTCTGGTGGCTATATGTGACTGCCGTGTTCCTGATCTCCGCCACGCCGGGGCCGAACATGCTGCATGTGATGACGCAGAGCATTGCCCATGGCCCGCGCCGTGCGCTGGCGACCATGGCGGGTCTGATGAGTGCGGTGCTGCTGTGCCTGATCGCGTCGGCGCTGGGACTTGGGGCGTTGCTCAAGGCTTCGCCGCGCCTGTTCGACGTGCTGCGCTATGCCGGGGTCGCCTATCTGGTCTGGCTGGGGATCAAGGCATGGCGCGCGCCAGTCGGCCTTGCCGCCACCGCCGCGCCTGCACGGTCCCATCATGCGCTTTATGCGACCGGGCTTTTGACCGGATTGTCCAATCCCAAGCTGATCATCTTTGCGGCGGCCCTGTTCCCGCAGTTCATCGACACAGACCGTCCGTTCGGGGTGCAGCTGGCGATCCTGGTGGTCAGTTTCGTGGTGATCGAAAGCTTTTGGTACAGCATTTACGCGCTCGGCGGGGTCAAGCTGGCCCGCTGGCTGGAGCCGGTGAACCGCCAGCGCCTGTTCAACCGGGCGAGCGGCGTGATGTTCGTTGGCTTTGGCGGCGCATTGCTGGGCGCGCGGGCGTAAGCCTTCCATTGCGCGGCGCGTCTCGCTAAGGCGCGGCAATATTTCCGCTTCTCAGGAATGACATCAGATGACAGACATTAGCGCATTGAAAGCCGGGCTGATCGCCGACATTGATGCCGCAGACACGCTGGACGCGGTGGAAGCGCTCCGCGTCGGCGCGCTGGGCAAGAACGGCGTCGTGACCGGGCTGCTCAAGACGCTGGGCGCCATGTCGCCGGACGAGCGGCTGGAAAAGGGGCCGCCGATCCAGGATCTGCGCGAATCCGTGACCGCCGCGATTGTCGCGAAGAAGGCGGCGCTGGAGCAGGCGGCGCTGGATGCGCGTCTGGCGTCGGAAAAGATCGACATGACGCTGCCCGCCGATGTGGGGCCGCAAGGGTCGGTGCATCCGGTTTCGCAGGTGATGGACGAACTGGCGGAAATCTTCGCGGATCTGGGCTTTTCGGTCGCGACCGGGCCGGAGATCGAGGACGACTGGCATAATTTCACCGCGCTCAACATTCCTGAGACGCATCCTGCGCGTGCGATGCACGACACTTTCTACTTCCCCGACGAGGAAGGTCAGAAGCGGATGCTGCTGCGCACCCATACATCGCCGGTGCAGATTCGCACGATGATGACGCAGGCGCCGCCGATCCGCATCATCGCGCCCGGCCGCGTCTATCGCAGCGACAGCGATGCCACCCACACGCCGATGTTCCACCAGATCGAGGGGCTGGTGATCGACAAGGGGATCACGCTCGGCCATCTCAAATGGACGCTGGAGACCTTCCTGAAGGCCTTTTTCGAGCGCGAGGATATCGTGCTGCGGCTGCGCCCCAGCTATTTCCCCTTCACCGAACCCTCTGTCGAGGTCGATGTCGGCTATACGCTGGTGAACGGCCAGCGTGTGATCGGCGGCGACGGCGATGCAGCGGATGGCGGCTGGCTGGAGGTGCTGGGCAGCGGCATGGTGAACCGTCGCGTGATCGAGGCATGCGGACTGGACCCTGACGAATGGCAGGGCTTTGCCTTTGGCACCGGGGTCGATCGCCTCGCCATGCTCAAATATGGGATGAACGATTTGCGTGCCTTCTTCGACGGCGACCTGCGCTGGCTCAAACATTATGGTTTTTCAGCGCTGGACGTACCCACGCTGAGCGGAGGAGTGGGCGCATGAAGTTCACACTGAGCTGGCTCAAGACGCATCTCAAGACCGATGCCGACCTGGCCACCATCCTCAAGACGCTCAACGCCATCGGGCTGGAGGTCGACGGTGTCGAAAATCCGGCAGAAAAGCTGGGTGGCTTCAAGATCGCGAAGGTCTTGACCGCCGATCGTCACCCGCAGGCCGATAAACTGCAGGTTCTGACCGTCGATCATGGCGATGGCGCACCGCTTCAGGTCGTGTGCGGCGCGCCCAATGCGCGCGCGGGCCTTGTCGGCGTGTTCGGGATCGAGGGTGCCGTCGTTCCCGCCAATGGCATGGTGCTGAAAAAGACCGCGATCCGGGGCGTCGAATCCAACGGGATGATGTGTTCGACCCGCGAACTGGAGCTGGGTGACGATCATGACGGCATCATCGAACTGGATGCAGCCGCGCCGGTCGGGCAGGTCTATGCCGACTGGGCGGGCCTAAATGATCCGGTCATCGACGTGTCGATCACGCCCAACCGGCAGGATTGCATGGGCGTGCGCGGCATCGCGCGCGATCTGGCGGCGGCTGGGCTGGGTACGCTGAACGCCATCATCGTGCCGGATATTGCGGGTGTGGGGCCGGGTCCGGACGTGCAGACCGAGGATATGGAAGGCTGTCCGGCCTTTTTCGCGCGCACCGTGCGCGGCGTCACCAATGGCCAGTCGCCCGAATGGATGGCCAAGCGCCTGAAGGCGATCGGGCAGAAGCCGATCAGCACCCTGGTCGACATCACCAACTATATCATGATCGACCTGGGCCGACCGCTGCACGTCTATGACATGGCAAGCCTGAAAGGCGGCCTGGTCGCGCGCAAGGGCAAGGCGGGCGAACAGGTGCTGGCGCTCAACGGCAAGACCTACACCGTCGATGAGACGATGACCGTCATCGCAGACGATGAAGCTGTCCATGACATTGGCGGCATCATGGGCGGCGAACATTCGGGCGCTCAGGACGGCACGACCGACGTGCTGATCGAATGCGCCTATTTCACGCCCGAACGGATCGCGATGACGGGCCAGAAGCTCAGCCTGACCTCGGACGCGCGCGGGCGGTTCGAGCGCGGCGTTGACCCGGCCTTTCTGGACGATGGCCTGTCGATCGCGACCAGCCTTGTGACGCATCTGTGCGGTGGTACGCCCAGCGAAGCGACCCATGCGGGGGCGCCGCCGGTAACACCCAAGCTTGTGGATTACCGGCCCGACCAGTGCCTGACGCTGGCGGGCGTCTATGTGGCGGCGGACGAACAGAAACGCATCCTCGAAAGCCTGGGCTTTGTCGTAAGCGGGCAGGACAATCGCACCGATTATGAGGATGGCGTGCCGGTGACCGTGCCGGGCATCTGGTCGATCACGGTGCCGAGCTGGCGCCGCGACATCGATGGCTGGCCCGACATTGTCGAGGAAGTGGTGCGGATCGTCGGGCTGGAGCATGTGCCATCCACCCCGTTGCCGCGCATGCCGGGCGTCGCCCGCCCGACCGCGACGGCGGAGCAGCTGGTCGAGCGCCGCGTACGCCGCACGGCGGCGGCGCGCGGCCTTGCCGAGGCGATCAACTGGTCCTTCCTGTCGGAAAAGGAAGCCGCTTCCGTGGGCGGGGGGCAGTGGACCCTGGCCAATCCGATCTCGGAAGATTTGAAGGTCATGCGCCCTTCGCTGCTGCCGGGCCTGCTGTCGGCCAGTCGCCGCAACATGGATCGCGGCGCTGCGTCGGTGCGGCTGTTCGAGCTGGGACGGCGCTATTTCAAACAGGGTGAGCGGGCGACCGTTGGCTTCGTGCTGGCGGGCGAGAAGCAACCGCGCAGCTGGCAGGATGGCAAGGCCCAGCCCTTCACCGCCTATGACGCCAAGGCGGACGTCATGGCGCTGCTGGCTGCGGCGGGTGCGCCGGTCGCCAACCTCCAGAACTTCGGCGAGGCATCTGCCGCCTATCATCCCGGTCAGTCAGGCACGCTGCGGCTTGGCCCCAAGGTGGTGCTGGCCGAATATGGCGTGTTGCATCCCGGCCTTGCCAAGCAATTCGGGTTGAGCGGCACGGTGGTGGCGGGTGAAATCTTCCTCGATGCGATACCGGGCAAGCGCAAGTCGGGCTTCATGCGCGCGCCCTATGCGCCACCCGCCTTGCAGGCGGTGAAGCGCGACTTCGCCTTTGTCGTGGCTGACTCGGTCGAGGCCGATGCGCTGGTTCGCGCCGTCAAGGGCGCGGACAAGAAGGCGATTGTGGACGCGCGCCTGTTCGACGTCTTCACCGGGCCGGGCGTGGACGAAGGCAGCAAGTCGCTCGCCATTGAAGTGACGCTCCAGCCGGGCGAGAAGAGCTTTACCCAGGAGGAGCTGGACACGATCAGCGCGGCCATCGTCAAGGCGGCGCAGAAGCTGGGCGGGGTGCTGCGCGGATAGGATGGATCGAGGGCGGGTTCAGCCCGCCTTCGCCCGCAGCGCGATCGCCATGCCAGCCACCGCCAGCATGGCGCCGCCAGCTGCCAGTCCGGTCCAGCGATAGCCCTCCAGCAGGGTGGAGATCAGCATCGCGATCACCGGGATGAGGACGCTTGTATATGCCGCGCGCCCCGCGCCCATGCGCTGGATCAGGCGGAAATAGAGCGGGAAGGTAATGACCGACCCGACCAGGCCCAGCCACGCCACGCCCAGCCAATAGCCCGTACGCCATTCGGCCACCGGCGGGCCGACCGTGGCAAGCGCATAGGCGGCGTCCACCGCCGCGCCGATCAGCATTGCCCAGGCCAGCACCGCGATCATCGGCAGGCGGCGGGCAATATCCATCCCCTGCATGACATTGGCGGCAGAGGCGCTGAGCAACCCGGCGAGTGCAAAGCCGACCCCCGCCAGCACGTCGCCCGGCGCTA
Organism: Sphingobium xenophagum; assembly: GCF_002288285.1. Classification (NCBI taxonomy): domain Bacteria; kingdom Pseudomonadati; phylum Pseudomonadota; class Alphaproteobacteria; order Sphingomonadales; family Sphingobiaceae; genus Sphingobium; species Sphingobium xenophagum. Next base: position 747,849 of record NZ_CP022745.1, on the reverse strand, counting down.
TGTCGGCGGCGTGATATTCATGGGTCAGCATCAGGATGATGCCGGTCGTCGCCACCACCGACCCGGCAATGAAGGCGCGACTGACGGGCTGACGGAAAATCAGGAAGGCCAGGATGGAGTTGGGGATGAGCAGCATGGCGTAGATGACCGCGACGACGCCCGAAGTCAGGGTAAGTTCGGCGCGATAGACGAAGTTGAAATTGAGCACGAACTGCGCCGTGCCCAGTAACGCGGCAAAGGCCACCCCCGCGCCGCCAATCCGCAAGGACACGCCGCGCATCCGGCAAAAAATGGCCATGGCGACCCCCGCCAGCGCGAAGCGGTAGCAGACCGACCAGCTGGGCGGCACGCTGCCAATCTGGTCGCGAATGACGATCCAGGTCGAACTCCAGATCAGCGTGACGAGCGCGAAGGGGACGAGTATGCCGCCTTTCGCAGTCGGTTCAGCCATGGTCGAGTGTCCGCAACGCGGCGGCGAGCGGCGCGACGCTGGCGGCGTCCTGTGACCAGTTGGTGACCAGCCGCGCGGCCCCTTCGCCCCAGTCGTAAAAGTCGAAACCCTGCGCCCGCAGCGCCGCTGCATCGGCGGCGGTGAGGCGGATGAACAGTTCATTCGCTTCGACGCGGTGGAGCAGGCGGGCGGGCACGGCCTGCGCCAGCGCCTGCGCTGCGGCATTGGCGGCGCGGGCGTTGGCCAGCCACAGGTCGCCTTCGACCATCGCCAAAATCTGCGCGGCAAGATAGCGGCCCTTGGAGAATAGATGCCCCGACCGCTTGCGCCAGCGGGCAGCCTCGGCGGCGCGGGCGTCTGCCTGCGGGCCGAAAAAGAGCAATGCCTCGCCGATCATCCCGCCATTCTTGACGCAGCCAAAGCTGAGCGCGTTGACGCCGGCGCGCCATGTCAGATCGGCGGGCGCGCAGCCCAGATGCGCCACCACATTGGCAAAACGCGCGCCATCCATATGGAAGCCCAGGCCGTGGGTGCGCGCGATGTCGCCCAGCGCTGCGACCTCGTCGGGCGTGTAGGCGCGGCCATATTCAGTGGCGTTGGTGATGCTGATCGCGCGGGCTGGCACCTGATGCACGTCCGGGCGGATCGCCGCGAGCCGCGCGCTGACCATGTCGGGATGAAGTTTCGCGCCCTCGCCGGGCAAAGCCATGAGGCTCGCGCCATGGGTGAAGAATCCGGGCGCGCCGCATTCGTCGACGACGATATGCGCTTCTTCATGGCAGATCACGCCGCCATAGGGCGGGCAGAGCGTTGCCAGCGCGATGCTGTTGGCGGCCGTGCCGGTCGCGATCCACAGTGCCCGGACGCGCGTGTCGAACAGGGCCGAGAAAGCGTCATCCAGCCGGGCGCTCCACTGGTCGCCATCATAGCCATGATCGGCCAGATCGGCAGCGGCTATCGCCGCCATCACCTGCGGGCATAGCGGGGTCGCATTGTCGGAAAAAAAGTGCATGGCCAAGCGATAGCGGGCGGACAGGGGAGCGCCAAGAGGCCAGCATGCCAATACTGGCCTGATGGGTCAGTATAGTTGACGTTGTTTCGCGCGTCTATTTGTGACATAGGCTCGCCCTCCAACCCAAGGAGACAGACTATGGACGTCGAGCAGACATCCCGCTTCACCGTAACGCCAAGCCCCAGGGCTTTGTCGGCGGACGAGCGTGAGCAATTGCTGGCGGACCCCGGTTTCGGGCGTATCTTTACCGATCATATGGTGACGATCCGCTACACTGAAGGGCAGGGCTGGCACAGCCATGCCGTCGGTCCGCGTGAGCCGTTCCAGATCGACCCGGCCTGTGCCGTGCTGCACTATGCGCAGGAAATCTTTGAAGGGATGAAGGCGTATCGGCTGGCGGATGGCAGCATCGCCATGTTCCGCCCGGAGGAAAACGCCCGTCGCTTTGCCGAATCGGCCGATCGCATGGCGATGCCTGCGTTGCCGCAGGAGGTTTTTCTCGAAGCGGTCGAGGCGCTGGTCAAGATTGACGCCGACTGGATTCCGGACGGCGAAGGCAGCCTCTATCTGCGCCCCTTCCTGTTCGCGAGCGAGAATTTCCTGGGCGTTCGCCCGTCCAACGACTATATTTTCTGTGTCATCGCATCGCCCGCCGGTGCCTATTTCAAGGGCGGCAAGAAGGCCGTGACCCTGTGGGTATCGGAACATTACACCCGCGCTGCGCGGGGCGGCACGGGCGCTGCCAAATGCGGCGGCAACTATGCCGCATCGCTGATCGCGCAGAAGGAAGCGATCGGCCATGGCTGCGATCAGGTCGTGTTCCTGGACGCAGCGGAGCATAAGTGGGTCGAGGAACTGGGCGGCATGAACGTCTTTTTCGTCATGGATGACGGATCGATCGTCACGCCCCCGCTCGGCGGCACCATCCTGCCCGGCATCACCCGCAATTCGATCATCACCCTGGCCCGCGCCAAGGGGCATGACGTGCGCGAAGAACCCTACAGCTTTGCCCAGTGGCGCGCCGATGCGGCCAGCGGCAAGCTGCGCGAGGCTTTTGCCTGCGGCACGGCGGCGGTCGTCACGGCGATCGGCACGGTCAAGAGCGTGGATGGCGATTTCACCATCGGCAATGGCGATGGTGGCATCGTCACCGAAACCCTGCGGGCGGAACTTACCGGCATCCAGCGCGGAACGGTCGCCGATCCGGCGGGCTGGGTACGGATGGTTTGATATCTGGACGCATAGTGCTCCCGCGCTGGCGGGAGCACTATGCTATTTGGTTCAGGTCGCTTCCCAATCGCCCCCCAAGCGCCTAGATAGCGGGTCATGGAACGCTTCGACGTCGTGATATTGGGTGGGGGCCTTGTCGGCCTGACCCTTGGCATCGCCCTTTCCGGCCATGGCGTGCGCTGTGCCGTGATCGACCCTGCCGATCCGGTGGACACGACCGCCAGCGGCTTTGACGGCCGCGTATCGGCAATCAGTTCGACCAGTTTTGCGATGCTGTCGGCGATCGGCGTCGCGCCGTTTCTGGAAGGGAAGGGTTGCCCGATCGACCGGATCTGGGTCAGCGACGGGCTGGAGCCGGGGGCGCTCGATTTCGTGCCGGATGCCGACGATGGCGTGATGGGACGATGATCCCCAATCGCGACCTGCGCATTGCGCTGGCGCAGGCGGCGGCCGATGCCGTCCATCTCACCCGCTTCCAGCCCGATCGCGCCATCCATGTCGACCGCAACGCCGATGGCGTGACGCTGACGTTGGCGAGCGGTGCCGTGATCTGTGGCGCGCTGCTGGTCGCGGCGGAGGGGCGCAACAGTCCGACGCGCGAGGCTGCGGGCATCCGCACCACGCGCTGGCAATATAAACATACCGCCATGGTCACGGCGATCGACCATGAAGTGCCGCACGCCAACACGGCCTATGAGATTTTCTATGTCGGCGGCCCGTTCGCGCTGCTGCCGATGCTGCCTGGCACGCGATCGGCGATCGTGTGGACTGTGCCCACGCAGCAGGCGCCCGCCATGCTCAAACTGTCCGAGCGTGCCTGGCTGGCCGAAGCGCAGAAGCGGATCGGCGGCTTTCTGGGCGAAATCCGTCTGGCAGGGCCGCGTTCCTCCTATCCTTTGGGCTTCCACCACGCCGCGCGCATTACCGATACGCGGCTGGCGCTGGTTGGCGACAGCGCCCACGCCATTCACCCGATTGCGGGGCAGGGGCTGAACCTGGGCTTCCGTGATGTCGCCGCGCTGGTGGAGGTGCTGGTGGAGGGCAAGAGGCTGGGGCTTGATCCGGGCGACGCGCAATTGCTGGCGCGCTACCAGCGCTGGCGGAGCCTGGATTCGCTGTCGGTCAGCGTGGCGATGGACGGGCTGGTGCGGCTGTTCGATGTGCCGGGGCGTTTGCCTGCCTTGGCGCGGCGCGCGGGACTGGCCGCGGTGCAGCGGACGTCGCTGCTCAAGGGACGCTTCATGGCAGAAGCGCGTGGGCAATCAGGCGCGCTGCCACGGTTGCTGACGGGCGAGATGGTCTAGTCGTTCGTTTGGCATGCCCTGCGCTGGTGGCAGGGCCGGATGATCAGGCCGTTCATCCAGCAATCGTAACCGTCATATCATCCGCCGCAGCACATTGTCCTTCAGCACGACATGATGGCGCAGCGCAGCGGCGATATGGACGATGATGAGCGCTACCCAGGCAAAACCCATCACCTCATGCCCCTCGCTGGACAGGCCGACGATCGCGTCGCCCTTGGTCACCGCGAATTTCGGCACGTCGAACAGGAAGAACCAGTTGAGCGGCCGCGTACCCGCCGATGTCATGACCCAGCCGGTCAGCGGGACCAGGATCATGAAGGCGTAAAAGACGCCATGGGTGGCGTGCGCCGCCGCCTTTTCCCAGACCGGCATCGCGCTGGGGAGCGATGGCGGGCGGTGGCCGACGCGCCAGGCCAGTCGCGCCAGCGTGAGCGCCAGTACGGTGAGGCCGATCGACTTGTGAACCGGCATCACCGCCCAATCCTTGGGCAGGGCGTCATGCCCGATGCCTAGGACCAGATTGACGATGATCAGGACCGCCAGGATCCAGTGCAGGGCGCGAGCGACAGAGGTATAGCGGTCCATGGCAACTCCTTGGGCGTAGGCGTCAACCCTGCCGGTTCGCGACGAGATTGTCGACCACCGACGGATCGGCCAACGTACTGGTATCCCCTAGCGCCTGCGCCGACACTTCGCCCTCCGCAATTTTACGGAGGATACGACGCATGATCTTGCCCGACCGGGTTTTGGGCAGGCCCGGCGCGAACTGGATGGCATCCGGCGTGGCGATCGGGCCGATTTCGGATCGGACCCATTTGATCAGCGTCTTGCGCAGCTCATCGCTTGGCTCGTCATGCGCGTTGAGCGTCACATAGGCGTAGATGCCCTGGCCCTTGATATCATGGGGGAAGCCGACGACGGCGGCTTCGGCAACGCTTTCATGCAGGACCAGCGCGCTTTCAACCTCTGCGGTGCCCATGCGGTGGCCCGACACGTTGATGACGTCGTCCACCCGGCCAGTGATCCAGTAATAGCCGTCCGCATCCCGCCTCGCGCCATCGCCGGTCGTATATTTGCCGGGGAAGGTGGTGAAATAGGTCTGGAAGAAGCGATCATGATCGCCCCACACGGTGCGCATCTGACCCGGCCAGCTTTGCGCGATGACGAGATTGCCTTCGGTCGCGCCCTCCAGCACATGGCCTTCCGCATCGACAATCTGCGGCACCACGCCGGGCATCGGCAAGGTGGCGGAGCCGGGCTTCAGGTCGGTGGCGCCGGGCGTCGGCGCAATCATCGCCGCACCTGTTTCCGTCTGCCACCATGTGTCGATGATCGGGCAGCGCCCTTCGCCGACAATGCTGTGATACCAGCGCCAGGCTTCCGGGTTGATCGGCTCGCCCACGGTGCCCAGCAGCCGGAGTGATTTGCGGCTGGTCGAATGGACGAATTCGTCGCCTTCCTTCATCAGCGCGCGCAGCGCCGTGGGGGCGGTGAAGATGGTCTGGACCTGATGCCGGTCGACCACTTCCCAGATGCGCGCTGGCGTCGGATAGTTGGGCACGCCTTCATATATGAGCGTGGTCGCGCCGTTCGCCAGCGGGCCATAGACGATATAGCTGTGGCCGGTGACCCAGCCGATGTCGGCCGCGCACCAGTAAATGTCGCCTGGCCGATAGTCGAAACAGAGTTCGTGCGTCAGGCTCGCCCAGAGCAGATAGCCGCCGGTCGTGTGTAGCACGCCCTTGGGCTTGCCGGTCGATCCCGACGTATAGAGGATGAACAGCGGGTCTTCGGCATTCATCGGTTCGGGCGGGCAATCGGGCAAGACGTTCGCGGCTTCCTCATGCAACCAAAGGTCGCGACCGGGCGTCATGGCCACAGTGCCGCCGGTGGCCTGCACGACCACCACTTTCTTCACACTGGGGCAATCCTTCAGCGCGGCATCGACATTGGCCTTGAGCGGCACCGTCTTGCCCGCGCGACGACCCTCGTCAGCGGTCACGACCAGGGTGGAATCGCAATCGATGATGCGCCCGGCCAGCGCTTCGGGGGAAAAGCCGCCGAACACGACGCTGTGAACCGCGCCGATCCGGGCGCAGGCGAGCAGGGCGAAGGCGGCTTCGGGGATCATCGGCAGATAGAGGGTGATGCGATCGCCCTTCCTGGCGCCAGCGGCTTTGAGCACATTGGCCAGGCGGCACACCTGTTCATGCACCTGTGCATAGCTGTAGCGGCGCGGCTCCGCATCGGGCGAATCGGGTTCCCAGACGATCGCGGTCTGATCGCCGCGCGTCGCCAGATGGCGGTCGATGCAGTTGGCGCTGACGTTCAGCACGCCGTCGGCGAACCATTTGACGCCAAAGTCGGCCTCGGCAAAGCTGCTTTCATTGGCGCGGGTCGGCGGCGTGATCCAGTCGAGCCGTTGCGCCCGTTCCAGCCAATAGGCGTCGGCATCGTCAATCGAGCGGGCATAATCGGCAGCGCGCGCGGCCTTGTCCATCAGCGCATTCTTGGCCCAATCTTCCGGCACCGGGAAAAAATCATCAGACATCGGGCACCCCTTCCGTAGCGAAACCGTTGTTTGGATGGCCTTCTATCGTCCTGACACGAGGATCGGAAGCGCTGTTCATGCCGTTTATCATCATCCTTTTGGTCGATATGACCGGAGCGCCAGATCGACCGTCTTTCATTTTGCCGCTTTCCCCGGCGCTCCGGCACGCCTAACAGGAATCGCCTATGTGGCTTCTCTATCAATTTCCGCTCTGCCCTTTCTCTCGCAAGGTCCGCCTGCTGCTGGGGGAGAAGGGTGTCGGCTATGATCTGGTACGCGAATCGCCCTGGGAGATGCGCGACGAATTTCTCGATCGGAACCCGGCCGGGACGACGCCGGTGCTGATTGACGAGGCCAAGGGCATCACCCTGATCGACAGCCAGGCGATCTGCGAATATTTCGAGGAAACGGTGGAGAAGTTCCCGCTCATCTCCGGCTCGGCTGCTGGCCGGGCGGAAGTGCGGCGGCTGACCGCCTTTTTCGACCAGAATTTCTATGGCGACGTGGTCGGCCCGCTGCTGCACGAGCGGATGAAGAAAAGGCTGATCGAACGCGCCCCGCCCGACGCGCGCATCCTGCGGGAGGCCATGAAGCGGGCGAATGTCCATCTGGATTATATGGACTATCTGCTCGACCATCGCAGCTGGATGGGGGGCGGTACGCTCAGCCTGGCGGACATTGCGGCGGCGGCGCACCTGTCGGTCGCGGATTATCTGGGTGGCATCGATTGGCAGGGCCATGAGCCGGTGCGGCGCTGGTATGCAGGTTTCAAATCGCGCCCGTCCTTCCGGCCGCTTCTGTCCGAAAGGATGGAGGTGATTACGCCCCCGCCCCATTATGAAAAGCCGGATTTCTAAGGAACGCCGGACGCGCCCCCCTTCAATCCGTCTCCGCCGCCAGATAGACCCGGTTGCGGCCATGTTCCTTGGCCAGATAGAGCGCGCGGTCGGCGGCCTTCAGGGCGCTGCGCGGGTCTTCATAGGCCAGCACGTTGGCAACACCGGCGGAAAAGCTGACACGTTCCATCCGTTCGCCATTGGTGCGGTTGACCAGGCTGCGGGTGGACAGATCCTCCCGCACGGCATCGACGGCCTCGCATGCTTCGGCAGCGGTCTTGCCGCGGAACAGCATGACGAACTCCTCGCCACCATGGCGGGCGACATGGCAATGGTCGTTGGAAACTTTGGCCAGCAGACCAGCGACGAATTTCAGCACCCGATCGCCCGTTTCATGCCCATGCGTGTCGTTGACATGCTTGAAATGGTCGATGTCGCAAAAGGCGACGGACAGCGTCTCGCCATTGTCCTGCGCCAGCTTCACTTCCTCCCGCAGCACGCCTTCAAAGGCGCGGCGGTTGGGCAGGCCGGTCAGATGATCATGTTCGGCGGCGCGGCGGGCATTTTCCAGGCTGGATTTGAGCGCCTGCGTCTGCTTCTGGTTTTCGCGCAGCTGGGTTTCGACCAGTCGCGTCTTTTCCACCATCGACCGGGTCAGGCCGACAAGGCGCGCCAGCACGGGTTCGGCATCACCGCCCTCGGCCAGGCCCTTGGCCTGCTCCTGCAATGCGGCACCATAATCCTTGGCCGAATTGCGCGATTCGTGCATCAGGCCGGTAAACTGGGTCAGATTTTCCTCGACCTTGTCCAGCATCGTGGCGAGCGAATCGGGTGTGACTTCATCCGGGCTCTGACTGGCCGCGACCGATTCGATCCAGCCGTTGGTGATCTTGCCGCGCTCCATCAGCACTGCCTTGATCGCCTTTTCCACGCCGATATTCGCGCCGGTCAGATAATCGAGCGCCACGCTGAAATTGATGGGCGTCAGGTCCAGGTCATGGGCGAACAGGAAGTCGCCAATCTCTTCATAAAGGCGGCGGCGGCGCGTCACTTCGCGGTTCGCGGCGGACCCCGCGCGGGGGCGCTGATCTTCCGCGCCACCCTCGTCGTCATCGGCCTTGCCCGACAGGCCTTTCGCCCATCGCGCCAAGCGGTCGGTCAGCCCATGTTGCGGGCTAGCGGAAGGTGAAGTTGCCCCGTTCATGAGGGCTATAACGGCGGTCGCGGATTAAGGTTAAGAGCCAGGACAGATAAAAATTCGCTCGGCGTCCCGTCAGATATCGGCGGCGATCAACCAGTCGCGGAAGATACGCACGGCGCGGGTCTGGAGCGCGCGGGGACGACAGACGAAATAATAGCGATAGGGGCTTTCGACGCGGATCGGAAACAGGCGGACCAGCCGGTTGTCGGCAGCTTCCTTGAAATGGCTGGCGTGCATGAAGGCGACGCCAAGCCCCTGTGCTGCCGCTTCCAGCATCAACTGTCCTGAATCATAATTGTCCGTCGCCAGCGGTTGCAGGTCGGGCAGGCCGACCGCTTCCTTCCAGGCATCGAACGCCAACGGCATGTCGCGGTGGAGCAGCACAGTATGCTGTGCCAGTTCCCCCGGCGACGTCAGCGCATGGGGCGATTCGAGCAGAGATCGCGCGCCGATGACATAGACTTCGTCATGATCCAGTTCATGCGCATAGAGCGCGGCGTCGATATCCTTGGCCAGCACGATCGCCGCGTCCAGCCCTTCACCCAGCCGGGCGACGGCATGGGGCGTCGTTTCGATGTCGATGTGCAATTGCGGATGCAGCGCGCGCAGCGCGCCCAGATGGGGAAACAGCCTTTGGGTTGCGAACAGGGGCATGACCGCCAGTCGCAGCCGCAACTGGTTGCCGCCGCTCTGGATATTTTCCAGCGCCTGCGCAAGGGAATCGAGGGCTGGCGCGATATCGTCCAGCAGCCTCTGCCCCTCAGCATTGATTTCCAGCGCCTGATGCTTGCGGTCGAACAGTGGGCGGCCGATGAAGCGCTCCAGCGCCTGAACGCGGCGGCTGAGCGCTGGAGTCGAGAGTGCGAGTTCTTCCGCCGCAGCCTTGACCGAGCCAAGGCGCGCAACCTGAACAAAGGCCTCCAGGGCCGTAAGGGGCGGCAATCTGCGCATCTGTCTTCACTAATCCGAAGCCGGTGCGCTGCGTCGCATCATGTCTTTTTGTCGATCGCAGCGGCAGCCGGTTCCAAGCATCCTGTCCACACTCAGCAGGAAAATCTCCAAAATGGCAAGATGCATTTTCTGCAACTCCCCTTTTCTTTTCGCACTTGCAATAAATTCTGCCGCGGTGCACATAGGGGGTGCCTTTCAGGCATCCTCTCCTAAAACTTTCCGGGCTGGCCTTTGGGCTGGCCCTTTTTTTGTGCGCAGGGCTTCGCCTCCTGCCCCTTTTCCTTGGCCGCGTCGTTTCCTATTTCGTGATTGAGCGAAAAGGAGGGGCCCGCAATGGCGGAAGATGACGTGACGGGACGGCGGATTCAGGTTGCCAATGCGCGACCAGAAGATGCCGGACGCGGGCTGGCGCGGCTGCCACTGGCGGTTATGGCGCAGCTGAGCCTAGCTGAAGGCGATGTGATCGAGATCATTGGCAAGCGATCGACCGCTGCGCGGGTAGTGCGCCCCTATAAGGAAGATGAAGGGCTGGACGTGCTGCGCTTGGACGGGCTGCAACGGGCCAATGCCGGTGTCGGCTCCGGCGATTTCGTCCATATCGACAAGCTGGAGTCGCGCGCGGCCCAGCGTGTCGTGTTCGCGCCTGCACAAAATAATCTGCGGCTTCAAGGGCATCCCGAAGCGTTGAAGCGGGTTTTCTTTCAGCGTCCCCTGACAGCGGGCGATGTCGTCGCGACGGCTGGGCAGCAGCAGGTGCCACCCGGCGACATGCCGCCCCAGTTGCGGCAGATGCTGGCCGCGCCGGCTTACGCTCTGCAGGAAATCCGGCTCGTCGTCGTATCGACCATACCCAAGGGCATCGTTCATATCGACGCCGAGACCGAGGTTGAGCTGCGCCCCGAATATGAGGAACCCAAGGAAGCGCGCCGTGCTGACGTCACCTATGACGATGTGGGCGGCATGGCCGATACGATCGACCAGTTGCGCGAAATGGTCGAATTGCCGTTGCGCTATCCGGAACTGTTCCAGCGTCTGGGCGTCGATCCGCCGCGCGGGGTGATGCTCCATGGCCCGCCGGGTACGGGCAAGACCCGGCTGGCGCGCGCGGTTGCCAATGAATCGGAAGCCGAATTCTTCCTGATCAACGGGCCGGAAATCGTCGGGTCTGCCTATGGCGAATCGGAAAAGCAGCTGCGCGAGGTTTTCGAGGCGGCGTCGAAGGCTGCGCCGTCGATTCTGTTCATCGACGAGATTGATTCGATCGCGCCGAAACGGGGGCAAGTGACCGGCGAGACCGAAAAGCGGCTGGTCGCACAACTCCTGACGTTGATGGACGGGCTGGAGGCACGCACCAATCTGGTCGTGATCGCGGCGACCAACCGCCCCGAAGCGATTGACGAGGCGTTGCGGCGTCCCGGTCGGTTCGACCGGGAAATCGTCGTCGGCGTGCCCGACGAGCGTGGGCGGCGCGAGATATTGGGCATCCATACGCGCGGGATGCCGCTGGGCGATACGGTCGACCTGTCGGAACTGGCGCGCATGACCTACGGCTTCGTCGGCGCGGATTTGGCGGCGCTGACTCGCGAGGCGGCGATCGAGACGGTGCGACGGTTCATGCCGCGCCTCAATCTGGAGGACGGCACGATCCCGCCTGACGTGCTGGAGGAATTGTCGGTCACCCGCGATGATTTCATGGCCGCGATCAAGCGCGTCCAGCCATCGGCCATGCGCGAAGTGATGGTGCAGGCGCCCAATATCGGCTGGTCCGACATTGGCGGGCTGGATGACGCGCAGATGCGGCTGAAGGAAGGGGTGGAGCTGCCGCTGAAAGACCCCGATGCCTTCCGCCGCATCGGCATTCGTCCGGCCAAGGGCTTCCTTCTCTACGGCCCGCCCGGCACGGGCAAGACCCTGCTGGCCAAGGCTGTGGCGCGGGAAGCGCAGGCCAATTTCATCGCCACCAAATCGAGCGACCTTCTGTCCAAATGGTATGGCGAGAGCGAGCAGCAGATTGCCCGGCTGTTTGCCCGCGCACGGCAGGTGGCGCCGACCGTCATCTTCATTGACGAGCTGGACAGCCTGGTCCCCGCGCGCGGCAATGGCATGGGCGAACCGCAAGTGACCGAGCGGGTGGTCAATACCATCCTGGCCGAAATGGACGGGCTGGAAGAATTGCAGTCGGTGGTGGTCATCGGCGCGACCAACCGGCCCACGCTGGTCGATCCGGCGCTGCTGCGGCCGGGGCGGTTCGACGAACTCATCTATGTGCCGGTCCCCGATCGGGCGGGCCGTCAGCGCATCCTGTCGATCCATACCGGCAAGATGCCGCTGGGCGATGATGTCGACCTGGCTTCACTGGCGGCACGGACGGAACGCTTCACTGGCGCTGATCTGGAGGATCTGGCGCGACGGGCGGGCCTGTTCGCGTTGCGCCAGTCGCTGTCGGTCGACAAGGTGATGATGGCCCATTTCGAAGCGGCGCTGGAGGAAACGCGCGCATCGGTGACGCCGGAAATGGAGCATGAATATGAAAAGATCCAGGCGACACTGAAGCAGAAGGCGTTGCAGGTCGACCCGATCGGCTTCGTTTCCCCCGGCATGTTGCGAGGGGCGAGTTGAAGGGACAAGCAGGCGGCGAGGGAAACCATATGCCGCCTGCGCGTTTCTTGTCATGTAAATGCAAAGCGGCTTGCCAGTCGCACTGATATTTGCGACGCCCGACCACGATCATAGACAGACGGATAGTGATGGCCTCCATTCCCTTGAAAAAGAAAAATATTCCGGGCGGCAAACCAGGTGCTGGCCGGTTTCTCCAGCAATGGGGCATGTTTTTCCGCCAGTTCGTCAGGCATCCCGGCATGATCGGATCGATCATTCCTTCCTCTGCGACGCTGGTGGACCGGATGCTGGATCAGGTCGATTGGCACAATACGCGGCTGTTCGTCGAATATGGGCCGGGGGTCGGCACCTTCACGCAGGCGATACTTGATCGGTTGCACCCCGACGCGATCCTGTTGGCAATTGACCTCAATCTGGATTTCGTCGCCTATCTGGAGGCGCAATTCGACGATCCGAGGCTGAAGGTCGTGCATGGGTCGGCTGCCGACGTGCGGCGCTTTATCCGGCAAGCGGGTCATGTCCAGGCGGACTATATATTGTCCGGCATCCCCTTTTCGACATTGCCCGACACGGTGGGCGCGTCCATCTGCGCTGAAACGCGCACCGCATTGCGGCCGGGCGGCGCTTTCCTGGTCTATCAATATTCACGCTATGTCCGCCGTCTGCTCGACCCGTTATTCGCGCATGTCCGTGAAGGACGGGAATGGCGCAATATTCCGCCTTGCTGGATGTTTTGCGCCATGCGGGAAGAAGCGTTGGCGCAGGCGGCTTGATCTGGGTTAATCCATAACAGTAACGCCCAGAATCACTTGCCCCTTTTCCTTACGTATATTTGACTTGAACCAAATATTGCGTATCGGATGCCTGCTTGACTGTGGGGGTTATGGGGGATGGCGTCACGCGCCACGAATGGGGATGAATGGGCAGACCTGTTTCTGTCCGCCGCGCTGGACCCGGAAAACTGGGACAGGGCGATCAGGGCAATGGCCGCCGCGACCGGGTCGCGCCATGGCCAACTGATCGGCTTTGGTCCCGGCGCCAGCAGTTTCAACTGGATCAGCGACATTGATGACAGCATCGTCGCCAAGACCGCGACGATCGACCAGTCCCGACCTGACCTCAATTATCGCGTCGCGGCTGACGCTTTGCGCGACAGTCCGACCATCGTCCACGAAGCGCAATATGATGTGGCGCGCCAGTCGCTGCGCGCGGACGACTATCTCGACCTTTGCGCCGATTTCGACATTTTCAATGGCTGTCAGACCCGCCTTCTGGCGGGACGGGAAGGGATGATCGGGCTGGCGTTGCTGCGCGACAGCAAGGATGGGCGCACAACCCAGGAGCAGCGCGACCTGTTTGGCGCGATTGCCCCGCACGTCCGCACGGCCGTGTTGCTTCAGCGCGCGATCGAGCAGCAGGGATTTGCGCTGTTGTCCGGCACGTTCGAGGCGATGGACCGCGCCTGCTGGCTGCTCGATGCGACCGGGCGGGTTGGGGGCATGACCCCGCGCGCCGACGCGCTGCTGGCGACCAGCCGCATTCGCGTCCGTGATGGCTGGCTGGCCAGCGAACGGCCCGATGAAAGCCGCGCCATCGCTCGCGCGGTTCGCGCCGTGATAGACCCGCCTGGCCGCGCTGCCGATCCGGTCGCGCTGCGCGATGATAGCGGGGGCGTGGGCATCATGCTGGAATGCTACCCCTTGCCCAGTCGACCCTGGGCACTGCCGTTCGCGCCGCGCGCCATCATGATCGCGCGGGTTGGCGCGCCGACGGACCGGCACGTCCAGCTGTTGATGCGGACATTCGGCCTGACCCCGGCCGAAGCCGACATCGCCATCCGGCTGGCGGCCGGCCAGTCCCGCGCCGACATCGCGGCGGCGCGCGGCGTATCGGCCGAGACGTTGAAGGTGCAACTGCGCAGCATCTACGACAAGACCGGATGTCGCCGGGAGTCGCAACTTGTGCGGATCGTCGGCCTGATCAGCCATTGACGCTATCCCTTTCGGCGCGCCTGCACTGTCCGAAGGGATGAGAACCTAAGTCTAATTTTCCTGTCCGTTCGGACCCGCCACTCTCCTGCTTCGGCCGGGGGGAAACCGGCGTCACGAACGGGAGGATGATATGAAAGGGACGTTGCGCCTGATGAGCGCGGCGGGAGCGCTGCTGCTCGCCGCCACCGCTGCACCGGCCATGGCCGGCACCACGGCCGATCTGCTCAAGCGCCTGCATGAAAAGGGCATCCTGACCGATGAGGAATATCAGGAGCTGCTGAAGGGCCAGAGCGCAGAGGCCGCGCAAGCGCCGCCAGTCACTCCGGATGCGTCGGGCGGCAAGCCGCTGGTCCGCATGGCCGACAGCGGTGTGGGGCTGCAAATGGGCGATGTCACGCTCAAATTCTCCGGTTCGGTCAATGGCTTTTACGTCCATGACAATGGCGAGGCACCCAATGCGACCAACACCGTCGTAGGCGGCGTGGCGACGGTGGGCGGCAACAGCTCGGCGATCCGCAATGGCCTGCTGCCCGGCTTCCTGAAGGTCGAGGCGATGACGACGCAGGGCGGCTGGGACGTCGGCGCGCATTTCGGCATGTATCCCGGCATCAACTCGGTCAATTATGCCGCGGGCGGCGGGGCCAACAGCCCCGGCAATCCCCGCGCGCTCCAGACCGCCGGGATCGACTTTCGCCAGACCTATCTGACCTTTGGTCGGGCCGGTTTTGGTGAAGTGAAGATCGGCCGCGACATCGGGCTGTTCGGGTCCGAAGCGATCCTCAACGACATCACCCTGCTGTCGTCGGGCACGCCGGCAGGCAATGTCGCCCCGTCCAACACGACGCTGGGACGGATCGGCACTGGCTATATCTACACCGATTTCCAGCCGCAGATCACCTATACCACGCCCAATTTCAACGGTTTCACCGCCAGTGTCGGCATTTTCGAGCCCTTGTCCTCGCTCACCGGCCCGGCGGAATCGAACAAGCAGCCGGGCTTCCAGGCGAAGTTCGTCTATGATGGCAAGCTGGGCGAGGTTGCGACGCGGCTGTGGCTGTCGGGGATCAGCCAAAAGCATAATGTGATTGCGGGTCCGGACTATACCGGCTGGGGCTGGGATGCGGGTGCCAAGGTCACGTTCGGGCCGGTCACGCTGGTCGGCACCTATTATGATGCGTCGGGCCTGGGCACGACCGCGCTCAACCTGTTCGATACCGATGGTCTTGGCAACCGGCGCGACAGCCATGGCTTCTATCTGCAGGGGCTGGCGACGTTCGGCAAAATCTCGGTTGGCGGCAGCTATGGTGAAAGCCATCTCGATTATGCCAATGCTGCCGATGCACTGGCCAATCCGCTGCTCGTGGACAAGAATGGCAGCTGGGTCGGGCAAGTGCGTTACGGCCTCAACAGCTGGGTGACGCTGCTGGGCGAATATGTCCACACGACGTCGAAAGCGCATAATGGCAATGAGGCCAGTTCCGACGCGCTGGCGGCCGGGGCGATCCTGTTCTTCTGACCGGCTGGTCGACCCAAGGAACAATGTTACGGGGCGGGGACTGCATCCTAGAAAGGGTGCGGTCCCTTTCCGTTTGCAAAAATGCTGAAAAATCAGGACAGGGGGCGCCGAGGGGATTGTCATGAAAACCACCATTCTGCCCGCCTTGCTCTTGTCCATACCTACAGCCGCGCTGGCGCAGGCGCCGGACGATGCGGGGGATACGCCGTCGATCATCGTCACTGGCACGGGCCTGTCGCTGCCGCCCGGCACTCCGGCCTATGGGTCGGTGGTGATCGACCGCGCCCGGTTGCAGGACAGCGCGTCGGGCCGGATCGAAAGCGTGCTGGGCGATGTCGCTGGTTTCCAGCAGTTCCGCCGGTCCGACAGCCGGTCCGCCAACCCTTCGGCGCAAGGCGCGACCCTGCGCGCGCTGGGCGGCAATGCGTCCAGCCGGACGTTGCTGCTGCTGGACGGCGTGCCGATGGCCGATCCCTTCTTCGGCTATATTCCGTTCAACGCGCTGGTGCCTGATCGGCTGTCGGTCGTCCGGGTGACGCGCGGCGGGGGTATCGGCGCATTTGGTGCAGGGGCGGTCGCGGGCACGATCGAACTGGCCAGCGCCACGCGCGATCAACTGCCGATCTTTGCCGCGAGCGCCTTTTATGGCAGCCGCGATTCGACCGAATTGTCCGCCAGCCTGACGCCGGACCTTGGCAGCGGCTATGTGTCGCTGTCCGGGCGGTGGGACAGGGGAGACGGGTTCCAGACGACACCCAAGGGACAGCGCGTCGCCGCGACCGTGCCCGCCGCCTATGACGGATGGTCCACCAACATACGCGCGGTCGCGCCTGTCTCCGCGAACGCCGAACTGCAATTTCGCGCAACCCTGTTTGAAGATAACCGCACGCTGCGTTTCGCCGGTGCGGACAGTATGAGCCAGGGGCAGGACGCCAGCATCCGCTATATCAATCGCGGGCCGTGGCAGGTCGATGCGCTGGCCTACATACAGGCGCGCAATTTTTCCAACATCGTCATGTCGTCCTCGACCTTCCGCAAGTCGCTAGACCAGCGCAACACGCCCTCGACCGGCCTTGGCGGCAAGATCGAACTGCGGCCGCCCGTCGGTGGCAACCATCTGCTGCGCGTCGGTGTCGACACCCGCTTCGCCACCGGCGACATGTTCGAGGACGCCTTCAACGCGAATATCGCCAGCAACCCCGCGACCTTCCGCCGCCATGCCGGAGGGAAGGAACTGACCAGCGGTATTTTTGTCGAGGATGACTGGACGATTGGCAAGCTGGTCCTGACCGGCGGGGTGCGGGCCGATCGCTGGTCGATCCGCAACGGTTTTTACCGGCAGGTCAGTGCGACGACCGGGGCAGTCACCAACAGCGCCTTTGCGGACCGGTCCGACTGGGAAGTGTCGGGCAGGGTCGGCGCGCTCTACCGGGTGACCGAGGCGATAGCGTTGCGCGGCGCGGCCTATAGCGGCTTCCGCTTACCGACGCTAAATGAACTCTACCGTCCGTTCGTAGTCTTTCCGATCACGACGCAGGCCAATGCCGCGCTGACCCCGGAAAAGCTGAAGGGGGCGGAAGCAGGCATCGACCTTACGCCCGCACCGGGCGTCACCCTGTCGGCCACCGCCTTCTATAACCGGCTGGACGACGCCATCGCCAATGTCACCATCAATGCGACCACCCGCCAGCGTCGCAATGTCGATCGCATCGTGGCGAAGGGGATCGAACTGACGGCGGCAGCGGCGCTGGGGGACATGCGCCTTTCCGCCTCCTACGCCTATAGCCACAGCAGCGTGCATGCGCCCGGTGAACCCTTTGACGGCCTGACCCCGGCGCAAAGCCCCCGCCATGCCGCCAGTGCGACCATTGCCTATAGTCCGGCGCAGGGGCCGACCCTGTCGACCACGCTGCGCTATGTCGCCAAACAATATGAGGATGACCTGCAAAGCGACGTGCTGCCTGACGCGCTGACACTCGATGCCATCGCACGGCTGCCGGTCGGCCATGGCGTGACGCTGGTGGCACGGGGCGAAAATCTGTTCGACGAGAAGGTCGTGACCCGCAATGCGGGCGGGTCCATGGACCTGGGCACGCCGCGCACGCTGTGGATCGGCATCAGTTTCGCCAACTGACAAGCCGGTCTTACGGCAATCATGCATGATCTTGTCTGCGTCGGCAGACCGGCTATGGCTGTGTCATGACAGAGCAGGGCAATTGGGCGATCGGGGCCGACGTCACGATCGCGGACGTGGCCGACCGGGCGCAGGTATCCATTCGCACGGTCTCCCGCGTGATCAACGGATCGCCCAAGGTCAATGCCGAAACCCGCGCGAAGATAGTGGACGCGATCGCGGCGCTGGGTTTCCGCCCCAGCGCGCGTGCGCGGGGACTGGCGACCGGACGCTCCTATCTGATCGGCATGATCCATAATGACGGGAATGTGCTGGTGCTGGGCGACGTGCATCGCTGCGTCGCGAACGAAGCGACCGCACAAGGCTATGAAGTCATTGCCCACGCAACCCTGACGGGTCAGGACGGTTCGGTCGAGGATGTGCTCGATTTCGTGCGGCGGTCCCGCGTCGATGGCGTCGTCATTCTGGCGCCGGTCTCCGGTGTGCCGGGCCTGGCTGACGCCCTTCGGACCCTGGGCATCCCGGCGGTGGCGCTTTCATCGGTCCGCCTTCCCGGCTTCGACGCCATGCTGGTATCGGGCGAACGCCATGCCGCCGTGCGCGTGGCCGAACATATCGTGGCGCTGGGCCATAGGCGCGTGGCGCATGTGTCGGGACCACCCGCAATGCTTTCGGCGCAAGAGCGTCGCGCGGGTTTCCTGTCCGCCTTGGCGGCTGCGGGCGTGGCGTTGGTGGGCGAGGAGGCAGGCGATTACAGCTTTGAGTCAGGCGTGGCGGCGGCGGAGCGGTTGCTGTCGATCGACCCGATGCCGACCGCGATTTTTGCCGCCAATGACATCATGGCCGCAGGCGTGATCAAGGTAGCTGCCTCGCGCCGTCTGGTGGTGCCGCGTGACCTGACCGTCATAGGATTTGATGGCAGCCTGTTGGCCAGGATGATCGTCCCGGCGCTGACGACGGTGCAGCGGCCCATGGGGGAGATGGCGCAGATGGCCGCCCGCTGTCTGTTCGATATCATCGCCAAACGGTCTGTCGACACGCTGATCGAGGTCGACCTGCCGCTGCTGATCGCGGAATCGAGCGCACCGCCGCCCGCCTGACGGCAAGTTCATGTTGATGTCCGGGGGAGAAATGGTGCTGCCGGTGAGGATTGAACTCACGACCTCAGCCTTACCAAGGATGCGCTCTACCACTGAGCTACGGCAGCACTATTTCATGTCCGCGGGCCTGTTCGGCCTGCGGAGCCGGGCCTATGGCTGTGCGCGCCGCCCTTGTCAAGGCGGGTTGCGGCGGATGCCACATTTTGCTTAAGGCCATGCCATGACGAGCGAACAGGATGACCGCAAGGCGCGGCTGGCGCAGGCGTTGCGCACCAATCTGCGTCGGCGCAAGGCGCAGGCGCGGGAAGTCTTGCCTTCGCCGCCCGCGCCCGATAGCCCCAAGGATTAAAGCGGCGCGCAGGCGCTCTCCAGCCACGTCTTTGCATCGCCATCCAGCTGCGGCCCGACGACCGACAGCACCTTGGCATGATAGGCATCGACCCATGCCCGCTCGTCGGGGCTGAGCAGATCGAGCGCGATCAGATGACGGTCGATCGGGGCGAAGGTCAGCGTTTCAAAGCCCAGCATCGGCTTTTCCGCGCCCGCAATGGCGCGGTCCTCCACCAGCACCAGATTTTCGATGCGGATGCCATATTCGCCCGTCTTGTAATAGCCAGGCTCGTTGGACAGGATCATGCCTGCCTGCAACGGCTCGTCGCCGCCGCCGAACGTCGCGATCCGCTGTGGTCCTTCATGCACTGACAGGAAGCTGCCAACGCCATGGCCGGTGCCATGGGCATAATCCAGACCCTGCGCCCAGAGGAACTGCCGCGCCAATATGTCGAGTTGCCCGCCACGCGTCCCCACCGGGAACACCGCGCGCGCCAGGGCGACATGGCCTTTCAGCACCAGCGTGAAACGCTCCTGCATCTCGCGGCTAGGCGCGCCGATCGCCAGCGTGCGGGTCACGTCGGTCGTGCCGTCGCGATATTGGCCGCCCGAATCGACCAGATAGAGCGTGCCCGTCTCGATCGGGCGGTTGGTCTTTTCCTCGACCCGGTAATGCACCACTGCGCCATTCGGGCCGGCCCCGCTGATCGTGTCGAAGGACAGATCCTCCAGCAGGCCGGTTTCCTTGCGGAACGCTTCCAGCCGGTCGGCAGCGGTCATTTCGGTCTGGCCGCCCTTGGGCGCTTCCACGGACACCCAGTGGAGGAAGCGGCTCAAGGCTGCGCCGTCACGGGCCTGCGCTGATTTGTGCCCGGCAATCTCGATCGGGTTCTTGATCGCCTTTGGCAGGATAGCAGGATCGCGCAGCGGCAATATGGTCGCGCCGCCGCTGTCGAGCGCCTCGAAGATCGCCGCCACCGCCCGTTCGGGATCGGCCACCACGCTTTTGCCCGCAAAGCCCGCCAGCGCATCGGCAAAAGCGGCGCGATCATGCACCCGCACGGCATTGCCCAGATGCTTGGCGACGGCTTCGTCCATCTTTTCGGGCGCGACATACAGGTCCGCAGTCGCGTCGGCATGGACGATGGCATAGGCGAGCGCGACTGGCGTCCGGTCCACATCCTTGCCCCGGATGTTGAAGGTCCAGGCGATGGAATCCAGCGCGGAGAGCACCGCGGCATCCGCCTTTTTCCCGACTAGCCAGTCAGCCATCGCCTGCCGCTTTTCCGCCGCGCTCTGCCCGGCATAGCGATCGTCATGGACGACCAGCCGTGCGTCGCTGGGGGCAGGGCGGTCGGGCCACACCAGGTCGATCGGGTTGGTGTCCACCGCCACCAGCGTCGCGCCCTTGTCCGCCAGTGCCGCGCTCGCCTGCTCCACCCAGGCACGGGTATGGAGCCAGGGATCATAACCGATCCGCCCGCCCGCCGGGGCATGGGCCTTCAGCCAGTCCGCGATGGAGGTTTGCGGGACGCTCTCATATTGCCACAGCGCGCCGTCAACCTGTTCGCGCACCTGCAACGTATAGCGGCCGTCGACGAAGATCGCGGCCTGTTCCGGCAGCACCACGGCGCTGCCCGCCGACCCCTGGAACCCGGTCAGCCAGGCGAGGCGCTGGGCGTAGGCGCCGACATATTCGCTCATATGCTCGTCGGTCAAAGGCACGACGAAGCCGTCCAGCCGGTCGCGCGCAAGCTGGTCGCGCAGGGCGTTGAGACGGTCTTGATAGGTGGACATTCATGCTTCCTTGCGTATCGGCCCTCTTGCGCAGGCCATAATGACAACAACATAAGCAGGCTGTGGCCTATATGCCAGCGCCCGCCTTGTTCTCGCAGATGGATAGTGAATGACCGTAAACACCATGTCGCCCGTTGCCGCTCCCGTCGCGCTAGCGCGGCCGCACAGCATCACCCATCATGGCATCACCGTCAGCGATGATTATGCCTGGCTGCGTGATCCGGGCTATCCCGATGTCAAGGACGCGGATGTGCTGGACTATCTGGCGCGGGAAAATGCCTGGTTCGAGGCGGCGATGGCCCCGCACAAGGGGCTGACCGACGCGCTGTTTGCCGAGATGAAGGGGCGCATCAAGGAAGATGACAGTTCCGTTCCGCAAAAGGATGGCGACTATATCTACTGGCGCGCATTCGAAACCGGCGCGCAATATCGCAAATGGTATCGCAGGCCCGTGGCCGCAAAAGACGATGGAAGCGCTGACCAACTGATACTGGACGAACCGGCGCTGGCGCAGGGCCATGACTATTTCCGGCTGGGCGCGATGTCGGTCAGCCCGGATGGCCGCTATCTGGCCTATGCGATCGACAATGACGGGTCGGAACGGTTCGAGGCGCGGATCAAGGATCTTTTTACCGGCGAGATTTTGCCGGAGTCGATCCCCGACACCTTGTCATCGCTGGTGTGGACGTCCGACAGCAAGGGGCTGCTCTACGGCCTCGCCAATGAAAACTGGCGGACCGACAATGCCCGGCTGCACTGGCTGGGGCAGAGCGTCGAGTCCGACGTCGAACTGTTCCACGAGGCCGATGAGGGGTTCCGCGTCTCGATCGGCCTTACCTCGTCGGAAAAATGGATCGTCATCGCGACGGGCGATCATGTGACGACCGAAGCCTGGCTGATTCCCGCCGACAATCCCACTGCGCCGCCCCTGCTCGTGTCCGCGCGGCAGGCGGGCCGGGAATATGATGTCGATGAACATGAAGGTACGCTCTACATCAGGACCAACGACACCCATCCCAATTTCCGACTGGTGACAGCCACGCTGGCAGCGCCCGGTCAATGGACGGAGGTGATCGCGCCCGATGCGCATTTCTATCTGACCGACTTCACCCTGTTCAAACGCTTCTACGTCACGGAAGGGCGGCTGGACGGCCTCGATCAGATCGAGCTGCGCGATTATGCGACGCACACGCCAAAGCGACTGCCATTCCCGGAGGCAAGCTATTCCGCGTCGCTGGATGACAATCCCGAATATGACGTGACGGTCCTGCGCATCGGCTATGAATCGATGGTCACGCCCGACACGATCTTCGACTATCATATCGCGCAAGAGCGGTTCGAGCTGCTCAAGGTACAGGAAATTCCGTCAGGCTATGACGCCAGCCGCTATGCGACCGAGCGACTGATGATCCCGGCGCGCGACGGCACGCAGATTCCGGTGTCGATCGTCTATCCCGCCGGTCTGCCGCGCGATGGCAGCGCGCCGCTGCACCTCTATGGTTATGGCGCCTATGGCATGGCGATGGAGCCGGGTTTTTCGACAGGGCGGCTGTCGCTGCTGGATCGCGGCTTTGCCTTCGCCATTGCCCATATTCGCGGCGGCGATGATCTCGGGCAGCAATGGTATCTCGACGGTAAGCTCGACAAACGCAACAACACCTTCACCGACTTTGTCGATGTGGCCAGGGGGCTGATCGACCTTGGCTATAGCAGCAAGGGACGGATCAGCATTTCGGGCGGCTCTGCTGGGGGCGAACTGATGGGCGCAGTCATCAACAGCGATCCCGATCTGTGGGGCGCGGTGGTGGCGCATGTGCCTTTCGTCGATGTGCTCAACACCATGCTGGACGAAACGCTGCCGCTGACGCCGGGCGAATGGCCCGAATGGGGCAATCCGATTGAGGACAAGGCAGCGTTCGAGACGATCCTGGCTTATGACCCCTACGCCAATGTGAAGGCGCAGGATTATCCGCCGCTGATGGTGACCGCAGGGTTGAACGACCCGCGCGTCACCTATTGGGAGCCGGCCAAATGGGTGGCCAAGCTGCGCGCGACCAAGACGGACGACAATGTCCTGCTGCTCAAGACCAATATGGGTGCGGGCCATGGCGGCAAATCCGGGCGGTTCGAGAGCCTGCACGAAAGCGCGGAGGAGTTTGCCTTCATCTTGTGGCAGATGGGGATGGCTGGGGCGTGATATTTTTCCAAATCCGTTCGGTTCGGGCGGCTTCGAACGAAGTCGAGAAGCGCCCGACAAGAACAAAGGTGTCGAGAATTGTTCTCGACAGGCTCGCACCGAACGGAGGATAGAGATGGCTGCGTCCTACACCACCCAGATCACCGCCCAGCCGGCCGACATCGACATACTTGGCCATGTCAACAATGCGGTCTGGGTCCAGTGGATGGAGCAGGTCGCGACCGAACATTGGACCCATGATGCCGACCCGGCGCATGTCGAAGCCTATGTCTGGGTCGTGACCCGTCACGAAATCGACTATCGCGGCAATGTGGCGGAGGGCGAGACGGTGACGGTCCGCACCTGGATTCCCGATGCCCCCCGCGGCGCACGCTTCGACCGGCTGATCGAATTCAGCGGCCCCGATGGCAAGGTGAAGGTCACGGCCAGATCCACCTGGGCGATCGTGGATAAAAGCACGGGCCGCATATTGCGCGTGCCGCCGGAGGTGGCGGCGAATTTTGGGGGTGAGTGAATCGATAATGCGGCAGTTGGGTGCCAGTTGAGACTGGGAGTGAAAAATGCACCGCTGGATTGCAGGCTATACCCAGAGCGAACTGGATGACGCACAGGATCGTTATGCCTTACGCTTTCCGCCAGACCTGATCGACTTGCTCTTGGACCGGCAGCCGGAAGACGGCTACAATTGGGCATCAGAAAATGACCGCATTAGGAAAATGCTGAACTGGCCGTTGGACTGTTTATTGTTCGATGTGGAAAATGGCCTCTGGTGGCCAGGCTGGGGAGATATTCCTGCTCTATCGGTGGAGCGAGCCGAGATCGTGCGCGCCGCGTTCCAATCAGCACCGCGCCTGATCCCGTTGCTTTCCCATCGCTTTATTCCCGAAGTGCCGAACGAAGCGGGCAATCCGATATTCTCGATGTATGGGTTTGATACGGTTTATTATGGGGCAAACTTGGAAGAGTATTTTCGCAACGAATTTGAAGGTCGTTACGAAATCAGTTCTCCACGACACATACCCTTCTGGTCCGATATCATTCAGCGACAGCAGGATATTTATCCCAGCTAATTGCCAAAAGCTAAGGCCGCACCACCTCAAACACATCCCCAATCCCCGGCTCGACCGGCATATCCTCACGCTCGGCCGCCTGCCGGTTCCACATCACGGCATAGAGGCCGTCCGCCCGCACCAGATCGGCGTGGCGGCCCCGTTCGACGATGCGGCCCTGGTCCAGCACGATGATTTCGTCGGCGTCGACCACCGTGGACAGGCGGTGCGCGACGATCAGGGTGGTGCGTTTGCGGGCAATGTTGCGCAGCACATCCTGAATTTCATTCTCCGTCCGGCTGTCGAGCGCGCTGGTCGCTTCGTCCAGCACCAGCACTGGCGGGTCTTTGAGCAGCGTGCGGGCGATCGCCACTCGCTGCTTTTCCCCACCCGACAGTTTGAGACCCCGTTCGCCCACGCGCGTATCATAGCCCATCGGCAGGCCAAGGATGAAGTCGTGGATCGACGCGGCTTTGGCGGCGGCCTCGATCTCCGCCTGGCTCGCGCCCTCGCGGCCATAGCCAATATTATATCCTACCGTGTCGTTGAACAGCACCATATCCTGCGGCACGATACCGATCGCCGCGCGCAGCGACGCCTGCGTCACGCTGGCGATGTCCTGCCCGTCTATGCTGACCTGGCCCGATTGAATATCGTAGAAACGGAACAGGATGCGCGCGATGGTGGATTTGCCCGCGCCCGACGGCCCCACGATCGCCAGCGTCCGCCCGGCAGGCACGGTGAAGCTGACGTCGTGCAATATCTCGCGTTCGGGATCATAGCCAAAGCGTACATGATCGAACCGCACTTCGCCGCCCGACGCGATCAGGGCAGGCGCGCCGCCCAAGTCGGCAATCTCCTGCTGCGTGTCTATCAGCCTGTACATCGCTTCCATGTCGATCAGGCCCTGCCGGATCGTGCGATAGACCATGCCGAGCAGGTCCAACGGCCGGAACAGTTGCGCCAGCAGCGTATTGACCAGCACGACATCGCCGGTGGTGAACTGCCCGCGGCTCCACCCCCACACGGTATAGGCCATCGCGCCCGCCATCATCAGGTTGGTGATCAGCGACTGGCCGATATTGAGCCAGGCCAGGCTATTCTCGCTCTTCACCGCCGCCTGCGCATAACGGCGCATCGCCGTGCCGTAACGGCTGGCTTCGCGTTCTTCCGCGCCGAAATATTTGACCGTTTCGAAATTCAGCAGGCTGTCGACGGCATGGGCGACAGCGCTGGTGTCCATGTCGACCATGTCGCGGCGCAACTGGTTGCGCCATTCGGTCACGGTGCGGGTGAACCAGATGTAAAGCGCGACCATGGCCAGCGTCACGACGACGAGCCACGCACCGAACTTCACGAAGAAAATGACGCAGACCGCGATCAGCTCCAGCACGGTGGGCGCAATGTTGAACAGCAGGAAATAGAGCATCGTATCGATGCTCTTGGTCCCGCGCTCGACAATCTTCGTGACCGCGCCTGTGCGCCGGTCGAGATGGAAGCGCAGCGACAGGCGGTGCAGGTGGACGAACACATCGTCGGCCAGCCGCCGCCCGGCTTCCTGCCCGACCTTCTCGAACACCGCATTGCGCAGATTATCGAACAACACGCTGCCAAAACGCGCGCCTGCATAGACCGCGACCAGCGCGATCGCCAGGCTGGCGGTCGGTTCCATCCCCGGCACCATCCGGTCGATCGCGGCCTTGTAGGCAAAGGGCATGGCCAGGCTGATGACCTTGGCCGCCAGCACGCACAGCATGGCGACGACCACCCGCCGCCGCAACGCGGGCGCATCCGCCGGCCACAAATAGGGCAGGAACCGCCGGAGCGTCGCCCAGACGGGAGGTAGTGGCGCGGATGTGGGCATGTCAGGCGGCATAGGCGCTATGTAGAGCGCGGCGCCAGATTATCCAGCGGTGGTTTAGAGGGTGCGATAACACACCACATCCGTTCGTTTCGAACAAAGTCGAGAAACCAAAGCACAGCGTTTCTCGACTTTGCTCGAAACGAACGGCTAGTTGGGAAACGGCATACCCCTACCGCCCGAATTTCTTTTGGGTCTTGCCATAGCGCAACTTCCGCGTACCCGGCTTGCCTTCGGTCGCGCGTCCCTTGGGCGCTGCCACCTGTTGATCGTGCGGCAAGCCCAATTCCTCCGCCTCCAGCTTGCGGATTTCGTCCCTGATCCGTCCCGCTTCCTCAAATTCCAGGTCAGCGGCGGCGGCGCGCATCTTCTTTTCCAGATCCTCGATATAGGCGCGCAGATTGTGGCCGACCATGTGGGGCCGGTCGGCATCGCCGGTTTCCACCAGCACGCTGTCCTTGTTGGCCACATGAGCGATGATGTCGCCGATGTTGCGCTTGATCGTCGTCGGCGTGATGCCATGTTCGCGGTTATAGGCTTCCTGCTTCTCGCGCCGCCGCCCGGTTTCGTTCAACGCGCGTTCCATGCTGCCGGTGATCCGGTCGGCATAGAGGATCACCCGCCCGTCCACGTTCCGCGCCGCGCGCCCGATGGTCTGGATCAGCGAGGTTTCGGAACGCAAAAAGCCTTCCTTGTCCGCGTCCAGAATGGCGACCAGCCCGCATTCGGGGATGTCCAGCCCTTCACGCAGCAGGTTGATGCCGATCAGCACGTCATAGACGCCAAGCCGCAGGTCACGGATCAGTTCGATCCGCTCCAGCGTCTCGACATCGCTATGCATGTACCGGACCTTGATTCCCGCCTCATGCATGAATTCGGTCAAATCCTCGGCCATCCGCTTGGTCAGCGTGGTGACCAGGGTGCGATAGCCATTGGCCGTGACCTTGCGGCATTCGTTGATCAGGTCGTCCACCTGATCCTCGACCGGCTTGATCTCGACCGGGGGGTCAATGAGGCCGGTGGGGCGGATCACCTGTTCGCTGAACACGCCGCCGGTCTGCTCCATTTCCCATTTGCCGGGCGTGGCGGAGACGCTGACCGTCTGAGGCCGCATGGCGTCCCATTCGTTGAAGCGCAGCGGACGGTTGTCGATGCAGGACGGCAGGCGGAAGCCATATTCGGCCAGCGTGATCTTGCGCCGATGGTCGCCGCGCGCCATCGCGCCGATCTGCGGCACGGTCTGGTGGCTTTCATCCACGAACAGCAGCGCGTTTTCGGGGAGATATTCAAACAGGGTCGGCGGCGGTTCGCCGGGCAGGCGGCCAGTCAGGAAGCGGCTGTAATTTTCGATTCCCGCGCATGATCCCGTCGCCGCGATCATCTCCAGGTCGAAATTGGTCCTCTGCTCCAGCCGCTGCGCCTCCAGCAACTTGCCCTCGCTCTCCAGCTCCTTGAGCCGTTCGGCCAGTTCGAAGCGGATCGCCTCCATCGCCTGCTTCAGCGTCGGGCCGGGGGTGACATGGTGGCTGTTGGGAAAGACTTTCACATAATCGAGGCTGGCGACCTTCTTGCCGGTCAGCGGGTCGAACTCGACGATGGCCTCAATCTCGTTGCCGAAAAAGGATATGCGCCAGGCGGTATCCTCATAATGGGACGGGAAGATTTCCAGATTGTCGCCCTTCACCCGGAAATTGCCGCGCGCAAAACCTGCGTCGTTGCGCTTATATTGGAGCGCGACCAGCTTGCGGATGATCTCGCGCTGATCCTCTATCCCGCCCTTCTTCATGGAAAAGGTCATGGCCGAATAGGTTTCTACCGAGCCGATGCCATAGAGGCAGGAAACGGATGCGACGATGATGCAGTCGTCCCGTTCCAGCAGCGACCGCGTGGCCGAATGGCGCATCCGGTCGATGCTCTCGTTTACGCTGCTTTCCTTCTCGATATAAGTGTCCGACCGCGCCACATAGGCTTCGGGCTGGTAATAATCATAATAGCTGACGAAATATTCGACCGCATTGTCGGGAAAGAAGCTTTTGAACTCGCCATAAAGCTGCGCGGCGAGGATCTTGTTGGGAGCCAGGATCAGCGCCGGGCGCTGCAACGCCTCGATCACCTTGGCCATGGTGAAGGTCTTGCCGGAGCCCGTAACGCCCAGCAGCACCTGATCGCGCTCGCCTGCCAGTGCCTGTTCCACCAGTTCGGGGATCGCGGTGCATTGGTCGCCCGATGGCTCATAATCGCTCACCAGCTTGAACGGGCGCCCGCCCTCGCTCTTGTCCGGTCGCGCGGGGCGATGCGGCACGAAGCTGGTTTCGGTGTCGGGCTCGTCGAGCGTGGTGCGGATCTGGATGGCCATGGGGGCAATATGGGGTGTTTGCGTCAGGACGCAATTGACGTCAGGGCTTCAACTCGAACGCGCCTTTGGGCGGGGGTGGATAGATAACAGGCTTGTCACCGAAACGCGCACGCAGGGCGGCTTCCCGCCGTTCGTCATCGACAACTTCCACGTTGATCTCTTCGGGATATTTCATGCTGACGTGGAATTTTTTGTCTTGGATGGCATATTCCAGAACCGACCATCGCATATTTGGTCCATCTGGTTCCAGATACCAAGCTTCCCACAGCACGTCGCTAAGATTTGTCTCACGCGGATTGTAATAGCGGATGACTTCTCCCTCATCCCTAAAAACGCTGGGACTCACCCAACCCTCGCCGATTTCAACATAAAGGAAAACACCATTCGGATCGCCGCCGACCAAGGCGGCCAATTCGAGTCCAATCTCGTTCATGAGCGACCCCAAGGCGTCAAGTTTATCGGTCACGGGGCTTGACTTTGCTTTCGTTCGAGAAATCCCTGAATTCTTCCCTGCCATTGACGCGCCACGTGACATGGATGCGATAGGGCCGTTTGGATGTTCCTTCATATAGCGGAACGATATGGACGACGACCCTTTTACCGTCTCGCAAATTCCTCGCCCAGCCATCTTCCATGGCGCGATAGGCGCCACGGTGGAAATTCCGGTCCTGGGCGAAATGGTTGACGCTGTCGCCGGGACCGTTGAAGCTGGCAGCGATAAAATGACCGCCATCATCGCCCGGACGGCGATCTGGCTGACCCGCCTGAGCCTGAGCACGCCGTGAGCGCGCGGCAATCGGGCCGTCTGTAAGCTCAGCGACGACTTCCCTCGGTCGCGCAATGACATCAATATGGAAATCATAGCCATTCTTCGTCTCCTTGCGCCAGTTGTTGTCGAGGATCTGGCTTTCCAGCGACGGTGGATCAGCGGGGTCTGGCGGTGATTTTCCGCCATGCGTATCCATATAATGCGCCAAGGCCAGAAACTTGTTCTTGGCGGCCCGTCCGGCATCCAGATAGGTCTGATGCCCATCCATTTCGGGGAAAATTTTGCAATGTCGCACCGGCTTGATATGCTCGGCTATCCACGGCCCAGCCCATGCCGACGCGATGAGGGGATAAGCGATGATCAGAGCTGTATTTGCCGCCGCCACCATGACCCTGTTGCTCGCTGCCTGCGGCGACAAGCCCGGCGACGCGCCAGCCAATGGCGGTGTGTCCATGACCAAGGAAGAGGTCAAGGCTGCGGTCGACAAGGTGCAGTTGAAGGCGGGCCAGTGGGAAGGGCGCTTCACCGTGCAGGATATCGACCTGTCCAATATGCCCGGCGCGCCCGCTGGCATGAAGGACCAGATGAAGAGCATGATGAGCCAGACGTCGCTCAAATATTGCGTCACGCCTGAAGAAGCGGCCAATCCCAGTGGCGAGATGTTTTCCGGTCAGGAAAACAAGGATTGTACCTATCAGGGCTTTGCCGTCAGCGGTGGCAGCGTGAAGGGGCAGGTGTCGTGCAAGGCGGATGGCGGCACGATGCAGGCCAGCATGTCGGGCACCTATGGGCAAGAGGCCTATTCGATGGACATGGACATGAAGATGGCGGGTGGCCCCAATGGCGCGGCCATGGCGATGAAGGCGCGTTCCGAAGGCAAGTGGATCGGCCCTGACTGCACCAAGGCGGAATAAGTCTCCACGCATTTCCGCTTGCGCTTTGCGCGCGACGGGTAGAGCCTCTTGCCTGTTCCGACCAAGAGAACAGGGGAGAGGTTATGCGAAAGACCGTGCTGGCGGGGATGCCGCTTGCGATCATGCCGCTCGTAACGATGTTGGCCCTTGGTGGCTGTAGCGAACCGGCCCCGGCGCCGGAAGTCGAGGAAACGCCGATCCTGATGCAGGCGGGCGAGTGGGTGTTGACCCGCAAGACCACCGGTTACAACACGCCGACCGTCACGCCGGAGCAATATCAGGCGGCGCTCAAGCAGACGAGCGAGGATAAGGTCTGCCTTTCGGTCGATGCCGAAGGGTTGCCGGACGTGGCGGCGATGGCGGGCAAGGATGGCACGGACTGCACCTATAAGGACAAGATGGTCCGCAAGGGCCGCATGATCGCGACCCTGGCCTGTACGGCGGGCAAGGGCACGTCGGAAATTGCGCTGGAAGGCAATTATACCGCTGACACGCTGACGCTGGGCGAAACCATGACGCAGTCGGAAGGCGGCGGCGCGGTGCTGCGCGCGACCTATGACCTGTCGGGCAAGCGGATAGGCGACTGCCCCAAGGGCTGACGCCGGACGGGGCGCTATTCCAGCGCCCTGATCGCGCGCCAGTCGCACTGTCGCTTGCGCTTTGATCCCTTGTCCTGCGCTACGGCGGCGTAGGGCGGCACCAGCAGCGACTGGCCGATCCGCAGCGGGGCGAAGCGCTGGCGCTCTATGCCTTCGCACGCCAGGAACAGGTCCAGCATACGGGGCGGCGTATTCCATTGTTCGTAGGACAGGTGGAACGTCCCCCAATGGATCGGGATCGCGGTCGACGCGCCCAGCCGTTTGAACACTTCCACCGCCTGTTGCGGGCCGATATGCGCGTCCGACGCCATCTGCCCTTTCCAGAAGCGGAACGCGCCGATGGGGATCAGGGCCAGCCGGATCGGGCCGAAGCGTGCGGCTTCATAGGGCCAGCCCATGTCGCCCGCGCCGGTGTCGCCTGCAAAGAAGATGTTGCCCGCGCGCGTCTCGATCAGAAAGCTGGACCAGAGCGCGCGGTTGCGATCCGTGCCCCAGCGGCTGCCCCAATGATGGTTGCGGGTCACATGGACGCGATAGTCGGGGCAATGTTCGTAATTGCCGCACTGGATCACTGCCTGCGGGGCAAGCCCGTTGAGCGCCGCGCCGCTGACCGACTGGCCCCAGTCAAGTGCGGTCGACGGGATGCCGTGCGCCTTCAATATCGTGTCATTGCCCAGGCTGGTGACGATCCTGGGCCGGTCGCGCTCCCACAATCGCTTCAGCGTCGGCAGGTCCATATGGTCATAATGATTGTGGCTCAGGACGATCAGGTCGATCCGGGGCAGATCATCGAAGCGGATGCCCGGCGGCGCGATCCGCCTGGGGCCGAAGGGGGCAGGGGGCTGGCATGGTCCGACCAGATCGGATCGGTCAATATGTTTATGCCCGCCGCCTGCACCAGCACCGTGGCATGGCCCACCCATGTCGCCACCATCCCGCGCGGCGCCGCGAAGGGCGCGGGGCGGGCGGGCTTGACGGCGATCGCGTCGGGCCATTGTGGCCGGTCGTCATGGCCCAGAAGCCAGCTGGCGATAAAGCCCCGTCGACTCGTCCCCGGCGGGGCGGGCACGTCGATCACCCCATCGGGATTGAAGAAATGCGCGCCGTCATAGTGACGGCTCACCGGCCCTTCATAATAGATGCGGTCAAGGAAGGGCGGCACGATCGTGACGGCCAGGCACAGGGCGACCATTGCAAACAGCAATGTCACCCCGATGCCCTTCACGAATTTGGCAATCACTCCGCCGCGATGCCCGCCGCCTTGAACATGTCGGGATCGGTTGCTTCGTCCGCATTGGCGGGCGTTGCGCGGGTCTTGCGGCGGTCGAACGCGTCCCAGACCTCGTTCCACTGGCCGCGCGTCGCGCCCTTTGAATATTCGGTCGCGCGGGTTTCAAAGAAGTTGGCATGTTCGACGCCATTGAGCATCGGGGTCAGCCAGGGGAGCGGATGCTCGTCGATCATGTAGATGGGTTTGAGGCCCAGCTGGCCCAGCCGCCAGTCGGCGATATAGCGGACATATTTCTTGATGTCCTTGGGCGTCATGCCCGGCACCGGACCCATTTCGAACACCAGATCGACAAACGCATCCTCGATACGGACGGTTTTTTGGCACATGTCCATGATGTCGTCCTTGACCGAAGGGGTCAGGCACTGGCGTTCGGCGCAGAAGGCGTGGAACAGCTTGATGATGCCCTCGCAATGGAGCGTTTCGTCGCGGATCGACCAGGTGACGATCTGCCCCATGCCCTTCATCTTGTTGAAGCGCGGGAAGTTCATCAGCATCGCGAAGCTGGCGAAGAGCTGCAACCCTTCGGTAAAGCCGCCGAACATGGCGAGCGTGCGGGCAATATCCTCGTCCGTGTCGACGCCGAACTGTTGCAGATAGTCGTGCTTGTCCTTCATCTCCTTATATTGGAGGAAGGCCGAATATTCGCTTTCGGGCATCCCGATCGTGTCGAGCAGATGCGAGTAGGCGGCGATATGGACGGTTTCCATGTTGCTGAACGCGGTCAGCATCATCTTGATCTCGGTCGGCTTGAACACGCGGCCATATTTTTCGTGGTAGCAATCCTGCACTTCCACGTCCGCCTGTGTGAAGAAGCGGAAAATCTGCGTCAAAAGGTTCCGCTCATGATCGGACAGCTTCTGCGCCCAATCACGGCAATCCTCGCCCAAAGGCACTTCTTCGGGCAGCCAGTGCAGCTGCTGCTGCCGCTTCCAGAACTCATAGGCCCAGGGATATTCGAACGGCTTGTAGACTTTGGAGGCTTGGAGAAGGGACATGAATCGAACTCCTTAGTTCGCAAAATAAGTGAAGGCAGCAGCGGCAAACAGGCCGATCATGCCAGCCAGAATTTCTTTGCGACCCTTGGTTCGGACGGTCGCTTCATCAGCGGGTGGAGTGGTGCCATAGGCTTGCCATTCCCGCCGCTGCTCAAAATAGCTTTCCTTGCCGCTAGCAATGAACGCCGCATTTTTCCGCGCGACCTGCTCCGACCGGATCATGGCGTGGGCACCATAGCCAATCGAGCAGAGGGACATAGCGACGACGAACCACATCACTAAAACTCCACTCCGAAGCATGACCAGCGCGCTCTCCCGACGGGAGAGGGAATTACATCACTGGCAGGCCAGGCACTCGTCATAATCGGTGCTGCCGCCGGCCAGTTCGAACTTGGGTGCGTCGATCGTGTTGTCGGCTTCCACCCCGCCCGCGAAACCCGCGCGCTGCACGCTCTTGGACCGCAGATAGTAAAGCGACTTGATGCCCAGTTCCCACGCGCGGAAGTGGAGCATCAGCAGATCCCATTTCTCCACATCGGCGGGGATGAACAGATTGAGCGATTGCGCCTGGTCGATATAGGGTGTGCGGTCGGCGGCCAGTTCGAGCAGCCAGCGCTGGTCGATTTCGAAGCTGGTCTTGAACGTGTCCTTTTCTTCCTGACTCAGGAAGTCGAGATGCTGGACCGAGCCGCCATGCTCCAGGATCGAGTTCCAGACATTGGTCGAATCCTTGGCCTTTTCGACCAGCAATTTTTCCAGATAGGGATTCTTGATCGAGAAGCTGCCCGACAGCGTCTTGTGGGTATAGATGTTCGCCGGGATCGGTTCGATGCAGGCCGACGTGCCGCCGCAGATGATGGAGATGGACGCGGTCGGCGCGATCGCCATCTTGCAGGAGAAACGCTCCATCACGCCCTGATCGGCAGCATCGGGGCAGGGGCCGCGCTCGATCGCCAACTGCATCGAGGCTTCGTCCACCTGACTCTTGATATGCTTGAACATGCGCAGGTTCCACGACTTGGCCATGGCCCCTTCGAACGGGATACCGCGCGCCTGCAGGAAGCTGTGAAAGCCCATGACGCCAAGCCCGACCGATCGTTCGCGCATCGC
Source organism: Sphingobium xenophagum (assembly GCF_002288285.1). Lineage (NCBI taxonomy): Bacteria > Pseudomonadati > Pseudomonadota > Alphaproteobacteria > Sphingomonadales > Sphingobiaceae > Sphingobium > Sphingobium xenophagum. The sequence continues at coordinate 713,685 of NZ_CP022745.1, read as the reverse complement.
GCTATATTTGGCGCGCGCCATTTCGGGCGGCGCGCGGTCGATATAGTCCTGCAGCACATTGTCGAGGAAACGCATGATATCCTCGGCAAACAGCTTCTCATCCTTCCACTCGTCCCAGGTTTCCAGGTTCATCGAGGAAAGGCAGCACACGGCGGTGCGGTCATTGCCGAGATGGTCGCGACCCGTCGGCAGGGTGATTTCGGAACAGAGATTCGATGTCGAGACTTTAAGGCCCAGATCGCGATGATGTTTGGGCATCATGCGGTTCACCGTGTCGTTGAACACGATATAGGGCTCGCCCGTGGCCAGGCGGGTTTCGACCAGCTTCTGGAACAGCGCGCGGGCATTGACGGTGCCGCGGATCGACTGGTCCTTGGGGCTGCGCAGGTTGAAATCGCTGCCGTCGCGCACCGCTTCCATGAACTCGTCGGTCAGCAGCACGCCATGATGCAGGTTCAGCGCCTTGCGGTTGAAGTCGCCGCTGGGCTTGCGAATTTCAAGGAATTCCTCGATTTCCGGGTGCGAGACGTCAAGATAGCAGGCGGCGGAACCGCGACGCAGGCTGCCCTGGCTGATCGCCAGCGTCAGCGAATCCATGACGCGGACAAAGGGGATGATGCCGCTGGTCTTGCCGTTGAGGCCAACCGGCTCGCCAATGCCGCGCACACTGCCCCAATAGGTGCCGATGCCGCCCCCGCGTGAGGCCAGCCAGACATTCTCGTTCCAGGTGTTGACGATGCCTTCCAGGCTGTCGTCCACGCTGTTGAGATAGCAGCTGATCGGCAGGCCGCGTCCGGTGCCGCCGTTGGACAGGACCGGGGTGGCGGGCATGAACCAGAGACGGGAGATATAGTCATAGACGCGCTGGGCATGCGCCTGATCATCGGCATAGGCCGCCGCCACGCGGGCGAACAGATCCTGATAGCTTTCGCCGGGCAGCAGATAGCGGTCGTTCAGCGTGTCCTTGCCAAACTCGGTCAGCAGCGCGTCGCGCGACGGATCGGTCACGACGTCGAAGCGTCGTTCCTGCACCGAGGAAGAGGACAAAGGTTCGGCCTTGGTCGGCGCGACAGGCTGTTCGCTCACCCGGTCCATCACATCATCCATCACAGTCGCCACGTCGTTTGTACCACCCTGTCCACTATCACGAAAATCCATGTACGCCCCCGAATGTTCCCGTTCCGTTCGATTCGGTCAAGCGGTGTTCGGCAGGTGCCAACACCCTAGCAGATACCGTATCGCAACGGGGTCGAAATGGGACCAACTGACGGGATTGCAGGGACAAAATCCCCCTTGCGCTGAAAACCGGTCCAGCGACGCAATCACTATCTGTTGGGTGACCCCCGTTTACCCGATACCACAGATAGTGCCATAGCCTGTTTTGCGCGCAAGAGGGTAAATGACGGTTTAGGGACTCAATTCGTCGCTGTTCCGATTCCGTTCATCGCTGTTTCTACCCGTTGCGACGCAGCGACGCGTGGACTTTCCTCGTTCCCCGAAAGACAAGAGCGAAAAGCGGAATAAAAAATAATTTTGGCTTGCCACGCAAATGCGTGGGCGCACGCAAAAGGGGCTATGGTGTCGCCTCCGACTGACTGCCCCGTTCCCCCTATGCAGAGGCCGACCGATGATTCTCTATTATCACCCGCTCTCTTCCTATTGCTGGAAAGTGCTGATCGCCTTTTACGAAAATGGCACGCCCTTCACGCCGCGCATGCTGGAGGGCGAGGATGTGGCGCAGGAATGGCTGGCGCTGTGGCCGATCGGCAAATTTCCCGTATTGCGCGATTCGACCCGCGACATGACCGTCGCCGAAGCCAGCATCATCATCGAATATCTGGCGACGCATGAGCCGGGCACCTTCCGGCCGATACCGCTCAACCCCGACGCTGCGCTACAGGTGCGGATGATGGACCGGCTGTTCGACAATTATGTGATGACGCCGATGCAGGCGATCGTCGCCGACCGGCTGCGCCCGGCCGACTCGCGCGACCCTTATGGCGTAGAGCAAGCGCGCGCCCTGATCGCAAAAGCCTATGCCTTGCTGGAAACGCGCATCGGCGCGCAGGGATGGGCAGTGGGCGACAATTTCACCCTGGCCGATTGCGCGGCGGCCCCCGCGCTCTTCTATGCCGACAGGATCGCGCCGATCGGCAGCGATCATCCTCGCCTCGCGGCCTATCTCGCCCGGCTTGTCGCGCGGCCCAGCTTCGCGCGGGTGCTGATGGAGAAGGAACCATGGTGGCCGATGTTCCCCTTTGCGAACGGCTAGGCCTCCCCTCTCTGGACAGGCGGGCGATTCCTGATTAGCCGCTGCCCGAGCAGGAACCCGCCGTGCAGGGCCGGGCCGCAGACATAAGGGATTTGGGTAAGATGACGCTCATCAAGACCGCCGACCTGATCGAGAGCGTCGCCGACGCGCTTCAGTTCATCAGCTATTATCACCCGATGGATTATATCCGTGCGCTGGGCAAAGCCTATGAGGCCGAACAAAGCCCGGCGGCCAAGGACGCCATCGCCCAGATCCTGACCAACAGCCGCATGTGTGCGGAGGGGCATCGCCCGATCTGCCAGGACACCGGCATCGTCAATGTGTTCGTCAAATGGGGCATGGAATGCCGCCTGGACGATAATAGCCGGTCGATGCAGGAGGTGATCGACGAAGGGGTGCGCCGCGCCTATCTCAACCCCGAAAACCGCCTGCGCGCCTCCATCCTGCGCGATCCCGCGTTCAGCCGCCAGAATACCAAGGATAATACGCCCTGCGTCCTGTCGGTCGAAATGGTGCCCGGCAATAAGGTGGTGATCGACGTCGCGGCCAAGGGCGGCGGCAGCGAAAACAAGACCAAGTTCAAGATGATGAACCCCAGCGATTCGATCGTCGACTGGGTGCTGGAGATGGTGCCGCAAATGGGTGCCGGCTGGTGCCCGCCCGGCATGCTGGGCATCGGCATTGGCGGCACCGCGGAAAAGGCGGTCGCCCTGGCCAAGGAAAGCCTGATGGACGCGATCGACATGGGCGAGCTCAAGGCGCGCGGACCGCAGACCGAGATCGAGAAGATGCGGGTCGAGATTTTCGACAAGGTCAATGCGCTGGGCATCGGCGCGCAGGGTCTGGGCGGCCTGTCCACCATACTGGACGTCAAGATTTACGACTATCCCTGCCATGCGGCGGGCAAGCCTGTGGCGATGATCCCCAATTGCGCCGCCACCCGCCACGCCCATTTCACGCTGGACGGCTCCGGCCCCGCCTATCTGGAAGCGCCCAAGCTGTCCGAATGGCCCGACGTCAACTGGACGCCGAGCAAGGAAGCGATCCGCGTCGATCTCAACACGCTGACGCCGGACATCGTCCAGGGCTGGAAGCATGGCGACCGGCTGCTGCTGAACGGCAAGATGCTGACCGGGCGCGACGCCGCGCACAAGCGGATCAAGGACATGCTGAGCCGCGGCGAGAGCCTGCCGGTCGATTTCAAGGGCCGCGTCATCTATTATGTCGGTCCGGTCGATCCGGTCGGCGACGAAGTGGTCGGCCCTGCCGGTCCCACCACCGCAACGCGCATGGACAGCTTCATGGACATGATGCTGGAGCAAGGCCTGCTGGGCTGCGTTGGCAAGGCCGAGCGCGGGGTCGCGGCGACCAAAGCCATCGCCAAGCATAAGAGCGCCTATCTGATGGCGGTCGGTGGTGCCGCCTATCTGGTCGCCCGCGCGATCAAGGGGGCCAAGGTCGTGGGCTTTGAGGATCTGGGCATGGAAGCGATCTACGAATTCGATGTGCAGGACATGCCCGTGACCGTTGCGGTCGATAGCGAAGGCCAGAATGTCCACCATCTCGCCCCGCTGGTCTGGCAGGAAAAGATCAAGCGCGAAGGGTTGCTCGAAAACGCCTGACGCAAGCCGCCCCCCATGCCGTGCGTGGGGGGATCAGCTAATCGCACCAACCTGGATCAAGGGGCCGGAACCCCGGCCGCTACACGGCATTGTCTCCGCACCTTCATGCCGGAGCCAGTCCCATGTCCTTCACGCAACTCGACCCACCCTTGCCCGTCCATGTGGAGGGCAAGGGGAAGGGCTATGCCCTTGCCGTCATCGATTATGGGCAGGAACATAATCTGATCTGGGTCACCGGCCTGTCCGACAGCGGCGAAATCTGGTGCGCGCCCAATCCGCTGGTGCGGCTGGAGGGGAACTGGACGATGGGGCGGAACCTGGCACACCATGTACCGCCCGGCGTCCAGCCCAGCTAAACGCAAACAACTGTCTGGCAAGCGCCATACACCGCTGTTATCCTGTCCCCCATGACGGGGGAAATCGACGCGGCGGGGGACGCCATCACCGGAGGCATGATCGCGCGCGCGGTCGAGCCGGGGCATGGCGAATCCGATCATGATGGCCATGGCAAATGCCTTAATTGTGGCGCGGAACTGACCGGCGCCTATTGCGCGCAATGCGGGCAGGCGGCGCATCTCCATCGCAGCTTCGGCGCGATCGGCCATGATCTGGCCCATGGCGTGCTGCATTTTGAAGGCAAGATATTCCGGACATTGCCCGAACTGGCGCTGCGTCCGGGTAAGCTGACGCGACGCTACATCCATGGCGAGCGCGCGAAATTCGTGTCGCCCTTCGCGCTGTTCCTGTTCAGCGCCTTCCTCATGTACGCCATCTTCTCGCTCACCAGCGGCCATGGCGCCAGCGCGGGCAAGATGGTGCAGATGGACGATGGCGCCATCGCGGAACTGCGCGCCGAAGAGGCCAAGGCCGACGCGCGGATTGCGAAGATAGAAAGACGGTTGAAAGAGCCGGGCCTGACGCCGAAGCGGCGCGAGAAGCTGAACGAGGATTTGAGCGAGGCGCGCGAGGAGCGACAGGGCATGACGCTCGCTGCCAACATGACGCAAACCCTGCGTGGCGAGGGCATGAATGGCGGAGTCGCGGCCACAGTGGGAGAGGTCGTCAGCGCGGCGGCGAAAGACCCGGAACTGGCCTATTACAAGCTCAAGGCCAATGCCTATAAATTCTCCTGGGCGTTGATCCTGTTTTCCATGCCGTTCGTGTGGCTGCTCTTCCCGTTCAACCGCCGCTTCAAGATGTACGACCATGCGATCTACGTCACCTATTCGATCGCCTTCATGTCCCTGCTCTTTTCATTGTCGATGCTGTTGTCGGCGCTGCATGTCACCGCCGGTTTGGTGACGACGGCGCTGCTGCTCTACGCCGCCTGGCATATGTATCGACAGATGAAGGACGCCTACAGCCTGTCGCGCTTTGGCGCGATGTGGCGGCTGCCCCTGCTCTATATGTTCGCCTGTCTCGCGCTGGCGCTGTTCTTCACCATGCTGGTGATGATGGGATGACGCCGGGCGTCCGGCGGCCATAGCAGCGCGATGATCACGTCCCCGATCTGGTTGCCCGCGACGCTGATGGCGGGCGGGATGCAGGCTTGGCGCACCGCCGTCCAGCGGCGCGTCAGTCATAGCCTGTCGCTCAATGCGGCGGGGCTGGTGCGCTACTTTTACGGACTGCCGTTCGCTATTATGTTGTTGGGCGGATATTGGCTGGCCAATCCAGCACCTCTGCCTGCACTGGGGCCGTTGTTCCTGCTTTTCTGCATCGGCGGCGGGCTGGCGCAGATCGTTGCGACCAACCTGCTGATCCTGGCATTTGGATACCGCAATTTCGTCGTCGGCACCGCGTATTCCAAGACCGAGGCGGTCCAGGGCGCGCTACTGTCCTTCCTGCTGATGGGCGAGCGTCTCTCGCCGCTGGCCTGGGGCGGGATCGGCTGCGGCGTGGTGGGCGTGATGCTGCTGTCGACCGGGGGCAGGCGCATGGGGGCGATGGATTTCGTCCGCGCGCTGGGCCAGCCCGCTGCCCTCTGCGGCATAGCGTCTGGATTTTTCTTCGCCCTGACCGCGATCGGCATCCGCCGCGCAACGCAGCAGGTGGACACGGGCGACGCGGTCCTGGCGGCGCTGGTCGTGCTGGTCGTGACGGTCGCGCTTCAGACCCTGATGCAGGGCGGCTGGCTATTGGCGCGCGAATCAGGCGAAATGCGGCGCGTGTTCGCCACCTGGCGGGTATCGGGACAGGTCGGGATGCTCTCGGCCCTAGGATCGGCCTGCTGGTTCACCGGCTTTGCAACGGCGCCGGTCGCGCTGGTGCGGATCGTCGGGCAGATCGAGGTCGCCTTCACCATGGGTTTTGCGCATTTTTACCTGCGGGAACAGATGCAGCGGAGCGAGGCCATCGGGCTGCTGCTGGTGGTGTCCGGGGTGGTGCTGGCGCTGGCCGGATCGCTCTGACGCATCGCTAATCTTTCCTTTACCATGTTGAGCTAGCCCTCGATCCGTGGGTAGCGAAACGAAATCCGAAACCGTTGCAAGAGCGGTTATGAAGGTGGCCAAATTGTCGGGCGACCTGGGCATACGCACGCTCGATCTCCAGGCCGACATCAGCGAACTGGCCGACCGCGTAACGCAGCAGGCGCGCACGATCGAGGCGATCAGCGGCGCAGCGACGCAATTGTCGCACGATGGCGAAAGCGTGGCCAATGCCGGGCAGGATGCGCGCGCCAAGGCGGTGGCGGCCCGTTCCATCATCGACGATTCCGGGCGGCAACTCTCCGCCGCCAACCATGTCTTTGTCGATCTGATCGATCAGGTCAGCCGTATCCATGAGCGGCTGGACGGCTTTGGCGAAGCGCTCAAGACCGTCGCCCATGTCACCAATGTGATTAGCGGCATCGCGCGGCAGACCAATTTGCTAGCGCTCAACGCCACGATAGAGGCGGCACGCGCGGGCGATGCCGGTCGCGGCTTTGCCGTCGTCGCCGCCGAAGTGAAGAAACTGGCGCAGGAAACCGGCGCGGCCACGCACACGATCGAACAATCGATCGCGGCGTTGACCAGCGAGGCGGGCGGGATGCTCGACAGCATCAACCGCGGCGCGCAGACCGCGCGCACCGCGCAATCGGACACGCGCAACATAGAGGCGCTGGTGGAGCGGCTTGGCTCGCTCATGGTCGACCTGTCGAGCAATACCGAGGGCGTGGCCGAACGGATCGCGTCGATCGTGGGATCGGCGGGGGAAATCCGCACTGGCCTGGCCGCGCTGGCCAGCACGTCGGCGGACAATGCGGGCGGGTTGCAACGCCTGTCGGGCCGCGTATCGACCGCCAGCGACGATACCAACATGCTGCTGCAATATCTGGCCGAAAGCGGGGTCGCGATTCCCGATTCGCCCTATATCAGTTTCAGCCTGGAATCGGCCGAGATCGTCAGTCGCGCGATGGAGCAGGCGATCGACAGCGGGCGGATCAGCGAAGCCGCGTTGTTCGGCGATCTGCCAACCCCTATTCCCGGTACCAATCCGCAACAATATAGCCATCCCGTACAGGATGTGATGTTGCCCGCCGCGCGCGCGCAGCAGGAAAAGGCGCGCGCCTTCACTGGCCTGTTCGGCATGACCTTCACCGACCGCAATGCCTTTGGCGCGATCGCCATGCCCGAACGCGCCCATCCGCAGCGGCCGGGCGAAGATGTATGGAATGCGGAATATTCGCGGCAGGGCCTGATCTTCGATTTCGCCGATACGCGCGAACAATGCCGCACGACGCAGCCCTTCTGCATCAAGGCGTATCGCCGCCTGACTGCGGCGGGCGATGTCATCCTGCTCAAACAGGTGATCGCGTCGATCCATGTAAAGGGCCGGCACTGGGGCATACTCCAGATGGCCTATCAGGATCAGGGCTGAGGCAGCGATTATCGGATCGCCGCTGCACGATCCCGCCATTCTCCCGATTGCACCATCGGTGCCCTGCTCCCCGCCTCATCCTGCTCCACGATGAACGGGTGGTTTTGTGTCGTTCATGCAACAAGCTCTATCGTCATGGGTTCTGACATTCACGAATATGCCCATGCAAAGGACTCTGCCATGACGTTCACTTTCAGACAGGCTATTGCTGCCCTGTCACTCGGCGCGATGACGCTGACCGGCCTGGCCGCAACGCCCGCTTTCGCCCAGCCGGGCCGCGACAATCGCGAACGGCGCGACGATCGCCAGGACCGCAGGGCCGACCGCCGGGATGATCGCCAGGACCGACGCGCCGACCGGCGCGATGATCGCCGCGACTGGCGCCGGGATCGTCGGGACGACCGCCGCGTTGCCTATCGTCGGCCCGGTCGCGTGGTGTACCGCTATGACTGGAACCGCCCCGATCCGCGTTATGGCCGCAGCTACCGGCCCGACCGCTATTATCGCGCCGGCTATGCGCCGATCCGCGTCGATCGCCGCACCCGCATCTATCGTGGCTATGATGACCGCTATTATTGCCGCCGGTCGGACGGCACCACTGGCCTGATCGTCGGCGCGGCGTTGGGCGGCCTGCTCGGCAGCCAGATCGATCGCGGCCAATCCAATGTCGCGGGCATATTGATCGGCGGCGGCGCAGGTGCGCTGCTCGGCCGTGAAATCGACCGGGGTGGCCTGAACTGCCGCTAAGCGGGACGAAGGGGCGGGCGCTGCGCGTTCGCCCCGTTCAGCACCATCCGTGACGCGCGCCATCCCATTCGCGTGCCAGCCCTTCGGCGACGAGCATCCCGCCGATCGATTCGCCGCCGCGTGTCACGACCCTCAGCGATCGACCGTAGCGGTCCGTATCCCGGTCCCCGCTCTCCAGAGAAAACGCCCCCGCATTCATCAGGGCCTGCAACCGCTCCGTCGCCCGCGCGCCCAATGCACCCTCGGCGGCGCAGCGTGGCCCGTGGGTTTCGGGCGTGTCGATATCGGCGATCCGATATTTCTCGCCGCCAAACCAGAATGTGTCGCCATCGACGACGCAATTCACACCGCCCCCGCTATGGCAAAAGCCGAATTGCGCGGACAGCGCATCGGCGGCCATGCTTTGCCGGGGGGCTCCAGGGGCGGCCAGGCACCGCGATCCATCCAAATCGGCCCGTACCAGCCAAGCAACAGGCCCAGACATAATGTGTAGATCAACGCCGGGCCGCTGAAGCCAGAGCTGCGCCGTTGCGCGCGTCCATATCTCTGTCTCGCCATGCCGCGACGATAGGCGGCTATTGGCAAAGGGGGCGTTAAAGCCGGTCCAACCTCTCGCCAATCCGGTGAGGATCGAGTTTGACGCGGATCAATGACGCGCGGTTCCAATGCGTCATGCTGGCCATTCCATCATCCGAAACGGAGCCAGTCGATGAACGCCGCCGCGCCGCCCAGCCCCTATGTCCGCATCGGCGGCGAACCGGTCGTCGCGGCGATCGTCAACCGCTTCTATGACCTGATCGAACAGGACAGCCTCTACGCTGACCTGCGCGCGGTTCACGCCGCCGATCTGGGGCCGGTGCGTTTGGGCCTGACACGTTTCCTGTCGGGCTGGCTGGGCGGGCCGCGCGACTGGTTCGCGCGCGGTCAGTGCGTCATGTCGCTGCACCGCGCTTTCCCCATCACGCCCGCGCTTGCCGACGACTGGGCTTTGGCGATGACATGCGCGATTGCAGGTCAACAGGATATGGACCCAGCGATCGGCGACGCAATGGCGCAGGCGCTGGGTCACATGGCGCGCGGCATGATCAATTTCGCGCTCGACGGGAGCAGTGAGGCGGCCTGATCGACCCGATCAGTCCTCGCTGCTTTCCGCCCCGTCCTCATCATCCATTGCCGGTTCGCCGGCATAGGCGTCCATGTCGATCTGGCCGGATCGGTTCATGGCGTTCATCTTGTCGACAAGGTCCGGTACGTCGTCGGGGATGATCTGGGCCGGATTGCCATGTCCGCCATGTTCGCTCTCTTCGCTGAGGTCAGTCGTCCGCGTCCGCGCGGACTCCGTTACATCCTGCGCCTGCGTGCCCGCCTCATTCTGTTCGCTATTCTCATCAATGTCATTATCGGGGATCGGATCGGCCATGGACGCTCTCCTGTAGCTGGTTCAATCCCGTCCCAACGGTCCGCACGGCACGCCGTTCCGCGTCGCCCTCGCTGAATCCACTGGACAGCATCAGGCCAAGGGGGCAAGGGCGGGCGCGATCCTTTCGCACTGCAGCAGGAATCCATCATGTCCCGCCAGCTTATTTCGTCCGGCTCGCCCTTTGAGGCGCAGGTCGGCTATTCCCGTGCCGTCGTCCAGGGTGACTGGTGCTTCGTCGCCGGCACCACCGGCACCGATCCGGAAACCAAGACCATGCCCGACAGCGTGGCCGAACAGGCCGCCAACGCGCTCAAGGTCATCGGCGCGGCGCTGGAGGAGGCGGGCTTTGCCTTTTCAGACGTGGTGCGCGTCACTTATTACATCACCGACCCTGCCTATTGGGACGAACTGGGGCAGGCGACCGCTCCTATATTCGGCACCATCCGCCCCGCCGCCAGTTGCGTCGTCGCCGGACTAATCAAGCCGAACATGAAAATCGAAATCGAAGTCACCGCATTCAAAGGGTAAGCCGCCATGATCACGATGTACGGCATCAAAAATTGCGACACGATCAAGAAGGCCCGCAATTTTCTCGACAATGAGCGCGTCTCCTACAGCTTCCACGACTATAAGGTGTCGGGCGTGGACAAGGCCAAGCTGGAGGAATGGGTGATGGAACATGGCTGGGAAACCATCCTCAACCGTTCCGGCACCACCTTCAAGGCGCTGGATGCCGGGGACAAGGCGCATATCGATGCGGACAAGGCCATCCTGCTGATGATGACCAACCCGTCGATGATCAAGCGCCCGATCCTGGACACGGGCAAGCAAACCATCGTCGGTTTCAAGGCGACGACCTATGAGAACGCCCTGGCAGGTGCCATAGCATGACCGGGCGGCGCCTGATCCGCGCCTGCCTGACGCTCCTGTTGCTCCTGTTGCCGGTGGAGATGGCCATGGCCGAACCCTTGTTGATCGCCCATCGCGGGGCCAGCGGCGAGCGGCCGGAACATACGCTCGCCGCTTATGAGCGGGCGATTGACGAGGGCGCAGACTTTATCGAGCCGGATCTGGTCCTGACCAAGGACGGCATATTGGTCGCCCGCCACGAAAATGAGATCAGCGGCACGACCGATATTGCCGATCACCCCGAATTTGCCGATCGCAAGACGACCAAGACCATTGATGGCGCAGCGGTCACCGGCTGGTTCACCGAAGATTTTACCCTGGCCGAACTGCGTACCCTGCGTGCGCGCGAACGGCTGCCCATGCTGCGCCCAGCCAACACCCGCTTCAACGATCTCTATCTCATCCCGACATTTGAGGAGATATTGAAGCTCGTCCGCGCCAAGGAGGCGGAAGCGGGTCGCCGCATCGGCCTCTATCCCGAAACCAAGCATCCCAGCTATTTCGCCGGGATCGGACTGCCGCATCAGGCGCCGATGCTCGCGCTGCTGGAACAATATGGCTATCTGACGGAGGCCGACCCGGTCTTTATCCAGTCGTTCGAGGTCGGCAATCTTCAGGCCTTGCGCGCCGCCACCCGGCTGCGGCTGATCCAGTTGATCGATAGCACCGCTGGCCCGGCCGACCGGCCGGACCTGAGCTATGACGGCATGATGAGCGTCGAGGGGCTGCGCGCGATCGCCGACTATGCGGACGGCATCGGTCCTTCCACCAATCGCGTACTGGCTGACAGCGGCGCCACCGCGCTGGTGGGGCAGGCGCATGATGCCGGCCTACAGGTCCATATCTGGACCTTGCGGATGGAAAATATGTTCCTGCCCGCCCAGTATCAGCGGACCGACGACCCGGAAGGACGGGGCGATTTTGCGGGCTATGTTCGCGCCGTGGCGGCGACCGGGGTGGACGCGGTCTTTACCGATTTCCCCGCCCAGGCACGCGCCGCGCTGGAGAAAGCCGCGCCCTGACTTGTCAAACGCATCGGCTGAGCGAATAACGGAAATATGCTGTCCCAAAAGACCCGTTATGCCATCCGCGCGCTCCAGCATCTGGCCGACCGCTATCGTCAGGGACCGGTGCCGCTGAACGAGATTGCCACGCGCCAGAATATTCCGGGCAAATTCCTAACGGTGATCCTGTCGGAATTGTCGCGCGAAGGGCTGGTGGCGACGCAGCGGGGCAGGGACGGGGGCTATTGGCTTGCGCTCGCGCCGGTCGACATCAGCTATGGCGACATTGTCCGCCTGACCCGTGGGTCGCTCGCGCTCACCCCCTGCGCCAGCCGCTTTGCCCATGAAGCTGCACCAACTGCCTGCCCGAATCGGAATGTCGCCTGCACCGGGTGATGCTTCGCGTGCGGGATGAAACCGCGCGGGTGCTGGACGGGATCAGCCTGGCCGAGCCGTTCGCGGCGCTGGGTGAGGCATAGGCCTTGCGCCGACCGCGTCGCTTCGCCACATCGGGCCTATGACGACATCCCCGCAAGCTACGTCCCAGCAGGACCGCCCGCTCAGGGCGACGCTGATCCCGGTCACCCCGCTCCAGCAGAACTGCACGCTTTTCTGGTGCACCGCCACCATGCGCGGCGCGTTCGTCGATCCAGGCGGCGACCTGCCGGTGTTGAAGCAGGCAGCGGCGCAGCATGGCGTGACGATTGAAAAGCTGCTCGTGACCCATGGGCATATCGATCATTGCGGGCAGGCGGGCGTGCTGGCCCGCGACCTTGGCGTGCCTATTGAGGGACCGCATGAGGATGACCGCTTCTGGATCGACAAGCTGGCGCAGGATGGCGCGCGCTGGGGCGTGCCGGGCGAAAGTTTCGAGCCGGACCGCTGGCTGGTCGATGGCGATCAGGTGACCGTGGGCGATCTGACCCTCGACGTCCTCCATTGCCCCGGCCATACGCCCGGCCATGTCGTGTTCCACCACGCCCCCAGCAAGCTCGCCATCGTCGGCGATGTGCTGTTTCAGGGGTCGATCGGTCGCACCGATTTCCCGCGCGGCAACCATCAGCAATTGATCGACGCGATCACCGGCAAGCTTTGGCCGTTGGGCGGGGATACAGCCTTCGTCCCCGGCCATGGCCAGATGAGCAATTTTGCCCATGAGCGCCGCACGAATCCCTTCGTCGCCGATTCGGTGCTGGGCTGATCCTCGCCGATATGGGGATGTGACGGGCGCCCGCAGTCAGGCGCCCCATCCTTTATACATGGGCTGACAGCGTGGGCGGCGCCGGCATCTCCCGCGTGGCGGTGTAGGCGATCGTCAGCGCCGTGATCGCCAGGCCGGCCGTCACCAGCCATGTCAGCAGCGCACCGCCAGCCCGCCAGGGGGTGGGGGCTTCGGCATCCATGCCAAACGCATGGGCCACGCGCGCCACGATATAGACCAGCGCACCGATCCACAGCCATAGTGACGCGCCAACCGCCAGTTCGACCACCAGGAACAGGATCAGCACGATCGGGGTATATTCGACAAAATTGGCGTGCGCCCGCATCCGCCTGGCCAGCAGCGTATTGCCCGCATCGCCATGCAATATTTTGCCCGAAATGCGAATCCGCGCGCATCGCGTCGCTATCCACAGATTGAGCAGCGCGCAGGCCGCGGCGAAGGTCAGCGTGATCGGCAGGAGCATCGATTTTCCCTTCATTTCTATGCCCTGCACCCTAGCCGCTGCGGCTTGGCAGGCAAGGAAGGACTTGCGCCCCGATCAAAAAGCGCTATAGGCGCAGGGCTTCGCGATCACCCAGGGCCGCATGGGTCTGCGGCGCCTGTGGCGTCAGCTTTCATGTTGGATCTGGCCGTTCGCACAACCTGATAGATTTACGGAACAAGGTGCCGATATGGCTGTCCCCAAAAGGAAAACGTCCCCCTCCAAGCGCGGTATGCGCCGTAGCCATGATTCGCTGCGCGTCGAAGCGTTCCAGGAATGCTCCAACTGCGGTGAACTCAAGCGCCCCCACAATATGTGCGGCGCCTGTGGCCATTATAACGGCCGCGAAATCGTCGCCGTCGGGGCGTAACGACTTTTCGATCTCCGCAAAGGGGTGATCTAGGGTGTCCAGCCAGCCGCGAATCGCCATAGACGCGATGGGCGGGGATGAAGGCGTGCGCGTGATGATGGCGGGTGTGGCGCTCGCCCGTCACCGCCATGACGGGCTGCGCTTCACCCTGTTCGGTGACGAAACCCGCATCAAGGCGGCGCTCGACAACCATCCCAATTTGCGCGCGGCGTCCGACGTCGTCCATGCCGATACCGTCGTCGATGGCGCTGACAAGCCGAGCGTTGCGATTCGCAAGAAGAGCAGCTCGATGAGTATGGCCATAGCGGCCGTGAAGTCGGGTGATGCCGGTGCAGCCGTGTCGGCGGGCAATACCGGTGCGCTGATGGCCATGGCCAAGCTGGCGCTGCGCACCATGCCCGGCATTGATCGGCCCGCACTGTCGGCCCTGTTGCCCACGCGTGGCGACAATGACGTCGTCATGCTCGATCTGGGCGCGAACACCGAATGCGACGCCCGCAATCTCGTCCAGTTCGCGGTGATGGGGGCAGCCTATGCCCGCATCGCATTCGATCTGGAGCGGCCGCGCGTGCGCCTGCTCAACATTGGTACCGAAGAGCTTAAGGGTACGGACGAAATCCGCGACGCTGCGGCCATCCTGCGCGCTGCGGACGTCCTGCCGATGAGCTTTGACGGCTTTACCGAAGGCGACAAGATCAGCCGGGGCGATACCGACGTCATCGTGTGCGACGGTTTTTCCGGCAATGTCGCGCTCAAGACGATCGAAGGCACGGCCCGCTTCGTCACCGACGTGCTGCGCAACGCCTTCACCAGTTCGATCCGTTCGAAGATCGGCTTCCTGATCTCGAAACCCGCGATGCACCTGCTCAAGCATCATCTTGATCCCAACAATCATAATGGCGCGGTATTTCTGGGCCTCAATGGCGTGGTCGTCAAAAGCCACGGCAGCGCGGACGCCAAGGGCATCGCCAATGCGGTTCATGTTGCCGCCCGCCTGCTGGAAGAAGACATCACCCGCCGCATCGCGGCCGACATGGCCGCCGTTCAGGCGCTTATTGCCTCGTCGAAGCTGGAGCAGCCCGTCAAGTGATCCGTCGTGCGATTCTCCTGGGGACCGGATCGGCGCTGCCGGCGCGTGCGGTCAGCAACGCGGAACTGGCACAGACCGTCGATACCAGCGACGAATGGATTGTCGAGCGCACCGGCATCCGCAATCGCTATATCGCGGGCGAGGGTGAAACCACCGCCTCGCTGGCGGCCGATGCGGCGCAGGCCGCTCTCGATGCCGCGGGCGTTGCGGCGCAGGACATCGACCTCATCATTCTGGCGACCGCGACCCCGGACCAGACCTTCCCCGCCGCCGCCACCAGGGTGCAGGCCGCGCTGGGCATCGATGATTGCGTCGCCTTTGACGTCGCGGCCGTCTGCTCCGGCTTCCTCTACGCCATGACCGTTGCCGACAGCATGATCTGCTCCGGCGCGGCCCGGCGCGCTCTGGTGATCGGTGCGGAAACCTTCAGCCGTATTCTCGACTGGGAAGATCGCACCACCTGCGTCCTCTTTGGCGATGGCGCTGGCGCAGTCGTGCTGGGCGCGGAGGAAAGCGCGGATGGCGCGCGCGGCATATTGGCCAGCAAGCTGCACGCCGATGGCCGCCACAACGGCCTTCTCTATGTCGATGGCGGACCGTCCACGACGCAGACCGTGGGCAAGCTGCGGATGAAGGGGCAGGAAGTGTTCCGCCACGCCGTGGTCAATCTCGCCTCGGTGCTGAACGAAGTCATGGCGACGGCGGGCCTGTCCAACAGCGATATCGACTGGCTGGTGCCGCATCAGGCCAATGCCCGCATCCTGGACGCTACCGCGCGCAAGCTCAAACTCTCGCCCGACCGGGTTGTCGTGACCGTCGATCGCCACGCCAATACCTCGGCTGCGTCGGTGCCGCTGGCGCTCGATTGCGCGGTGCGCGACGGCCGGATCAAGCCGGGCGACCTTATCGTGCTCGAAGCGATGGGCGGCGGCTTCACCTGGGGTGCCTGCGTCCTGCGGGTCTGATCCCGCAAAATCACGCAACCTTGCCAAAGCCCTGCGAATCCCGCACATTCCCGCAAAGGCCATCCGACTATGGTGGCCCAAGGGGTGGAAATGGGGAATCCGATGATCGGCACAGGCACATTAACGCGCGCAGACCTTGCTGAAAGCGTCAACCGCCACGTCGGCCTGTCGCGGGCCGAAGCGGCAGCGCTGATCGAATCGATCCTGGGCCATATGTCCGACGCGCTGGAGCGCGGCGAAAATGTGAAGATTTCGAGCTTTGGCACTTTCGTCCTGCGCGACAAGACCCAGCGCATGGGCCGCAATCCCAAGACCGGGGTGGAAGTGCCGATCGAACCGCGCCGCGTCCTGACCTTCCGCGCCAGCCAGACGATGCGGGATCGCGTCGCAGGCGACTGACGGGCGCTAGTGGATTGATCCTGACATTTGAACACGCCTTATCCCATAAGGTAGCAAATGTCAGAATCGGACCACTAGGATGGCTGGGTGCGGAGTTTCGCGACGATGGCCCGCGCCGCGCGGGTTACATCGTCCCACGTCTGCGCAAAGCCCGCTTCGTCGCCATAATAGGGATCGGTCACGCCGCTCCCCTCCCGTCCCGGCACCATATCCATCAACAGCGCCAGCGTCGCGCTTCCATCGGATGGCCGGATACGCCGCAGATTTTTGAGATTATCGCCATCCAGCGCGAAAATATGCGCGAAGCTGCGGAAATCGGAGGCGCGCACCTGACGCCCACGATAGCCCGATATGTCGATGCCGTGGCGCTGCGCCTGCCGCACCGCGCGCGGGTCCGGGGGACAATCGACATGCCAGTCGCCCGTTCCCGCCGAATCAACGATGATGTCCAGCCCGGCCCGTTCCGCCTCCGCCCGCAACGCAGCCTCTGCCAGGGGCGACCGGCAGATATTGCCCAGGCACACGAAAAGGACGGATGACATGGTTGGGGCCGTCATCCCTCCGCCACCGCCGTCGACAGGCCCAGTCCCGGTACGCCGATGGAGCGCTTGCCCGAAAAATCGGTGCGCGCGACGATGACGCCCAATTTCTCCATATAGTCGATCAACCGGCGCACCCGCCCCGGTGAACTGGTGCCATAGGCCCGCGCCAGCGCCGCATCGTCCGGGCAGGGCTGGCCCTGCATCGCGGCGCGCGCGATCAGCAGGAAGGGGGCCAGCATATCCTCCGGCAATGGGTCCGCCGCGCGCATCGCCGGTTCCCAGCGGACGTCGGCTGCGTCCATCATCCCCGCCTGCGCCATGGCAAAACGCTTGCGGAAGGCTGGCAGGTCCAGCGGCGGGGTACGCAGCCCCTTCATCCGGCAGCGGACGCCAAAATCCTGATACAGCGTCGCTATGCTGGGCGCTGCATCGCCCAGATCGGCGACGATTTCCTCCAGCACCGTCATCACCACCGGCTCATTCTGGCCGAAATCCAGTTCAGGCGCGGCGGGCCGCGCCTGTGGCGAATCGGCCAGCGCGCGGATGATGTCCTCGGCGGCGCGGGGCGGGGGATCGGCACGGGGCGGCGCGACCGGCACGGCGTCCGCCGCTTCGGGGGCGAACAGCAATTCCTGAAAATCCTCGCCGCTGGTGACGGGGGGCGCCATCAGCTTGTGCGTGCCGCCCCGAGTGCTGGTCTTGACCGCGCCGATCTTTACCGCGACCGGACGGCGGCAGATCGCCGGACCCAGCGCCAGGAACCGTCCGCGCTCCAGATCGCGGATCTGCTCCGCTTGCCGCCGCTCCATCCCCAGCAGGTCGGCGGCGCGCGCCATGTCGATGTCCAGAAAGGTGCGCCCCATCAGAAAGTTGGAGGCTTCCGCCGCGACATTCTTGGCCAGTTTCGCCAGCCGCTGGGTTGCGATAACCCCTGCCAACCCGCGCTTGCGCCCCCGGCACATCAAATTGGTCATCGCCGCCAGCGATACCCGGCGCGCCTCGTCCGATACGTCGCCAGCGGCGGCGGGCGCAAACATCTGCGCCTCGTCGACCACAACCAATGCGGGATACCAATGGTCGCGCGGCGCATCGAACAGGGCGTTGAGGAAGGATGCGGCGCATTTCATCTGCGCGTCGATCTCCAGCGCTTCCAGGCTCAGCACCACCGACGCGCGATGTTCGCGTATCCGGGTCGCCATCTTGACGATCTCGCGCTCATTATAATCGCCCGCGTCAATCACGACATGGCCGTAGCGGTCGGCCAGCGTGACGAAATCCCCCTCCGGGTCGATCACCACCTGCTGCACCAGCGGCGCGCTTTCTTCCAGCAGGCGGCGCAGAAGATGCGATTTGCCCGACCCCGAATTGCCCTGGACGAGCAGCCGGGTGGCAAGCAATTCCTCCACGTCGACCAGCACGTCCTTGCCGTGGCTGTCGGTTCCTATGCTGATGCTGGCGGTCACGCTCATCCTTTGGCCCAGCGGACCGGGTTGGCGCAAGAACTTGCTCACCAATTTTCAACCTGTGCCCATTAACCGGGGAGGATGGTTAAGAATCCCCTCCTCGTTCGTGTCCGCGACATGATGCGCAAACGTGCATTGCTGGCGGGTAGCAACAATCTGGGGGATACGATGGTGCCGCTTGGCGGCGTCATAATGCTGGCCTTGATCGGCACGGCCATTCTCCTTGGCCTGCTCAGTGCCCAGATCGAACGCAATGCCGACGCCTATCTGCATCGCGTCGTCAATGGCGCGTTGCTGCGTGAGCGGGCCGCGGTGGGGGATGCTGTCATGGCGTCGGCGCGCTGGGACGATGCGGTGGGCCATGTCTATGGCGATTTCGACAGGCAATGGGCCGAAAGCAATCTGGCGACGGAAGTGGCCGATTCCTACGTACTTGACGTCCGTGGACGGACGATCTGGTCGGCGGCGGGCAGCGAATTGCCCCGGCGCGCGCGCCGCCTGCCGCTGGACCAGGCGCTGGACCTGCCGGTACTGCATGAACTGATGACGGCGCTGCCGCAGAGTCACCGCGCCGCGCTGGACGAGCGCAAGGCCGTTGTCCGCTTCGTGCGGTTGCAGGGTCAGGCGGCGATCCTGGGCGTCCGCGCGATCACGCCGTGGAAAGACGTCGCTCACTTGCCGTCCGGGGATGTGCGTTATCTGGTGCTGACCAAACCGATCGACGCCAAATTGCTGGCCGACATGAGCCGCACCAATCAATTGCCGCTGCGCTGGAATGTCGGCACCACCGGCGACACCGAAAACGGTATTCGGGTCAAGGATGTCACTGGGCGGGTGCTGGGGCAGGTGGAATGGCGCCGATCATCGTCGGGGGCGAAGGCGTTGCGCCAGATCATGCCCGCCGTCGCCATCATCGTCCTGACATTCCTGGCCATGTCTGGCTGGCTGGCATGGCGTCTGATGGCGGCGCATCGGGCCTTGCGCAAGCAGGTCCAGCTGTCGCGCGATGCGGAAAGTGAAGCGCGCTCCGCCGCCGAACAGGCCAGCAAGGCGCTGGTGCAGGCTGAAGCGGCCCGGCAGGCGTTGGCCGCCAGCGCCGATCAGGTCGCGGCGGAGGAACGGCGACATCAGGAAGAATTGCGGCGCAACGGTCGCGTGATAGCCGAAGCGCTGGAACGGTCCATGGCCCTGCTGGTGACGCAGCTGTTCGAAACGGCTGCCGCGCTGGAACATAGCGCCGACGATACGATGCGCACGATCGACGAGCAGCAGCGGCACGTCGATACCGTGACGGCGCGCGCGCGCGATACCGCCGGATCGGCCCAGGCGATCGCCGCGACCATTGACGATCTGACGGCATCGATCGGGGCTTTCACCGGCACTGCCTATGACATCCGCGAATCGGCGGCGAGCGCCAGCGGACAGTCGGCCGCCGCCCACCACGCCAATGATAATCTGCGTCGCCATGTCGGCAGTGTCAACGAAGCGACGAAGCTGATCGCGGAGATTACCGGCCAGACCAACCTGCTGGCGCTCAACGCCACGATCGAGGCGGCCCGCGCCGGAGAGGCGGGGCGCGGCTTTGTGGTCGTCGCCAACGAAGTCAAGGCGCTGGCGGCCCAGACGGCCCAGACCACGCGGGAGATTCAGGCGCGCGCGGATGGGATCGAACAGGCGGCGGAACAGACCTTCGCGCTTGTCGGCTCGGTCGATACGGTCCTCGCCAGTCTGGTCGAAACGATCGGTGCGGCGGCCTCATCCGCCCAGCAACAGCTTGCTTCGGTTGAGGATATTCAGCGCGTTTCCCGTTCGGTCGCGCTGGATGCGGGCGCCACCAATCAGGCGGTCGACGCGATTTCCCATGCCCTGCGGCATTCGGCGCAGGCCGCCGCTGCCACCCGTGCCCAGGGCGCGGCCGTACGACAGGGGGTGGAACAGGTGCAGGCAGAATTCGGCCGGCTGATCGAGGCGCTGAAGGCGGCTTGAATCGCGCAGCGCAAACGATGGGAAATGCTTGACCCTTTTACTGTTGCAATGCAGCATCGTTTCCATGGCGACTCTCTCCTCATCACCGTCCGCTCCTGCGATCACGCAGAACCCCGACATCCGCTATCTGGGGCGCCTGCTGGGCGATGTGATTCGCGCCTATGGCGGGGATAGCCTCTATCGCCAGACCGAATATATCCGCTCCGCCTCGGTCGATCGGGCGCGCGGCATACAGGGCGCGGACCTTGTCGATACCGGGCTGGACGCGCTCAGCCTCGACGACACGCTCAACTTCACCCGCGGCTTCATGCTGTTTTCGATGCTCGCCAATCTGGCCGAGGACCGGCAGGGGGTCGCGGCGGACCCAGGGGCCGATGTGGCGTCGGCGATCGCCCGGCTCGATTCGCACGGAATTGATCGTGACGCGGTTCTGGGGCTGCTGGCGCATTCGCTGATCGTCCCCGTTCTCACCGCCCACCCGACCGAGGTGCGGCGCAAGAGCATGATCGATCACAAGAATCGCATTGCCGATCTGATGCTGCTCAAGGATGCGGGTCGCCAGGAAACGGCTCACGGCGAAAATCTGGATGAGGCGATTTTTCGCCAGATCGCCCTGCTGTGGCAAACCCGTCCGCTGCGCCGTGAAAAACTGTTCGTCGCGGACGAGATCGACAATGTGCTCACCTATTTCCGCGACATATTCCTGCCTGTCCTGCCCGCCCTTTATACGCGGTGGGAGCGGGTGCTGGGCGCGCGCCCGCAAAGCTTCCTGCGGGTCGGCAGCTGGATCGGCGGCGACCGCGACGGCAATCCCTTCGTGCAGGCGCCCCAACTGGAATTCGCGCTCAAGCGGGGGGCGCAGGCGGCGCTCGCTTATTATCTCGATGCGCTGCATGCGCTAGGCGCGGAACTCTCGCTGTCTACCGAACTCGCCCATGTGCCGCAGGCGGTGCTGGATATTGCCGACGCCAGCGGAGACGAGTCGCCCAGTCGGCAGGACGAACCCTATCGCCGCGCCATTTCGGGCATCTACGCCCGGCTCGTCGCCACCTATGTGGCGTTGACCGGGGATCAGCCTCCGCGTCCCTCCAGCCTGAAAGGGCAGGCCTATGCCAGCCCCGCCGATTTCCGCCGCGATCTCGTCACCGTGGCCCAAGGGCTGGCGAGCGAGGGCAATGGCGCGCTGGCGACCGGGGGCGCGCTTGGCCGTCTGATCCGTGCGGTCGAAACCTTCGGCTTCCATCTTGCCACGCTCGACATGCGTCAGAATAGCGACGTGCATCAGCGCGTCGTTGCGGAACTGCTGAAGGTAGCGGGGGTCGAGCCGGACTATGCCGCGCTCGACGAATATGCCCGTATCGCGCTGCTGCGCCGGGAACTGGCCAATAACCGCCCGCTGGGGTCGCGCTTTTCCGACTATTCGGAGGAAACCGCGTCGGAACTGGCGATCGTCCATGCCGCCGCCGAAGCGCACCGCATCTATGGCCCCGCCTGCATCACCCATTATATCATTTCCAAGGCGGAAAGCGTGTCGGACCTGCTGGAGGTCAACATCCTGCTCAAGGAAGCCGGCCTGTGGCGCGCCGGCGTAGAAGGTTCGCCGCCCCAGGCGTCGATCATGTCGATTCCGCTGTTTGAAACCATCGCCGATCTGGAAGCTGCGCCGCAGATCATGTCGGCCTATTTCGGCCTGCCCGAAATAGCTGGCGTCGTGAAGCAGCGCGGCCATCAGGAAGTGATGATCGGCTATTCGGACAGCAACAAGGATGGTGGCTACATCACATCGACCTGGAGCCTGTTCAAGGCAAGCAAGGCGCTGGAGCCGGTCTTTGCCGAAGCCAGCGCGGCAATGCAGCTGTTCCATGGGCGTGGCGGCGCGGTCGGGCGCGGCGGTGGTTCCGCCTTCGCCGCGATCCAGGCTCAGCCGCGCGGCACCGTGCAGGGGCGCATCCGCATCACCGAACAGGGGGAGATGATCGCCGCCAAATTCGGATCGCGCGACGTCGCCATGACCAATTTGGAGGCGATGACGAGCGCGACCCTGCTCGCCAGTCTGGAACCCGAAGGCATTTCGGACAAGGACGCAGCGCGTTTTGCAGGCGCCATGGACGAACTGTCGCAAAACGCCTTCAATGCCTATCGCGATCTGGTCTACGGGACGGACGGCTTCAAGGAATTCTTCCGGCAGCTAACCCCGATTCAGGAGATTGCGGGCCTCAAGATCGGCTCCCGCCCCGCCAGCCGCACCAAAAGCGACCGGATCGAGGATTTGCGCGCCATCCCCTGGGTGTTCAGTTGGGCGCAGGCGCGCGTCATGCTGCCGGGCTGGTATGGCGTTGGCCATGCGATCGCAGCCTTCGAGGACAAGGCGCTGCTCGCCGACATGGCGCAAAGCTGGTCTTTCCTGAAGTCGGCCATGGGCAATCTGGAAATGGTGCTGGCCAAATCGGATCTGGGCATTGCGGCGCGCTATCTGCCGCTGGTCGAGGATCAGGCGATGGCCGAACGGCTGTTTGGCCGTATCCGTGAAGGCTGGGCATTGACCCATGACGGGCTGATGGCCGCAACCGGGCAGAGCCGTCTGCTGGAAAAGAATCCGACGCTGGAAACGTCCATCCGGCTCCGACTGCCTTATATCGAACCGCTCAACCTGCTTCAGGTCGAACTGTTGAAGCGCCACCGCGCGGGCGAGGATGATCCGCGGATCAAGGAAGGTATCGAATTGTCGATCAACGCCGTCGCGACGGCCCTGCGCAACAGCGGATGAAATGGAAATCCGGAACGGCGGCAGTCCAATGCGCCGTTCCGGACCCAGTCCCTGATCAGGGCGAAGCCTGAGCGGGGATCGGCTGGTGGGGCGGGCCGTTACAGACCGCCCGATCCTTTAGAATTTCGCGACGACACCCGCCATCGGACGGATCGACCGGAAATTGCCCAGCGTGTCTGCCTGCACCCGGAAACGGATGTTGCTGCTGGCGGCCGAACCGCCCATATCAGCCGCCGACAGCTCGACGCCCGCGCCATAGGTGGTGCCATGGAAATCCGGGCTATCGGGGCCAAGCGCGTCGAAATTGACCCACTTGTAACCGACCTTGCCGAAAATCAGGCTGTCCTTGCCCGCCTTCACGCCGACCCGGCCAGCTGCGCCATATTCCCAGTCGATGTCGCCCGAAACGCCCTTGGACGCGGACCCTTCGACGCCGACGACCAGCGGGCCAGCGACATTATAGTTCACGCCAGCGACGCCTTCGACCATCCGGCCCTTATAGCCGACCGGAGGAATGCCTTCCTTGCCGGTTTCGCTATCGAAATTATGCACACCGCCCATCACGCCGACATAGGGCTCGATGCGGCTGGGGGAACCAGCCTGATCCTGCGCCATGGCGGCGGGAACGAAGGACGCGGCAGCAACTGCCGTCAAAAGCAGTGTCTTCATGGGTATGACCCTTTTCTGTTGTGGATTGGTGCGACGGTGTGGACCCGCCGGGTCGCATGAATGAGCGCTACAAGCGGCTCAGGCGACGCGGGATAAATGGCCGGCCTTGCCCGAAGGTTTCCTGAACGGATTATAAATATCGCGCAAAAGACGATTATGTGGCGGAAAAAACACGCTTTCTGTCACCCCGATGAACGAAATGCCACTTATCTGAACCTGCGATAAGCACTCGGCTGCCCTGCCAAATCCATTCACAACCAATTCAACCGCCGGGCGTTACGTCATCATCAGATGGGAAAGAGGAGAAAGACGATGACGGGCTTCCGACATCGGATTCTGGCCGTGATCGGACTGGCAGGCGCGCTGGCACTGGGCGGCTGCGCCTATGACGATGGCTATGGTTATGGCGGCGTGAGTGTCGGCACCGGCTATTATGGCGGTGGCGGCTATTATGGCGATGGCTATTATGGCCCGACTGGCTATTATCAGCCCGGCTTCTACAATGGATGGTATGACAATTTCTATTATCCCGGCACCGGCTATTATGTTTACGACCGCAATGGCCGCCGCCAGCGCTGGAACGACCGCCAGCGCCGCTATTGGGAAGGCCGCCGTGCCGAGCGGCGCGATGACCGGCGCGACGACCGACGTTATGGTCAGTGGCGCGGGCGGGATCGTGACGGGCGCGATGGCCGCTGGCAGGGCCGCGATGGCCAGCCGGGCACGCCGGGCACGCCGGGCACTGGTAACTGGACCAATCGTCCCCGCCCTTCGCAGGGCACGGACAGTCCGCGCGGTCGCGGCAACTGGCGCGGCAATGATGCCGTGCGCCCGACCCCGCAGCCGGGTCTGCGCCAGCCGCAGGGCCGCCCGCAAATGAACCAGCCTCGTCCGCAACGTAATTGGGGTACCCGTCCGGCACCGTCAGAACGCGCCGTTCGCTCGCGCGCGCCCGGCGCCTCGCGGCAGGAACGTCCTGACTGATGCGGGGTTCGGTAAAGGCTATCATGCTGCTCCCCCTCCTGTTCGTCGCGGCCTGTGACGGGCGGGAGGAGAGTGCGATCGACAATCTCGCCAATGGCGCCAATGCGACCCAGGTGGAAAATAATGTCCGCGCTGAGGCGATGGCGGTCATGGAACCGCTCAACCCGCCAGCGCCGGGCACGCCGGGCGGCTTGCCCGACGACCGTACGCCGCTGGAAGAAGGGGCGATCGACCCCGGCAGCGGCCAGGGGGCGGCGCAGGTGGTGCAGGGCTATTTCGCGCTGCTGGAGGAAAAACGGTTCGAGGACGCACAGGATTTGTGGAATCCGACCGGTGCGATCGGCCAGCAGGACGACGCGCATTTCGTCGCGCGCTTCCGTGGCTTTAGCGAAATCCACGCCAATATCGGCGCGCCGACCGAGCCGGAGGGTGCGGCAGGATCGCTCTACGTCAGCGTGCCGGTGCAGATTTACGGCAGGCTCGCGGCCAATGGCAAACCCTGGTACGCGCTGCGGCAGGCCATATTGCGCCGGGTGAATGACGTCCCCGGATCGACCGCTGAACAGCGCCGCTGGCATATCGAAAGTTTCGGGCCTTATACCCCGCCAACTGTCGACGCAGCCGATAATTCGGCGCAGGCGACACAGTCCGTTTCCCCAACCGACGGGATGGCGGCGAAGCGCTGATTCATGATGCTCGCGCGGGCCGCTCGTTCCTCGACGGAGCGAAGCCTGTGATCGCATCCATAAAAAAAGCCCGCCTCCAATGTCTGGAGGCGGGCTTTTCATTCAGCAAAGTCAGGCGACGCTTGCCTTGACGATCTTGCCGGGCGTGCGCGGCGGCTCGCCCTTGGGCAGCGCGTCGACATGCTCCATGCCCGACGTCACTTCGCCCCAGACGGTATATTGGCCGTCCAGGAAGGTCGCATCGTCGAAGCAGATGAAGAACTGGCTGTTGGCGCTGTTCGGGTTGGACGAACGCGCCATCGAGCAGACGCCGCGCAGATGCTTTTCGCGGCTGAATTCGGCCTTCAGGTCCGGCTTGTCGGGATGACCGCCCATGCCGGTGCCGGTCGGGTCGCCGCCCTGCGCCATGAAGCCGGGGATGACGCGGTGAAACACGACGCCGTCGTAAAAGCCTTCCTTGGCGTTTTCCACGATGCGCGCGACATGGCCGGGCGCCAGGTCGGGCCGCAGCTTGATGACGACGTCGCCGCCACTGTCGAGGCTAAGGGTCAGGGTATCGTCGGCCATGAAAAATCCTCTCTTTGGGGGATGGGGTAGTGCTGGCACCCATATAGAGGCTGTAAGTCACGATGGAAGCCCGTGTTTTGGGCTTCTGGCCCGTCTGCGCCATTGCAATTATATTGTGCATGGGCGAAAGGATCGGAATGCAACAGGAACCGGACAGTAGGGGGCGCCATGAGCGAGCGCGGCGACATAGCCCAGCCCCTGTTGGACGGGGATGATGCAGAGGAAGCGATCGCCGCTGCGGCTGAATCGCGCCATGATGAGGATGACCGGCTAAAGCCCGAATTCGTCTCCGCCGTGCTGGATGCGGTGGAGGAAGGCGAGGCCGAACGTGCGCGCGACCTCGTTTCGCCGCTCCATCCCGCCGACATTGCCGACCTTCTCGAACTCACCCCGGCCGACCGGCGCGGCGAGCTGGCCACGGCGCTGGGCGACCTGGTCGGCGCGGAAGTCCTGTCCGAACTCAATGACTATGTCCGCGACGATCTGATCGGTGATCTGGCGCCCGAACAGGTCGCCGAATTCGCCTCCGAACTCGATACCGACGACGCCGTCGCCATGATCGAGGATATGGAGGAGGCCGACCAGCAGGCCGTCCTTGAGGCGCTCGACCCGGAAGATCGCGCTGCGATCGAAAGCGCTTTGTCCTACCCGGAGGAGTCCGCCGGCCGGCTGATGCAGCGCGATCTGGTCGCGGTGCCCGAACATATGACCGTGGGTCAGGTGATCGACTATCTGCGCGACAATGGCGACCTGACGACCGATTTCTGGGAAATCTATGTCGTCGACGCCATGCACCGGCCGATCGGCTATTGCCAGCTCAGCTGGATTCTCACCTGCCCGCGCAGCGTCGCCATGGCCGACCTGATGAAGCGCGAACAGACGCTGATCCCGGTCGACATGGATCAGGAGGAAGTCGCGTTGCGCTTCCAGAAATATGCGCTCATCTCCGCCGCCGTGGTCGACGGCAGCGGGCGGCTGGTCGGCATGATCACCGTCGATGACGTCGTCCACATCATTTCCGAAGAAGCGGGCGAGGATATTCTGCGCCTGTCGGGCGCGGGCGAGGGCGACATCAACGAACCGATATTGATGACCGTGCGCGCGCGCCTGATCTGGCTGGTCGTCAACCTTGGCACCGCCATGCTCGCCGCTTCGGTCGTCGGCCTGTTTGAAGGGACGATCGCGCGCTTCGCGATGCTGGCGGCGCTGATGGGCATCGTATCGGGCATGGGCGGCAATGCGGGGACGCAGACGCTGGCCGTGGTCGTGCGCGCGCTTGCCACCAATCAGCTGACCAGTTCCAACACGGTGCGGATGATCGGCCGGGAATTCCGCATTGCCGCGACCAATGGCGCGGCGCTGGGGACGCTGATCGGCATCGGCTCCTACATCATCTACGGGCGGATCGACCTGTCGCTGGTGTTCGGCGCGGCGATCCTGACCAATAATCTGGTCGCGGGGCTGGCAGGCGTGCTGGTGCCGATCACGCTGGAACGCAATAATGTCGATCCCGCCGTGTCGTCCGCCGTGTTCGTGACGATGATGACCGATTCGCTGGGCTTTTTGAGCTTCCTGGGGCTGGCGACCTTGTTCCTGCGTTGAACCGCGACGCGCGCGTCCCCAGATCGCCGCCATGCCGCTGCACATCACCAAGATCGCCTTCCAGAGCGAAAGCCCCGCCAGCCTGAAAGCCTGGCTGGAAAGCCACGCCGATGAAGCGCGGCTGACCACCCGCTATCTGCCCAAGCGGGTCGAGGAAATGGCAGGCGGTTCGCTCTACTGGATTCACGGCCACCGCATCGTCGGCCGCAGCCCGATCCTTGGCTTCGCCGAAACCGGCCAGGGCCGCCACTGGATCCGCATCGCGCCGACGCTGATCCCGGTCCATCCCATGCCAAAGCGCGCCCATCAGGGCTGGCGCTATCTGGCGCAGGAGGATGCTCCGCGCGACCTGGGCGAAGGGGAAGAAGATGCAACTGCAGCGATGCCCGCCGCACTGCTGGGGGAACTGGCAAAACTGGGGCTGGTGTAGAGGCGCGTGCCCTTCTCCCCGCCGGGAGAAGGATATGAAGCCTTACCGCACGCAGTGCGGTTAGGCGCAGTTGGAAGAGGGGGGCGTTCGCTAACGACAAAAAGTCGGTCGCTTATTCAAGAATGCGTAATGCTCAGAAGCAGACGTCGATTTCCCAAAAAGTGCGGTTTCGTCACTTTCCAACTGACCTGATCTGCCATCCCTGCGGGTAGAAGCGGGCATTTGGGGCAGCCTTGGAGGTCATACTGGTTGGCCTTGGCTTCGATAGATACACGGTCACCGTTTGGCCTTTTTTCAGATATGGTCCGGGAGGTGAGCACATGCCCCGGCCGTCATAAACATGATAATTTAGCGGATAAGTTGGATAGGGAAACTGCCCGGAGACTACCTGTTGGACACGCAGAGTTGCTAGGGCAAATCCGGACGCGGCCACGTCGTTCGTGACCTTACCGATCAACACAACGTCGTAGTTGGCGCGGGCGGGATCGAATGGGGGTGAAGCCACCGTGCAGGCGTAACTCGGGGGTGAAAATACGAGCGTAAACCCAGTAATCGCTGATAATTTAATGTGCTTCATAACCAGTCCACTGTGTTGCCCGAACGATGTTAGATAGCAAATGGAGACTATTCGGTAACCGACTACACAAAATGCTGACCGGCCTCACAAAACGTCCGTTTCTGCGCCGGCGGGCTGGGAAGCAAACATTCCGGAACCCACCCACCCTCACCCCAACCCCCGCACCCGCTCTCCCACGACGCGCAGTTCCTCGACAAACCGCGCCCGCTCCTCCGCCGCTTTCGCCGCATCCGGTAGCCGCAGCAAATAGCTCGGATGCACCGTGATCCAGCCTTCCGCGCCGTCCGCCAGCGGGATCGCCGTGCCGCGTAGCTTGCCGATCGTCACCGCCTTGCCCAGCAGGGCGCGCGCCGCGGTTGCGCCCAGCGCCACGATCACGCGCGGGCGCACCAGCGCCAGTTCCTGTTCCAGCCACCACCGGCACGCCTGCACCTCGCCCGCCTGCGGGGTCTGGTGGATGCGGCGTTTGCCACGCGGCTCGAACTTGAAATGCTTGACCGCATTGGTGACATAGGCCCGCGCCCGATCCACCCCGGCCTCCGCCAGCGCGGCGTCGAACAATTGCCCCGCCGGGCCGACAAAGGGCCGCCCGGCCAGATCCTCCCGATCGCCCGGTTGCTCGCCAATGAAGAACAGGGGCGCATCGACCGGCCCTTCGCCAAACACCGTCTGGGTCGCGGGGCCATGGAGCGGGCAGCGGGTGCAGCCGCGCGCTTCCTCGCGCAGCGCGGTCCAGGCCGCCATGGCGTTGCCGGGCCGTTTTTCAGGTAAAGGGGCTGTTCCGATCATCGTCGCCTCGCGTGCCTGCGCGCCCGCCACCAGCGCCGGGATGAGCGCCGCTTCGGGCAGATTGCGCCAATATTTTTTCGGCATTTCGGACAGCATCGCCCCGACCTTCAACCGTGCCGGATTGAAGATGGCGGCATAATAGCCCTTCCATATATCCTCTACCGGGTCGTCCCCCGGCGCATCGCCGCGCGTTGCGCCCGGTCCCTCGGACAGCGTCTCGCCATCCCAGTGGATGCTCAATTCCGGCGTTAGGATCGACCAGCGCATCGTCGCGAAGCGCCGCACGAAGAAGCCCGCATTGGCGCGTACGATATGCTGTTCCGGCTCGAACCAGGCGACAAAGCGTGTGCCATCCGCATCCTCCAGCGCCCGGAAGCGGACGAAGGCGCGCATCTTGTGGATGTCGCGCCGCACCGCCTTGGCCAGTCCCTCGATCCGGCGCAGCAGCGGATCGGCCTTGTCCTCCATCGTGCCAGGCCGGTCGCGCAACTGCATCAGCAGCGCGTAAAGCAGGGCGAAGCGTTGGGGATCACGATGCAGGATCGCGCTCTGGGCCAGATCGACGAAGGCGCGTGGCACGCCGAAGGCGCCTTCAGCCGCAACGGGCGGCGGCGCATCGCTGGCGAACAGGTCGCCATCATCCCCGCCGACCTGCCAGACGATGTCGGCCGGATCGACCCCGGCCAGCGCAAAGCCGCGCGCCTTTGCCCGCCATCCGTCAAAATCATCCGGGGCGGCCAGCGACGCGCGGTACATGGGCGTTTTAGCTGTCGGCCTCTGCGCGCGCCAGTTCGGCGGGCTTGCGCTTGGCAAAGGTGGCGGCCAGCGATTTTTCCTCGTCAGCCGTCAAATCCTTGGCGGCGTTCGGGAACATCTCTTCTTCCTCCTCCTCGATATGGTGGAGGTAGCGTTCCTTCATCTTGGCGAATTTCTTGCGCCATGCTTCGCCATCGAACTTCAGGTCGTCCAGCTCTTCCAGATAATCGTCGATTTCCTTATGCTCGGACACGCTGTGCTGCGCATCCTCGCGCAGGTCCGGGCGTGCCAGCATGGTCGCATAGAGCGTCTCTTCCTCTGCAGCCGCATGGGCGCTGACCTCTACCTTGAACTGATCGAACAGTTTTTTCAGCCGGTCGGAATCGTCTTTCGCGTCCGCCATCTTGGCGAAAAGCTGACGATGCGCGTCATGATCCTGTTTCAGGCGGTCGAAAATCGTGCGGTCGGCCATCACCTATCCTCCTCTTGGGTTCGGGAGGAGAACGGCGAAACCGGCAATAAGGTCCGCGTCAGCCGAACAGGAAGCGGAAGATGATCGCCACCGGTATCCACAGCATCGCGCCGACCAGACTGGCGGCCCAAAGCTGGAGCAGGTCGCGGCGGAACCGCAGCGCCAGCCCGTTGCGCGAAAGGTCGCTGCTCTCCAGCATCTGCCAGCGCCTTTCCAGACCGCGCGCTGCAACGGCAAAGCCCGCGATCGCGACGATGATGCCCAGGTGCAGCACCAGCGATCCGCCCATCTTGGCAACGATGAAAATCTGCAACAGGCAGAAGGTGACCAGCGCCGCAGCGAGATGCGTGCTGATCCGCTTTGCGTAACCGACCTTCCGGCTGGCGATGGCATGACCGTCGAACATTGTCGCCAAGACCCTGACCCCCTTGGATGACTGAGTGTCAAGAGTTTCATGATCCATTCCTGCGATCAACCGGAAAATGCGTCATTTTCATGAAAAAAGATCAAGTTGTGCGGGGGCAGGGGTCATCTGGCTGCGCAGGTCCGCTTGATCGGAAAGCTGCACGGGGCGCCAATCGCTGGCAATCAGAAACGGGCGCAGCTTCTTGATCGATGTCGTCAGTCGCGCGACATCGTCCAGTCGTAACCGGCGGTGACGCCGACTGGCGAGGATGCGGTTGACCGCCTTCACCCCCAGTCCGGGTATGCGCAGCAGCATTTCGCGCGGGGCGCGGTTGACGTCGACGGGGAAAATGTCGCGATGGCGCAGCGCCCAGGCCAGCTTGGGGTCGATGTCGAGCGGCAGGCAGCCCGTCACCGGATCGGTCGCGCTCGCCACCTCCTCCGCGCCATAGCCGTAAAAGCGCATCATCCAGTCCGACTGGTAGAGCCGATGTTCGCGCAACAGCGGCGGTCGCCTGAGCGGCAGCACGGCGCTGGGCGATGGGATTGGCGAAAAGGCGCTGTAATAGACCCGGCGCAACCTGTGTCGGTCATACAGGCTGCTGGCGCGCGTGATGATCGCGCTGTCGCTGGCATCGTCCGCCCCCACGATCATCTGGGTCGATTGCCCGGCGGGGGCAAAGCGCGGCGCATGACGATATTTGCGCCGCGCCTCGCCCATATCCTCCATCGCATGGCGCATGCCCGCCATCGCGCCTTCGATCCGCACGCCATCCTTTTCCGGCGCCAGCCGCTCCAGCCCCGCCTGTGTCGGCAATTCGACATTGATCGACAATCGGTCGGCAAACAGCCCGGCCTGATGCGCCAATTCGGGGTCTGCATCGGGTATGGTCTTGAGGTGAATATAGCCGCGGAAATCATGCTCTTCGCGCAGGCAGCGCGCTACCGCGACCATCTGCTCCATCGTATAGTCGGAAGAGGCGATGATCCCCGAAGACAGGAACAACCCCTCGATATAGTTGCGCCGGTAGAAGCTGAGCGTCAGGTCGACCACCTCCTGCACGGTGAAGCGCGCCCGCCTGACGTCGCTCGACCGTCGGTTGATGCAATAGTGGCAATCGAAAATGCAGCTGTTGGTCAGCAATATCTTGAGCAGGGAGATACAGCGGCCATCGGGCGCATAGGCATGGCATATCCCCATACCCTCGGTCGATCCGATTCCCTTGCCCCCGCGCGAATCCCGCTTCGCCGTGCCCGATGATGCGCAGGACGCATCATATTTGGCCGCGTCGGCCAGGATTTCGAGCTTTTGACGAGTGGAAAGGGCGACCATATCGTTCCTGATATGTTCTAAATTGCCCCCTGTCCACAATCTCGATCAACTGGTGGGCGGATCAGACTTCGCCGTCGAGCACCTGCCGTACCTTGACCGCCAGCTGGTCCAGCGTGAACGGTTTGGCCAGGAAGGAAACGCCGGGGTCCAGCATCCCGTTATGGACGATGGCGTTGCGGGTATAGCCGGTGGTGTAGAGCACTTTCAGCCCCGGCCGTGCCTCGCGCGCTCGGTCGGCCAAGATGCGGCCGTTAATGCCCGGCATGACGATGTCGGTAAACAGCATGTCGATGTGCGGCTGGATCGTGAGCATCGCCAACGCCTGTTCGCCGTCCGACGCCTGCACCACGGTATAGCCCAGTTCGCGCAGCGAATCGACCGACATATGCCGCACCCGCTCTTCATCCTCGACCAGCAGGATGATTTCCTCGCCCTGTGCGCGGGGCAGGCTGTCGGACAGGGGGGCGACATAGCTGCCGGTCGCATCCGGCCCATAATGGCGCGGCAGGTAGATTTTGATGATCGTCCCCTGGCCGGGCTCCGAATAGATTTTCACATGACCGCGCGACTGTTTGACGAAGCCGAACACCTGGCTCAGCCCCAGCCCGGTGCCCTTGCCCACGCCCTTGGTCGTAAAGAAAGGGTCGAACGCGCGCGCAACCACGTCCGGCGGCATGCCGGTGCCGCTGTCGGTGACCGATACCATCACATATTGGCCCGGCGTCACCTCGTCATGGGTCGCGGCATAGGCATCGTCCAGATGCGCGTTGCCGGTCTCGATCGTCAGCTTGCCGCCGCCCGGCATCGCGTCGCGGGCATTGACGCACAGGTTGATGATAGCGTTTTCCAGCTGGTTGGCGTCGATGCTCGCGCGCCACAGGCCGCCTGCCAGCACGGATTCCACGCGCACATCCTCACCGATCGTCCGGCGCAGCAGTTCGGACATGCCACCGACCAGCTTGTTGACGTCGGTCGGTTGCGGGTCGAGCGGTTGCTGGCGCGAGAAAGCGAGCAGCCGCGCGGTCAACTGCGCGGCGCGCTGCGCCCCTTCGGTCGCATTGTCGATGCCCTTGATGACGCGGGGGTCGCCATCGTCACCCAGCCGCCGCCGTGCCATGTCGAGCGAACCGATGACGATCGCCAGCATATTGTTGAAATCATGGGCGATGCCGCCCGTCAGCTGGCCGATCGATTCCATCTTTTGCATCTGGCGCAACTGCGCTTCGGCGGCCTCGCGCTCCTGCGCCTCGGTGATCAGCCGTTCGTTGGCCTGTTCCAGTTCCCGCCCATGCGCGACCGCTTCGCCCATGCGCCGCTGCGCGGTGCGCAGCGCCATCAGGCCCAGCAGAATGGCCAGCGCAGCGCTGACCGCAAGGCCGCCGGACACCAAAATGCTCAGCCGGTCATTGTTCGCCGTGCGATCGCGCAACAACGCTTCCTCGCGCGCCTTCATCGTGGCGATCCGTGCCCGGATGCCCGCCATCAATATCTGGCCGCGCGTAAAAATGCTGGGGTCGATGGGAAGCCCCGCCCGCTTGCGGGCTATCGCTCGTTCCAGATAGGCGCTGCGCCGCGCGATCAGATCATCCAGCCCGTCGACCGCTTGCGCCTGCACGGGATTGTCTCTCACATCCTGGCTGAGCGTCGCCAAATCCCTGCGCCACTGGCGATCGAATCCATTATAGCTGTCCAGAAATTCGGGCCGTCCGGTCAGCAAATAGCCGCGCTGGCTGCTTTCAGCCGCCTGGACCTGCACCATCATCGCCGACAGCCGGCTTTCCACCCGCAACGTATGTGCGACCCAATTGGCGCTCGCCTGCTGGCTGCGATACAGCCAGAATGTACCCGTTACCGCCATCATGACGACCAGCATTGCAAGCAATAACAGGATGATCGACCGTTCGGGGCGGATGGCAGGCATGGCGCCTTTCATGGTTAAATGCAGCGCGCAGGGCAAGCCCCAATGCAAAGCGTGCAATCCCCAAAGCCTTGCCATCGCGCCAGCATCGCGCCATCACCCGCGCCATGCAATGGCAATTCTGGATCGATCGCGGCGGTACTTTCACCGATGTGGTGGCGCGCGGCCCCGATGGGCGGCTGCACACCGCCAAACTGCTGTCCAGCGACCCGGAACGCTATGTCGACGCGGCGGTAGAGGCGGTGCGCCGACTGACGGGGGCAGGGGAAGGGCCGATCCCGCCCTGTCGCTTGCGGATCGGCACCACCATCGCCACCAACGCCCTGCTGGAGCGCAAGGGCGAGCCGACCCTGCTCGCCATCACGCGCGGTTTTCGCGACGCGCTGCGCATCGGCTATCAGGACCGGCCAGACCTGTTCGCGCGCCACATCATCCTGCCCGACCCGCTTCATGCGCAGGTGGCGGAGATGGACGAACGGGTCATGGCAGATGGCACGGTCCTGACCGCGCTGGACCGGGACGCCGCCCGCGCGGCGTTGCAATCGGCCTATGACGGCGGCCTGCGCGCGATCGCCATCGTGCTGATGCATGGCTATCGCTATCCCGCGCACGAACAGGCGATCGCAGCGATCGCCGCCGAAATCGGCTTTACCCAGATTTCGACCAGCCATGACGTCGCGCCGCTCATCAAGCTGATCGGGCGCGGCGACACCACATTGGCCGACGCCTATCTTTCGCCCGTGCTGCGCGCCTATGTCGACGGGCTGCGCAACGCGCTGGGCGATCGGGCCGACATGCTGTTCATGCAATCGAGCGGCGGCCTGATCGACGGCATGCTGTTCCGGGGCAAGGACGCGATCCTCTCCGGCCCGGCGGGCGGCATCGTCGGCCTGGCCCGGACCGCGGAACAGGCCGGTTTTCGCGCGGTGATCGGCTTCGACATGGGCGGCACCTCGACCGACGTGTCCCATTATGCCGGTGCCTATGAGCGCGACAATGAGGCACAGGTGGCCGGTGTGCGACTGCGCGCGCCGATGATGCGTATCCACACCATCGCGGCGGGCGGCGGATCGATCTGCAGCTTCGTCGATGGCCGCTTCCGCGTCGGGCCGGAATCGGCGGGCGCGGTGCCGGGACCGGCCTGCTACCGGCGCGGCGGACCGCTCACCGTCACCGACTGCAACCTGCTGCTCGGCAAGATCCAGCCCGATCATTTTCCCAGCCTGTTCGGCCCGAATGGCGACCAGCCGCTCGATGCCGATGCGGCGCAGGCGCGCATCGCCGCCATCTGCGCGCAGGTGCAGGCGGAAACCGGCCAAACCCTGAGCGTGCGCGACGCCGCTCAGGGCTTCATTGCCGTCGCCGTCGCCAGCATGGCCAATGCGATCAAGCGCATCTCGGTCGCGCGGGGCCATGACGTGACGCGCTACACGCTTGCCAGCTTTGGCGGGGCAGGGGGGCAACATGCCTGTCTGGTCGCCGATGCGCTCGGCATGGACCGGGTGATGATCCATCCGCTGGGCGGGGTGCTGTCGGCCTATGGCATGGGCCTGGCCGATCGTCGCGCGGTGCGCGAACGCACGCTGGCGCTGCCGCTGGACGCGCAGACCATGGCGGACCTCGATGATGCACTGACGGCCCTGGCCGCCGACGCCCGCGCCGACCTGCCCCAGGCCGACCGGATCGAAACGCTGCTGCGACTGCGCTATGACGGCACCGACAGCCTGTTCGACGTGCCCCTGGCGGACATCGACACCATGCGCGCGGATTTCCTGACCCAGCATAAAGCCCGCTTCGGTTTCGCCGGGCAGGGGCGCATCCTCATCGACATGGCCCGTGTAGAGGCGATTGCCGGGGCGAGCGAAGCGATGACCGACATCGCCGCCATCGCCGCGCAACCAGCACCGCCGCTCGCCCATGTCGATTACGCTGGCGAAGCCGCGCCGGTCCACGACCGGGCGGGCCTGGCCCTTGCCAGCATCATCGACGGACCGGCGCTCATCATCGACCCTGTGTCCACGACCGCCGTCGAACCGGGCTGGCGCGCGCGGCTGGACGCCATCGGCAATCTCATCCTCACCCGCCATGCCCCGCGCCCAGCACCGCAGAGCGGGGACGCCAGCGCGGTCGATCCCGTCCGGCTTGAAGTCATGGGCGGCCTCTTCATGGCTATTGCGGAGGAAATGGGCGCGGCGCTTCAGAACAGCGCCTCTTCGGTCAATATCCGCGAACGGCTCGATTTCTCCTGCGCCCTGTTCGACGCGGCGGGCAATCTCGTCGCCAACGCCCCGCATATGCCCGTCCATCTGGGCAGCATGGGCGACAGTATCCGTACGATCATGGCGCGGCGCGGCATCGGCCGGGACGGGACGCCGATCGACGGGCGCGGGATGCAGCCGGGCGACGTCTATGTTCTCAACGCCCCCTATGATGGCGGCACCCATCTGCCCGATGTCACCGTGGTCATGCCCGTATTCGTCGGCGGCGACGCCCCGGCCTATTATGTCGCGGCGCGCGGCCATCATGCCGACATTGGCGGCATCACCCCCGGATCGATGCCGCCCGGCAGCGTGTCGGTCGAGGAAGAAGGCGTCATCCTCGACAATGTGCTACTGGTCGATCGCGGCACATTTTGCGAAGCCGACATGCGCGCGCTGCTGGCGTCGGGGCCATGGCCTGCGCGCAATATCGACCAGAATATCGCCGATCTCACGGCCCAGATCGCTGCCTGCGCACGCGGCAGTCAGGAATTGTTACGGATAAGTAACGATTATGGCGCGGCCACTGTCGCCGCCTATATGGGCCATGTGCAGGATCAGGCCGAATCCGCGGTCCGCCGCCTTATCGGTCGCCTGTCCGACGGCCATTTCACCTATGCGATGGACAATGGTGCGATTGTTCAGGTCACTGTTCAGCTTGATCAGGGCACCGGATCGGCCACGGTCGATTTCACCGGATCGTCAGCCCAGCTTCCCGGCAATTTCAACGCCCCTGCTTCGGTCGTCCGCGCCGCCGTCCTCTACGTCGTTCGCACCCTGATCGACGAAGCGGTGCCGATGAATGACGGCTGCTTGAAGCCCATCACCATCATCGTCCCTGAAGGCTCGATGCTCCGCCCCCGCCATCCCGCCGCCGTGGTCGCGGGCAATGTCGAAACCAGCCAGGTCGTCACCGACGCGCTGTTTGGCGCCCTGGGTGTCATGGCGGGCGCACAGGGGACGATGAACAACCTCACTTTCGGCAATGCCCGGCACCAATATTATGAAACCATCGCCGGGGGTTCGGGCGCTGGCCCCGACTTCGATGGCGCGCCGGTGGTCCAGACCCATATGACCAACAGCCGCCTTACCGATCCCGAAATCCTCGAAACCCGCTTCCCGGTCTTGCTGGAAGAATTTTCGATCCGGCCCGGCTCCGGCGGGCAGGGCGTGCATCGCGGCGGCGACGGTGCGCTGCGCCGCATCCGCTTTCTGGAGGATATGACCGCAGGCATCCTGTCCAACCGCCGCACCGTCCCGCCCTTCGGCCTTGCGGGCGGCGCGCCTGGCAGTCCCGGCCGCAATGCGATCGAACGGGCGGACGGGGGCATCGAACCGCTCGGCCCCACCGCCACCACGGCCATGCGGGCAGGCGACATATTCGTCATCCAAACCCCCGGCGGCGGCGGCTTCGGCGCTTCCGATCCCGCTTGACAACAGCCCCGCGCGGGGCTGTTGTCACAGGCAGGGGGAGGGGTGAATGACGCCGGACGCAGCAACGCAGATCAGATGGGGCGTCGGGGCCGCGATCCTCGCCGTGGCGCTGGTCGCGATCCTCGCGCTGATCCCCGATCCCTTCTTCCGCCAGCGGGTGATCGCCACGACGCTCGACGATGTGGAGGGCGTTTCCCCCGGCGTGCAGGTCTATTTTCGCGGCGCGCCGATCGGGCAGGTCCGCTCGGTCGAACTGGACGGCCCCAGCCGCACCTTCGCGGTCCATATGGGCGTGGCGAAGGACTGGCGGCCATCCCCCTGCGCCTTTGCCACCGTCGCCGCCGCCAATCCGCTGACGGCCCCGCGCATCGAACTGGTCGCGCTGGAAACCGCGACTGCCCAATGCGCGACTGCCCGCCGTGCCTATGGCTGTGATCCTGTCGCCGGGCCACAGCGCGCAGACGCCATTGCCGGATGCCGCCGCCCTGCCGACCTGTTCGAAACCGCATCGGTCGCGATCGGCGAAGCCGCTGCCGTCGCCCGCACCGCCAACGCCATGGCGCAGCGGCTGTCCACGATGTTGCAGGGCGACGGATCGGGCAGCGCGGTCGATATGGCAAAGGTCGCCCGCAACGCGACGGAAACGCTGGCCGCGCTCAACTCGCTCAGCACCCAACTCGACCGCAGCTTCAGGCCGGGGCAGGGTGACATCGCGCTCACCCTCTCCCATGTCCGCAAGGCGACCGGGCGCGCATCCGAAATCGACGTCGCTGCGCTCAACGGCATATTGCGCGAAACCCAGGCGATGGTGGCGCAGAACCAGACCAGCATCGCCGGGTTGCTGGCCGAAGGGAAGGGCAGCGCCAGCGAAGCACGGATGATCCTCGAAGGGGCATCCGCCTCGCTGATCGCCACCAGCGCCAATCTGGAACGCACCAGTGCCAGCCTTGGAAATCTCAGCGAGCGGCTGGCGGGCGATCCGACCTTTGCGATCCGGGGCCAGCGCTACGCCGATCCGCCACCGCCGGGAGGAAAGAAATGATCCGCCTCGCCTCGATCCTCCTGCTTCTCACGCTCCCGGCCTGCGCTGCGCTGAAAGGCGGGGACGCCCCCGTCACCATGCGGGTCTCCCCGCGCTTTGCCGTCGGCCCGCTCCAGCCCGCGCCCACGCTCGCCGTCGCCCCGGTGCAGGCGCGGGGATTGAGCGGCGGAGCACGCTATGCCTATGTCGATGCCGCCACGCCCGGCGAAATCCGCCAGGCCGCGACCCTGTTCTGGGAAGAACCGCCCGCCACCACGCTTGCCCGCGCGCTGGTCGCCGGGCTGCGCACCCGCTTTGCCGCCGTCACCGGGCCGGACCTGTCGCTGGCTGCCGACCGCCGAATCGTCGCCACGCTCGACCGGTTCGAGGAAGTGACCGGCGCGGGCGCAGCGCAAGCCGTTATCGCCTTCGACGTGACGCAAGTGGCGCTGGGGAAGGCGGTCTGGACCGGCCGCTATTGCGCGACCCAGCCGATCACCTCGGCGGCAGGCACGGCGCGCGCCGCCGCGTTTCAGGGCGCAATCGAGCAGGCGGTCGCGGCCTTTGTCGAGGACGCCGTGTCGGGCAGGGTTACTACTGCTTCCTGTTGAACAACATTATGTGTTCCCGCGCAGGCGGGAACCCAGTCCCACCCTTTGAACTGGGTTCCCGCCTGCGCGGGAACACATAGTGCTTGGCTCATACCAACCGCCCCGCCTCCAGCCGATAGACCCGCTCGCACAATCGTTCCGCCAGCGCCGCATCCTGTGTCAGCAGCAGCAGCGCGCGACCATGCGGCACAGTCCGCCGCCGCACCTGTTCCTCCAGCGCCGCGCCGCGCGCATAGGCGCCCTCGAACGGCTCGTCCAAAATCAACAGGTCCGGATCGCGCATGAAGGCCCGCGCCAGTTCCGCCCGTCGCCGTTCGCCGATGGACAGCATGTCGGCGCGGATGCCCGCCGCCTGCTCCAGCCCATATTCCAGCAGCAGCCGGTCGATCCGCCGCCTTGCTCGCGCGTCGAGTCCGCCCATGCGCCCCAGCGCCAGCCGCATATTCTCCTCGACGGTCAGGTCGCCCAGCAACGACCCGCCCTGCATCGCCAACCCGCATCGGGCGCGCAGCAAGCGGCGCTGGTCGGTATCCGCCTCGTCCAGCGCGATCCCCATCAGCCGCACCATGCCGCTGCCCGGTTCCGCCAGCCCGACCGCCAGCCGCAACAGCCAGCCCTTGCCCGCGCCGCTCTCCCCCACGATGGCGACCCGCTCACCTGCGCCGATGTGCAGGTCGATCCGGTCCAGCACCCGCGCGCCGCCCAGCACCAGACTGACGCCCTCAAATGCCAGCATCTCGCTCATGCCAGGGCTGTCCACAGGACCGCTGCGGCAAAAATTCCCAGCAACCCGGCGGTAAAGGCCGTGGTCGCGCGACGGCCAATGTCGGCGGGGGACCGCACGCGCCTTGCCCCCACCGCGCCGCCCACGCCAAAGGCGATCAGCGCATAGACCAGCACCTTGGCCATGCCGGTCAGCATCGCGGCCGCCGCCTCATGGGAAAAGGCGAAGCCCGCCCACTGCGCCCAGCCGATATTGGCTATCAACCGCAGCGGCAGCGCACAGCCGACCAGCGCCGCCAGACCGGCAAGCATCATATGGATCGGCACCGACAACAGCACCGCAACCAGCGCTGGACCCAGGGCATGGCCGACAGGATCGCGCCCCAGCGCCTCCAGCGCGTCAATTTCCCGGTTGAGCGACATTGCCCCCAGCCGCGATGACAGCGCCACCGACACGCTGCCCGACGCGAACAGCCCGACCAGCAGCGGCACGATGTCGCGCAGCAGCGTTTCGGCCAGCGCCGACTGGACCGGAATCTGCGCATTATACAATGCCAGCAGCCGCGCCGCGCCGATCCCGGCGATCATCCCCGCCAGCGCGGCGAGCGGCAGCAGGGTGCGCAAGGGGCGCCACACATGCAGCGGCAAGCTATCGGCCAGTTGTCGCTGCGCCAGCCGGTCGCCCGCCACCAGCCGCCGCGCCATGCCGCGCGCCGCGCGCCCGATCAGCCACAGTCCTGCGCCCACCGCGGCGACGATCTTGCGGCTGCCCCTCAACGTGCCCATGGTGCCCGAACGATCGTGCCGTCGCCGCCCAGTTGCACGGCGCGATCATCCTCGATCGGGCCGGGCGTCAGGACCAGTTGCGCATCGGGCATCTCCCCCGGATCGGTCGTGGCGTATAGGCTGTCCGCCGTGCGCACCAGCGCTACCGCCATCCGCGCATCCGCACCGTCCAGCCTGTCGATGATCGCCTGAACATGGGCGTTCAGCAGCAACTGGACCAAATGTCCCCGCTGATGCAGCGCGCCCATCATCGCGCGCGCCCAGCCATCGGCCAGATCGCCCGCGAACAATGGCACCCGGTCGGGATATTGCGCGTACAGCGTCGCCAGCAGCGCGCCCGGATCGGGGCAGGCGCCGTCGCCGCCGGGTAGGATGGCCACGCGCAGCACCCGCAAGGCCCGCCGCCCCGACGCGCCCAGCAACCGCGCCATGATCCGCACCTGCTCCCGGTCCAGATCCTTGATCGCCTCGCTCAACTCGTCATAGGGAATGATGTCGGGGTGCAGCCGCTTGGCATCGTCGCGCACCGCCCCGAATGTCCAGCCCTGCACCAGCTTGGCCGCCATCCAGCGATCATGTTCGGCGCGTGACAATTCCTCCAGCTCGTCGGGCGTCAGCACCAGTGACGGCCCGCTCCCTTCCACCAGCCGCGCGCCGATGTCGCGCAGCTTCAGGCTATAACAGTCAGCGACCAGCCGGTTATCGTCGCGAAAGGATTCGGGCAGATCGTCCCACTCCTGCATCGACGCGCGCACGCCGATCCGCTCGCCTTCGGCAAAGCGTCCCTCCAGATAGAAGTCATGGATCGACCGCGCCAGCACGTCATGCCGGTCCTGCAACAGCATGTCGGGATCGGCCAGATTGGCCAGTGCCCCGAACGGCAATATTCCTGCGCCCAGCCGCGCGTCATACCCGCTATCCATGCGCACATGGATCGGCGGCGCGACCAGCGCAGCGGTCCGATAGCGTGCATCGACCGCCAGCGCGATCGCCAGCGTCCGATCGTCGCCGCCCGCATCGATCAGGATCGCGACGGGTTCCCCATGTGCCGCGACATGCTGGTCGATCAGCGCGCCAATTCCCGTCGGGTCGGCGCGTGCCTCGACAAAGCGCAGCGGCGACAGTGTGTCTGCGCCCGGATTGCGCGCGCGGAAACCCGCTTCGGCCTTCGCCGCATCGGCCAGATGAATGACAAAGCCCGGCTTTCCGCCATCGCGATAATGGCCGCCCGCCAGCGTACGAAGCACATAGCGTTCGATCAGCGGCGTGAAGCCGATGACCAGCACCCCGCGCCCCGCCTGTCCCGCGCGGGCAAAAGCGTCGATCGGGCGGGCCAGCGCCAGCTGTCGCGCGGCGATGTCCGGCAGCGCCGCCATCCGTACCCGCGCAGTCTTGCGGTCGCCCTGCTCGAATCGCTGCTCGACGCTGCGTCGCAGGTCCAGATCATCGACGCGCAGGATGACGTCCAGCGGATCACCGGCGGCGCGTACCCGCGCCGCCTCAGCCATCAGGACGGCGGCCAGCGCGATGTTGGTCCGCGCCTCGCGGCTCAGCAGCATCGCCGCCCGCGCCTTGTCCAGCGCCAGCGCCTGCACGCTTTCGTCCGTCGCCGCCTGCTCGACCTCCGCTGCCCCGGCTTCGATCGCGTCGGGGACCCAGCCGGCGCGTCGATCGCGTGGCCACAGCAGCACCCGCCGCCCTTCGTCCAGCGCGCCGAGCGCCGCCCGCGCGGCCAGTTCGCTATCGGCGTCGCCGGAAATCACCAGATGGTCGCCGCGCGCCCGGACAAGCGCCAGCCGCCAGGGATTGCGCACCTGCGTCCACGCCAGCCCGGCCATGGACCATACAGTCAGCAGCGGCAGCGCCCAGCGCGCGATATGCAGCGCGACGGGCAGGTCGCGGTCCTCCAGCGCCTGCGGGAAATGGCCGACGGCCAACCCTAGCGACCGAAGTGCATCCTGCGGCAGGGTAGAGGCGATGCCCGCCTGTTCACAGGCCTGGGAAAAACCCCATATGCCCAGCAGAAAGGCGATCCCCAGCGCCCCGAACCGCACGATCGGCGCGACGGGCGGTCGCCATGCTCCCTTGCGCCAGTGCATCGCCAGGATCAGTTGCTGGTATGCAGGCGGACGAAGGCGGCGGACACGCCGTCGCCGGACTGGCCGACCAGCTTGGCGCGCAACCGCGTCAAAAATTGCCGTTCGGTGCCATTGATCACTTCATCATCGCCAAACAGCGGCTTGTCGGACGCCAGCGCGACGATCATCTCCGGGCCGAACGGCGGGGCGACCGCATAGCGCTGCGCGGTTTTGGACAGGCCGATCATCACCTGCCGCACCCCCTTGCCATCGGGTTCGGGATGGCCGCGATGCAGTTCCACCGCGCTGCCGTCGGCCTGGAGGTAGATGATGCTGATATAGGGCCGCGCCGCCGTGGTGGTGGCGCTGACGCCGAAAATCTCATTCTCCTTCATCGTCACCGGATCGCCGTCCCGCGGCATGCCCGCCTCGGTCAGCGCCGCGATCCGCGTTCCCGTGCGGGCCAGCGGCGCCGCCAGAGTCAGCGCCGCCTCGCATTGCGGCCATGGCAGATGGCGCACCTCGAACTTCGCATTCGGGTCCGCCTTCAACGCCGCCTCGCGCAGCGCCGCAATGGCGTTCAGGTCGCCGGAAAAGCCCGACACCGCGCCGCCTTTCACGCTGACGCCGCCGCATGGCATGGCGGCGGCCTGTTCGCGCAGGATCTGCGCCGCGCTCTTGGGCGCTGGCGTAGGCGCACCAGGCGCGACCGGCACGACCGGCGCTTCGAGCGAATAGGCTTCGCCCGTCAGCAGCCGGAAGGTCTCATAGTCGATCCAGGCATAGCCCTTGTCAC
The DNA here is from genome assembly GCF_002288285.1 of Sphingobium xenophagum. Lineage (NCBI taxonomy): Bacteria > Pseudomonadati > Pseudomonadota > Alphaproteobacteria > Sphingomonadales > Sphingobiaceae > Sphingobium > Sphingobium xenophagum. The sequence goes on along the minus strand of NZ_CP022745.1, from coordinate 669,670 downwards.
CCCAGATCGGGCCCCAGCTGTTCATAATGCGCAGCGCCTGCCGCTCCTCGTCATAGCCCACGATCGCCATGGCGTGATAACTGGCATGTTCGGGCTTTTCCGCGCGGCTGTAGATGCCATCGCCGCGATGGGCCTTGAAATCGGCAGAAACCGGCATGGCGAATATCACCGGCGCGCCGCGCGCCAGCGCACCCTTCACATCGTCCAGGATGATCGGCGTGCGCCAGTCGTCCTTGACCTCACGATCAACCGCGCGCCAGTCGAGCAGGCGGTAATTGCCCGCCTTGGCCTTCAGCGCTTCGGGCGCGGGGATCGCGCATTTGGTCATGTCGTCGGGAAAGTCGGCCAGGCTGACCGTCCCCTCATTCTTGAGCAATGTCAGTGCCTGGACGATGCTGATCGTCCCCGCGCACGGCGATCCGACCGGACGCAGCCTGTTATAAACATAGGCCGGGCTCATCTGATCGGCAGGGGTGGCCGGCTGCACCGCCTTGTCGCGGAAATTCAGGAAGGTGCGCGCGGCATAGGTGGTGGCCCATGCGACGCAATTGGGCTGCGGTCCCTGCGATCCGGGCGGAGGATAGGCATTGGACAGGTCCACCCGCTTGGGCAGATAGGCGCGGAACCGCCCCTGTTTGGGCAGCTTGGCATAATCTTCGGGAGAAACAGGTTCAGCGCCGGTCATGAACTGGCTGTCATTGCCCTGCTGCGCGGACGATCCCGCGGCACAGAGCGCCAGCAATGCCGGACCGCCCCATGTGACGAAACGACGTGTCATCACCCGTTCCTCCCGAAATTCTGGTTCTAGAAGCGATAGCCGATGGTCAGCGTCACCGCGTCATAATCGAAATCATGCGAAAAGCTGCTGGTGCCATGGGTGTAGATCAGGCCGATGCGCAGTTGCTCCGCCTTGCTCTTCTGCTCGGCTTCGCGGGTACGCACGCCGATGCTCAGCGCCGCCTCGTGCACATTTTCATAGGATTGCGGATCGTCGGTCAGCTTCGTCCAGGTATAGCTGGCGCGCAGCGATCCCTGTCGCCCGCCGAACATCCGTCCCTTGAACGGCAATTGATAGGCGAGCCCGTTGCGGAAGGTGAAGACATTTTCCTTCAGATAGAAGGCGGGATCGCGCCCCAGCCCCCAATCGGTGGTGGTCGACCAGCCGATCATATTGCCGATGGTCAGGTCGCCGCGCCCGACCTGTGCGATCTTGTATCGGCTGCTGGCCGACAGGGTAATGAGGTCGCTGCTGGTCGATCCGAAAAAGGCGCCCGCGTCGGTCACGCCATAGGCGACACGCGGGGTGATCAGCCAGTTGGGCTGGACCGGTATCTCGATCCCGGTGGACAGCGTCCCCATCGTCGCGGTCGCGCCATTGTTGACGTGCAGGACGTTCAGCACCGGGTCGATCAGCACGCGGGCGCGGCTGCCCTCGAATGGCCGCAGCGCCTTTTGATAGCGCAGCTCATAGCGCTGGCCTTCATTGCCATAGGCGCCCCAATAGGTGATCGCCGCGCCGATCGTGTCGGCATCCCCCTCCATGTCGAAACCCGGCGTGTCCGGATCGTCATCATAGTCCAGGTCATTCAGGTTCAGCGCCGTCGATACCGCGCTATGTTGCAGACTGTTGGGACTGCCCACCGTCGCCAGATAGGGCGCGGCCTGCGCCATCCCCGGCACAATCGCGATCAGCGCTGCCGTCGCCAGATATATTCTCATTCTCTTACCCCCTTTGCGGCACCGGTTTCCCCGTCCGGTGCCAAACCCACATGAAAAATTGTCAGGACGCGGCGAATATCTCGTCCGGGTCCAGATCCCGCACGACCCGCAGCCCTGCATCCTGCCGCCGCTTGGTCGGCGGCACGGTGAAACGGTTGGCCGATCGCAGCGCGTCGGGCGCGCTTTCGAACGATCCGCCCCGGATCACCCGCATCCGGCACGACTGGTCGGTGCATCCCGATGTCCATTCCCACACATTGCCCTGCATCTGATTGAGGCCCAGGGCGTTGGCGGGATAGGCGTTCACGCTTTCGGGATAACCGCGATAGGGCGCGGTGTCCGATCCGCGATAGCGGGCGGTATGGTCATAATTGGCCTGGCTCGGCGCAATATCGTCGCCCCAGGGGAAAGCGGTCGGCGCGCCGCCCCGGCTGGCATATTCCCATTCCGCCTCTGTCGGCAGGCGATAGGTGCGGCCTGACTTGACGGTCAGCCAGGCCAGGAACGCCTGCGCATCCTCATAACTGATGTCGGTCGCGGGGATCAGCGGGTTGGGATTTTCCTTCGCCCAATTGCCCAGCTTCGCGCAGGCATTGTCGCGCACGCACCCATTCCATTCCGCGATCGTCACTTCATAGACGCCGATCGCAAAGGGCCGTTCGATCCGGACATCGGCCTGCACCGGCTCGTCGCTGCCGCGCCCCGGTTCCGACGCTGGCGACCCGAACGGCGTGGTGCCGGCGGGGATGGCGCGCATCCATGGGCAGTTGGCGCAATCATAGAAGCGGTCATTCGCGGCCCGGTCGCAGGAAATGAAGCAGGGCGGCGCGCCTTGCAGGCCATAGTCGAAGGTCGGCTTCTGGAAATTCTTGCCCGACGACAGCGCGACCCGATCGGACACGCGCTTCAAGGCGTCGGCGATATTCTGCTGCGGGCGGCGGATTTCCTCGGCCAGCACCTTGGAAAAGATACCGTCGTCGAACGCGAACTGGTCCGCGCTGGTGGAAAAGGCGACCAGATAACCCTGATCGGGCCGGATCGCGGCGGCGGGCGCGCGCACCATGCGGCGCAGGCCCTTGCTCCCGGCCAGTTCACCCACGGCGCTCGTTTCGACCCCGGTCTGGTCGGCGATCATCTGCGCCAGTGACGGCGGCGGCGCGGCCAGCACGTTCCGGCACATGTCCAGTACGATCAGCATCGTTTTCGCGCCGGACCCCAGCAGATTGCGGGTCAGCGCCGCGCGGGTCAGCGTCGCCGTTTCCGCCGTCACGTCGCGCCCGGCATCCACCGGCAGCAGCATGACGTCGCCATAGCTGCCCAGCGCCGCGCCATGGCCGGAAAAATAGAGCATGCCGAACGCCTTGGGTCCGGCAGCGGTCAGTTTCGCGCGGAAATCGGCAATCGCGGCCAGCATCGCTTCGCGCGACAGGTCACGCCGCACCTGCACCGGCCCTTCGCCATTCGCATCGACAAAGCCGGTCGCGCTGAGCGCGGTGGCGATCTTGTCGCCATCGGCATAGGTGGACGCCAGCTTGTCGAAGGACTGATACGCGCCATTGACGATCACGAGCGCCAGCCGGGGTTCGTCCGCCGCTTGCGCCGCGCCGCTGCCAGTCAGCAACGCGACGAACAGGCTCAGCGCTGCCATGGCGCGGAACAGGAGCGCGGGAAACAAAACGGGGCGTGGGGTCATTTGGATGCCTTGCGCGGCGCGAATTCTACTTGAGTGACGATCTGGTCTACCGAATCGACATGCAGCACCGCGTCATAGGCGCGCGCAGCCTTATAGGGTTCAGCCGGGCCGCCGCCGAACAGCTTGGCAAGGAAGCCACCCAGGCCCCGACCCTTTTGGCAATAGGGGCTGACGGTGACCATGCCACCGCTTTTTTCGACCTCGTTCAGCCAGGCGCCCAGCGGCGCGGGCGCTTCATTGGCGACCGGATAGGGCGATTCGATATCGACCACCACCGTCTTGCCCCGCCGCAGCGCGCCTTTGAGCGCGCGGTCGAACCGGGCCGGGTTGGCAAAACGAAGGGTGGGTTTGGCAAAGGGACGGTCGCACGATTTCAGCACGGCAGGAACCGGAGCCGGCGCGCGCGCCGGGACTGGTCCCGCGCCGGCCGGGGCGGTCGGGCGCTGCTTTGCCGGCGCGATGGCATTGGCCGCGGGAGGGGTGACCGGCTGCGACGCATTGGCAGGCGCAGCCTGTTGCCCATTCGTAACGATATTCGCGGGGGACGTTTCGGGTTGCAGGATGCGCACGCCGCGCCCGGCAGCGCCATCGGTCGCGTTGCCCGCCCCGCCTTGCGCCGGTGTCGCGGGCGGGTTGGCCTGCGCCAGTGCGGCGGAGGAAGATCCTAACAAAAACCCCGCCGCAGCAATGGTTAAGAAGCTTCTGACTATTATCATCGTCCCACCCCGTGTCATGATATAGTTATTGCTCCCCAAACCATTATGAGATTATGGGGTAATAACTGAACAGGCAACAAAAAATCGCGGGAGATCCCAAGTGGGGAAGGGGCTTCTTGGACTCTGGGCAACAGTATTAACCGCTTTTGTCACAATAATGGCATCTCCTTCGCTCGCTAAAGCCGAAACCCGCGCCCTATTGGTGGGCGCATGGCAGTTCCACTCGTCCCAGATCATGGATCTTGCTGGTCCCGAAAATGATCTTGCAGCGATGGAAACAGTGATTCGCGGTCAGGGCGCCAGCGATGTCACAATATTGCGCAATGAAGGTGTCAGTCGGACCACGGTTGAAACCGCGCTCCATGCTTTGGGGCTACGTTCCAAGCCGGGCGACTGGATATTCCTTTACTATACCGGCCATGGCGCGTTGGCCGAAGCCAGCGTGAAGGGGACGCGAGACGGCGATACCGACCAGTTCCTGCCGCTGCCCGGTTTCGATCCTGACAGCAAGGACGCTGAACGCTTCATCGTCGACAAGGATTTCTACACCTGGCTGGCCCTCTACGTGCCGCGCGGCGTGCAGGTGCTGATGATGGCGGACACCTGCCATTCGGGCACGCTGCACCGATCTGTCGATCCGCGCGCGATGGGCATGACCCCGCGCCTGACGCTGGGTGGCCGCAATGTCGAACTGGGCTCTCGCCCCGCGCCGCGTTTCGCCAGCACCTTGGCTTCGGTCGAGGGCGCGGCGCTCACCGCCACGCGGGAAGATCTGCCAAACCTTTTCTATATCGGCGCTGCCCGCGACGATCAGATCGCATGGGAAAATGCCCTGCCGGTCGAAGGCGCGCCGACACGCGGTTTCCTTACATGGTCGTTCGAACAGGGGCTGACCACGCCAGGAGCCGATGGCAGGGGCATGGCGGCGGATCAGGATGGCGATGGCAAGCTGACCATCGGTGAACTGGGCACCTATCTCAATGTCCAGGTCCGCATGTTGAGTGGCCAGCGGCAGGAAAGCAGCATCATCATCCCGCCGGGCCGCGAAGGGCAGGGGCTGTTCGCCACCGTGCCGCCGCCACCCGCGCCCCCCGTCGCGCCGCCGCTGCCCGGCCTCTACGTCGCTGATGTGAAGGCGCGGGCCAGCGTCGCCGGCCCTGACCATCCCTGGCGTGTCCTGAGTGATGGCAAAGGCGCGGATTTCGTCTGGGACAATGTCCGCCACGTCATGCTCCGCCGCACGGGCGACATGGTCGCGCAAAATGTCAAAACCCTGCCGCAGCTGCGCGGGGTCATCGACAAATGGGCCGCGATCGAAACGATGCGACCGCTCCTGTCCGAACAGCGCGCCCGGCTAGTCGTCGGCCCGCTCGACAATGGTGCGCGCTATCCGTCCGGCGCGCCGGTCACGCTGGCGCTACAGGCGGACGGCCAGCGTGTCGCCGCGCCACAATATGCCACTGTGTTCAACATAGCGTCGGACGGCACGATCCAGCGCCTTTTCCCGGTCGCGCCGTCGGACGGCGACGGTCGCCTCGCCCCCGGCCAGTCGCTGCCGGTCCTCGAAAGCCAGGTCATCGCTCCCTATGGCGCGGACCATGTCGTTGCCCTGGTGACGCCTCAGCCGCCGGAAGCCTTCCGCGTCCTGCTGCGCACGGTCGAAAATCAGCGCGCCGCCAACTGGCTGGTCGCGCCGATCCGCGAATTGCTGGCCAAGTCGCCGGGGCACGCGAGCCTGTCGATCGGCGAGCTTTATACCGGCAACTGACGCGATGCCTGTCGCGCCCGTCCGGTCAATTGCTCAAAATCACCGTCCGGCTCTTGGCCGCGCTCTTGTTGCCGATGTCGATGCGATATTCTCCCGACGCGCGGGGCGTCACCGCGCAGACCGGCGCATAATCGGCATTGTCGTCCAGGCACAATTGCTTGCCCGACGCATCGAGCAGGCGGATATACATGCTGGTGCCGATGTCGCCGATCGCGCCGATGCGCAGCGGCTCGCCACCCTTGGCGGTCACGGTGAAGCGATAGGCGTTGCGCGGATTGACGTCCTGTACCCGCCGCACCAGCCCCTTGCCGAACGCCGACGCCATCACCCCGCGCCCAGACGCGGACTGGGACAGGCGAATCTGCAACAGCAATGCCTGATCGTCACGGGCCAGCGCCTTGGCCTCGGCAAACAGCGCGTCGGGGGAAAAGGCCGCCTCGTCCCCTGCCGCTGCTTCGCCTTCGCTCATGGGCACCTGCTTCAGCATCCGTGCGGCTGTCAGCATCGCATAGGGATCACCCTCGCGCCGGGCGAAGTCGGCCACTTGCCGCGCGGCAATCGCCTGTTCGAACGGATCGGCGGGCTTGACTGCGGCGGGCTGGGCGGCGGGCGCGGCCTGCTGCGCCATCGCGCCACCTTGTGCCAGCATCATCGCAGCGCTTGCGACTAGGATTTTACGCTTCATGTCCAACCCTTTCAGCAAGATAATCTCCATTCCCGTGGATACTGCCACGGCCGTTGGAAAGCCAGTGCTGAGCGGCGGCGCGGACTTGGCCAAACAATTGACCGCGCTGGTGGGCGGGGCGGGGGCGGGGCGCTATGCCGCCTTCATCAGTTACAGCCATGCCGACATGAAGGTTGCCCGCTGGCTCCACCGCGCGATCGAAAATTATCGCGTGCCAAAGGCGCTGGTCGGCACGGGGGGCGATCGTGGCCCTATCCCCGCCCGTTTGCGCCCGATTTTCCGCGATGAGGATGAACTGGCGGGTGCAGCCGAACTCGGCCCCAAATTGCTGGGCGCGCTTGCCCGATCCGATGCGCTGATCGTCATCTGCTCGCCCACTGCCGCCCGGTCGGTCTGGGTCGACAAGGAAATTCGCAGCTTCAAGACGATCAATCCGGACGCGCCGGTGTTCGCGCTGATTGCGGCGGGCAAGCCTGGAGATCCCGACACGGACTGTTTCCCCGCGCCCCTGCTGTTCGCGCTGGATGCCCAGGGCGAACTGGATCGCACCCAACCGCTCGAACCGCTTGCGCCCGACCTTCAGAAAAACGACCGCAATATCGTCAAGCTCAAGCTGATCGCCGGGCTGCTTGGTACGCCCTATGCCAGCCTCTACCGCCGCGACCAGCGCCGCAGCCGCCGCATCGCCGTGGCGCTTGGCTCCTTCGCCTTCCTGCTGATCCTGCTGCTGAGCGGCCTGTCGATCGCCGCCTTCACCTATGCCCGCATGGCGGTGCAGCAGCGCAACGAGGCGCAGGCCGCGCGCAAGCTGGCGGAGGAAAATGCTGACAAGGCCGAACGCCGCGCCTGGCTGGCCCAGGTCGCGGCGCAAGAGGTGCGACGGCTGGCGGATGAGGGGAACAACTGCCCGCCGCCGTGAGCATCCTCCCCTTGTAGGGGAGGTGGCATCGCGTAGCGATGACGGAGGGGTGTTGCCCTATCGTGAGGGCGGCACCCCTCCGTCTGGCCTGTGGCCAGCCACCTCGCTCGCCGGGGGAGGACAACAAGTCTCCCTAATCCCGCCAGCTCCGGTCCACCCGGTCGATCAGCCGCACCATCGCCTGGAAATCCGGGACGCCCGGCCCCACCGGCAGTTGCACCCCGGCCAGATCGCGCTGATGCACCGCGATCACCTCCGCGCTCAGTTCCACCGGCGTTCCCGCCGCGCCAGCCGCCACCTGAATCTCGCATGCGCGCTGGAGCAGCCAATGTTTGAGGAACGCCTCTGGCAGGCTCTGCGCCATCACCAACGTGCCATGGTTGCGCAGCATCATCACCCGCTTGTCGCCCAGATTGGCGATCAACCGCTCGCCCTCCTCGCTGCGGATCGTGACGCCCTCAAAATCATGATAGGCGATTTGCCCGGCAAAGGCGGCGGCATAGAATCTGATCGGGCGCAGTCCCTCGGCGGTGGCGCTCACCGCCATGCCCGCCGTGGTGTGGGTGTGGATGATGCAATGGGCGTCGGGCAGATGGCGGTGGAACACGCTATGCTGGACAAATCCGGCGCGGTTGACCGGATAGGGGCTGCCATCCAGCACCGCGCCGTCAATGTCGATCTTGACCAGATTGGACGCGGTCACTTCATGATAGCCCAGGCCGAACGGGTTGATCAGGAAGGCGCTTTCCTCTCCGGGCACCCGCACGGTGATGTGGTTATAGATGAGCTCGGACCAGCCCATATGGTCGAATATGCGGTAGCAGGCGGCCAGCTGCTGGCGCGCCTCCCATTCGGCGGCGGACATATCGGGGCGTTTTGCGGCGCTGGCCATGGGCGATCCTCTCTTATATCATGGCCAGGACTATCCGCTTTCCGCGCCCGTTAGTCCATAGTGCGGGCTTTAGGGTTGAATTGCTGCGACTCTGCTGGTAGGGCGCGCCCCACACGGCGTAGGGCGACCTGCGACGACTCACAGGCTTTGCTATTGCGACGGGCTGTCGGGACGGATTGAAAAATCCCGGCAAAAGGCTCGTTTTCGATTGGAGATTGACGGACTTATGCAGATCATCGTTCGCGACAATAATGTCGACCAGGCCCTCCGCGCGCTCAAGAAGAAGCTGCAGCGTGAAGGCGTGTATCGCGAAATGAAGCTGCGTCGTCACTACGAAAAGCCGTCGGAAAAGCGCGCCCGTGAAAAGGCCGCCGCCGTGCGCCGCGCCCGCAAGATGGATCGCAAGCGCGCCGAGCGCGACGGCGCGAAGTAAGCGCCGCCGGGGCGGCCCGTGCCGTCCCGCTTTCCTGCTGCCTGCCTGCCCCTGAATTGCGAGAAGCGTCGCCATGTCCACAACGGCCGTTCCCCTTCGTCCTATCGCCAGGGGGTCTTTGACGCGCCTCTGGATTGGTGTCGCCGCGCTTGCGCTGGCGGCTGGCGGTCTGGCCTGGGCCGGGCAGCAGGGCGTCAAAGCCTCGCCCGCTACCTTCATGGCGCAGAATGCCGATGCTGAAGGCGTGATCACCACTCCGTCGGGTCTGCAATATAAGGTGCTGGCAGAAGGCACTGGTCCCAGCCCTACCACCGCCGACGTGGCGCTGGTAGGCTATAAGGGCACGCTGCTCGACGGCACAGTGTTCGACGAAAATCCGCAGGCGCCGATGCCGATCGACGGCGTCGTCCCCGGCTTCTCTGAAGGCCTGCAAAAGATGAAGAAGGGCGGCAAATACCGCCTCTGGATCCCGCCGCAGCTTGGCTATGGCGATCAGGCCGCAGGTCCGATTCCCGCCGGTTCGATCCTGGTCTTCGACGTCGAACTGCACGACTTCAAGTCGCGCGCCGAAATCATGCAGATGCAGCAGATGATGCAGCAACAGCAAGGCGCAGCAGGCGCCCAGCCGCCGCGCTGATCACACGCAAAGCCGAATGAGACAAAAGGGGCCGCCAAAACGGCCCCTTTTTTGTGCGCCGGGTAGATGACGCCAGCGCGAAGCAAGGCTCCCTTCCCCCTTGGGGATCGACGCTGGTGGCGCGCGGCGCCGTGAGGGTGTCACGCCCTCGTCCTTAAAGGAAGAGGGGTTAGACGGAGGGTCCAAAAGCGATCAAAAGTTGCCTCTGGAATATGCTGTGCCGCGACTTGGAATCGGCCATTTCCTTGATCGTCACCCCAGCCTTCGCTGGGGTGACGGTGAAAGGCATGTCTCCTTTACGGTGCTTGCACCTGTAAACCAGACAATCTGCTCCCCGCTCGCTCTCGCTACCCAACCATCCTCAATGCTTCCCCGGCTTCCCCGAAGTCCCAGGCGCCGTCGGGTTCAGCAGCGTCGCGCCGCCGGGCAGGCCGGTGCCGCCCATGTCCAGGCTCTGCGCTGCCTTTTTCGCCACGCGGGTCGGGTCGTCGCGTTCCTTGATCGCGGCCCTGGTTTCCGCGTCCATATCCGCATCGTCCGCATTGTTGCCGCCACGGGTCCAGCCCAGGATGATCGACATGCGCCGGTTGCGCGGGTCATAGGCGTCGTTCTTGATAAAGGGTTCGCGGTCGGCGACGCCTTCGATCCGGGCGAAGCGATTGTTGGGGATGCCGCTGTCGGCCAGCGCCTTGCGCGTCGATTCGGCGCGGGTCGATGACAGCAGCCAATTGTTCATGGTCCGGCCCGACGCATAGGGCAGGCCATCGGTATGGCCGCGCACGATCAGCGGGTTCGGCATGGTTTGCAGCACGGTCGCGACTTCGCTGATCAGCGCGCGGGCCTGCGGCACAAGCCGGTCGGTGCCCATCGCGAACATCGCGAAATCCGCTTCGTCGATCAGGTCGATGCGCAACCCTTCGCGGGTTTCGGTAAAGCGCACATTCTTGCGCAGCTTCGCCATGCCCTTCTGCCGCGCCATGCGCGCTTCCAGATCCTTCTTGATCGATTCGAACTTCTGCCGGTCGGCGGCGCGCATCGCCTTGCCGCCCTGATCCTTGGTGCCGGTCGCGTCACGCGGGATGGTGATGGACAGGTTGCCCTGGCCGCCGGTGGTCGGGTAATTTTCCTTGCCTGTGATGCTGTCGCCCCCCATCAGCCCGGTGGAGCCCGCCGAGGCCATTTTCAGCTCGACAAGGGTCGGGGTGAAATAGTCGGCTAGCGCCTTGCGCTGCTTTTCGGTGGTTGCGCCCAGCAGCCACATCAGCAGGAAGAACGCCATCATCGCGGTCACGAAATCGGCATAGGCGACTTTCCACGCACCGCCATGATGGCCGCCATGGCCATCGACGATGATCTTCTTGACGATGATCGGCCGGGGTTCCGGCTCGTTCGCGCCGCGCTTTTTTTCCGCCATGGCTTATTTGCCCCGCATGCCGTCAAACACTTCGGCAAAGCCGGGCTGGTTGGCATGGGTCAGCCCGGACCGGGCCGCCTCGATCACCAGCGGCTGCGGATGGCCGTGCAGCGAAGCGATGATGATCTGCTTGACGACATGGTAGATCGCCCCGTCCGCCTCAATCACCGAGCGGCAGCGGTTGGCGAAGGGATTGACCATGCCATAGGCGAGCAGAATGCCAAGGAAGGTGCCGACCAGCGCCGATCCGATCATCGCGCCCAGAATGGCGGGCGGCTGGTCGATCGATCCCATGGTCTTGACCACGCCCAACACCGCCGCGACGATGCCGAGCGCGGGCAGCGCGTCGGCCAGCCCTTGAAGATTGTCGGCGGGTTTGATCGCTTCATGATGGTGGGTCTTGAGGCTGTTATCCATCACCTCCTCCACCGCATGCGGATCGAGCGTGCCGGACGAGATGACGACCAGACGCAGCGTATCGCTGATCAGGTGGATCAGCGCCTTGTCCTTCATCAGCTTGGGATATTCGGTGAAGATGGTGGAGGTCGAAGGGTCTTCGATATGCGGCTCCAGCGCCACCGGTCCTTCGACCCGCAGCGTTTTCATGAGCTTGCTCACCAGAAAGATGCAGTCCAGAAAATCCTGCTTCTTGTACTTGGCGCCCTTGAACACCTTGCCCAGGCCACCGCCCAGCGCCTTGAGGTCCGATCCGCTGTTGCCGATGATGAGCGCGCCGACTGCCGCGCCGCCGATGATCAGCATTTCGTGCGGCAGCGCGTGAAGCACCGGGCCAAGATCGCCGCCGGTGAAGGCGAAGCCGCCAAACACCATGACAAGCAGGACGACCAGTCCGATGGCTGCGAACATGCGAAATTCCCCGATATAAACGATCCGGCGGCGTTTCGCCCCCGGCGGCGTCCCATGCGACGCCCTGTCATCTGGTTAATACGGACTGGTTAGCGTCCGGTTTAGGACGACGACTTAATTTCGTCGGATCAGCTGATCAGGTCGAACAATGTCCGCTGGTTGATCCGGGCGAAGGCCGATTGCGCGGCTTCCAGCTGCATCAGTTGCGCCTTCACATTGGAAATGACTTCGGTCAGGTCCGTCGATTCCAGCGCGGAGCGCCGTTCGGTCAGATCAAGGTCGATGTCGGTCAGCCGGTCGCCGACCACATCCAGCCGGTTGCTGCGCACGCCCTGCCGCGCCAGTTCCACCGTGATATGGTTTTGCCCGATCTTCATCGCGTCCAGGCTCGCCGCAACCGCATCGTCGTCCCCGCTTTGCAGGGCGGCGATGCTCTGGCCCAGCATGTCGTCGATCGACATCGGCGTGCCGTTGACGTCGATCCCTTCGGAAACTTCCTGTCTCGTCGCAACCACGGCCAGGTTGAGGCCGCGACTGACCGGCACCAGCACGCTCTGCTGATCGTCGAAAACCGATACGCCCTGATAGTCCGTCTGGTTCAGCAGTTCGCTGATGGTCGCGCGGATGGTCGACATTTCCTCGTAGATCGCGACGCGGCTGGTATCGTTGACCGATCCGTTGCGGGATGACGACACCAGTTCCTGCGCGCGGGTCAGCAGATTGTTGACCTCGTCCAGATTGGCTTCGGCATTGGCGGCGCGGGTCTTGCCATAGCTGATATTGGTCTGCCACGCGGACTGCTGCGCCTGCGCCCGGCCCACGTCGGACAGTTGCACCCATGCGAGCGCGTCGTCCGACGGCTTGTTCAGCGTGACGCCGGTGGAAATAGCGGTCTGTCCGTCGACGATATTCTGCGACAATTGCTGCTGCCGGCGGATTTCGGCGAGCATGATCTTGTTGGTGATACCTACCATGGCTCAGCCCTTTCGCGGCTCAGAGAATCTGAAGGATGGAATCGATGGTTTCCTTGGCGACCTGCAAGATCTTGGCGCTGGCCGAATAGGCCTGCTGGATGCGCAGAAGGTCGGCCGCTTCCATGTCCAGATCGACGCCGCTCACCGCTTCGCGCGCTGCGACCGCCTGGTCGCTGCGGCTTTGCGCAGTGGTGTTTTCCGACTTTGTCGCCGCCAGCAGATTGCCATGGGTGGCGATCAGCGCGGTCCAGGCCTGTTCGACGCTGCCATTGCCACGCAGGGTGGACGTGACGGTCAGCAGGTTGCCGTTCAGCGTGCCGTTCGATGATCGGGTGGCCAGTTCCGCCGGATCGGTGATCAACGCCGCGACACTGGCCGCGCTGCCGCCATAGGATAATAGCGCCGCGCCGGCATTGCCGGCATCGGTGACGCCCTGCGCGTGCCAGGCGTTCATGTCGGTGACGAATTGCCCGGCAATCGTGTCGAGGCTTGCGCGGCGGTCGGTGACGGTACTGGCCGCAGAAAACAGGCCGCCCAGCGCGCCATTGGCTGGCGTGGCGAGCGCCGTGCCGTCGGCCAGCGTCAGGGCCAGCGTGCCGTCGGCATTGCTGTTCGCCACCAGGCTGGCGGCGACATTGCCCTGTACCAGCGTTTGCCCGCCATAGCTGATCTGCGCGCTGTCATGCGCGCCAAAGCTGATCGTGACGTTCAGATTTTCGGTCAGGTCCTGCAAGGCGGCGTCGCGGCTGTCGAGCAACTGCGAATAGGCAGAGGTGCCCGGCTGCGCGCGCAACAGGCTATTGTTGATGTCGGCCAGCGCTTCGAGCGAACGGTTGACCGTGCTGACCGACGCCTGCGCTTCGGTCGCAATGCCCTCCGACACGGCTTCCAGGTCCGCGGCGGTCTGGTTGAAGGCCTGCGCGACGCGGGAAATGCTGTCCAATGTGGTGACGCGCAGCGATGTGTCGGACGGGCTGGCGGCCAGCTTTTCCATATTCTGGAACATGCCGGTCATCAGCGCGCCGATGCCGGTGCCCGTGTCGTTGAGCGCATTTTCAGCGTCGCTCAGCCAGCGCAGCCGTGCGGTCGAACTGCCCAGCCCCATGCCAGTCAGCCGCACCGTGGCGTCCAGATAGGGGTCGGTGCCGCGATTGATGCTCGTCACCTGCGTGCCGCCGAAATTCGCCTTGGACACATACATGGCCATGGTGGATGTGGACGCGCCGGATTCGGCCGTCGTTACGGACCGGCGGGCATAGCCATCGGTGTTGGCATTGGCGATATTCTCGCCAATCGCCGCCATCGCGGTGCGATAGGCGCGGGTGCCCGAAGCGCCGATGATGAACAGGTCGCTCATGGCGTTGTCGTCCCGGCGGGTGCGTCAGGCGCAGGCTTGGCGCCGAACTGCTTGATCAGCAATTGCGCGATGCCCAGGCTGTTGCCGCTCGCCATCGCGTCGGCGGTGCGCGAATCGGCCATCGACTGAAACTGCTCGGTCGCGCTGGAATCGGAAATGCCTTCGGCCAGGCTGGCGGATCGCATCGCGCCGATCATCTGGCGGAGGAAAATCGCTTCGAACTGCTGCGCGGTCTTTTCCAGACTGGCCTTGTTCGCGGGCGTTGCGCCCGACGGGGCGGTCGCGGAGGATGTCGCGCTGATCTGCATCACAATACCACCAGTTCCGCTTTCATTGCGCCCGCCTGCTTGAGCGCTTCCAGGATCGCGACCATGTCGGCAGGAGATGCCCCGATGGCGTTGACCGCCTTGACTATATCGGCCAGCGACGCCCCGCCTTTAAAATTAACCATAGGTTTTTTCTGTTCGTCGATGCTGATGTTGCTCGACTCTTCCTGCGCTGTCTGGCCCCGGCTGAACGGCGCGGGCTGGACGATGCGCGGGCTTTCATTGACGCTGACGGTCAATTTGCCGTGCGCGACGGCGGCGGGATGAATACGCACCGCGCCATTGATGACGACCGTGCCGGTACGCGCGTTGACGATGACCTTGGCTGGTGCATCGGCGGGCGCAATCTCGATATTTTCGATCATGCCCATCATCAGGATGCGGTCCTCCGCCCCCGGAATGGCGTCGATCGTCACGGATACAGCGTCCATGGCGCGGGCGCGGCGATCGCCAAAGGCGCGGTTGATGCCGTCGGCTACGCGCAGCGCCGTGGTGAGGTCCGCTTCCGCAAGGTTGAAGGTCAGCGTGGGCGCGGTATCGAACCCGGTCGCCACCGCGCGCTCTACCGTCGCGCCGCCGGGGATGCGCCCGGCCGAGGGGATATTGACCGACACCTGGCTGCCATCTGCGCCGGACACGCCCAGACCGCCCACGGCCAGATTGCCTTGCGCCATGGCGTAGATTTCATTGTCCGCACCGCGAAGCGGCGTCAGGATCAGCGTGCCGCCGCGCAGCGACTTGGCCTTGCCCAGCGCCGACACGGTGATGTCCAGCCGCTGGCCGGGCTTCGAAAAAGCGGGCAGGTCTGCGGTGACCAGCACGGCCGCCGCATTTTTGAGCGCGGGATTGATCCCCTGCGGCAGCGTCAGGCCAAAGCGCGACACGACGCCCTTCATGCCCTCGGTCGCATATTGCAGGCTGTCGTCGCCCGTGCCTGCCAGCCCGACGACGATGCCATAGCCGGTCAGCTGGTTGGGGCGAACGCCCTGGAACGTGCCCAGATCCTTCACCCGTTCCGCCTGCGCGGGCACGGCGAAGGAGGCTAGCAGCAGGATCAGCGCGAGGAGAATGCGGTTATGCCATCCTCCCCTGGAAGGGGAGGGGGACCGCGCCCGTAGGGCGTGGTGGAGGGGTGTCCCGCCAACGATAGGGCGACACCCCTCCGTCTGGCCGTTGGCCAGCCACCTCCCCTTGAAGGGGAGGATGAAGGTCGGGCGCGAGGCTAGGATCACGAAACGCTCCATCAAAACGGGCTGATCTTTGAAAAGAAACTCTGCAGCCAGCCTTGCTTGCTGGCACGGGCGATCTCGCCCTTGCCGGTGTAGATGATCTTGGCATCGGCCACGCGGGTCGATGCGATGCGGTTGTCCGGGCCGATATCGGCCTGGCGGACGAGACCGCTGATCTGGATGAACTCGTCGCCGCGATTGAGCGTCAGCGCCTTTTCACCCCGCACCAGCATGGTGCCATTGGGATATGTCGCCGCGATCGTCACGGTAATCTCACCCGACAGCGCGTTGGACTGGGTCGCCCCGCCCTTGCCGTTAAAGCCGTTCTGGCCGCCCATGGCGACGTCGCTGGCCGAAAACAGCTTGGACAGCAGGCCGGTCGATGGCGGCGTCAGGCCCAGATTGCCGTCGCGGCTGGTGTCGGCGCTGTTGCTCTTGGTCGCCTGCGTCCGCTCGACCAGCACGATGGTGATGATGTCGCCCACCGCCGTGGCGCGCGCGCCGCTGGTCAGGGGGTATAGCCCATGGATGCCTGAAAGATCGAACCATTGGATGGCGGCGCGACCGGCTGCGCCACCACGGTCGGCGCATAGAGCGCGCGCTCGGTATCGCGCTTCTTGCCCGCATAAGCGGGGGCGGCGGCGAGAGCGACCAGTGATGTGGCGGTGAAGGCGATGAGGAGGGTGCGCATCAGTCCGATCACATATTCTGGTTGACGTACTGGAGCATCTCGTCCGTCGCCTTGATCATCTTGCTGTTGACCTCATAGGCGCGCTGGGTCTCGATCATGTCGACCAGTTCCTCGACGACATTGACGTTCGACGTTTCGAGGCTGCCCGATCGGATCGATCCGCGTCCTTCAAGGCCCGCGACGCCGACCTGCGGCGTACCGCTGGCGGCGCTTTCGACCAGCAGGTTGCCGCCGATCGCGGAAAGCCCCGCTGCATTCATGAAAGTCGCCAGTTCGATCTGGCCAAGCTGGGTCGGCGTCGCTTCACCCTGGAGCGTCGCGGACACGGTGCCGTCATTGCCGACCGTTACTGACGTCGCGCCTTCCGGCACGGTGATTTGCGGGATCAGCGGCAGGCCGTCGCTGGTGACGACCGTGCCTTCGGCGGTGACGCTGAAATTGCCTGCGCGGGTATAGGCGATGGAGCCGTCCGGGCGCTGGACCTGAAAGAAGCCGGAGCCTTCGATCGCCATGTCGAGCGCATTGCCGGTTTCGGTCAGCGTGCCCTGGGTGTTGATCTTGCTCGTCCCCTGCAACGACACGCCGGAGCCAAGGTTGAGGCCGGTTGCGAACTTGTTTTCGCTGTCCGAATTGGCGCCGGCCGCAATCATCTGCTGATAGGCGAGCGTTTCGAAATCGGCGCGGTCGCGCTTGAATCCGGTGGTGTTGACGTTCGCCAGGTTGTTGGCGATCACGCGCATCTTGGTGTTTTGCGCATCGAGGCCGGTGCGGGCGACATGAAGGGCGGCGTTGCTCATCGTCTCATCTCCGTAAAGCGTCGCAGTGAAGGGACGCCTGATGCCTCAATAAAAGCAAGGTTCGTGCCAGATTAACTATCAAGCCGCATCAGCGATGCGCCGCCATCGTCCAGCTGCTTGGCGGTGTCGATCAGCTTGACCTGCGTTTCAAAGGCGCGACTCGCCTCGATCATCTGGACCAGCGCGCTGGTTGGATTGACGTTCGATCCTTCGATCGATCCGCTGGTGACGGTGGCCAGCGGGTCTTGCGGCAATGCGCCGCCATTGACTTCGCGGAACAGGCCATCCGTGCCCTTGGCGATGCCGGAACCCGTCGCATTGACGAGCTTGAGCGCATCGATCCGCTGCGGATTGGCCGCGTCGCCACCCTGCGGCACGCCCCAGATACTGCCATCCTGCGCGATCGACACGCTGTCGAGCTGGGGCAGGGTGATGGGGCCGCCTTCACCCAGTACGGGCATGCCGTCGCCGGTGGTCAGCAGGCCGCTGTCACTGATCTTCAGGTCGCCGCGCCGCGTATAGGCTTCGCTGCCGTCGGCGCCCTGAACGGCGAGCAATGCATCACCGTTCAGGGCCACGTCGAGCGCATTGCCCGTCTGGGTGACCGCGCCTTGCGCCATGTCGGCGGCGATCACCTGTTCGGATGCCTGTGCGCGGGTGTCGAACGTATCGCCCTTGATCCAGCGGGTCTCGGCATTGGCGATTTCGGCGCGAAAGCCCACCGTATTGGCGTTCGCGAGATTGTTCGCGATCGACGCCTGCCGGGCCATTGCGCCGCGCATCGCGGTAAGTGCCGTATTGACGAGCCGGTCCATGGAAAATTCCTACGTTCGCTGGAAAGTCGCACCGGTCCCCACCCTGTAGGCAGAGACCGGCGCGGTTCGCTTATCAGGTGCGGATGTTGACGATGGTGGTGGTCAGCGTGTTCGCCGCCTCGATCGCCTTGCTGTTCGCCTGAAAGTTGCGCTGCGCCGCGATCAGCGACACCAGTTCGTCGGTGATGTCGACGTTGGACCGCTCCAGCGACCCGGTGTTGACCGCGCCGAACATGCCTTCATTGGCCAGACCCAGGATCGGGCTGCCACTGGCGACGGTGGACGACCAGTGTGCATCGCCCTGCTGGCGCAGGCCTTCCAGGCTGTTGAAGGACGCCATGGCGACCTGACCCAGATAGACGGTGCTGCCATCGGCATAGATGGCCGATACCAGCCCGTCCTTGGCCACGCCCACGCTGGTCAGCTGCGCGCCGTCGGGCAGACCCTGATAGGTGGTCGGCACCTGCAGATCGACCAGATCGGCAGGCGTGCTGGCAGCCGTGGGGGTCGTGGTCGGAACGCCCGTGTCGGGATCGACGGGGAAAACCTGCATGCGTGCGCCGGTGGTGTCGAGCGCGTAGCGATCGTCATCGACCGAGAAAGCGCCGTTGCGGGTGTAGCTGATCGTGCCGTCTTCAGCCTTGACCGTGAAGAAGCCTTCGCCGGTGATGGCCATGTCCAGCGTCTTGTCGGTGGTTTCGATCGTGCCTTGGGTGAATTGCTGGCTGATGCCCTGCACGCGCACACCCTGGCCAGCGACCTGATGCGTGGTCTGCATCGGCGCGGCGGCGAAAATGTCGCCGAACTGCGCCTTGCTCTTCTTGAACGCGGTCGAATTGACGTTGGCGACGTTGTTGGAAATGGCCGAAAGATCGGCCTGCGCGCCCTTGAGGCCGGACAGGGAAACATAGAAGGTCATGGCGTAACTCCCTAGGTGAACAGAAAATGGGGGTGAAAATAAGCGTGAAAAACGAGTGGATTAGCTCAGGCTGATGGCGTCCGACGGGCTGTAGGTGCCGAGCGCGGTGATGAGTTTGGATGCGGAGCCGTCCGCCGGAGACTGGACGGCGGCGATCGTCGCCCAGGTCGCGACCTTGCTGGGGGTCGCGCCCCTGACCTTGACCTGAAGCGCGGCGTTGCTGACGGTTGCGCCGGTGTCGTCCTTGCCATCCCAATAGAAGCTGACATCGCCCGCGGGCCGTGCGCCCAGATCGATCGACTTGACGACATTGCCATTGCCATCGACCAGATCGACCGATGCGCCATCGACTGCGGCGGGCAGGGTGATCTGGCCAGCATAGAGGCCATTTGCGTCCGGCGCGGCGATATTGCTCTGCACCAGCATGGATTTGCCGATCCAGCTCGCCGCATCGCCCAGGCGCGTGCCCGACAGCTGTTCCTTGATCGACGCCAGATTGGCGTTCATTTCGGCAATGCCGCTCGAATTGGTGATGGTCGCCATCTGCGACACCATTTCGGCGTTGTTGACCGGCTCGAACGGGTCCTGTGTCTGCATCTGCGCGGTGAGCAGGCGCAGGAAATCCCCCTGACCCATTTCGGATTTGCCGGTGCCGACCTTGGCAGTCGGATTATAGACCGAAAGCCCGGCGCTGTCGGTGACGGTGGATGTCGTCATTTGCCGATCCTTATGGTTTCGAGCATCAGGGACTTGGCGGTGTTGAGCACCTGCACATTGTTCTGGTACATGCGCGCCGTCTCGATCATGTCGATCATCTCGGCATTGCTATCGACCGCCGCTTCCCACACATCGCCATTGGCATCGGCCAGCGGGTGATTGGGATCGTGCCGCTTGGTCGGCTGCGCGTCGGTTGTGACCACCTTGTCGACCTTGACCGTCGACACGCCTGGGCTGTCGGTGACTGACTGGAACACCGGCTTGATCGCGCGATAGGCTTCGGCGGCGCTGCCGGTGACATTGCCCGCGTTCGCCATGTTGGAAGCCGTCGCGTTCAGACGCACCAGCTGCGCGCTCATGGCGCGACCGGCAATGTCAAAAACATTCATGGGGCCAGAGCCGCTCATGCTCATTCTCCCTTCAGTGCGCGGTTGATGGTGTTGATGCGGCCCTCAAGGAAGGAGAGGGTCGTGCGATATTTGACGGCATTTTCCGCAAACAGCGTCTGTTCGGTGCTCAGTTCCACCGTGTTGCCGTCCAGGCTGGGTTGCAGCGGGACGCGATAGCCCATGGCGTCGTCGACGGCCTTGGACACGTCAGCCGCGCCGCCGCTTGCTTGCGTCGTCGCCTGCTTCAGCGCGGCGTCGAAATCGATGTCGCGCGCCTTGTAGCCGGGGGTGGAGGCATTGGCGATGTTGGACGCGAGCAGGGACAGACGCTGCGAACGAAGCGCCAGCGCCTTTCCATGGATCCCGAACAGACTTTCTTCCACCGACATGCCTTTTGCCCTTTGCCAGGCCTAAAAGTTGGTCGACCGCTGCCGTTCTTATGCCTGATGGCGTTCGATACGGGCGATCCAGCCTGATATTCGCAAGAGCCGTGCCAATTTGCGCAGGTGACGCAGGGGTAGGGCGAAAATCCCCGGAATACGGGGCTTTGGCGGATAGGGGCGGCAAGGGCGGCAAGAAATTGCCGGTCGGCGGCACTGCCTTGCCGCTGTCCGGTGACGGCCAAAATGGGGACGAATTTGCATGATCGCGATGATGGGCCATCTGTTCGACCCGCTGACATTATTGGCCATGGTCGCGGGCATAATATTGGTCGCGCTGTTCCAGAACGGGGTCGCGGCGCTTGGCCGGGCGATCGCGGCGCTCGTGCCGCTGGTCACTGCCGATCCGACGCGGGATCGTGATGCGGCGCGCGCCGCCATGCTCAAAATCGATCAGGTGGCGCAGCTGCGCGGCCTGTCCTGCACTGACCGGGTCAAGACCGCCAATCCCTTCCTGACCGAAGCCGCCCGCAGGCTCGCCAACAGCGACCGCGCCGACCTGTTCGAATTATGGGCGGCGCAGGCGCTGGCCGACCGGGCGCAGCGCCATGCCGGTGCGCGCAATGTATGGTTGTCGATCGCTGATGCCGCGCCCGCGCTGGGCATGGCCGGGACGATCATCGGCCTTATTGGCATGTTCGCGGCGATGGATGATCCCGCCGCGCTCGGCCCCGCCATGGCGCTGGCGCTGCTCACCACCTTTTATGGCGTCGTCATCGCCAATATGATCGCAGCGCCCATTGCCGCCCGCCTGGCCGACCTGTCCGAACGCGAACTGGCGTGGCAGCAGGAGGTCGTCGCCCGGATGCTGGGCATCGCGCGGCGCGAAAATGCACCGCTGCGCCGGGCGTCGATCCGCGAAGTCGCATGAGCGCGCCCACCACCGTCGCCGCGCGGCGCAACCGCTGGGCGGTCAGTTTCGCCGATCTTTTGCTTCTGCTGCTGGCCTTCTTCGTCCTGTTGCAGGCCAGCGGATCGCGCCGCGACGCCATGCTGGGGCAGGTCGCGCAGCAATTTGGCGGCCGCGTCATGCGGCCGGGCGTGGAGATTCGCGCGGTCGAACTGTTCGTGCCAGGCGAAGCCATGCTCACCGATCAGGGCCGCGCCCGCCTCTCCGTCATTGCCCGCCAATATGCCGGGCAAGCCAGTGGCGTGGAAATTCGCAGCCATGGCAGCGACCGCGCGCGCCAGCGTTTCGACGACTGGGATCTTGCGGCCGCCCGTCTCGGCGCAGTCGCCCGCGCGCTCAAGCTGGACGGCATACCGCAGGATCGGTTGCGGATTCGCGGCCTCGATCAGGCCGATGGCAGGGGCGGGCAGGGGCAGGTGATCCGCATCGCGCCGGGCGCCAAGACCGAATAACAGCCCAAACTGGCACGGATATTGCTGAATTCCCCGGAAAGACCCTCCGTCTTTTCAGGAGACAGAATGTGTTTCGAGCCAAGCCAATCCTTCTTGCCGCCATTGCCCTTGTGGCCGCGCAACCCGCGCTGGCGCAGCAGAAGTTCGAGAATCTGGACCGGATCGACAGTCTGGTCGCGATGACCGTAGGCGCCAATCTGGGTGAACCGGGCGGCCCCGTCGCGCCGGTCGACCGCCGCCTGAAGCTTGCCGCTTGCCCCACCACCCCCGCGGTCGATGGCCCCATGTTCGGCGCTGCGATCGTCAAATGCGATGCGCTGGGCTGGCGCATTCGCGTGCCGCTGGTCGCGGGAGCATCCGCCGCCACGTCGGGCGCTGTGCCGCGCACCGCTGCCGCCAACCGTTTCACCCCCGCTGCCCGCCCGGCCCCGGCGGAAAATGTCGTCAAGCGCGGCGATCCGGTGCAGTTGATGGCCGGCAACGCTGCCTTCAGCGTCTCTCGCGTGATGATCGCGGATGAAGATGGCGCGGTCGGCGAAACCATCCGGGTGCGCGAGGACAAGAAGTCCGCACCGATTTTTGCGCAAGTTGTGGAAATGGGACTTGTGCGTATTCCTGGATTTAAGGATTTCTGAACCTGTCCGTTATAGGTGTAAGGGACGAGTGAAGGATTAGACCCATGATTAAGTCCGTCGGCCAAAGCATCAGCGCCGCCATAGAGGCGAACCGCCTGCGTGAAGGGGGCAAGACGCGCGCGTCGTCGGCCACCGGCTCGACCACCGCTTCGTCGTCGGCATCGTCGGCCAGCCCAGCTTCGCGCATGGCGGCGGAAGGCGCGCCGATCGACATGGATCGTGTCGCCGCCATCAAGGCCGCGATCGCGTCGGGCAACTACCCCGTCAACCCATCGGCCATTGCCGAGCGCATGGTCGCGCTCGACCTGCCGGTCGCTGGTTAAGGAACCGGGCAGATGTCGCTTGGCCTTGCTGCGCTGGACGATCTGTTCGAAGCGTTCGAGGATCTGCGCGACGTGCTGGATGGCAATGATGCCGCGGCGATCGAGATCGCCAGCAACCGGGTAAGCCACAGCGCCGCCGCCATCCGCGCCATCGGGGCATGGCGTTCCGAACCCCAGACCGTTGCGCGGCTTAGCGCGATGCTCCCTTTGATCGACAGCGCGCGGATACGGGTCAATCTGCTCGCCGATCATGCGAATCAGCGGCTGGCGATGCTCGCCGCCCATGGCGCGCGCAACGCCCCGCTGACCTACAGCCGCTAAAAAGGGCGACCAAACGCCAAGAGGAAATAACGGCGCCCATCGGCGCCGTTTTTCGTTTTTGGCGGATGTTCGCGCCATCAAAATCCTCCCCTGCAAGCGGAGGGGGACCGGCGCAGCCGGTGGAGGGGTGTCGCCGTATCGATGCCGCGCACCTGCTCCGTCTGCGTAACCACAATCGCAGAAAAGCAAATAGTTGCGCCAGCATTAACCAAATCTTGGCATAAGCCTTGCTCTAATGCTCCCCAGAACCAAGTGGGGAACATGTGCCGATGTCGGCTTTTGCAGACATTACAGCGACGGGGACATCGACAGGCAATCGCGTCACGAACGCGATCGCCATGGCGAGCCGCCGTACGGGCGTGGATTTCGCCTATCTGCTGGGTCAGGCCAAAATCGAATCCAGCATGAACCCCACCGCGCGCGCGACGACATCGTCCGCGACCGGCCTTTACCAGTTCATCGACCAGAGCTGGCTGGCGGTCATCGACCAGCATGGCAGCCAATATGGCCTCGGCTGGGCGGCCGATGCGATCAGCCAGGGCAGCAATGGCCGCTATTATGTGTCGGACCCGGAATTGCGCCAGCAGATACTCGACCTGCGCAAGCATCCCGAAACCGCGTCGGTGATGGCGGCGGAACATGCCGCCGACAACAAGGCCTTTCTGGAAAAGCGCCTTGGCCGCGAGGCCGAGCCGGTCGATCTCTATCTTGCCCATTTCCTGGGGGTAGGCGGCGCGAGCAAATTCCTGTCGGTCCATGACCGCGCGCCCGATGCCACGGCAGCCTCGCTCTTCCCGTCGGCGGCGCGCGCCAACCGTTCGATCTTCTACGATCGCGCCGGCCATCCTCGCAGCTTCGCCGACATTCGCGATCGCTTCGCCTCCAAATTGCAGAAGGGCGCCGATAGCCTGGGCGGCCCTGTCCAATATGCCGACGCTTCGCTGCCCGACGGCGCAAAGACGGTGCAGCCCGCCGACTATGTGCGGATCGAAACCCAGCGCCTTGAACAGCAAATCGATGTCGGCATCCGGCCCCAGCCGCAAACCGCACGTCTCGCCTATCTCATGCTTGCCACCCTCGGAAGGTAACGGCTCCTCATGTCTCCCAACCAAATCAAAGCGAAGATCTGGATGAGCGCCGCCAAGGGGGCGGTGCTGCCCTTCGCGACGCTGATGGTCGTGCTGTTCATGATGGTGCCGGTCCCGGCGATCATGCTCGACATCGGGTTCATCACCAACATCATGATCTCGCTCGCCGTGCTGATGGTGGCGCTCAATGCCGCCAAGCCGCTCGATTTTTCTGCCTTCCCGACCGTGCTGCTGTTCGCGACGCTGCTGCGCCTCGCGCTCAACGTCGCATCCACCCGCGTCGTGCTGGTGCAGGGGCATGAAGGGTCCGATTCGGCGGGACAGGTGATCGAGGCGTTCGGCCATTTCCTGATCGGCGGCGATTATGTCGTCGGCATCTTCGTGTTCGCCATCCTGATGATCATCAACCTGGTGGTCATCACCAAGGGCGCGGGCCGCGTGTCGGAAGTCAGCGCCCGCTTCACCCTGGACGCCTTGCCCGGCAAGCAGATGGCGATCGACGCCGATCTGAACGCGGGCCTCATGACCCCCGAAGAAGCCAAGCTGCGCCGCGCGGAAGTCGCGACCGAAGCGGATTTCTACGGCTCGATGGACGGTGCCAGCAAATTCGTGAAGGGCGACGCGGTCGCGGGCATCCTGATCCTGGTGATCAACATTATCGGCGGCATCATATTGGGTGTCGTCAGCCACGGCCTGACTATGGGGCAGGCGGCGGAAACCTATATTCTCCTGGCCATCGGCGATGCGCTGGTCGCGCAGATCCCGGCCTTGCTGCTGTCGATCGCGGCGGCCTCCATCGTCACCCGCGTCAAGAGCGAGGACGACCTGTCCGGCCAGATCGCCAACCAGTTCGGCTCCGGCCGCGCCTGGGTGCCGGTCGCGGCGATCCTGACATTCCTAGGCATGCTGCCCGGCATGCCGCACATGATCATTCTGCCGGCTGCCGCCGTTTCCTGGCTGATCGCCTGGAACCTGCGCAAGGCCAGCCAGAAAAAGGCAGCCGAACCCGAACCTGCGCCGCCGCCCGCCAACCCAGCGCTGATCGAATGGGGCGATGTGTCGGACGGCGCGCTGCTCGGCCTGGAAATCGGCTATGGGCTCATCAGCCTGGTCGACGAACGCAAGGGCGCGCCACTGATGGCGCGGATCACCGGCATTCGTCGCCAATTGTCCAAGGAACTGGGCTTTGTCGTGCCGATGGTTCGGGTGAAGGACAATCTGGCGCTCGAACCCAATCAATATCGCATCACCATCGCCGGTGTCGTCGTGGGCGAGGACGAAATCTGGCCGGACGACCTGCTGGCCCTGGACAGTGGCGCGCTGGAAGGCACGGTCGCAGGGCGCGCGGCGAAAGACCCGACCTTCGGCCTCGACGCGGTCTGGATTCCGCAGGCCAAGCGCAGCGAGGCGGTCGTCGCGGGCTATACGGTGGTCGATCCGCCGACGGTCGTGGCAACGCATCTCAACCAGCTGATCGCCATGAACGCGGCGGAAATGTTCGGCCTCGATGAAGCGCGCAAGCTGCTCGACAATCTGAAGGATGTGGCGCCCCAGCTGGTCGATGGCCTGACGCCCGCGACGCTCAGCCTCACGCAGATCAGCGCGCTCTGCCGCGCCCTCCTGTCCGAAGGCATTGCGCTCAAGGATTTCCGCCGCATCTGCGAAGCGATGGTCGACGCCGCCCGCCCGGACATGAGCCACGAGCAACTGGTCGAAGCGGTCCGCCAACGCATCGGCGCGCTGATCATCCAGGGGCTTGTTCCGGTCAAGATGCCGCTGCCGGTCATCACGCTCGACGGCGATCTCGAAGCCTTGCTGGCGCAGGCCATGCGCGTGGCGGGCGATGCGCGCCACCCGATCGAACCCGCGCTCGCCAACCGTATCGTCGAAGCCGTGGTGCAGGCCGCGCGGCCCCTGCTGGGGCAGGCACGCAATTTCGCCATCGTCACCTCGCCGGTCGCGCGCCGGGCGATGGCGCGGCTGTTCAAGCCGCATCTGCCCGAAACGCCCGTGCTGTCCTTTCTGGAAATACCGGACGGCAAGGGTGTGGAGGTGGCCGCCGTCGTCGGTGGCGAACAACGTCCAACGCCGCGCCACGATCCCGCGCCCCGTCATGATCCCATGATGCAGCGCGAACGGGTCGCTTGAGGAGAGGCTGACCGATGTACATGAACAAGATCACGTCCGGCGCCCACACTTATGGCAGACCGGGGGACAACAGCCCGGAACGGCTCGCGCGTCAATATATGCCGCTGGTCCGCAAGATCGCCTGGCACGTCCATGGCCGCGTTTCCACCGCGATAGAGGTGGAGGATCTGCTCCAGATCGGCATGGTCGCGCTGGTCGAGGCCGCCAATGGTTTTGAGGATCGCGGGCTGGGTTTTGCCGCCTATGCGCAACTGCGCGTGCGTGGCGCGATGATCGACCATCTGCGGCGGCAGGCGACGATTTGCCGGTCAGCCATGGCCAGGCGCAAGGATCTGGCCAAGGTGCGCAATCGGCTTGAACAGAAGCTGGGGCGCCTCCCGACCGAAGCGGAAATGTCCGCTGACATGGGGCTGGAACCGGCCGCCTATCGCGAAATCGCCGACAGCGTGGAAATGGTCCAGCACACAAGCATGGACGAAGTCTATTCCGACCAGTCGATGTGGTTCGCCGATGTGGAGGATCGCGCCGATGACATATTGGAACGCGAATCGCTCAAGGCTGCGATCGCCCGCGGCATCGGCGAATTGCCGGAGCGCGAGGCGCTGGTGCTGCAACTCTATTTTGTCGAGGAACTCAATCTGGAGGAGATCGGCCACACGCTCGACATTGGCGCGGCGCGGGTCTGCCAGATCAAGAAAGCCGCGCTCGACCGCCTGCGCGAGAAACTGCGCGACTGGCATTGAGCACAAACAACCTCCGTTCGCCCTGAGCGAAGTCGAAGGGTTGTCCTTCTTGCGAAGAAGAACAAGGCTTCGACAAGCTCAGCCTGAACGGTTTTGGCCGTAGCCCGCCTCACTCATCATTCGCGGCAAACGGCCCCATCCGCCGCTCGTCGCCATTTGGCCAGCGAAAGCGCAGCGGGCGATAGCTTTGCGTGCGCCACCATGGATCGGCGACCACGAACAGGCCGCCTTGCTCCGCCCGACGCCCCAGATCCTTGCGTGCGGTCAGCGCCGCCAGCACGGGGGCCAGCAACAATCCCGCCACCACCGGGCTGATCCAGCCCAGCCCACCGGCCTGCACGGCCATGGCGGTCAGCCCGATCCCCAGCAGAATATGCCATTTGAACAACCAGATCGCATCGAGCGCGCCCATGCCGTCACGGTCGCGGGTCTGCCCGTTCCAGCTGCTCTTGCGCCCCATCAATATGCCAAAAAGATTGATCGTTTGCGTGAGCATGGCCACCGGCGCCATCAGGATGGACAGCACAATATCGGCCATCACTCCGCGCGTCATCCGTGCCGCGCCGCCAAAGCCGATCCGCCGCGCCGGGTCGATCATCGCCCAGATCATCGCCAGCAGCTTGGGTCCAAACAGCAATGTCGCCGTCACCGCCAGCAGCCCGCCAGACGGCAACACTGCGCTCGGCGGCCACACACCCGCCAGCGCGCCGCCCAGCACCACCAGCATCAGCGCCAGCCATAGCGGCGACGTGCAATAGGCCGACGCGCCGACCAGCAACTGGAACCGGCTGACCGGATGCAGCCCGGCAATCTTCATGAATAGGGGCACATGCTGGATATTGCCCTGGCACCAGCGCCGGTCGCGCGTGAACAGGTCGGGCATGGCGGGCGGGAATTCTTCGAAACTGTCGTCCGCGTTCACCATATGCACGTCCCAGCCGCGCCGCCGCAGCAGCGCCGCCTCGATCATGTCGTGGCTCATGATATGCCCGCCAAAGGGCGCGCGGCCCGGCAGTTCCGGCAGGCCGCAGCTCTGCGCGAACGCCTTGACCCGCACGATGGCGTTATGGCCCCAGAACATGCCTTCGGACCCGGCCCACCAGATCATGCCCGCCGCCGAAATCGGCCCGAACAGCCGACTGGCAAATTGCTGCCAGCGCGCAAACAGCGTCGCGGCGCCCACGACGGTGGGGACGGTCTGGATCAGCCCGACCTGCGGATGCCGTTCCATGTCGGCGGCCAGCCGCGCCATCGTCTGACCGCTCATCACGCTGTCCGCGTCCAGCACGACCATATAGTCATAGCCGCCGCCAAAACGCTCGACCCACTCGGCGATATTGCCCGGCTTCCGCCCGATATTCAGCGCCCGGCGGCGATAATGGACGGGGCGGGAAAAGGATTCGCGCAATTCCAGATAGGCGCGACGCTCGACCTCGCCATTTTCGGGGTTGGAATCGGACAGGATGAAAAATTCGAACCGTTCACCCCCCATCACCTGCGCCAGCGATCGCTCCATGATCGACAGGCGACCCAGCACGCCCAGAAAATCCTCGTTACAGACCGGCAGCAGGATCGCGGTCTTTCCCGCCAGCGTGGTGGCGGATGTCAGTGCGTGCGGCGTCACGGCGCGCCCCTTGCCCACGGTCAGCAGCAGGAAGCCGATTGACGCAGTGGCAAAACCGAAAGCGATCCAGGCGAATAGCGGGATGAACAGCGCCAGATAGACGCCCTCCCAGGCCGAAATCCCGTCCAGCCCGATCGACCGGCGCATTTCATGCGCGGCCATGGCGGCGGGCAGCAATGCCAGCAGAACGACCAGCAGGCGGCGCGCCCACAGATCGATATTGAACCGCCGCCGCGCGATCATCGGCGGACGACCGGCAAAATCCTGCACCGGCATGGCGATCGGCGTTTCCGCCGGCACCTGCTCAAATGCCCTTGGCATGGGCTTTTCTCCGGTGACGGCATCCGCCGTCAGCACGCCTCCCGTCACTTGCGTTCCAGACCTGATTAACTTTGACCCAGAGGACAGAACCGCTCGTTACGCTGGCGGTTCCCTTCATCCTGTGATTGGATAATGCACATATTCGCTCAAAACGCGACCTGCACTCCGCAATTGCAGCCGAACTTCGGACTGGACGCCCGCATTGGCCGCCAGATCGATGACCGCGCGGTACAGGCCCGGCTGCCCCAGCACGGGATACCCCGCCGCCTTGATCAGCCTGCCTCCGGTCACGTCCGTCCACACATCCGGCCGCACGCCATCCGGCGCATCGGCAAAATCGACCACCAGTCGCTGCGCGTCGGGCTGGTCGCCACGCCCGCGCCAGACATTGGCGACCCTTGCCAGCGCGGTTCCGGCCGGATTTTGCGCCGCCGACCAGTCCAGCCGGTAGGCGAGGTCAATCCGCCGCCCTGGCACCGGCGCAGCATCGGGCGTCCAATAGGCCGCGACATTGTCGGTATATTCGCTGTCCGTCGGAAAGCTGTAGAGCCGCACCTGCCCCGCGCCCAGCGGCCGGGCAGGGGTCGCCCAAAGCGAGGGGCGACGGTCGTAAAAGACGCCATCATCCTGATAATGGGCAAAATCGCGGTCCCGCTGGAGCAGGCCAAAGCCCTTCGGATCGCGCTCGGCAAAGGCGCTGATCTGCGGCATGGCGGGATTGACGAGCGGCCGGGCATGGACGCTGCCATCGCCACTGGCGATCGACAGCATGTCGCTGTCATGGATTTCCGGTCGCCAGTCGGTCCCCTGCCGGCGGTTGGCCTGATCATACCAGAACATGCTGGTCATCGGCATCAGCCCCAGTTCGGGGATCGCGCGACGGGGGAACAGCGCGGCGGTCACATCCTGCCGCACGCCGTCCTTGCCCAGGCTGCTGACGAACCGGAACGCGCCGGTGATCGACGCGCCATCCAGCAGCGCGTGGATGGTAACGCTGCTGTCGCCCGTCCGCTCCAGCCAGAAATGGGTGAAGCGCGGAAATTCCTCCTTCCCCTGCAGGCTGGTATTGATTGCGATCGCGCGGGCGGACAGGCCGAACTGCTTTTGCGGGCTGGGCGCGCGGAAATAGCTGGCCCCCAGAAAGGACAGCCAGTCGCCGTCGCGCGCGGCGTTCATGATGCGGAACCCGGCAAAGCCCGCGTCGGGGGGCAGTTTCTTGACAGGATTGCTGTCCGGCGCATCGAACATGGCCGGATCATAGCGCAGCGGCGTCGCGCGCCCCTTGTCGACCAGCGCGATCTGCACCGGCTGCGCCGCCGTCCGGCTGAGCGGGAACAGGCGGACGCCGGTATCGCCGGGCAAATCGCCCCAGATGGTGCGATCCTCGGCAAAGCGCGCCTGATGCAGCGCGTCATAGTCGATCGCCTGCGCGCCGGGATAGAGCGGCGTTTCGGCAAATGGCGCACGGGCAAGCCGCTGCGCCCGCGCAATCAGCCGGTCCCAGGAAAATGGCTCGCTGGCGGCCTGCGCCATCAGCCTGTGAGGAAGGACCAGCGCAGCGCTGGTGGCGGCGATCATCGCGCGCCGGTTGATATGGGTCATGGCTTTCATCATGGAAGGCATAACCGCCAAAGCCAAGGGCGTATCCTTATATCCCTATGCGATGGACATGCCGCCGCACCGGCCCGCTCCCCCACCCGGCCATCCAACGTCAGTATCCTATGGGTGGCCGGGTGGGGGAGCGGGCCGGTGCGGCCTCACAAAATGCGCCCTTTCGCGCATTTTCAGGAACGCGACGAAACCCCCGCCCGGGGGGACGAGGGTTTCGCATATACTGGTCGTTAGATCGAAGTTGTGACCCCCGGCACGGTGGGGACTGTTGATGTGCCGGGGGCTACTTGGCGCGGCTGTCCGGTGACCAGGACCTCAGCCGACCAATTCGGTTGGCCTGACTTAGCCGATCAGCTTCAGCACGCCCTGCTGGCTCTGGTTGGCCTGTGCCAGCATCGCGGTCGACGCCTGGCTCAGGATCTGCGACTTGGCGAGAGCGGTCGTTTCGGCCGAGAAGTCGGCGTCTTCGATGCGGCTGCGGGCGTCGGTCAGGTTGGTGACGTTGGCGGTCAGGTTGTTGACCGTCGACTCCAGGCGGTTCTGCGCGGCACCCAGCTTGGCCTGGGCGGTCGATACGGCCGACAGGGCCGTGTCATAAAGCGCCAGGGTCGCCGTGGTGGCGGTGCCGGCACTGACCGTGGCGGCCGCCGCGCCGACGACCGGCGAAAGGTCGATGCCACCGAGCGAAAGCGAGACAGTGTCGTTCGCGGTCGCACCGGCCTGGATCGAAACCGTCGCAGCCGTGGTCGGGAACAGCGAGATGCCGTTGAACTTGGAATTGGTCATCGTGGTGCTGATCTGGGTGGACAGCTGGTCCAGTTCCGACGTGATGTTCGCCTTGGCGTTGGTGTCGTTGGTGCCGTTCAGCGCCTGAACGGTCAGTTCACGCATACGCTGCAGCATGTTGGTGACTTCGCCGAGCGAACCTTCAGCGGTCTGGGCCAGGCTGATGCCGTCATTGGCGTTGCGGATGCCCTGGGTCATGCCGCGGATCTGCGAGGTCATGGTCGAAGCGATCGCCAGGCCAGCGGCGTCGTCCTTTGCGCTGTTGATGCGCTTGCCGGTCGACAGGCGTTCCATCGCAGTGCTCAGGCCCTTGCTGGCCATCGAGGAAGCGTTGGCGGAGCGCAGAGCGGCGGTGTTGGTTCCGATAACAGTCATGGTGTTTCCCTTTCCGTGTCAATCAGGTCGCTGCCATCCGTTAGAGCGCTTGCGGCCTCGAAAGGGGATAACGGCGGGGTGCGGCGGGCTTTTAGGGGCGCTGTCGAATTTTCTGCATTTTTCGTGTTTTGCCCGTCGCTTACCGGCCCTCCACGCGCGCGCGTTATATATTAAGTCGGTTTGGGCCGTTGCCGTGGCGGAAAATAATTGCCGCCATGCGGCAAGTCCTGCCGGCAATTAACCAATTGCTAACCACGGTAGCGCACATTGGGACCATCGAAGAAGGCCAGGGCGTACGGGGGTACAAGCTGGCCAGCCATTTGGGGACCAACTAATGTCATCGCTCGATATGAGCCGAGGCGTCTGTGCGCTCGTTCCAGGGTTGCAGCACTGGCTGGAAAATGCCCTGTTCGCTGTCCGGGTCGTCGATGCCGCCGCACCGCGCGAACGCGATAGCCGCCGCGTGCTGCTGGCGACCGAAATCGGCCACGCGACGCACCGCGATATATTGATCTCGCTTGTCGACGGCGCGCCTTCGCTGGTCGCCGCCGCCAACGGACTGCCCGCCCGTGTCGCCTTCGGGCTGGAAGATATGGGCTTCGCCTTCGCCCTGATCGCCGAACTGGCTCGTCCCGCGGCTATTCCTGCGGTGGGCGACAGCGCCAGCGCGCGCCTCATGACGCTTGCCGGTCGGGTCGCGCGCAGCGAAGCCACCGTTCTCATTCAGGGCGACACCGGCACCGGCAAGGAAGGCATGGCGCGCTTCCTTCACGCCCAGTCGGGCCGCACGTCGGGCGATTTCATCGCCGTCAATTGCGCCGCGCTGCCTGAAACCATGATGGAAGCGATGCTGTTTGGCCATCGCAAGGGCAGCTTCACCGGCGCGGCCAATGCGTCCGAAGGGTTGTTCCTGGCGGCGGACGGCGGCACGCTGTTCCTCGACGAAATCGCCGAACTGCCGATCGCACTTCAGGCCAAGCTGCTGCGCGCCTTGCAGGAAGGCGAAGTCCTGCCCGTCGGCGCGACCCACGCCGTCCCGGTCAATGTCCGCGTCATCGCCGCCTGCAACCGCGATCTGGCCGCCGAATGCGCCGCCGGACGGTTCCGCGAAGATCTCTACTGGCGCTTGAATGTCATGCCGCTCGACCTGCGCCCGCTGGCCGAACGCCCCGGCGACATCGCCGCGATCGCCGCCGCCATGCTGCTGCGCTTTTCGGACATGGCCAAGGACGGTTTTGTCTGGCCGACCGCCGCCGCGCTCGACAAGCTGGCCGCCCATGCCTGGCCGGGCAATGCCCGTGAACTGGGCAACGTCCTTCAGCGCGCCCTGGTGCTGCGCGATGGCGATCGGATCGACGCGCACGACCTGCATCTGGCGAGCGCGCCCCGGCCCCAGGGCCTGCATATCGTCTCGCCCGAACCGGCCGAACCCGTCCGCCTGCGCGACGTTGCCCATCACAGCAAGCTGGAAGCGGTCCGCACCGCGCTGCGCGAAACCGACGGCCACCGCGCCGCCGCCGCGCGCAAGCTCGGCATTTCCGAACGCACGCTGCGCTATCGGCTCGCCGAAATGCGTGATCTGGCTGCGGCTTGAAGGGAGGATAGGGCATGACCGGCATTTCTCCGACAGACAATGTGATGGCGATCCGCAACGCCATCCTGCAAAAAAACGCCGCGCTGCGCGACGTCGCCTCGACCGGGTCGGTCGGCGGCGCGAACGCCCCAAACGGTACTGCGCCCGGCACCGCGCCCGGCGGCTTTACCGAAGCGCTCAACAGCGCGCTGCAACAGGTCAACGGCCTGCAAGGCAAGGCCGGTGAGGCCGCCGCCGCGTTCGAGCGGGGCGAAACCACCGACATCGCCGCCGTCATGCTGGCCAAGCAGCAGGCGTCGGTCAGCTTCGAAGCGACCCTTCAGGTCCGCAACAAACTTCTGTCCGCTTACAAGGACATCATGAGCATGCCGGTCTAAATCATGAGCGAGAACGCACTCACCATCGATGGCGGCGCTGCCGCCCGGCCCGCCCTCCCGGCGACCGCTTCGTCCGGCTTCGGCTCGGCCAAGGGGGTCGACGCGCTGCGCGCGCGGCTCACCGGCTTCATGAAACAGCCAGCGGTAGCCAAGAGCCTGCCGCTGCTTGGCCTGCTCGGCGTCCTTGCCGTCGCTGGCCTCGCCTGGATGGCGCTGCGCGAACCGCCGCAGCGTGACCTGTTTCGCGGCCTGCCCGACGGTGACAAGTCCGCCGTGGCGCAGGTTCTTGACCAAAACG
The DNA here is from genome assembly GCF_002288285.1 of Sphingobium xenophagum. NCBI lineage: Bacteria > Pseudomonadati > Pseudomonadota > Alphaproteobacteria > Sphingomonadales > Sphingobiaceae > Sphingobium > Sphingobium xenophagum. Next base: position 635,667 of record NZ_CP022745.1, on the reverse strand, counting down.
GCATTCCCTACGACTTCGACAATAGCGGCGCGATGACCGTGGGCGAGGGCGATTATTTCAAGGCGAAGATGATGCTCGCCGCGCAGGGCCTGCCCAAGAGCGCGCCCGACGGCAACAGCATGATCGACAGCCTGCCCATGGGCGCCAGCCGCGCGGTCGAGGGCGAAAAGCTCCGTTCGGCCCGCGAAATGGACCTGGCGCGCACCATCGAGGCGATCGACAGCGTCGAAAGCGCCAAGGTCCACCTCGCCGTCGAACCGCCCAGCGTATTCCTGCGCGACCGGGCCAAGCCGTCCGCCTCGGTCATGCTGCGCCTTGCCAATGGCCGCACACTCACCGATGCGCAGGTCAGCGCGATCGTCCACCTCGTCGCATCGTCCATTCCCGAACTTTCGCCCGACCAGATTTCGCTGGTCGACCAGAATGGCCGCCTGCTCAGCAAGAATGACAGCGACTCCGGCGACGATCGCCAGCTCGCGATCCAGAGCCGGATCGAGGACCGCTATCGCCAGTCGGTCGTCGCGCTGCTCACCCCGATCCTGGGGGCCAATAATTTCTCGACCGAAGTCCATGCCGAACTCAATTTCGCCGAGCGGCAGGCGACCCGCGAAACCTATCCGCAGGACGAAGCCAGGTTGCGCACCGAACAGGGCACCTGGGCCTCCGACCCGCGTGGTCAGGGCACGGGCGAAGCATCGGGCATCCCCGGCGCGCTCAGCAATCAGGCGCCCGTCAACCCGACCGTGACCCAGACCAATCCCAATGGTCAGGCCGTGCAGCAGGGGCAGACCGCCGCGCAGACGCCCGGCACGCCGCCCAACCCGCTGATGAAGACCGAGGAAACCTTCAACCGCAGCTTTGAACTGGGCCGTGAAGTGTCCGTTACCAAGGATGCGGTCGGCACCGTCAAGCGCCTGTCGGTCGCCGTCGCGCTCGACAATGAACCCGATGGCAAGGCGCGCACGCCGCAGGAAATCGCTGCCCTCGAAGCCTTGGTGAAGGGTGCGATCGGCTTCGACCAGGCCCGTGGCGACGTGGTCGCGCTCTCCTCGCGCAGCTTCCTCAAGACGCCGGAGGAACAGCCCCTCTGGTATGAGGCGGATTGGGTCTCGCCGCTCATCCGCAACGTCTCGGCCCTGCTGGTCGCGCTGCTGGTCATCTTCGGCATCGGTCGCCCGCTGCTCAAGCGTCGCGCCGCGGCACAGGAAGCGATCGCCGCCGACACGGCCCAGAATGGCCAGCGCATCGGCCGCGAAATTTCCGGCGAACTGACCCGGCAGGCGGTCGAGGCGCCCGATCCGGCCCGCCCGGTCACGCTCGATATGATTTCCTCCACCTATGACTATGCCCAGCGCGCCGACCTCATTCGCAACTTTGTGAAGCAGGACCCCGACCGTGCCGCCCTGGTCGTCCGCGACCTCCTGAAGGAGGGGAAGAAGGAAAATGCCTGAGATCGTTCCCGGTCGGCCAGAGGCGCTCAAGGGCAGCGCCGCCGCCGCCGTCCTGCTGATGCTGTTCGACGAGGATGAGGCCGCGCAGATCCTTGCGCGCCTGGAGCCTGAAGAAGTGCGCCAGCTGGGCTATGCCATGTATGACGTCGCCGATGTCGATCCTGAAGAGGTGAACGAAGCGCTCGATCATTTCGTGACCAAGGCGAAGAAGCGCACCACCATCGGCTATGGCGCGACCCGCCATATTCGCGGCGCGATGACCAAGGCACTGGGCGAGGAGCGGGCCGAAACCATCCTCGCGCGCATCACCCCGCCGACCCGCTCCACCCAGCTTGAAATGCTCAAATGGATGGACGCCAAGGAAATCGCCGCGCTCATTGAGGCGGAGCATCCGCAGATCATGGCGATCGTGCTGGCCCATCTCGAAGCGCCGATCGCGGCCGACGTGCTGCAATTGCTGCCGGTCGAATATCAGGAAGAGATTGTCTACCGCATCGCCACGCTCGGCCCGGTGTCGAACGAGGCGCTCGATGATCTGGAACAGCTGCTGCTGCGCGGCCCCGCCAAGAAGCAGGGTGCGGCATCGCAGCGTGGCGGCACGATCGAGGCGGCTGCGATCATGAACAATGTCCGCAAGGATAATGAGCAGCGGATCATGAAGGCGGTGGCCAAGCGCGACAAGATGATCGCCCAGACCATCGAGGAAGAGATGTTCGTGTTCGATAACCTTATCGACATGGACGATAAGAATCTCGGCACGCTGATGCGCACCGTCGACAGCGCCGTGCTGGTTGTTGCGCTCAAGGGCGTCAACGACCTGCTCAAGGCCAAGATCTTTGGCTGCATGTCGGCCCGCGCGGCGCAATCGATCGCCGACGAGATCGAGGAACGTGGCCCGATCCGCCTTGCCGAAGTGATCGACGCGCAAAAACTCATCATCGCCACCGCGCGCCGCATGGCCGACGCCGGCACCATCATGCTGGGTGGCAAGGGGAATGACTTTGTCTGAAGCATTTTCAAGTCGGCCCTTTGCCGACGGCTCGGAAAATGCGGCAACCAGGACTCTGGAGCCGCGCCGCGCCAGCGGAAGCGGCTCCAGAATCTGGGGCGCAGAGGCAGTGCAGGATGTCGCGCCGGTCTCGATGACCGGCGTGCGCCAGGTGGAAAGCGGCGGCTTTCGCAGCCTCTATACCTCGGTCCCCGGTCAGCATACCGCCATGATGCGCCATGGCGTCATCGAAATGGAGCCGGAGGCCGATCCGCTGGAGGAGGCCCGGCTGGAAGCCTTCACCATGGGTTTCGACGAAGGCTGTCGCGTCACCGCCCAGACCCATGCCGATGCGTCTGAGGCGCATGAACGGCTGACGCAGGCACTCGAAATGCTCAGCCCCGCGCCCAGCGGCATGTTGTCCACCATGCTCTCGGCCACGGTCGTGCGGCTGGTCGAACAGATTGTCGGCGAAGTGGAGATCGACATCGAACGGCTGGTGCAGCGCTGCGACACCGTTGCCGCCTTTATCGAGGATAATCAGGGCAAGAGCGCCCTTCACCTCCATCCCGACGACATCGCCCTGCTCGAAGGCGAATCGATCGGCGTGTCGCTGGTTCCCGACAAGGCGTTGCACCGCGGCTGCGTCCGGCTCGAAACCGCCGACGGCTGGGTGGAGGATGGCCCGGACGTTCGCCTGTCCCGCCTGCGCGCGCTGATGGACGATATGGAGGGCAAGTCATGATCCGCGCCGCGCTGGCGCAGGCCGAAACCCTGTTCGATCATCTTCAGGTCCAGAATCGCACGCCCCGCCGCGTGGGCCGTCTGGTCAGCCATGATGCGGGCATGCTCGAAGTCACCGGCTTTCGCCGTCCGATCGGCTCCGGCGCGCGCGTCATGGCCAGCGACGGGTCGATCTGCCGCGCCGAAGTCGTCGGCTTTCGCGGCGATCGCACATTGCTGGTGCCCCTCGACGCCGACGCGCCACTCGAAAACGGCATCCGGGTCGAACCCGATAGCCAGGCCAATATGGTGCAGGTCGGGGAAGGGCTGATCGGCCGCGTCGTCGACGCCATGGGGCAGCCGCTCGACCGCAAGGGGCCGATCATCGCGGGCGGCGTCTGGCCGCTGAACGGGGTCAAGGGCAATGTTCTGGATCGTGGCCGCGTCACTGAACCGTTCGACCTTGGCGTCCGCGCCGTCAACGCCCTGCTGACCGCCGGGCGCGGCCAGCGCATCGCCATCATCGCCGGGTCGGGCGTCGGCAAATCGGTACTGATGGGCCAGATGATCGCCGGGGCCGAAGCCGATGTGGTCGTTGTCGGCCTGATCGGCGAACGGGGCCGCGAAGTCAGCGATTTTCTCGAAACCAAATTGAAGCACATGATGCACAAGAGCATCGTCGTTGCTGTTCCTGCCGATCATCCCCCGGTGCTGCGCCTGCGCGCCGCTGCGCGCGCCACTGCCATCGCCGAATATTTCCGCGCCCGTGGCAAGAAGGTGCTGCTGCTGATCGACAGCCTGACCCGCTGCGCCCACGCCCAGCGCGAAATCGGCCTGGCTCTTGGCGAACCGCCCGCGATGAAGGGCTATCCGCCCTCCGCGCTCGCGCTCATCCCCCGTCTGGTCGAACGGGCAGGGGTGGATTCCCGCACCGGCGGGTCGATCACCGCGCTCTACACCGTGCTGGCCGATGGCGATGATACCGACGATCCGATCGTCGACGCCGCTCGCGCCATTGTGGACGGCCATTTCGTCCTGTCGCGCCATCTGTCCGAACAGGCGATCTTCCCGGCCATCGACATTGGCAAGTCCCTGTCGCGCGTCATGGCCGACGTGGTGCCCGACGACCATCGCATGGCCGCCGCCAATTATCGCCGCCTGTGGGCCGCTTATGAGGAAAATCGCGATCTCATCCTGATGGGCGCCTATCGCCCCGGCAATGATCCGGTGATCGACGAAGCGGTCCAGCGCCGTCACGAAATTCTCGACTTCATCCGGCAGGACCAGAAGAGCCGTATCGATCTCGATACCAGCGCCAACGCGCTCGTCGCGAGCTTTAGCGCATGAAGGGGCTTGTGTCCCGCCGCCAGCGCGTGCTGCGCGTACGCCACGTCCAGCATGCCATGGCCGTCGCGGAGACCGCCCGCGCGCGGGACGAGGCGGACGGGCTCGCCCGCAATATCGAGCGCCTCAACAAAGTGCGCAGCGAATTGTTCGAGACCGAAGGGGCGGCCACCGGCGCGTCCTTCGCCGCGATGCAGGAACTGGCCACCCGGCTGGAACAGGCCGGGCGACAGCTGGACGGCGCCCTTTATGACGCCCGGCGCAAGGTGGAGGCCAAAGAAGGCATGACTCTTGCAGCGAACCGCGAGAAGGAAATCGCCACCCGCCTCAAGGACCGCGCCCGCGCGACCCTGGAGGAATGGCGCGAAAACAAGCTGGCGGCACTGCCGAGCTATCGTCGGATGCAGCGAAACGGGGAAGTCTGACATGAATATGATCGCCAGCCTCAAGGCGCTACTCTTCGCCAGCACGCCTGTTGGCGGGACCGGCAAGGCCGATACCTCAGCGGTGCCGGACGGCACGGCCGACTTTGCCGCGATGATCGACGCCGCCAGGCTCGCGCCAAACGGATCGCCCGCCGCCGCCAGTGATCCGCAAGGCCATGGCGCTCAGCCTTTGGCGATGCCCCAGACCAGCATGCCTGACCCCGGCGACAATGCGCCTCTGCCCGATGCCCCCGCCGTAAACGCGCCGGTTCCGACAGATGGCGACGCCTTGCCGCTTCCAGCCGCCGCCCCGGCGGTGCCGCCCAGCCCCAGCGCGCCGATCGCCGCCGCGCCGAAGCCGCACGCGCCAAGCCCGCTGCCCATCACCCAGCCATCCGACGATCCCCAGACGGCCCCGCCTGCACCGGCTGCGCCCATGCAGTCGGTGGCGCAACTGCTGGTCGCGGCGCACATCGCACCTACCGAGGCGGCCGTTATCGGCCCCCAGCAAACGCCAGCGCCCGCCATCGCGCCGTCCGACGCAATGCCTGGGACAGACACGGACGCGGAGCCATCCGACATCGACGCGGAGCGTCCGGAACAGCCCGATGCCCCGCCGCAACCGCCCGCCATGGCGACGATGCCGCTGCCTGCGGCACCTCTGCCCGCTACGCCCGTGTCGGATACGCCCGCCAAACCGGCCCCCAAGGCCGAGCATCATGCGATCCCGGAACAAGGCGCGCCAATGCCTGCGCCCGCGCCCGCTATCGCGCCGTCCGACGCAACGCCGGTGACAGACGCGGACGCGGAGCCATCCGACATCGAAGCTGCGCGTACGGAACAGCCCGACGCCCCGCCGCAACCGTCCTCCATGGTGATGATGCCGCCGCCTGCTGCGCCGCTGCCCGCTACGCCCCCGCACCAATCCCCTGACGCGCCGTCGGCTTCCTCTCCCGCCACGGTCCAGCCCGCCGTCGCGCCAGCCGTAACAATCCAGCCTGTCGGCGATCAACCGCAATCGATTGCCAACATGGGCGCGGAACAGCCAGCTGCTCCCATCGCGTCAGCGACGCCGACCGGAAATGCCGCTGATCCTGCTGCCGTGCCAGCTGCGATCGCGCCAGTGCCGGGGCAGGCCGCTCCGCTCGCGATCGCGCCCAGGCCGCTTGACGCCACGGCGACCGGAACGGTGACCGTGCCCAGCCCCATTCTTGCGCCCGATCCTGCGCCGACGCTTCCCGAACCCGCGTCGGACCCGGCGCCCATCATAAACGCCGCCAATATGTCCAGCTCACTGTCGGCCAGGGCAGAAGCCCTGTCGCTGCTCCAGCTTGCGCGTCAGCATATGGCCCGTCAGTCCGCGCCGTCGCCTGCGGCCGGGGGCGACACGGCACCCGCTGATGCACCCGTCGCCGCGATAACGGACGCGATGCCCAGAGCCATTGACCCCGCCGTCCCCGCGCCCGCCGCGCCGCCGCTGACGATCCCGACCGTCGCCCCCGCGCTTCCCGCGGTCGATCTCTCCGCCACGCTTGGCGCGCAGGTCGTCGACATGGGCGTGTCGGGCCAGTGGATCGATTCGCTGGCGCGCGACATTGCGGGCCTCTCCGCCAATGGCGCGCAGGGCCGGTTCCAGATCAGCAGCGACCAGCTCGGCCCGATCGACGTCAGCATCCGCCAGGGCATTGACGGCGCAGCGGTCAGCCTGACCGTCTCCAGCGACATCGCCGAAGCCGCCCTGCGACAGGACAGCGACCGGCTGCGCCTGGACGCGGGTCTGTCTGCCGTGCGCATCAGCGAGGTGAAGATCGAACGCGCGCCGCATGTCGGCGATGCGGCGCGATCCGACCCGTCGTCGCAGCAGCAACCCTCGCAACAGCAACAGGGCCAGCACAACGGCCCGTCCGCCAACTGGCGGGGCGCCGGACAGGGCACGGGCCAGTCGCAGCAGCAAGGCCGCTGGCAACAGCGTGAAAATATCGCACTCGCCCATAAAGCGGGCGGGGATCCGGCCGTTCTTAACCATGAGCAGACTGGTGATGCCGCCAGCCAAGCCATTCGCGCGCGCTATGCGTGACCAGCGCTATCCTGGGGGATATGAACGATGAGCGACGATCCTAAGGCCAAGAAGAAGAAAAAGGGCGGGGGCATGAAAATGATCCTGCTGATCGTCGTCGCCATGGTGGTCGGCGGCGCCGGGGCGGCCGGTGGTCTTTACGCCGCCGGTTTCTTCAGCCCCAAGGAAGAAGGGCCCAAGGAAGACCCCAACAAGCCCGTGCTGGTGCTGGCCGGCGAAAGCGCCGAGGAAATCGCCAAGGCCCATGCCGCGCCGCATGGTGAAGCCGCAGCGGCGGCCCATGGCGCGCATGGCAAGGGCATAGACCTGCCCGCGCCTGCCAACCCGGCCGCCTATCAGGCGACCTATTTCCAGCTTCAGACCCCCTTCACCTCCAACATGTCCGATACGGACGCCTTCGCCCAGATTTCGGTCGCGGTATCCACCTATTACGACCTGCGCGTGATCGACGCGATCAAGACGCACGAAATGGCGATCCGCAGCCAGGTGCTCATGATGCTCGCGCAGCAACCGGAGGAGATGCTGTCGACCCCAGAAGGCAAGCGGGCGCTCCAGGGCAAGATCAAGGGCATTATCAACGATATATTGAAGCAAAAAACGGGTTATGGCGGCGTTGATAACGTTTATTTTACCAATTTCGTTATTCAATAGGCCTGTCTGAAAGGTCGGGAAATCCCCTGACCCGAAGGGCAGGGGACCAAGATGGACGACGTTCAAACCTACGCCTTCGGGCGCGGGGAATCGCAGGCACCAATGATGCTGTCGGGGCTGGACCGGCTGGGCGAAAAGCTCGGCCGGCGCATCCGTGCGCTGGTGGAACCGATCTGCGGCGTGCGCCCGCAGGTGGAGGCGCAGGACGCGCAGCTGCTCGATTTTTCCGCCTGGTCCGCCCAGGTGCCCGCCTTTACCAGCATTTCCATCTACCGTGTGGCTCCGCTCAAGGGGCAGGTGCTGCTGCGCATGGACGCAGCGATGATTTCCACCCTGGTTGACTGTTTCTATGGCGGTATCGGCAATCGTCCCTTGCCCCCGCGCGGCGAATTCACGCCGACAGAGGACCGGCTGATTGCCCGGCTGTCTGAATCCCTCCTTTCCCGCCTGGTCGAGACATGGTCCGACATCCTGCCGCTGGAACCGGCGCTGATCGTGCGCGAAACCGGCGTCGGTTTTGCTGCCTCCGCCCAGCCGGGCGACCAGATGGTCGTCCAGCGCTTCATGATCGGCATCACCCGCGATCAGCTCTGGCCGGTCGATCTCGTCTTTCCGCTGGCCGCCCTGCGCGCCGTCGAACCGCTGATGGGCACCAGATTGCCCGCCGACGATGATCAGAAGGATCCCGTCTGGCAGGCGCGCATTGCCCGCCGCATGCGCGACATCCGCCTTCCCGCCCGCACCGTGCTGGCCCGTCCCAACCTGTCGCTCGCCGAACTGATGCAGCTCAAGGTCGGGGACGTCATTCCCGTCACCATCAGCCGCAGCCTGCCGCTGATCGTGGGTAACCGCATCGTCGCGCGCGGCAGCATCGGCGAACAGGATGGCCGCGCCGCCTTCCAGATTGAAAAGATTGTACAAGGACCCGACCAATGAGTGACATGAGCGAGGCCCCCCGCATGGAGCGTGGAGATGATCCGGTCGGGCGGATGAGCAATAACCATCAGTTCAAACTGCTGGCCGACATTCCCGTGCGCATGTCGGTGGAGGTCGGCTCCACCTCGCTGCGCCTTGCCGAAGTCATGGATCTGGCCGAAGGCTCGATCGTCGAACTGGACCGGCAGGCCGACGATCTGCTCGACATCATGGTCAATGGCGCGCTGATCGCCAAGGGTGAGGTGGTGACGGTCAATGGCCGTTATGGCATCCGCATCATCGACATTGCCGCGACCGAAAACCGGCTGGCCGGGATCGAACGGCGCGGTTGATCGCACGCATCGGATTTTACGCTTGCCTTGACGGCCGAAACTGCGGAACGCAGGGCATTAACCATAATCTGCGGGCGGCTTCATGATGGTCTGGTATTTCGTCAAATTGCTGATCCTCCTGCCGCTGGTCGGCGGCATGGCTTTTGGCGCGCTGTGGCTGTGGCGCAAATATCAGCCGGGCATGATCGGCGCGCAGGGCGACCGTTCGCTCAAATTGCTCGAAGCCCTGCCGATGGGGGCGTTCGGCAAGCTTGCCGTCGTGGAGTTTGAGGGCAAGAAAATCCTCCTCTCGGTCACCCGCGGCCGCATCGAAAAAATCGCGGAAGGCGATCATGTCCGTGTTCGCTGACTTGCTCCTGCTACCTGACAATCGCCACCCCGGCGAAGGCCGGGGTCCAGGGCGTTGGCGCGCAGCTTATGCCACCCCGGACTCCGGCCTGCGCCGGAATGACGGGATCAGAATTGCGCTGGCGCTGACGACCGCCTTTCTTGTGATCCTGCTCCTTTCCACTCCCGCCTTCGCCCAGGCCGCACCCGCTGCGCCGGTCGACAATGGCGGCGCATTGAGCCGCGCCATGGGTCAGATTTCGGGCGACGGCCGCTCGCTCTCGCTCAGCCTGCAAATCCTGATCCTCATGAGCCTGCTGACGGTGCTGCCGTCGCTGATCCTCATGATGACCAGCTTCACCCGCATCATCATCGTCCTCTCGCTGCTGCGGCAGGCGCTGGGCCTGCAACAGACCCCGCCCAACCAGGTGCTGCTGGGCCTGTCCCTGTTCCTGTCCCTGTTCGTGATGCGGCCCGCCATCGACCAGATCAACCAGCTGGCGTTCGACCCCTATGGGAAGGGGCAGATCAGCATAGAGGAAGCGGTCGGTCGGTCGGGCAAGGTGCTGCACGGTTTCATGGCCAAGCAGACGCGCGAAAGCGACCTCAAGCTGTTTGCCGGTCTGGCCGAAGCCCCGCCCTTCCGCACGTCCGCCGACATCCCCTTCACCATCCTGCTGCCCGCTTTCGTCACCAGCGAACTCAAGACCGCCTTCCAGATCGGCTTCATGATCTTTCTGCCCTTTCTCATCATCGACCTTGTCGTCGCCTCCACGCTGATGGCGCTGGGCATGATGATGCTGTCCCCAACCATCATCTCCATGCCGTTCAAGCTGCTCTTGTTCGTGCTGGTCGATGGCTGGGCGCTGACCATGGGGAGCCTGGCGGGGTCGTTCGCGACATGATTGGCGTGCTTACTCCCCTTCCGTTCGTTTCGAGCGAAGTCGAGAAACGGTTGTGCGCAGGTTTCTCGACTTCGCTCGAAACGAACGGCGTTGGGTTGCCCGGCTGATGGAAAACGCCGATTTCTTCATGGGCTTGGCCCAGCAGGCGCTCTGGATCACGGCGCTGGCCGCCGCGCCCATTTTGCTGCCCGCGCTGGTCGCGGGTCTGGTGATCGGCATGGTGCAGGCCGCGACTTCAATCAACGAACAGACGTTGAGCTTCATTCCCAAGATCATCGTCGTCGGCGGCATGCTGGCTTTGTTCGGTGGTTCGATCATGGTGCTGATCGCCGATTTCACCCGCGAGATTTTCGAGCGGATACCGGACCTGCTGCAATGATCGCACCGGGCTTCGCAGGAGTAGAGGCCCAGTTGTGGATCTGGCTGATCGCCATGATCCGCCCCGGCGCGGCCTTCATCGCGGCCCCGGTATTCGGCGCGCCCGCCGTGCCGCTGCAATTGCGCCTGATCCTCAGCCTCGCGCTCGGTCTTGCCGCGCTCAACACCGTCACCATCGTCCTGCCGCCCGATGGCATCGCCAGTTTTGAAGGCGTGATGATGGTCGCGGGCGAAGTGCTGGCTGGTCTCGCCATGGGGTTTGCGGTCCAGATCGGCTATGCCGCCGCTTTCGTCGCGGGGGAAACGATCGGCAACGCCATGGGCCTCAATTTCGCGGCGATGGTCGATCCGTCGTCAGGGCAGGGGACGCAGGTGGTGGGGCAGTTCCTCTCCATCCTGGCGACCTTCCTGCTGCTTGGCATGGACGGGCATCTGCTGCTCGCGGCCTATGTCGTCAAAAGCTATCAGGCGCTGCCCCCCGGCGCGGCGATGCTGTCCAACGATGCGGTCTGGCATCTGGTCGAATTTGGCGGCGCGTTGCTGGGCGCTGGCGTCACCGTCGCGCTGCCGGTCGGCTTCGCGCTGGTGCTGGTGCAGATCGTCATGGGCATGCTGGCGCGCGCCGCGCCCTCGCTCAACCTGTTCGCGGTCGGCATGCCGATGGCGATGATGGCGGGCCTTGTCCTGCTGGCGATTGCCGCGCCGATCATGGGCGAAGGGCTGACGGTCGCGCTCAAGGCAGGGCTGGATCATGCCCAGTCGATCGCGGAAGGGCGCTAGACCATGGCGGACAGTCCCGGCGGCGGCGAAAAGACCGAAAAACCGACACCCAAAAAATTGCAGGACGCCGCCAAGAAGGGCGACATTCTCCAGTCGCGCGAACTGGGCACGGCGCTGGTGGTGATGGCGGGTATCGGCTGGCTGGCGGTGACCGGCCCCTCGATGATCGACGCCTTGTCGGACATGCTGACACAGGCGCTCCGCTTCAGGCGGGACGATATTGTCGATTTTTCGCCCGCCGAACGCGGGCTGGACCTGCTGACCGGCATCGCCCTGCCGGTGGCTGGCGTCATGCTGGCGACCTTCCTCGCCGCCATCGCCGCGCCCGCCTTGCTGGGGTCGCTCGGGTTCCGCCCAGGCGCCTTCGCGCCCAAGGCGTCGAAATTGAATCCCGGCGCTGGCCTCAAGCGAATCTTCGGCACCCAGGGGCTTATCGAACTGCTCAAGTCCATCGCCAAGGTCGGGCTGCTTGGCAGCATCGGCGTGTGGATGATCTGGGACCGGCTGACCGCGATCATCGGTCTTGGCAAGCAGGGCATCGCACCCGCCATGGCCGACCTTGGCAATATGTTCATCCTGACCTGCCTGGTGATGGCGGGCGGTCTGTTCCTGATCGCCGGCATCGACGTGCCGGCGCAGATCATGCAGCGGGCCAAGCGGCTCGGCATGTCCAAGCAGGAAATCAAGGACGAGCATAAGGAAAGCGAAGGATCGCCTGAACTCAAGGGCCAGATCCGCCGCCGCCAGTATGAAACGCTCAATGGCTCCACCCGGCAGGCCGTGGCCGAAGCCAGCGTCATCATCACCAACCCGACCCATTTCGCCGTCGCGCTGCGCTACAAGCCCGGCGTCGATGCCGCCCCGGTCGTGGTCGCGCGCGGCAGCGACGCGATCGCCGCGGCCATCCGTGAACTGGCCGACCAGAATGGCGTGACCGTCCTCCAATATCCCGAACTCGCCCGCGCCATCTATTTCACCTCGCGCACCGGGCAGATCGTCAATGAAGGGCTCTACATGGCGGTCGCGACCGTGCTGGCCTTCGTATTCCGGGTCGAAAACCGCATGGCGAGCGAGATGGACCGGCCGTTCATCACGGTTCCTGAAGACCTGCGCTTCGACGCCGACGGCAAGAAGCATTAACGCCTCCATGGACAGGCTCCGCCTGCTATGGATCGGCGCGGGCCTTACGCTGCTGATATTCGTTCCGGCCTATTGTCTGACCCTGTCCTTGGGTCCAGCCATCCCCCGCGATGGCACATCGCTGGTCGTCGGGCGCGATTTCCTCAACATCTGGATGTATGGCCGCGCCGCCTGGCAGGCCGACCCGGCCCGCTATTATGACATGCCGACCTATCTTGCGGCGCTCGGCCCCGTGGTCGGCGCGGGCTATCCCGGCCAGCTCTGGTCCTATCCGCCCGTTGCCCTGCTGATCGCTGCCCCTTTCGGCCTGCTTCCCTATCTTCCCGCCCTGTCGCTGTGGACAGCGTGCGGCATTGTCGGCTTCACTGTCGCCCTGCGCCTATGGACCCGCGACTGGCGCATCATCGCGCTGCTTCTGGCCGCGCCCGCCGCGCTGATCGGCCTCATGTCGGGCCAGTTCGCGCTGCTGGCCGCCGCCATCCTGCTGGCCGTGCTGCGCTGGCGCGAAAGCCGCCCCTGGCTGGCAGGCGCGCTGGTCGGCCTGCTGCTGGTAAAGCCCCAGCTTGCCCTGTTGATCCCCTTGCTGTTCGTCGCGACCGGCAACTGGCGCGCCTTTGCCGCCGCCACCCTGTCCAGCGTCACGCTGGCGGGCGTCGTCGCGCTGATCTGGGGCATCGACATCTGGCACATCTATATCGCCACCGGCATCGCCAACCAGTCGCTGGTGCTCAGTGATCCCGATCATCTCGCCGGGCCGTTCATGCCCACCCTGTTCATGAACCTGCGCGTCATCGGCGTGCCCGTCCCGGCTGCGAGCGCGCTCCAGACGGCGCTGGCGCTGCTCGCCGCTATTCTGGTCTGGCTGCGTTTCCGGCAGCGCCCTGCGCCTGACGACCTGCGCGCCAATCTCCTGTTCCTCGCCTGCGCCGTTTCGGCCACGCCCTACATGCTCTCCTACGACACGCTGGCGCTGGCTGCCGTGGCAGTGCTGGCTCTGGCGGCGGGGGAGGGGCGAATCGGGCCATCGCTCGCCTTCTTCCTCCCCTTGCTTCAGATCGTCGCTGGCATGGCCGGGCTGCCGGGGCCGGGCCTCATCCCCATCCTTCTCGCCCTCCATCTGTCGGGCCAGCAAAAAAACATCGTGGTGAATTAAAGTTTAGCCGCACTCATCCGTAATCTCTTCACGGGGACGCATTATGATGGTGCGTCATGAACGACTATGGTTCACGCAGCGAAGTATCGCCGATAGACAGGGCCGCAACGCGCGCGCTGTCCCCGGTGCAGGCCGTCCCGCCTGCGTCGCTCGGCAGGTCGGGTCGCGAAGCGCCCGGCGCGCGTGGCGCCGCGTCGCAGGTCGACCTTGCCTCGATTGACGAGGATGTCGCCAGCGTTGCCGAATATGCCAAGGTTCATGTCGAAATTGCCGACATATTGGCCGACCTGCGATCAGCGACCAACCCGCCCAGCGTCGAAGCGGCTGCGGGCGCGATCCAGGCGCTGATGCCGGTGCCTATCATTCTGGTGCCGTTGCCGCCCGCCAGCAAGGAAGCGGTCGAACACGCCACCGTCATCGCCCGGCGTATGGTGGAACAGGCCGCCTATGCCAAGGCTGCTCAGGGCGCGATCAGCCGCGCCACGGTCGATCAGGTGCTGGCGTCCGCCAACGGATAATCCGCCCGGGACATCGCGCGAAAATCATTCCTAAAGGTCTTGCCGCTAGCGCCGTTCTTTCCTCTGAAAGGACGGCGCAATGGCATCGGTCACCTCCAATATCACCACCGCACTCGGCATTGGATCGGGCATCGACACCAAGTCGCTCGTATCGAGCCTGGTCGCCGCCACGCGCGATCCGAAGGAAAAGGTGATCACCGATCGCCAGAGCCTCAACAGCGCACGGATTTCCGCGCTGGCGTCTGCCTCCAGTTCGCTGGACACTTTTGCCGACGCGCTGACCACCTTGTTGTCGGGCACTGGCTATGCGGGGGTTCCCGCATCCAACGACACCAGCATTGCCTCGGTCAGCCCGCTGCCGGGGGGCGTGCCCAAGGGATTGCCCGCCCAGCTGGAAGTGCAGCAACTCGCTTCCGGCCGTACCCTGGCGTCGATCCCGGTGTCGGGCGCGACCGCCGCCAGCGCGGTCGGCGAAGGGGAACTGACGCTGACGGTCGGCGGCTCATCCGCTGCCATCACGATCGACGCCAGCAACAACAGCTATACCGGCCTTGCCGCCGCCATCAACGCATCGGGACTGGGCGTCACCGCGTCGGTCGTGACCGACGTGCAGGGGACGCGGCTGGTGATGAAGGGCGCGACCGGCGCGGCCAATGATTTTTCGCTGACCTCGGTCAGCGGCGATGATCTGGCTGCCTTCGCCTGGAATGGTACCGACAGCCTGACCATGGAGTCCAAGGCCAGCCCGCAAAATGCCATCATCAAGCTCGACGGGGTGGAGCAGCATTACGCCACCAACACCATCGACACCGCGATCGCCAATCTGCGCATCGACCTGAACAAGGCCGCGCCCGGCACCACCGTCACGCTGGCGACGACCGAGCCGACCACGTCGATGCGCGACCTGATGGTCGAATTTGTCGATGCCTATAATACGCTGGTCAAGGCGCTGAACACGGCCACGGCGACCGGCGCGGACTCATCGTCCGCAGGGGTGCTGAACGGCGAAGCCTCGATCCGCGACATGCGCCGCCAACTGTCCGCGATGACCTCCACGCCCTTGTCCGACACGGGCACCTACAGGACGCTGTCGGACATTGGCGTCGCCACCAATCGCGATGGCACGCTCAAACTTGATACCGACACGCTGGACAAGGCCATCGCGGCCGATCCTTCCGCGATCACGCAATTGCTCAACCCTGCGGTCGCGTCGGCGACCAATCCGGGGCTGGCGGGGCTGATGGACAGCGTACGGGACAAGATCCAGCTGAAGGACGGTTCCTTCGCGCAATCCCAGGCCAAATATAAGACCCTGGGCGAAACGCTGACCAAGCAGCTGGAAAAGCTCGACACACAGATGGCCAGCTACGAAGCGCAACTCACCAGCGTCTATTCCAAGATGGAAACGCGACTGACCGCGCTTAAGGCGACGCAGAGCTATCTCGATCAGCAGATTGAAATCTGGAACAACAGCAAGAATTAATCGGGGACGGCAGGACGATGTTCTACAATCAGGGTTATGCAGGCAATATGGCGGCGCGGCGCTATGCAGCGGTCCATTCGGGCAGCCGGACGGAAGGCGCGACCCCTCATGCGCTGGTCAAGATCTTGTTCGACGAACTGCTGATCGCGATGGAAGCGGCGGCGCTGGCGGAACGCCAGGGCGACCGGATGAAAGTATCCGACAAGCAGGCGCGGGCGATGTCGATCCTGTTCGCGCTCGAATCGAGCCTGGACTTCGACAAGGGCGGCGACATTTCCGTCGGGCTGGCGCAAATCTATCGCGAAGCGCGCCGCCTGCTGCTCGTCGGCGCCAAGGAAAGGTCGGCGGAGCCGGTCGATCAGGCGCGTGAACTGATCGCGGAAATCGCCGACGCCTGGAATCAGATCGGATAAGATGCGGCCTGTGACATGCGCGCTATCGCGCATTTTCAGGAATGCCAGCATGGTCTGACTGGCCCGTGTTGCGGGGTTGCACCCCAAACATGGCGTCTGTATAGGCGATGCTCGCAAAGGGCGGCCCGGCGGGGGCCGCCTTTTTGCGTTGTACCACCAGTCCTTCGTGCAAGGACGCGCATCAAGCCCAGAAAGGGAAGGCTCATGTCGATTACGCCGCTCATGCCCGTTTACCCCCGGTGCGATGTTCGTCCGGTGCGAGGCGAAGGTTGCTATCTGATCGGTGAGCGCGGTGAGCGCTATCTCGACTTTGCCAGCGGCATTGCAGTGAACCTGCTGGGGCATGGCCACCCCAGGCTGGTGAAGGCCATTGCCGATCAGGCCGCGACGCTGATGCATGTGTCCAACCTCTATGGCATGCCGCTGGGGGAAAAATTCGCGCAGAAGCTGGTCGATACGACCTTTGCCGATACCGTGTTCTTCGCCAATTCGGGTGCGGAAGCGGTCGAATGCGCGATCAAGACCGCGCGCCGCTACCATTATGTCAATGGCCAGGCGCACCGGCACAAGATCATCAGCTTCGACAATGCGTTTCACGGGCGGACGCTGGGGACGATCTCGGCCACCAGCCAGCCCAAGATGCGCGACGGGTTCGAACCGTTGCTGCCCGGCTTTGCCGTGGTGCCGTTCAACGATCTGGAGGCCGCGCTGGCGCAGATCGACGACAATACCGCCGGTTTCCTGCTGGAGCCGGTGCAGGGCGAAGGCGGCGTGACGCCAGCGACGCATGAGTTCCTGACCGGCCTGCGCAAGGCATGTGACGAACATGGCCTGCTGCTCATCCTGGATGAGGTCCAGTGCGGCTATGCCCGGACCGGCACCTTCTTCGCGCATGAACAATATGGCATTACGCCCGACATCATGTCGGTGGCCAAGGGCATCGGCGCAGGCTTCCCGCTGGGCGCCTGCCTGGCGACGGAGGAAGCCGCCAAAGGCATGGTATTTGGCACCCATGGCACCACCTATGGCGGCAATCCCCTCGCCATGGCGGCGGGTCTGGCCGTGCTGGAAGAGGTCATGGCCGACGGTTTCATGGATCATGTGAAAGCGATCGGCGCGCGCCTGCGCGCTGCGCTGGAACAGTTGATCCCCAATCATGACGGCCTGTTCCAAGACGTGCGCGGCATGGGGCTGATGCTGGGCGTGAAGCTCAACGACAGTGTCGAAGCGCGCGGCTTTGTCGCCCATCTGCGCGACAATCATGGTCTGCTGACCGTGTCGGCGGGGCAGAATGTCGTCCGAATCCTGCCGCCGCTGGTGATTGACGAAAGCCATATCGCCGAATGTGTCGAAAAGCTGTCCGCGGGCGCGCGCAGCTATGCGGAGGCCCAGGCGGCCTGATTTTACCTTCGTTCGCGCTGAGCCTGTCGAAGCGTCGTCTTTCTTCCGCAAGAAAGGAAGCGGCTTCGACTTCGCTCAGCCCGAACGGTCGAGGGGGTTGTTACCAATGACCAGACATTTTCTGAACCTGTCCGACGCAGGCGGCGATGCCATTGCCGCGATGATTGCCGATGCCATCGACCGCAAGGCCGCGCGGGCCAGCTGGCCCAAGGGCCGCGCCGATGCTGACGCGCCGCTGGCGGGCCACACGCTGGCGATGATCTTCGAAAAAAACTCGACCCGCACGCGCGTGTCGTTCGACATGGCGATCCGCCAGCTGGGCGGCACATCGCTGATCCTCGACGGCGCGACCAGCCAGCTCGGCCGCGGCGAGACGGTGGCGGACACCGCCCGCGTGCTCAGCCGCATGTGCGACGCGATCATGATCCGCACCGATGATCATGCCAAGATCGAGGAAATGGCCCATTACGCCACCGTCCCGGTCATTAACGGCCTGACCGACCTGTCGCATCCGTGCCAGATCGTAGCGGACCTGCTGACCGTGGTGGAACATGGGCTGGCGCTTCCGGGCGGCCAGTGGGCCTGGCTGGGCGACGGCAATAACGTCCTCCATTCGATTATCGAGGCGGCGGGCCTGCTGAAGTTCGACGTCCGCATCGGCGTGCCGCAGGGCTATGATCCCGATCCCGCTTTTGCGGCAGCGGCGCAGGCGCTGGGGGCCAGCATCACCCTGACCCGCGATCCCGTGGCGGCGGTGGCCGGCGCGGACGTGGTCGTGACCGATACCTGGATTTCGATGGGCCAGTCCCATGCGGAAGAAAAGCTGGCGGCGATGATGCCCTATCAGGTCACACCCGCGCTGATGGCAGGGGCGAAGCCGCAGGCCCGCTTCCTCCACTGCCTGCCCGCCCATCGCGGCGAGGAAGTCGTCGCAGACGTGATCGACGGCCCCCAGTCGCTGATCTGGGACGAAGCGGAAAACCGCATCCATGGCCAGAAGTCGGTCCTGCTCTGGGCGCTTGGAAAGCTCTAGAGCCGCCCTATATTCGGGTGAATGCATTGCCGCCCGATCCCGCAACCGGGGTCGGGCGGATCACAAGGAATCGTCATTCTGCCTCCTCATATCGACCATGCCATCGGCTTCACCATTCCGTCGCGTCATGCGCGCGGGCGAATCGTGCGGCTGGGGCCGGTGCTGGATCAGGTTCTGGCCGCCCACGCCTATCCCCCGCCGATCGAGCGGCTGCTGGCGTCGGCGCTGGTGCTTGCCGCGTTGCTGGGCAGCACGCTCAAGCAGGCGGGCGGGCAGCTGACGCTACAGGCGCAGACCGAAACCGGCGTCGTCCGGCTGCTGGTCGCTGACTATAAGAATGGCGAACTGCGCGGCTATGCCAAGTTCGACGCTGACCGGCTGGCCGAGCTTGGCCCGGACCCGACGCTGTTCGGCCTGTTCGGCAAGGGCTATCTCGCCATCACGTTCGACCAGTCGCTCACCGGCGAACGCTATCAGGGCATCGTGCCGCTTGACGGCGAAACGCTGGCCGATGCGGCGGAACAATATTTCTTCCAGTCCGAACAGATCCCCAGCATCATTCGCATGGGCACCCGCCATGACGCGGGGCAGGGCTGCATCGCCGGGGGCATGCTGATCCAGCATCTGCCGGAAGGCGAAGTGGGGCGGGAACGGCTGCATGTCCGTCACGATCACCCGGAATGGGAGCATGTCCAGGCATTGGGCATCACATTGGGCCAGGCGGAACTGACCGACGAGACGCTGCCGCTGACCGACATCGTCTGGCGCCTGTTCCATGAGGAGCCCGAAGTACGGGTCATGGAGCCGTCGCCGCTGGCCAAGGGCTGCCGCTGCGACATCGCCCATATCCGTGACGTGATCGGCCGCTTTCCGGCGGAAGAGCGGGTCGAAATGGCGGGCAGCGATGGCATTATCGGGGTCGATTGCGCTTTTTGCTCGCGCATTTTCCCGCTCGCGCTCGACAGTTTTACGGCGCATTGAGCGGATCGTTACGCTAACGACATTTGTAATTTGGGCAAACTTGCCCGCGCGCGCTATCAAAATGCCGCAATTGGGCTTCATCTGTCGGGTAGGCGGATTGCGGCCCATCGGGCGCGTAATCCATGGCGGGACATAGGTAATATCATGGCAAGGAACGGACTGCGGACGCTGGCCGTCGCGGCGGCGATGATGACGGGGAGTTGGGCCGGAGCTGCCCAGGGCCCGTCGCTCGCGGCGCTGCGTCCGTTGCAGCCTGGCCAATGGGAATTGCACGAACGCGGGGAGGGCAGCGAAGACGGCCAGACCCGCAAGCTGTGCATCACTGATCTGCGCCAGTTGCTTCAGGTCCGCCATGGCCGCACGCTGTGCCGCAGCTTCGTGGTCAGCGACGCCCCGACCATGGCGACCATCACCTATGATTGCGCCGCTGCGGGCAATGGCCGCACCGACCTGCGCGTCGAAACGCCCCGGCTGGTCCAGATCAATTCGCAGGGGATTGCCGATGGCGCCCCCTTCGCCTTTGCAATGGAAGCCCGGCGCATCGGCGACTGCCAGTAATCGGACCATGATTGCGCCGCTTGCACTGGCGCGTCACGGGCGGTAGCGCGGGGCCATGGGTTCCAATGAACGAAAATTCGCCGTCGTCCTGCTGTCGGGCGGCCTTGATTCGATGGTCGCGGGCGGCCTGGCGCGGGAAGCCGGCTATCATCTGCTGGCCCTGTCGATCGACTATAACCAGCGCCATCGCGTCGAACTGCGCGCGGCCGGACGAGTGGCGCAGGCGCTCAACGCCATGCGCCACATCGTCCTCCCGCTCGATCTGACGGCGTTTGGCGGGTCGGCACTGACGGCCGACATCGCTGTGCCAAAGGGCGGGGTGGGTGACGATATTCCCGTCACCTATGTGCCCGCCCGCAACACCATCTTCCTGTCGCTGACGCTGGGGCTGGCCGAAGTGGCCGGGGCCAGCGACATTTTCATCGGCGTTAACGCGCTCGACTATTCGGGCTATCCCGATTGCCGCCCCGAATTTATCGACGCCTTCCAGACCATGGCGGCCCTCGCGACCAAGGCGGGGGTGGAGGGCCATCCGATTCGCATCAACGCGCCGCTGCAACATATGAGCAA
Organism: Sphingobium xenophagum; assembly: GCF_002288285.1. Taxonomy (NCBI): domain Bacteria; kingdom Pseudomonadati; phylum Pseudomonadota; class Alphaproteobacteria; order Sphingomonadales; family Sphingobiaceae; genus Sphingobium; species Sphingobium xenophagum. Next base: position 615,100 of record NZ_CP022745.1, on the reverse strand, counting down.
GGCGGACATCGTGCGTGAAGCGCATCGTCTGGGGCTGGATGCCGGGGTCAGCTGGTCCTGCTATGATCCCACCCCGGACGGCAAGCATTGCGGCCTGTGCGACAGTTGCCGTCTGCGGTCCAAGGGGTTTGAGGAAGCTGGCCTGCCCGATCCCACCATCTACGCCGCCCGGCCCTGAACGGCGGCGGACGATGAGCTATGCCGTCAAGGAAATGTTCCTGACCCTGCAGGGGGAAGGGGTGCAGGCCGGGCGGCGCGCGGTATTCCTGCGCTTTGCCGGCTGCAACCTGTGGAGCGGGCGCGAACAGGATCGCGCGCAGGCGATCTGCCGATTTTGCGACACCGATTTCGTCGGGACCGACGGCGATGGCGGCGGCAAATTCGCCGATGCCGATGCGCTGGCCGATGCAGCCCTGGCTTTCTGGTGCGCGGGCGATGCTGGCCGCTACATCGTCCTGACCGGCGGCGAGCCGATGTTGCAGGTCGATGATGCGCTGGTTGACGCGCTCCACGCCCGCGGCTTCACCATCGCGATCGAAAGCAACGGCACGCTGGCCGTCCATCCCGGCATCGACTGGATTTGTATCAGTCCCAAGGCTGGCAGCGATGTCGTTCAGCGCGAAGGCCATGAATTGAAGCTGGTCTGGCCCCAGCCCGGTGGCGGACACAGCATTGCCGATGTGGCGGCGATGGAGCAATGGGCCTTCGCCCATCATCTGCTTCAGCCGCTCGATGATCCTCATGCACAGGATAATGCCCGCGCTGCGATCGCGCTGGTCATGGATCGCCCACGCTGGCGGCTGACGGTGCAGGCCCATAAATATCTGGGCCTGCGGTAACGCCGGTCAGGGCTGCGCCTCGCCCTTTTGCGCATTCCATTGCTGCTGGCACTCGGGCTGCAAAACGCCCTTCTTCCAGCAATTGGCGGCCAGGGAGGGCATGGCGACCCTATAGTCGTAGCCGGGCGATCCATAATATTGCTCGCCCGCGACCACGAGCGACTTCTTGATCGAGGCCAGCCCATTGCGCGCCACTTCATGCAGAGTGCCGCGATCGGCGAAGATCGCCTGCCGCCCGACCACAGTGGCCGCCTGGCAAAAGCCCTTTTGCGCCTGCACGGTCGAATAGCCCGAATAGATGCGCGTGCCATATTGGTCGGACGCGGCCTGTCCGGGCCGTCCCTTGCCCACGGTCCGCTGGAAATAGCCCAATAGCACGGACTGCGCCGAATCGAGTTCCGCGTCGTGATGGGCGATCATCGCGTTATAGTTGCTGATCGCCAGGAGCGTCGGTTCGAACTGGCATTGCAATGCGGCGATATTGAGCGCCGCGCGCAGGTTCCACACCAGCCCGGCCTTGATCTCCGCCGCCGTCGCGCCGGGCAGGCCCATCGCGGTCGCGGCGGCCGCATCGGTCAGCGGCGGGGCCGACAGGTCGGGCGGCGACCAGAAAAACTGCGCGGCGGCGGGCTGCGCCATCATCGGCGCGGCGGCCAGCACGAAACCCGCAAGGATAGGGCGCAACGAGGAACGGAAGCTCATGAAACGATATTCTCCAAAGGGACGTCCTGCATCCCCCACCTATTCTCTCGACAAACTATATCAGGGCTGAACCGTCACTGATCGGCCAGAACCTCCGCATCTTCGGCCTGCGCCTTTTGCTCGGCTGGCTTGGGACGAGCGGCCGCCGCATTGTCGGCTGCATTGCTATTCGGCATCGCGACCGCCGTGCCTTCGCTCTGCACCCCGTCCAGATCGGTCATGGCATCGGTCGCAGTGCCGTCCACCACTTCCATATCCTTCATCTCGACCTTGTTGCCGCCCTTGTCGGCACTGCCACACGCGGCAAGCGCAAACAGCATGGCGAAAGCTACGGTCATTGCGTTACGGCGCATCCAGGTCTCCTTCAGGCCCGGCAGCCTCGCCCGGCGAAAGGCCAGACCCTAGCGGCCCGTTCCGCATTGCTCAACCCCCGTGCCGCATCGGCCCAAGCGATTGAGAAAAGCAGGGAAATGCGCCCGTAAAGCATCGTCCAGCGCGGCCATGGAGGCGCTGCCGCCCAATGCTGCGATGCTGGTGACGGGATATTCGCTGATCCCGCATGGCACGATGCCGGTAAAATGGGTCAGGTCTGGATCGACATTGATCGAAAAGCCGTGGAGCGTCACCCAGCGCCGCACCCGAATGCCCAGCGCGCCGATCTTCGCTTCCCGCCCGTCGCGGTCGTCGGTCCAGATGCCGATCCGCCCTTCCGCTCGCCGCGCGGCAATGCCCAGATCGCCCAATGCCGCGATCATCCAGCCTTCGAGGTGATGGACGAAATTGCGGACATCCTTGCCGCGTTTGCCAAGGTCGATATTGAGATAGCCGATCCGCTGCCCCGGCCCATGATAAGTATAACGCCCGCCGCGCCCGGCATCATGGACCGGAAAGCGCGGGTCGATCAGTTCCGCCGGATCGGCGCTCGTCCCGGCGGTGTAGAGCGGCGGATGCTCGATCAGCCAGACCCGCTCGTCCGCTTCGCCCGCATGGATCGCGGCGGCGCGCGCCTCCATGTCCGCCAGCGCTTGCGGGTAAGCGACAGGCGATCTGTCCACGCGCCATTCGACGTCAGGGGGAAAGGGCAAAATTTGGCTCATGACCCTTCCTTGACTTGGGCCGGGCGAGCGATCAAGTCTCGACCCGGTTTTACGCAGCGATCAGGCAGGCAGTTCAAGATATGGCAACGATGTCCATTGGCAAGGCATGGGAGGAGGCCGTGGCCTTCGTCGCGCGCGAAGCCACGCTGCTTTTCCCCGTCGCGCTGCTGTTCGTGGCGCTGCCGGGCCTGATCCTGCAGGAAATGACCCCGCCGGAACTCGCCGCCTGGTCGCTTTCGCCCACCGCATCGACCATGCCTGCGGTTCCCCTCAGCTACTGGCTGGGACTGATAGTGGCGGTCCTTCTGGTCTGGTTCGGATCGCTCACCCTGTTCGCGCTGGCCCTGCGTCCCGGCATCAGCGTCGGCGAAGCGCTGCGCCTGGGCCTCAATCGCCTGCCCGTATTGATCGGTACGGCCCTGGTGGTGATCGGGGCGCTGATGGCGGCTGCGATGGTGCTGGTTACCGTCATGATCCTGCTGTCGCTGGTGTCGAAGCCGCTGGCAGCGGGCGGCGGGGTTCTGTTGGGATTCGGGCTGGTCGGGCTGGCGCTCTTCGCCAGTATCCGGCTGATGCTGCTCAATCCGGTCGTGATTGACGGCAGCGCTGGCGTCATGCCCTCGCTGCGTCAGTCATGGTCGCTCACGCGCGGTCATTTCTGGCGGCTGCTGGCCTTCATTCTCATCACCCTGATTGTGTCGGCGATCGCCAGCACGGCGGCGCAGGCGATCTTCGGTCTGATCGGCGGCCTCATCGGCGGCGCGGAAGCCGCGCGGCTGATCGGCGGAGTCGCTGGCGCTGCCATTTCGACAGCCATCCAGGTCTATATGCTGGTCATGATCGCCCGCCTCTATCGTCAGGCGTTGGCGGACTGATCCAGCAACGGCACATGCGGCGCACAGTCGCGCGGTAAAATACCGGCGAGGCGCGGGTCGGCGAATGTCTCGATCTCGCGCCTGGTCGGGACGAACCCGGCCTTGATATAGAATCCCAGCGCTGCGGGACTATCTAGCGTGCAGGTGTGGACCCAGAATCGCTCCACCCCCTTGCGCCCTGCCAGCGCCTTGGCCTGCGCCATCAGCCATTTGCCATGGCCCTTGCCGTTCAGTTGCGGCACCAGCCCGAAAAAGGTCAGTTCGCAATCGGGCATCGCGCGGAAGTCCAGCTCCAGCAATCCGACCTCGATCCCGCGTGGATCAGCAACGGCGTAAATCTCGACCATCGGATCATGGATGATCGCGGCGAGCGATTCGTCGCTCATCACCAGCCGTGAAAACCACAGCCATGGTTCGCCCACCCGGCGAAACAGGGCGCGATAGGTATCGATCTTCGGCGCCTTCCATCGCACCAGTTGCAGCGGGGCGGGTGGAATCGGCGCGGGGCGGGGGCGCGCCCGCATTTCCAGATGAGTGACGACCGCCGCCACCATCCCCGGCTCGACCGGGATCGACACCATCGCGCCTTAGCTCCAGCTGGCCATGGGCGGCAGGCTCATCAGGATCGCCTCGATATTGCCCCCGGTCTTGAGGCCGAACAGCGTCCCCCTGTCATGCACCAGATTGAATTCGGCATAGCGGCCGCGCCATTCCAGCATTTGGGCATAGTCCGCCTCGCTCCATTCGTCGCCCATGCGCCGCCTTACGATCGGCGGATACGCCTCCAGAAAAGCCTCGCCCACCGCACGGGTAAAGGCGAAGTTGGCGTCGAACCCGGCATCGTCGGCACATTCCAGATGATCGTAGAAAATCCCGCCGACCCCGCGATGCACGCCGCGATGGGGAATGTAGAAATACTCGTCGGCCCACGCCTTGAAGCGGGGATAATAGTCCCCGTCATGCGCATCGCAGGCGCGCTTCAGCACATCGTGAAAATGGGCCGTATCCTCCTCGCGCGGCAAGGGCGGGTTCAGGTCCGCGCCGCCGCCGAACCAGCTTTTGGTCGTCACCAGATAGCGCGTGTTCATATGCACGGCAGGAACGTGGGGATTGGCCATATGCGCGACCAGGCTGATGCCGGTGGCGAAGAAAGCGGGGTTTTCGGTCGCGCCATGGATCGTCTGCGCGAATCCGGGGGCGAACTCCCCGCCGACGGTGGAGACGTTGACGCCGACCTTCTCGAAAATCTTGCCCTTCATCACCCCGCGCACGCCGCCGCCGCCTTCGCCGGGCGCCTGCCCTTCGGCTTCGCGGTCCCAATGGGTGTAGGCAAAGCGGGCCTCGCTGCCGGCCTCCCGCTCGATCGCCTCGAACGCGGCGCAGATTCGGTCGCGCAGCGATTCGAACCAGGCGCGCGCGGCCTGCTGCCGGGAATCGAGGGCGAAGGGGACGGTAGGCACGGGGGCTGGGGTTATCGGGGCAGGGGTCATTGCGGGAACTTTCCGGTCTGGCGCAGGGCTTCGGCGACGGCGATGCCCGTGGAAACGGCGATGTTCAAGGATCGAAACCCCGCCGCCATCGGAATGCGGATGCGGATGTCGGCCATGTCGCGTACCGCCTCCGGTACGCCGGCGCTTTCCGATCCCATCAGCAACACATCGTTGGCGTGGAAGGCAACGTCGGGCAACCGCTCCGACGCATGGGCGCTCATCAGCAGCAGGCGGCGGCCCTGCGCGCGGCGTTCGGCGTCGAAGGCCGCGAAATTGGCGTGGCGGGTGACATCGGCCGACGCGCCATAGTCCATGGCCGCGCGCTTCAGGCGCGCGTCGGAAAAGGCGAATCCGGTTGGCATGATGATATCCACCGGCACGGCAAAACAGGCGGCCAGGCGCAGGATCGCGCCGACATTGCCCGCTATTTCGGGTTGATAAAGGGCTATACGCATGACCCGCGCCATAATGCAGCGGGGCAAATTGTCATAGGGTCAGTGACTTTGCTGTTGGCAAAGAGCGCGCACTGAGGTTATCAGGCCCGCGAACCACGCCGGGGGGAAGGCGGGGCCGTTTCGCATGGCCATCCGAATTCCTTGACATAAAGGCGCCGGAAACGGCGCTCCGGCGGGATCAGGGACGTTCTTGCAAGGGTTAAGGTGCATGGCGATCGTTGAACATACAGACAGCACGGGTCTATCCGGCGATGATGGGGTGCGTCGTCGCGATTTCATCAACATCGCTGCGGTGAGTTTCGCGGGGGTCGGCGCTGTTGCCGTCGTCCTGCCGTTGATCGACCAGATGAACCCCAGCGCCGACGTGCTGGCGCTTGCATCGACCGAAGTTGATCTTTCGGCCATCCAGCCGGGTCAGGCGATCAAGACCACCTTCCGCAGCCAGCCGCTTTTCGTGCGCCAGCTGACGGAAAAGGAAATCGCCGAAGCCGACAAGGTGGACCCTTCCACGCTGCGCGATCCGCAGACGCTGGAAGAGCGCACCGTGGATGGCAAGAAGCAGTGGCTGGTGACCATGGGTGTCTGCACCCATCTGGGCTGCGTGCCGCTGGGCGCGGGCGAAGGTGAAAATCGGGGTGAATATGGCGGCTATTTCTGCCCATGCCATGGTTCGTCCTACGATACCGCCGCGCGCATCCGCAAAGGCCCCGCGCCCAAGAACCTGGAAGTGCCGAAGTTCGCCTTCACTTCCGACACCGCCATTCTCGTAGGCTGAGGTAAGAAACGATGAGCTTTCCCTGGGCTGAGCAATATACGCCGAAAAATCCGGTCATGGTGTGGATCGACGAGAAGCTGCCGCTTCCGCGTCTCGCCTATAACGCCGTTGGCGCGGGCTATCCCGTGCCGCGCAACCTCAACTATTTCTGGAACTTCGGTGTTCTCGCCGGTCTTGCGCTGGTGATCCAGATCGTCACCGGCGTGATCATGGCGATGCATTACGGCGCCAATGATCTCGTCGCGTTCAGCACCGTCGAACAGACGATGCGTGACGTGAACGCGGGCTGGCTGATGCGCTATGCCCACGCCAACGGGGCAAGCTTCTTCTTCATCGTCGTCTATCTCCACATTTTCCGCGGCCTCTATTTCGGTTCCTACAAGGCGCCGCGCGAAATGGTGTGGCTGCTCGGCCTCGTCATCTTCCTGCTGATGATGGCGACCGCGTTCATGGGCTACGTCCTCCCTTGGGGCCAGATGTCCTACTGGGGCGCAAAGGTGATCACCGGCCTGTTCGGCGCGATCCCGGTCGTGGGCGAACCGATCCAGACCTGGCTGCTGGGCGGCTTTGCCCCTGGTAACGCTTCGCTCAACCGCTTCTTCTCGCTCCACTTCCTGCTGCCCTTCGTGATTGCCGGTGTCATCATCCTGCACATCTGGGCGCTGCATATTCCCGGTTCCTCGAACCCGACCGGCGTGGAAGTGAAGGGGCCACAGGACACTGTGCCGTTCCACCCCTATTATACCGCAAAGGATGGCTTCGGCGCGGGCGTGTTTCTCATCGCCTTCTGCGCGCTGCTGTTCTTCGCCCCCAACTTCCTGGGCCACCCGGATAACTATATCGAGGCGAACCCGCTCTCGACCCCCGCGCACATCGTGCCGGAATGGTATTTCTGGCCCTTCTACGCCATCCTGCGCGCGTTCACCGTGGACTTCTTCTTCGTGCCCGCAAAGCTGCTCGGCGTGCTGGCGATGTTCGCGTCGATCCTGCTGCTCTTCTTCCTGCCCTGGCTCGACACCTCGCCGGTGCGGTCGGGCAAGTATCGGCCGACCTTCAACAAGTTTTTCTGGATCCTGTGCCTCGACGTGCTGATCCTGGGCTGGTTGGGCGGCGCGCCGGCCGAAGAACCCTATGTCATGATGAGCCAGTTGGCGGGTGCCTATTATTTCGCCCACTTCCTGATCATCCTTCCGCTGATCTCGCGTTTTGAAAAGCCGCTCCCGCTGCCCGGCTCGATTACCGAGGCTGTGCTGGCCAAATATGGCAAGACCGACGGCGAAACCGTCGCGGTTCCGGCCGAATAAGGGGTAGATAAGACCATGGTTCGCATTGGCGCATTCCTCGTCGGCCTCTTCTTTGCAGGCTGGCTGTTCATCTCCTTCCTGGTTGGTGCGGTGGCTTATGTCTCCGAACCGCCGCAGCCGACCGTGGAGCATGAATTCCACAAGCCGGTAAAGCATGTGTCCTTCTCGTTTGACGGGCCGCTTGGCAAATATGATCAGGCGCAGCTGCAACGCGGCTTCCAGGTGTTCAAGGAAGTCTGCTCGGCTTGCCACAGCCTGAAATTCGTCGCTTTCCGCGATCTTCAGGCGCTCGGCTATAACGAAGCCGAAGTGAAGGCGATCGCCAAGCAGTGGGCGATCAAGACCCCGTCGGTCGACCCGGCTACTGGTGAGGCGTCGAGCCGTGATCCTGTGCCCGCGGATCATTTCCCCCTGCCTTTCGCGAACAATGTCGCGGCGGCGGCGGCGAACAACAATGCGATCCCGCCAGACCTGTCGCTGATGACCAAGGCCCGCCACCATGGCAGCGCCTATGTCTATTCGCTGCTGACGGGCTTCCAGGCGCAGCCGGCTGAACTGCTCAAGGAGTTCCCGGATGCCAAGACGCCGGAAGGGCTGCACTACAACCCCTATTTCCCGAACCTCAACCTTGCCATGGCGCCGCCGCTGACGGCTGATGGCCAGGTGACCTATGGTCCGGGCCAGCCCAAGCCGACCGTCGACCAGATGGCGCAGGACGTCTCGGCCTTCCTGACCTGGACCGCCGAACCCAAGCTGGAAAACCGTCGGCGCGCGGGTCTGGCGACGCTGATCTTCCTGCTGATCGCGACGGGCCTGGCTTATATGTCCTATCAGAATATCTGGGCGGACAAGAAGAAGGCGGCCTGACCGTCCGGTCCGACAGGACAAGCATAGCAAAGGGCGCGGTTTCTTGAGGAAGCCGCGCCCTTTCTCTATAGGGGCGCGATGACGAGCGACCTGACTGACCTCATCCGCACCATTCCCGACTTTCCCAAGCCGGGCATCCAGTTTCGCGACATCACGACGCTGCTGGCTGATGGGGAAGGGCTGCGCGACCTGACCGCGCGACTGGCCGACATTGCCCGTCCGCTGGACCCGGACCTGATCGTGGGTATCGAGGCGCGGGGCTTCATCCTCGGCGCGGCGCTGGCGTTCACGCTCGGCAAGGGCTTCGTGCCGGTGCGCAAGAAGGGCAAGCTCCCCGGCAAGACCGTGGGCATCGATTATGTTCTGGAATATGGCACCGACCGGCTGGAACTGCATGAAGGCCAGGTGCCCAAGGGCGCGCGCGTGTTGCTGGTCGATGATCTGATCGCCACTGGCGGTACGGCTGTGGCTGCGGCGCAGTTGCTGCGCGAACAGGGGGCAAGCGTGCTCATGGCCCTGTTCGCGATCGACCTGCCCGATCTCGGCGGCATGGCGGCGCTCGCCGCCGAAGGCGTCGCCGCGCGGGCCATCATGGCGTTTGCGGGCGAGTAGCCGACCCCGGCACGTCGCTATTTTGCCAGCGCGGCCGCCAACCCGTCCACCGCCAGCGCCAACCGCTCGTCCAGCAGGCCCAGCAACGCCGTCCAGCCATGGATATGGGCCAGTTCGCCCGGCCCGTCAGAAATGCCGCGCAGCCCCATCAGCGGAACGCTATAACGGGCGCAGGCGCGTGCTACTGCAAATGTCTCCATGTCCACCATGTCGGCGTCGATCGCCGCATAGTCATCGCCGCCCACGATATTGGCGCCGGTCGACAGTCGCGCGCTCGGCAAAGCGAGGGGCGTGACCAGCGGCAGATCGACCGGATGATCCGCGAACGGCGTCACCCCCTTCACGAACCCTAGTCGCGACGCATCCATGTCGCGCCACGATACGCTGGCCACCTGCACCACTTCGCCCAGCTCGCAGATCCGCGATCCGGCCGATCCCAGGCAGACGACCAGATCGGGCAGGGCGTTTGCGCGCGCCATGTCGTGCAGGGCAATGCCGGTCGCCAATGCCGCCTCGATCGGGCCAACCCCGGTCATCAGCGGCGCGAATCGGGCGCGCAGTTGCGGCCCATATTCCGCGTCGGCCGCCATCACGAACAGCAGGCGTTGCCCCGAAATCGTCTCGCAAACCGGGATCATATCATCCTCCGCCTGTGGCAAAAGAGAAAGCCCGCCACCTGAAACCAGGCGACGGGCTTTGTCATGGTGGGCGTAGCAAGGATTGAACTTGCGACCCCTGCGATGTCAACACAGTGCTCTACCACTGAGCTATACGCCCACGGGAGTTGGGCCAATAGCCGGGGGACCGGACCTGCGCAAGCGGGAAATTGCAGGGGTGCGACATTCTTCTGGACAGGGCAGGGACGGCCCATATGCTGCGGTGCAAACAGGGGGACGCCAGACCTATGCTGCCATCGCCATCTTCGCCGATCCAGACGACGCCGCGTCTGCCATGGTATCGCCAACTCTATGTTCAGGTACTGATCGCGATCGCGCTGGGCGTCAGCATTGGCCATTTCTTCCCCGACATGGGCGTGCAGCTAAAGCCGCTGGGGGACGCGTTCATCAAGCTGGTGAAGATGATCATCGCCCCCGTCATTTTCCTCACCATCGTCACCGGCATTGCCGGAATGAAGGAATTGGGCGCGATCGGCCGGGTCGCGGCCAAGGCTTTTGCCTATTTCCTGACCTTTTCGACGCTCGCGCTCATTGTCGGGCTGATTGTCGCCAATCTGGTCCAGCCGGGTGCTGGCCTGAATATCGATCCGGCAAGCCTCGACGCGGGCAAGGTCGCGGACTTCGCGCACAAGGCGCATGAAACCACGCTGACGGGCTTCCTGATGAGCATCATCCCGTCGACCATGGTGTCGGCGGTCGCGGACGGCAACATCCTGCAAGTGCTGTTCGTCGCCATCCTGTTCGGCATCGCGCTGACCATGATCGGCGACAAGGCGGCGCCGTTGATGGCGGTCCTCGAATCGGCCAGCCATGCCGTATTCAAACTGGTCGCTTTCCTGATGAAGGCGGCGCCGGTCGGGGCGTTCGGGGCGATGGCCTTCACCATCGGCGAATATGGCGTGGGCACGCTTGCCAATCTGGTCGGTCTGGTCGCGACCTTCTACCTGACCTCGCTGCTGTTCGTGCTGGTGGTGCTGGGCACGGTCGCGCGGCTGGCCGGCTTCAATATCCTGCACCTCATCCGTTACCTGAAGGCGGAATTGCTGCTCGTACTCGGCACATCCTCGTCCGAAGCCGCGCTGCCCAGCCTGATCGAGAAGATGGAGCGGGCGGGATGCCGCAAGTCGGTGGTCGGGCTGGTCGTGCCGACCGGCTACAGCTTCAACCTCGACGGCACGAACATCTACATGACGCTGGCGGCGCTGTTCATCGCGCAGGCATGCAATGTCGACCTGACCCTGCAACAGCAGGTGTTGCTGCTGCTCGTCGCGATGATTTCGTCCAAGGGCGCGGCGGGCGTGACGGGCGCAGGGTTCATAACGCTGGCGGCGACGCTGTCGATCGTGCCGTCGGTGCCCGTCGCGGGCATGGCGCTGATTTTAGGGGTCGACCGCTTCATGAGCGAGGTTCGGGCACTCACCAACTTTGTCGGCAACGCCGTCGCCACCATCGTCGTATCAGCGTGGGAAAAAGGGCTGGACCGCGAACGGCTCACCGCCGCGATGGCCGGCATCCCGCTCAACCCCACGGCCGATATGGAAGAAGTGATCGAGGATTGACGGGCGGGGTCAGTTCAGCCCGGTCAGGCTTTCGCTGCCGAACATCCGTTCAACCTCCAGCACCAGGTCGCGCAGGTGGAAGGGCTTGGACAATACCTTGGCCTGCGGCACGGCCTTCCCGGCCTTCAGCGTCACTGCGGCAAAGCCGGTAATGAACATGATCCGCATGTCCGGGGCTACGGACGCCGCATGCTGCGCCAGTTCGATCCCGTCCATTTCGGGCATCACGATATCGGTCAGCAACAGGTCGAATCGGTCGGACGCGATATGAGGCAGGGCTTCGGTGCCGGTCGCGACGGCCACGACCTCATAGCCGGATCGTTCCAGCGCGCGGGCCAGATAGACCCGCATACTCTCGTCATCTTCCGCCAATAATATGCGAACCATTGCGCCAGCTACTCTCATTGCCGTTTCCGGCCTGTCCCCCATGCCCCCGTCAGGGTGGCGTCCCTGTCCGATATATGCGACAAGGTGTAAACATTATCCAGCCAAGTAACCATTTTTGGTGCGGCCACTCATATGGCCGGTGAAAGGAGCCTTATTGGATCGTCCCGCGCCATGTCCTCCCGCCCGGACAGAGGCGGGTTTCGACCAATTCGGCCCCGCCAATCCCGACCGGCCCATCATCCTTTCCGTACCCCATGCCGGGCGCGATTATCCGCCCGAACTGCTGGCGCAAGCGCGGGTACGGCGGCAACAATTGCAACGGCTGGAAGATCGCTGGGCCGACCTGCTGGTCCATCCGCTCATCGCGCGCGGCTTCACCGTCGTCCTTGCCCGCGCCCCGCGCGCGCTGATCGACCTCAACCGTCACGAGCGCGAAATCGACCCTGCCATGCTCGTCGGTGCGCCGCGCGACGCCGCGCTTCAGAGCAGCGTCAAGCTGCGCGGCGGGCTGGGCCTTTTCCCCCGCCGCATGGTCGGCGCGCATGAATTATGGCACAAGCCTGTGGCGTGGAGCGAGGCGCAGCGCCGGATCGAAACGATTCACCGGCCCTATCATGCCGAACTGACCCGCCTGATGAGGGCAGCGCGCGACGCCTTTGGCCATGCGATCCTGATCGACCTTCATTCCATGCCGCCGCTGCCGCCGCCCGCCGCCGGGCAGGAAGCACCCAAAATCGTTCTGGGCGATCGGTTCGGGCGCAGCGCCTCCACCCGGCTGATGACGCTCGCAGCCGATGTCGCCGCGGGCCATGGCATCGTCGCGGCGCAAAACCATCCCTATGCCGGCGATCATCTGATCGAACGCCATGGTCGTCCCGAAAGCGGCATGCACGCGATCCAGATAGAGGTGGATCGCAGCCTCTATCTGGATGACGTGCTGGATCAGCCGGGGCCGGGCCTCGCCCGGATACAGGAGATCATCATGGCCATCGCCCAGGCGTTGGCGAATGAATTGCCGCGCGCCGATTATGCGCTGGCGGCCGAATAGGCGTCAGCCGCCGCGCGCGATGACCAGCCGCGCGCCTGTTACGCTCAGATGGTGCGAATCGAAATAGAGCGGCTTGCCGCCCTGCTCGATCGCGCAGTGCCGGGCATCGCACAGCGCGACTGCCGGATCGATCAGCCTGACGCCCCGTGCCTGCCATCGCGCAAATAGCGCGCGCAAATGGACGGTCCGGGCATCCAGCCAGGACCGCGCGACGCCTTGCGCCTCTGCCAGTCGCCCGGCGCGTGCCAGGTGGGCAAGGCGGCGCGGCACGTCGAAGGGTTGCGGAGGCACCGCGCCGATCAGCACGACCTCCCGCCCTTCGGCCCGGATCGCGGCGATGCTGCGGTCCAGCTTCGCCACGAATGCCGGATCGTCAAACGCGCCATTGGCCCAGAAGGCGGCCAGATAGACGCGGCGGATGGCGGGGTTTGCGCGCAATGCGGCAAATGCGGCGCGATTGGCCGCCGCGCACCGCGCATCCCTTGGCGCATCATAGCCCAGCACCGGCGGGCAACTCGATGTCGTGCGCTGCACCAGCGCCCATCCTTGCGCCCTGGCCTCCAGCGCCAGCGCATAGGCCAGTTCGACCCCATGGCTGTCACCCCACAGCATCGCATCGGGCGGGACCGCCGCGCCCAGCACGCATGGCGTCGCGCCACGGGCGAATATGTCGTGGCAGCGCTTGCGCTCGGGGCTGATGTCTTCGCGCCCGGCGGCCTGCGCCAACACCGTCGGCGCGAAACGCGATGGCCATGGTCCCGCCGCCATCAACGCCAGCGACAAGGTGCACAGCAGCGCCATGGTCGCGCCGGTGAAGCGGAAGATGGTGCGCGCGGGCATCGCCTGCGAATCGCGAAAGGGGCGCTCGACAAAGCGCCAGGACAGGATCGCCGCGACAAATGATCCGGCAATGACCGCGATTCGCGTCCAGCCCGTAACGGCCATGTCGGTCGCATATTCAGTGAACACGATCAGCGGCCAGTGCCACAGATAGAGCGAGTAGGAGACAAGACCCACGCCCACCAGTGGCGCCCGGCCAAGCAACCGTCCCGCGCTCGTTCCCGGCGCGCTGTGGATCAGCGCCGCCGCGCCCAGCACCGGGGCGAGGGCGGCGATGCCGGGGAACAGCGTGTCGCGATCATAACAGCCGACCGCGAACGTGATTCCGGCGATCCCGCCCCACGCCACCAGTTCGCGCAACCAGCGGGCCTTTAGCGCGGGCACGACGCCCAGCGCCAATGACGCCCCCGCCAGCAATTCCCAGGCGCGCGTCGGCAACAGATAGAAGGCGAAACCGCTGGTATCGCGCTGCATCGCGATCGACAGCAGCAGCGATCCTGCCGCAATCGCCATCACCACCGCCGTTCGCCAGCGGGGGGCGAAGCGGGCAATCAGCATCAGCAGGATCGGGAAGCCGATATAATATTGTTCCTCCACCGCCAGCGACCATGTGTGGAGCAGCGGCTTGACGTCCGCGCCCCCCGCGAAATAGCCGGTGTCGGTAAAGAACCACAGGTTCGAGGCAAACAGCGTGGCGGCCAGCGCGGACCGTGGCACCCCCTCCAGGTCACCGGGCAGATAGAGCCAGGCGCTCAGCGCCAGCACCACCAATATCATCAGCCCCAGCGCAGGGACGATCCGCCGGAATCGCCGCTCGTAAAAGCGCGCGAGCGAGAAGCGGCCATCATCGACTTCGCGGGCGATGATGCCGGTGATCAGATAGCCTGAAATGACGAAGAATATATCAACGCCGACATAGCCGCCATCAAATCCCGGCACATGGGCGTGGAACAGCAGCACCGGCAGAATCGCCAGGGCGCGCAGTCCGTCGATATCGCGGCGATAATGCATCGGCCCCGCTTAGGGGCAAAGCCCTGACATTTGCTTTACCGGCGACTCGAACGGATGTTGGGATGGTTAAAATTGCAGCAAGCGATTGCGTTTGGCGCAACCGCGCTTTCATCCTTCGCATTTGCGAAAATTCTGCCCCGGCTGCACAAGAACTGTGCCTTTCAGGCATCCTCTCCTAAACTTTTTGGGCTGGTCTGCGGATCGGCCCTTTTTTTTGGCTCCGGCTTGGTCTAGGCGAATTGCGCTACAGCCGCGCCATATAAAATGTTTCTGGAGAGGGGCCGCCGGTAAGACCGGCAGGGCGAGGCCATAGCAAGGGGGATTGAGCGGCGCTCCGCTCTCCCCCACTTTTCCTATCTCTGACCATCGCTGAACAGGAACGCCGCCGATCGGCTATTCCCGTCCATAGGCTGTGACCATTTCCACTTCCGCCTTGTCGCCCAGAATCACGCCGACGCGCTGGTGCAGGCTGGTGGCGTCGACATCCATGATCGGGATGAAGCCGTCGGTGGCGGCGCCGCCGGCCTGCTCGATCAGATAGCTCATCGGATTGGCTTCATACATCAGGCGCAGCTTGGCCTTGCCGGGCGTGCGATGGTCGGCGGGATACATGAAAATGCCGCCGCGCTTCAGGATGCGGTGGACGTCCGCGACCATGGAAGCGGTCCAGCGCATATTGTAGTCCACCCCGCATGGCCCCTGCGCGCCCATCACCCGTTCTTCGATATAGCGGGCGATGCCGGGCGACCATTGGCGGCGGTTGGACATGTTGATGGCGAATTCGCACTTGCCCTGCGGCATCTTCATGTCGGGATCGGTCATGACCCAGCTGCCGACTTCGCGGTCCAGCGTGAATTCATATACGCCGGTCCCGACGCTCAGCACCAACAGCGTCTGCGGGCCATAAATGGCATAGCCCGCTGCGACCTGCGCCCGGCCATTCTGAAGGAAATCCTCTTCCGTCACTTCGCGACCGGCACATTCGTCGGGCGCTTTCAGCACCGAAAAGATCGTCCCGACCGACAGGTCGACGTCGATATTGCTGGACCCGTCGATCGGATCGAACAGCAGCAGATATTCACCCTTGGGATAGCGGTTGGGGATGCGGTGGATCGTTTCCATCTCTTCCGACGCCATCGCCGCCAGATGTCCGCCCCATTCATTGGCGTCGAGCAGCAGTTCGTTGGCGATCACGTCCAGCTTCTTCTGCACTTCGCCCTGCACATTTTCACTGTCCAGGCTGCCCAGCACTTCGCCCAGCGCACCCTTGCTCACCGAATGGCTGATCGTCTTGCACGCGCGCGCCACGGTTTCGATCAACAGGCGCAATTCGGCGGGCAGCGCATTGGCCAGCCGCTGTTGTTCGATCAGGAAACGGGTGAGGGTGGTTCTGGCCATGAGCTGCCTTTCGCTTGGGACTGGTGCGCCGCAGCCGGGGGCTGCCGCGTGAAAAGGAGAACGCGCCTTCGCTATGCGACTGGTCTCGTCCAGTCCAGTCGCTTGGACCGCGCTTTTGCCGATGATAGCGCACCCATGTGACAAAGTGTGTCAGTTGGAACCAGCGGGCCTTCCTGTCGTTGCGCTGGCGTGCCGAAAGACCGGACGGAAGGATCATGATGGACAGCCTGCTCACCGCCTTTACCGATCCCGCCGCCCTGGCTGCGCTCGTCGCGCTGGTGGTGATGGAAGTGGTGCTGGGCATCGACAATCTGGTGTTCATTTCGATCCTGACGAACAAGCTGCCCGAACATCAGCGGCAAAAGGCGCGCCGTATCGGCATTGGCCTGGCGCTGGGAATGCGGCTGGTGCTGCTGTCGATGATCGCCTGGATCGTCGGCCTGACCGCGCCCGTGTTCGACCTGGGGATCATCGGCCCGCCCAATCAATATGGCGCGCCGACCTTTGAAACCGAATTTTCCTGGCGCGACCTGATCCTGATCGCGGGCGGGCTGTTCCTGATCTGGAAGGCGACCAAGGAAATCCATCATAATGTCGATCCCGCACGCGGCGACGATATGCTGGACAAGAAGAGCGTGGCGACGCTGACCTTCGGCAGCGCGATCGTGCAGATCATCCTGCTCGACATGATCTTCTCGCTCGACTCGATCCTGACTGCCGTGGGCATGACCGATAATCTTGCGGTCATGGTCATTGCCGTGCTGGTCGCCGTGGGTGCGATGGTGCTGGCCGCCGATCCGCTCGCCAATTTCATCGCCAGGAACCCAACCGTCGTGATGCTGGCGCTGGGCTTTTTGCTAATGATCGGCGCGGTGCTGATCGCCGATGGCTTCGGCGTGCATGTGCCAAAGGGCTATATCTACGCGGCGATGGCCTTTTCGACGCTGGTGGAGTGTCTCAACATCTTTGCCCGCCGCGCGCAACAGCGCAAAGGGGCATGATCAGGGGAGGGTGGGTTGATGGCATGACGGCAAGCCGACGCCATGCCTCGCCCCTATTGCGGGCGGCCACCAGGCAGTTCGCGCTCCATGCCGGTCAGGCCAGGGTCAGGAAAATTTCCGCCTCGATCATCCACGCGCCGCCCCTGTTTCGCCATTTGGCGCTATAGGCGCCTGACGCCAGCGTCTCGCCGCTGCCGCTCGCCACGCCCTGCCAATGGCCCTGCTCCATGGCGATCGGTTCTACCGGGGAAACAAGGATCGTGTCGGGCGTGCGGGTGTAGATCAGTCGCTCGGCTGCCGCGAATTCGCGTTTCCAGGCAATCAGTTGCGCCTTGCGCCCGGTGATGAGCGCGCTGTCGGTGCCCGCGACCAGCACGGCGTCGGGCGCGAGCAGCGGGCCGATCGCGGCCAGATTCGCGTCGGCCAGCGCGCGATTGAAGGTCGCGCGGGTCATGCGGATGGCGATGTCTGCGGTGGCGCTCATGGATGATTGTCCTAAAGCCCGTTCGTTTCGAGCGAAGTCGAGAAACGGGGCGTGTCGGCTTCTCGACTTCGCTCGAAGCGAACGGCTGTCGTGTTTACCCGCATCGCGCCGAGGTGATCGTCATCGCTTCGTCATAGCTGACGGTCAGCCGGTCGGGGCGAAAGTCCATCGTCATCGCCATGCCGGGGCCGCCCCAGCGCAGCGTTCTGGCCCCCGATGCAGCCAGCAGCGCCGCGCCGGTTTCCGCGCTCGCCTTTTGCCCGATGAAGCGTTCGACTGCAACGTCTCCAACAAATTGCACTAGGCCGTTCGGGTCGCAATTGCCGGGCACGGCGGGTGCTTCTGCGCGACGTTCGATACCGCCGGTCTGACATGCCGACAGAAGTAAAGCTGACCCGAGAAACATGGCTGGGAACTGTCGCATAGATAGGTTGCCTTATCCAAACACCGTTCGTGCTGAGTAGGGACTGAGCGAAGCCGAAGGCCCGTATCGAAGCATGGCGCGCATACGCATCCTTCGATACGCCATTTCGACTTCGCTCAATGGCTACTCAGGACGAACGGATGTTGTTTACTCCGTCCGCGTCATCTTCAGCCGACCGCCCTTGACCGCAAAGGCCAGCCGCCCCTCGACCAGATCGACCGCGTCGCGGCCATATTGTTCGTAACGCCACCCCTCCAGGATCGAGAGGTCGTTCCGCACGCCCGCCGCCAGCGCTTCAATGTCATCGCTGCGCGCCAGCAGGCGCGATGCGACATTGATGTCGCGCGACCGGATCTTGAGCAGCAGCTTGAGCAGGTCCGCGACCAGAGCGCCATCCTTGCCCAGCCCCGGACGCCGCGGCTCCCGGTCGGGCATTTCATCTTTGCTGAGCGGCTGCTGCTTGCCCAGCGCCGCCATCAACCGCGCGCCGATGTCATTGGTGCGCCAGGTCGCGGACAGGCCGCGCACCTTGCCCAGATCATCCTGCGTGCGCGGCGGATGGCTGGCAATGTCGGCCAGCGTCTCATCCTTGACTATGCGGCCGCGCGGCAGATTCTTGTCCTGCGCCTCGATCTCGCGCCATGCCGCCAGCGCTTTCAGGCGACCCAGCACATCGGCTTTCTTGCTGGCGATGCGGACGCGCTTCCACGCATCTTCGGGCAGCGTTTCATAATGGCTGGGATCGCTGATCCGCTCCATTTCCTGGTCCAGCCAGTCGCCACGCCCGGTCTTGCGCAACTCTTCCAGCATCTTGGGGAAAATCTGGATCAGATAGGTGACGTCGCCGATGGCATAGTCGATCTGGCGCTTGTCGAGCGGGCGGCGCGCCCAGTCGGTAAAGCGCGCGCCCTTGTCCAGCTGTACGCCCAGCCACGCCTCGACCAGATTGCCATAGCCGATCTGCTCGCCAAGGCCCAATGCCATCGCCGCAATCTGGGTATCGAACATCGGGTGCGGGGTCTTGCCGGTCAGATTATAGACAATCTCTATGTCCTGTCCGCCGGCATGAAAGATTTTCAGCACATCCTCATTGTCGACCATCAGGTCGAGCAGGGGCTTCAGGTCGATGCCCGGCGCCTTTGGGTCGATGGCGGCGGCTTCGTCCGCGTCGGCCACCTGGATCAGGCAGAGTTCGGGCCAATAGCTGTTTTCGCGCATGAATTCCGTGTCGATGGCGACATAGGGGGATTTGGCGATGCGGGCGCAGAAATCGGAAAGTGTCTTGCTGTCGGTAATCAGCGGATGGATTTGCATATGGTCATCGATCTTATTATGGGCAGGCCCGCTCCCTGGCGGGCTGGTCGTAGTGACCTTATGCCCATAGCCTGCCGTCAGGGCTTTGTCATTTCCGTAAAACGAAGCTGAAAGACCAAAACGCCATGCACGCCTATCGCACCCATACTTGCGGCGCCCTTCGTGAAGCCGATGTCGGCACGGCCGTGCGCCTGTCCGGCTGGGTGCATCGCAAGCGCGACCATGGCGGCGTGCTGTTCGTCGACCTGCGCGACCATTATGGCATCACCCAGATGGTGGCGAAGGCGGATAGCGAAGCGCTGCGCGTGCTGGAGGGGCTGCGTCTCGAATCGGTGGTGACGATCGACGGTACGGTCGTGGCGCGCGGTCCCGAAGCGACCAATCCCAAGATGGAAACCGGCACGATCGAAGTGGTGGCCGATGCCGTCACCGTCCTGTCGACTGCCGCGGAACTGCCGCTGCCGGTCGCGGGCGAGCAGGACTATCCCGAAGACATCCGCCTGCGCTACCGCTTCCTCGACCTGCGGCGCGAAACGCTGCACGCCAATATCGTCAAGCGCACGAAGATCATTTCGGACATGCGCCGCCGGATGGAAGGCGCGGGCTTTACCGAATATTCGACGCCGATCCTGACCGCGTCCAGCCCGGAAGGCGCGCGCGACTTTCTGGTGCCCAGCCGTATTCATCCCGGCAAATTCTACGCTCTGCCGCAGGCGCCCCAGCAATATAAGCAGCTGCTGATGGTCGCAGGCTTCGACCGCTATTTCCAGATCGCCCCCTGCTTCCGTGACGAAGACCCGCGCGCCGACCGGCTGCCGGGCGAATTCTACCAGCTCGACCTGGAAATGAGCTTCGTGACCCAGGAAGAAGTGTGGGACACGATGGAGCCGGTGATCGCCCAGGTGTTCGAACAATTTGCCGACGGCAAGCCCGTCACCCCGGCCGGCAGCTTCCCGCGCATTCCACATGCCGAAGCGCTGCTGAAATATGGCAGCGACAAGCCGGACCTGCGCAACCCGATCGCAATCGTCGATGTGACCGACCATTTCGTCGGCTCCGGCTTTGGCATCTTCGCGTCGCTGGTCGAAAGCGGCGCCCGGATTCGCGCGATCCCGGCACCCGGTGCTGGCGCGGGCAGCCGCAAATTCTTCGACGAAATGAACAATTGGGCGCGGGGCGAGGGCTATTCGGGCCTTGGCTATATCAACATCAAGGATGGCGTGCCCGGCGGCCCGATCGCCAAGAATCATGGTGAGGAAGCGACCGCAAAGCTGATCGCGGCGCTGGGTCTTGGCGACAATGACGGCGTGTTCTTCGCCGCTGGCAAGGAAGCGCAGGCCGCCAAGCTGGCTGGCCTTGCCCGCACCCGCGTCGGCGAAACGCTGGACCTCATCGACAAGGATCGGTTCGCCCTGTGCTGGATCGTCGACTTCCCCTTCTACGAATATGATGAGGACACAAAGTCGGTCGATTTCGCGCACAACCCCTTCTCCATGCCGCAGGGCGGTCTGGAGGCGCTGAACACGCAAGACCCGCTGACGATCAACGCCTATCAATATGACATGGTCTGCAACGGCTTCGAAATTGCGTCGGGGTCGATCCGCAACCAGTCGCCCGAACTGATGGTCAAGGCGTTCGAACTGGTCGGCCTGTCCCAGCAGGATGTGGAGGATCGCTTCGGCGGCCTCTACCGCGCCTTCCAATATGGCGCGCCGCCCCATGGCGGCATGGCCGCGGGCGTCGATCGCATCGTGATGCTGCTGTGCGGGGCGCAGAATCTGCGCGAAATCACGCTCTTCCCGATGAACCAGAAGGCGGAAGACCTGCTGATGGGCGCACCCAGCGCCGCCGAATTCAAGCAGCTGCGCGAACTGCATGTGCGCGTGGTGGAGCCACAGGCGAAGGGTTGAGTTTTCCTTTTTCGTCATGCTGAACTTGCTTCAGCATCCAGGGTGTCGGACACTGTCCCTGTCGCCTTGGATGCTGGATCAGGTCCGGCATGACGATTGAGGATAGCTGCCCATGACCATCGACCTCGCGACCTACGAAGATGCGCCCAAATTCACGGGCGATTATGATGCGGCGCTGGCTGCGCTCCAGCAACGCCTCGCCAAGATTCAGGTCGCCCATATCCTGCACAAGCGCCGCAGCGTCATTCTGCTGGAGGGCTGGGACGCAGCGGGCAAGGGCGGCATCATCAAGCGGATGTCGGCCGACTGGGATCCGCGCTACTATCATGTCCATCCCATCGCCGCGCCCAATGAGGTGGAGCGCGACCATCATTTCCTCTGGCGCTTCTGGACGCGCCTGCCCGCCAGCGGCAACATCGCGGTCTTTGACCGTAGCTGGTATGGCCGGGTGCTGGTGGAGCGGGTCGAGGGATTTTGCAGCAAGGCCGACTGGAAGCGCGGCTATGACGAAATCAACGCGTTCGAAAAGCAGCAGATCGACGCTGGCATGAACATCGTCAAACTCTTCGTCCACATCACTCAGGACACGCAGGACAAGCAGTTGGCCGAGCGGCTGGACATCCCGTGGAAGCGCTGGAAAACCGGCGCGGACGACTATCGCAACCGGGCCAGGCGCGCGGACTATCTGGATGCGATGCACGCCATGTTCAAAAAGACCGACACGAAACATGCGCCCTGGCATGTCATTGACAATAATCACCGCAAGAGCGGTCGCATCGCCGCGCTGACCTATGTGGCGGAACGACTGGAAGCACTCGTCCCGATGGATTTCCCGGCGGCCGACCCCGCGGTCGTCAAGCTCGCGCAGGACGCCTTTGGCTATCGCCCGGCCAAATCCGCATAAAATTCAGTGAAAACAGTTACTTGTAACAAAAATGTCATGAAATTCTATCGGCTCGTTTACCATTGGGCGGCTAAGGCTCTGGCCATGTTTCATGCCCCCATAATCCCGCCGGACGCGCCCGGCCTGGTCAGCCTGCCCCTGGCGCAGGACAAGCCGGTTATCTGGCTGGGGCGTCCGCTCAGTGAGGCGGTCGATTGCTTCCAGCGGGATTCCGCCCTGCGCCTGCTGCCGGTGCTGGACGCGCGCGACCGGCCCGTCGGCGCGATCTATGAGCGCGACATGCGCCGCATCCTGTTCAACCCCTTCGGCCATGCCTTGCTGCGCAACCCCAGTTTCGGCGGGCGGCTGGACGATCATGTCCGCCCCTGTGCCCTTGTGGACCGGGGTGCGGGCCTCGATCGGCTGGTCGATCTCTATGCCGCGCAGGGGACCGGGTGCGAAGGGCTGATCGTCACGGACGACGGGCGCTATGCAGGCGTACTGGACGGCACCCTGTTGCTGCGCCTGACGGCGCAGCGCGACGCGCAGGTGGCGCTGGCGCGATCGGAACGGGTCGAGCAGATACGGCGCGAAAGTGCTGGCTTTCAGGGCGATGTCGCGTTGCTGATCGCGGACATGGTGGCCATGGCCGACCAGTTGTCGGCGCTCGCAACGCAGGCGGCGGAGCGTGCGGCGGGCGATGGCGCGGACAGTGCGGCGATGGCGGTCGCCGCGGCGCAGACGGCCGATCGGCTGGCGAGCATCGCGGCGGGCGGCGTCGAACTGGGTCAGATATTCCAGGCGATGGAGAGCGAGGCGCGCGATGCGGGCGCAGCGATGCGCGATGCCGCCGCGCGCAGCCGCGCAGGCATGGCGCAGGGCGAGGCGCTGCGGAGCGAGACGGAGAATATCGGCGAAGTCGTCGCCCTGATCGACAGCATCGCGGGCGCGACGGCGATGCTGGCGCTCAATGCCAGTATAGAGGCGGCGCGGGCGGGTGATGCGGGCAAGGGCTTTGCCGTGGTCGCGCGCGAGGTAAAGTCGCTGGCCCAACAGACGCGCGATGCCGCGGCGGGCATCGCCGGGCGGATCGCGCATGTCCGCGCGACGGTCGCTGACGTGGCGGCGGGCCATATGCATATGGATGCGGCCATGGCCCGCGCCGACCGTCTGTCGGCTTCGCTGTTCGACGCGGTCGCCCGCCAGGCCGCTTTCAGCCGCGCCATTGCCGAAAGCGTGGCGGAAGCGGGGTCGTCCAGCGACCATATCCGCTCCGGCGCGCAGGCGATCAGCGGCAATGCGGACGCGACCGTGCTGGGTGCGCGCGCGATGCAGTCGGTGGCACAAAGACTAGCCGGAGAGGCTCATCGGCTGGAAGCGCGCGCGGGCGGCTTCATCATGGCGATCGGCGCGACCTGACGATCCGTAGAAATCCCTCTGGCGTCGCGCGCAAATGGCGATAGGCTGTGCGTCCATAAAAAGGAGAGGAAGCCATGCTCGTCATGTTCGTGGGCACTGACCGCACTGAAACCGCCGTCAACGCGTCGCAAGTCACCTTCGTCTCGTCGGTCAATGACGGCACGCGCATCCGCTTTGGCGAAGGCCGCAGCGTGACCGTGACCGAACCGATCGCTGAAGTGCTCGAAAGCCTCAACCGCTCGCTGCGCCCGCACGACTAGACGCCGTCTCGCTTCTGTTCGCCATGACCGGGCGGCACGGCATCCTGTCGTGACGCCCGCCATGGGTGGCTTGCTATCGGGCGGCGGGCGCGCGCCTTGCACCGCGCAAGCGCGGCTCAGTCCGGATAGCGGATCGCCATCACCTCATATTCCTTCTCGCCCGACGGCAGCATCACGCGGCGCAAGTCGCCGATGGCCGCGCCGCGCAGGGCGCGGGCAATGGGGGAGGACCAGCCGATCCGGCCTGCCTCGATGTCGGTTTCGTCATTGCCGACCAGCGTGACGATGCGGTGATTGTCATCCTCATCGGCGATGGTGACGGTCGCGCCGAAATAGACGCGGCTCTTGTCGCCCTGCTGCCGGGCGTCGACGACCTTGGCGTCCTTCATCTTCTTGGACAGGCGCTTCAGCTGAAAGTCGATCTCGCGCATCCGCTTGCGACCATAGAGATAGTCGCCATTTTCGCTGCGGTCGCCATTGCCCGCCGCCCAGCTCACGACTTCGACGATGGCGGGGCGCTCGACGCCCAGCAAATGGTCATATTCCGCGCGCAATTTGGCAAAGCCTTCGGGCGAGATATAATTGGGATAGGGGGTCGTCATCCCTCGATCCCATAACCGTTCGGGCGGACCTTGTCGAAGCCTTGCGCTTTGCTCAGGGCGAAGGGGGCGACGATAGGCCTCTCAACCCGGCGTCTGTTTCCCCAGATAGCGGCTCAGCACCGCGCTGGTCCCGCGAAATTTCGCCCGTTCCGGGTTCATTGCTTCATAGACGACCGCATTTTCCAGCACCCGCTGCACATAGTTGCGGGTCTCGAAAATCGGGATCTGCTCGATCCAGCGAAGCATGTCCGCTCCGGGCAGGCGCGGGTCGCCATTGGCGCGGATCCACTTGTTCACATTGCCCGGCCCGGCATTATAGGCCGCGACCGCCAGCGGATAGCTGCCGCCATAATAGTCCAGCATCCGCTGGAAATAGCCCGAACCCAGCATGATATTGTAGCTGGGATCGTTGAGCGAGGCGGGATTGTAGCCCAGACCCAGCTTGCCCGCCTGTTCGCGCGCCGTGCCGGGCATCAGCTGCATCAGTCCGCGCGCGCCTGCATGGCTGACGATCTGCTTGTCGAACTGGCTTTCCTGCCGGGCGATGGCATGCACCATGGTCCAGTTATATTGCGCCGTGGGCGGCACGGGCACGCGCGGGAAGGCGCTTTCGCCATAGCCGGTCAGGCCGCTGGAAACGGCGCGACGGCCGACCATGACGCTCATGTCGGTGCGGCCGATCTTTTCGGCCAGTTCCGCGGCGAGATAATGATCGGTGTCGCTGTCGGCATTGTTGGCGATGGCGCGGGCGAATTTGCCCTGATCCTGCCAATAGCCCATCTGCCCCAGCGCCTTGACCGCGCGAACGACGGATCGCTGGTCGAACGCGGCGCGTTCGGCGGCGGAAATCGGCACCGGGCGCTCGACCGTGGCGGGCGCGGGGATCGGGCGGCCCAGCCGTTCGAGCGCCAGCTGACCGTAAAACTGGTCGGGATAGACGCCCGCCTGTGTGAAATAGCCGTTGGCGCTGGCGGCGTCGCCCGCCTGAAGCGCGGCGCGACCGGCCCAATAATAGCCTTTCGACCTGGTCTGGGGCGATTTGGCCGCATCGGCATAGCGGCGGAACATCGCCACCGCGTCGGTCGGACGATTGAGATTGTAGAAGGCGGTCGTCCCGGCCAGCCAGGCAAGACTGGTATAATCGTCCCGCACGCCGATCGGCTGGTCGGACAGGTCGACGCCCGGCGGCACGGCATCGTCAATCTTGCTGGCGATGCCCCAGGCAAAGCTCCACTGGCTGTCATTGGCCGCGGCGCGCGCCTGTCCCAGCAATATTTCGTAGAATTTCTCGACGTTGGTCGGGCGATAGCTGAGCGGGCCGCGATTGGCGAGATATTGGCGTGCCGCGACCCAGTTGCCGCTGTCGCGCAGCCACAACGCCTTGTCGGCGATAAAGCCTGCATCGCTCGCGCCAACTGGTTCGGCGGCCTGCATCAGCATCGCAGCGTCGGCCGACTTGCGGCGGAAGGCGATGCGCGCCTGATAGACGGCGCGCCTGCCCGGCGAGACATAGGCCAGCATGCGCGTCGCCCCGACCGTGTCGTTGGCCCACAGCAGCATGTCGGCGCGCAGGTCGTGATCGGCAGGCGTCAGGCCGGACCCGAAGAGAGACAGCAATCGCGCTTCGTCCGCAGCGCTCAGGCTGCCGCTAATCCAGGCATTGCGCGCGGCGACCCGCGCTTCGTCCGTCCGCCCCATCTGCATCAGCGCGGTGGCGTTGCGGGCGTGGCCGGTCGCGGTGCGCGGCGGGAACCGGGCGAAGAAGGCCGTGACCTGCCGGGGATCATAGCTGTCAGGATTGATGCCGGTTTCGGCCAGCCGCCGCATCCTGTCCTCACCCGGCCAGCCCGGATTGGCGGTGATGAAGCTTGCATAGGTGGAAAAGCCCAGCCCGTCGCTTTGCTGCAGCGCGCGCCACTGGTCGATCGTCGCGCCGATCGTGCCGTCGCTGGCCATGCCGACGCGGGACGCCACCCTGTTCCATTGCGCCCCCGGCGTGTCCTGCGCGGGCAGCGGCTGGACCACGGCGCCGGGCGGGTCGGCGGGCGCTGACGCGGGGGCTGGGCCTTCGGTCTGGGCGCTTGCGCCGGCGGTAAACAGCAACAGTGCAACAAGGGGCATACGGATAATGTAACTTTCAATCATTCGGGGCGTCGCCATGCTGGACATTATCGCAAATGCATCCTTATCAGCGCCTGAATGACGCGCTATAGCGCGCCGCTTGACTGATCATGCCCCGGCCGGCCGGAGAATTGAAGGAGTTTAATCATGTTTTCCGGCTCGATTCCGGCTCTGGTGACCCCGTTTCGCGACGGATCGGTGGATGAGGCGGCGTTTCGCGCGCTGGTCGACTGGCAGATCGCCGAAGGATCAAGCGCGCTCGTCCCCTGCGGCACCACCGGCGAAAGCGCGACCATGACGGTCGAGGAGCATAATCGCGTCATCGCCATCTGCGTCGATCAGGCCGCCGGGCGCGTGCCGGTGATCGCGGGTTGCGGCTCCAACGACACGCGGATCGCGCTCGATCATATGTATGCCGCGCAAGGGGCCGGGGCGGATGCCGCGCTGGTGGTCGCGCCCTATTACAACAAGCCCAATCAGGACGGCGTCTATCAGCATTTCGCCTATCTCGCCGAACGCTGCTCGCTGCCGATCGTCCTCTACAACGTCCCCAGCCGCACCATCACCGACATCGGCGTGCCGGTGATCCACCGCCTGTCGGAAGAATTTCAGACGATCGTGGGGATCAAGGACGCCACCGGGAATCTGGGGCGGGTCAGCGCACAGCGTCTCGCCTGCCGCCCGGATTTCTGCCAGCTTTCGGGCAATGACGAAACCGCATTGGGATTCAACGCCATGGGTGGCAAGGGGTGCATCTCCGTCACCGCCAATGTCGCGCCGCGCCTTACCGCCGATTTCCAGGCGGCCTGCGCTGCGCATGACTGGGATGGTGCCTTGGCGTTGCAGGATCGTCTTTACCCCTTGCATGATGCCCTGTTCAGCGATTCTTCACCCGGGCCTGTTAAATATGCCCTTACGCGCGTGCGGCCCGACATGCCCGGCGACGTCCGCCTGCCAATCACCTGGCCGTCGGAATCCAGCCGGGCCGCGGTCGACCGCGCGCTGGAAATTGCGGGGCTGGTATAGAAGGCCCATCTCCGTTCGGTTCGAGCTTGTCGAGAACTGCGCGGGAAGGGTTCTCGCCCTTCGACAGGCTCAGGATTCTCGAACCGAACGGATGAAAAAGTAGATTAATGGCCCGCCCCCGTCCCGTTACCTTCGACAAGAAAAAGATCGTCGCCGAAAACCGGCGCGCGCGCTTTGACTATTTCATCGAAGATGTGTTCGAAGCGGGCATCGCCCTGCAGGGGACAGAGGTGAAGGCGCTGCGCGGCGGCGAAGGGTCGATCGCCGAAAGCTATGCCGAGGTGAAGGGCAATCAGGTGTTTCTGGTGAACAGCAACATCCCTGAATACAGCCACGGCAATCGCCAGAATCACGAACCCAAACGCCCCCGCAAGCTGCTGCTGCACGAGCGGGAGATCCACAAGATGCACAGCGCCGTGTCGCGGCAGGGCATGACGCTGGTGCCGCTGATGGTCTATTTCAACAGCCAGGGCCGCGCAAAGATCGAACTGGCGCTGGCCAAGGGCAAGCAGAATCACGACAAGCGCGAAACGATCAAGGACCGCGACTGGAAGCGCGACCAGCAGCGCATCATGCGGGACAAGGGCTGAGCCATGGACAACCGCCTCAGCCGCTGGTGGCACGCCAATGCGCCGACGCGCGAAAGCCTGGAGCATAACAGGTTCCTCGCGCCCGTCGCGCACCGCGTGCTGGAACCGTCGCTGTGGCGCTTCACGCGCCGGTCGGTGCCCCGCGGCGTGGCACTGGGACTGCTGGTCGGCATCTTCCTGTTGATCCCCGGTGTGCAGATTGCAGGCGCGGCGCTGCTGGCGCTGCCCTTCCGCGCCAATATTCCTGTCGCGGCCGCCATGACCTTCCTGTCCAATCCCGCGACCACGCCGCTGATCCTGTGGCTGTCGGTCTATATCGGCAACTGGATGCTGGGCCGCAGCGCGGACGCATCGGGCTTCATGACGCTGGTGGATCATCATGCCACGATTGGCCAATGGGCCGCCTGGCTGGTGTCCGAAGCAGCGCCCGCCTTGCTGCTGGGTCTCTCGATCATCTCGATCGTTGCGGCCGCGATCGGCTATGTCATTGCCGACTGGGTCTGGCGTCATCGCATGGGCCGCAAATGGCAGGCGCGCAAATTGAGGATTGGCAAGGCCCATAAAAGCAGCGCATTGGAGAAACCAGCTCCTGTCCTCTAGGATGGGCAAGCGGGTTTGACAGTGTCGATGCAGGGGAAGGGCCGCCCATGGCCGCGCGGGTGAACAGCAATGGGGATGCGTGGCTGACCCAGTCGCGATCGGGTTTTGCCCTGCCGCTTTTGCTGCTGGCGGCGGCACTTTCGGCCGGGCTGATTTTCTATGCGATCGACAATTGGCTGCTGGCTGGCGGATTTGCGGCCACCGTCCTCACCATCGCGGCGCTCATGGCCTGGTATCGCCGCCTTTATCCGCCGCAACTTTCCGACAAGGAAGCGATCCCCGACTGGACGGTCGCCCGCGCTGCCGCTGACGCATCCAGTATGGCGATCGCCGTTACCGATCGCGCCGGGCGGCTGGTTTGCGCCAGCGACCTGTTTGGCGAATGGTTCGCCGGCTATCCCACCCCGCCCGGCATCACCGGCGATCCGGCACTCACCGAAAGCCTGTCGGTCGCTGCCCGCGCCGCCTGGCGCGATGGGGAGGCGAAGGTCGGCGGGATCGCGCAGGGCGCGCTGCGGCTGGATGCGGAGGTGGTGCGTACCGGCCGGGCCGAGGATTATCTGCTCTGGCGCTTTGCCCCGGTGCGCCAGCCCAGCGCGCTGGACGACGTCAACCGCTTCCTGACCGGCGAAGCGGGCCGCCAGCTGGGCGAGGCGGGCGTGATGGCGGTGATGATCGGTGGCGAAGGCCGCATCCGTGCCGCCAATGGCGCCTTCCTGCTGCGCGCCGCCGGGCGGATCGACGCCAATATCACCGGGCGCGATTTCGCCGGCCATATGCGCGTGGATGACAAGGGGCGACTGTTCCTGGCGCGCGAAGAGCAGGGCGGCCTGCCGCTGCGCCTGCTACAGGTGCCGTTGAAGCGGGTGACGCAGGGCAACGGCATGGCGGCGCAGGTCAGCGCGCAGGACGGGCCGATGCTGCTGCTGTTGATCGACGAACCGGCGGGCGGCGGCGGCACGTCGGCGCTTTCCTACATCGAAACCCTGCTGTCGCTGCTGCCCTTTGGCCTGGCCATGGCCGACCGCGACGGGCGGGTGCTGTTCCTCAACAATGCCTTTGCGCGGGTCGCTGGCCTCAAACCCGGCGACAAGCCCAGCTATCCCGGCGATCTGGTTGTGCGGGAGGATCAGGCGGCGGTGGCCGACGCGGTGCGGCGCTTTGCCGTGGGGCCGCAAATGTCGGGCGACATAGCCGTGCGCATGCGGGACCAGCCTGACGAGCCGATCGCATTGAGCCTGGCTGGCGTGCGCGGGCTGGGCGAGGCGGCGGTGCTCCTCTCGCTCAAGGATAATAGCGAGGAATCCAAGCTCAAGCGGCAGGTGGCGCAGGCGACCAAGATGCAGGCGATCGGCCAGCTGGCGGGCGGCGTCGCGCATGATTTCAACAATATCCTGACCGCCATCATCGGCCATTGCGACCTGATGCTGATGCGGCATACGCCCGGCGACAGCGACTATGACGATATTCAGCAGATCAAATCGAACAGCAATCGCGCCGCCGGCCTGACCCGGCAATTGCTCGCCTTTTCGCGCCAGCAGACGCTGCGGCCCCAGATCCTGCAACTGCCCGACATCGTGGCGGACGTCTCCAATCTTTTGAAACGCCTGCTGGGCGAAAATGTGAAGCTGGACGTCAGCCATGGGCGCAATCTGGGCGCGGTGCGCGCCGATCCCGGCCAGCTGGAACAGGTGATCGTCAATCTGGCGGTCAATGCCCGCGATGCCATGCCCGAAGGCGGCACGCTCAATATCCAGACCTATGCCGTGCCCGCGATCAAGGTGCGCGAAATGCGCCAGCAAATCCTGCCGGCGGGGGACTATACCGCGCTGCGCGTATCGGACACCGGGCTTGGCATCCCGCCCGACATATTGGCCAAGATTTTCGAGCCTTTCTTCACCACCAAGGAACTGGGCAAGGGGACCGGCCTTGGCCTGTCCACCGTCTATGGCATCGTCAAGCAGTCGGGTGGCTACATCTTTGCCGAATCCGAACTGGGGCGCGGTGCCAGCTTCGTCATCTACCTGCCTGTCTATGCTGGCTCCGATGCGAATGACGTCGCGCCGGTCAAGCCGCCGGTCAGGCGCAGCGAGACATGGGGCACCGGCACCATCCTGCTGGTGGAGGATGAGGACATGGTCCGTGCCGTCGCAGAACGGGCATTGGTGCGGCAGGGCTATACCGTGCTGACCGCCAGCGACGGCGAGCAGGGGCTGGAGGTGCTGGCAGGCGATGTCGCGATCGACCTTTTGATCTCCGACGTGGTGATGCCCAATATGGACGGCCCCGCCATGGTGGCGCAGGCGCGTCGCGCTTTCCCCGACCTGCCAGTATTGTTCATGTCGGGCTATGCCGAGGAGCAATTGCGCAAGTCGATCGACATCGCCAACGTCGCTTTCCTCCCCAAGCCCTTCTCGGTCAACCAACTGGCCGAAGCGGCGCGGGACGCACTGGCGACACGACCCGTGGCGGAATGACCCTCGAATAAGTTGTGCTTGATCAAGGTAATTATCCTGTCCATTCCCGCACCGATGGGTTAGCGCATGCGCGTATCAACAGGGGATCGCCACGGCATGTCGGACGGCAAGAGCATTTTGATCGTCGAGGATGAAGCGATGATCGGCATGATGCTGGAAGATTATCTCGACGCGCTGGGTTATCGCTTGCATGCGGTCGCCGCTTCGGTCGACGAAGCCTGCGCCCATGCGCGCGACGGCGGCTTTGACGCGGCTTTGCTCGACTGCAATTTGCAGGGTGAGAAAAGCTGGCCCGTCGCGGACATACTGGTCCAGAAAGGCGTGCCTTTCGTCTTTGCGACGGGCGGCATGGCCGACGATCTGCCGACCCATCATGCCGACCGTCCCACGCTTGCCAAGCCCTTCACGATCGGCGCGGTCGAGCGGGCGTTGGGAAAAATATTGGGCGAATAGGAAATTTCCGTTCCCCTCTTGTTCTATTAGAACAAACAGGATACATCATCGCCAGGCGCCGAGAGAATCGACGCAGTCCGCTTGACAGGGATTAGGCCGATGTCCGCTATGCTCACACTCATCGATTCCAAGAAGAACGGGACTATGGACAGACAAAAAGCATTGGACGCCGCGCTTGCCCAGATCGACCGGGCCTTTGGCAAAGGCTCTGCGATGAAGCTGGGCAGCCGGGAAAAGATCGAGATTGAAGCCATCTCGACCGGCTCGCTCGGCCTCGACATCGCTCTTGGCATTGGCGGCCTGCCCAAGGGGCGGATTATCGAGATTTACGGCCCGGAAAGTTCGGGCAAGACCACGCTGGCGCTGCACGCCATTGCCGAAGCGCAGAAGAATGGCGGCACGGCGGCCTTTGTGGACGCGGAACATGCGCTCGATCCGGGCTATGCCAAGAAACTGGGCGTCGACATTGACGAACTGATCGTGTCGCAGCCCGACACGGGCGAACAGGCGCTGGAAATCGTCGATACGCTGGTGCGCTCCAACGCTATCGACGTGCTGGTGGTCGACTCGGTCGCCGCGCTGGTGCCGCGGGCGGAAATCGAAGGCGAAATGGGCGACAGCCATGTCGGCCTTCAGGCGCGCCTCATGAGCCAGGCGCTGCGCAAGCTGACCGGCTCGATCTCGCGCTCCAAATGTATGGTGATCTTCATCAACCAGGTGCGGATGAAGATCGGCGTGATGTACGGCAATCCGGAAACTACGACTGGCGGCAATGCGCTCAAATTCTACGCCTCGGTCCGCCTCGACATTCGCCGCACCGGCCAGATCAAGGATCGCGAAGATATTGTCGGCAATGCGACCCGCGTGAAAGTGGTCAAGAACAAGGTCGCGCCGCCGTTCAAGCAGGTCGAATTCGACATCATGTATGGCGAAGGCATCTCCAAGATTGGCGAAATCCTCGATCTGGGCGTCAAGGCCGGGATCGTGGAGAAATCGGGCGCCTGGTTCTCCTACGACTCTGTCCGCATCGGCCAGGGTCGTGAAAACGCCAAGACATTTCTGAAAACGCATCCTGAGATGGCGGATCGTCTGGAAAAGGCGATCCGGGGCAAGACCGAAGAGGTTGCCGAAGCGTTGATGGCCGGACCCGAAGCGGAGGATGATGACGAATAAGCGCAGATGCTCGTCCGGCCCGATCAGCCGGAACGATCTCTGGCGCAACTCGTCCGCCCCTCGCTTCACGCACTGAAAAGGCCCGCCGCGCACCCCCTGCGCAGCGGGCCTTTTACCGTCCGGCTCCATCAACGCCGACTTTCCGATAGGATCGGGCCAGCGCAAGATAATGTCCGATTTGCCGGGAAATATGCGAAGTTAAGCGGTTCAGTGCGTCCGGCACTTGCGCCCTGCCTGCGCTCTCGCAATGCTCTGCACCCTAATGGCGGCTGGCGCGTTACCGCGTCTCCTTCCCGCTTTTGAAAGGCTCCCCTGATGCGCGTCGCGATCGAGGCGATACTGGACTATGACTTCGCCGAACCGACCGATGTGCTGCTGGCGGTGGAAGCCGCCGCGCTGCCGGATCAGCGCATCGTCAGCCAGTCCCATATCATCAACAATGCCGGGCCATTGACCAACAAGGTGGGCGGCAGCGGCGTTGGCCGGCGCACTTGGACCCGCACCGGCACCGGACGGATGCTCAGCACCTACCGCGCCACCGTCGATGTCGACCGCCCCGCGATCGACCTTGCCAGCCTCGCCAAAAGCCCGCTGCCCAGCCTGCCGGAGGATGTGCTGCCCTTCATCTGGCCCAGCCGCTATTGCGAGGCTGACCGCTTCGTCAGCTTCGTCTGCGGCCATTTCCCCGATCTGGAGGGCGGCGCGCTGGTCGCGGCGCTGCGCGACTGGGTGCGCGACAATCTCATCTATGTGCCCGGCAGTTCCGACGGCACGACCACCGCTGCCGATACCTTCGTTGCCCAACAGGGTGTCTGCCGCGACTATGCCCATCTGACCGCCGCGCTGATCCGCTCCCGCGATATTCCGGCCCGGCTCGTCTCGGTCTATGCCCTCGACCTTGATCCGCCCGATTTCCATGCCGTTGTCGAAGTCTGGCTCGACGGGGCGTGGCGCATCGTCGATTCTACCGGCCTCGCCCCGGTCGAAACCATGGTTCGCATCGCGGTCGGCCGCGACGCCACCGACATCGCCTTCATGACCGCTTTTGGCAACGCCATGATGAACGCCCAGTCGATCCTCGTCTCGCGCGTGGACGAGGGCTAGGCAGCCCGTCCCCGTTCGCCCTGCGCCTGTCGAAGCGTCGTCCTGCTTGATGTAGGGACAGGGCTTCGACAGGTTCGGCCCGAACCGGCAATCTCAAGAGCGCGATGCCCGCGCTCCGCTCAATAATCCTTGGAATAGCGCAGGTTCGCCGACGATCCGGCATTGGTCCCGGTCTTCGACAACAGGCTCAGCGTCCTCGATAGCGCGATCTCCAGCTGGGTGGCGGTAAAGCCTTTGGAATCGGTGATCACCTCCACATAGACATTGTTGGAGATATGCTGCCCCACCGCCAGGCTCGTGCCGCGCCCGGTCGTTTCATCGCCGCCGACAATGCCGATGCGGTCGATTCCCGACGCGCCCTGCAACTTGCCCATCGGGTTCAACCCGCCGCTGCCGCCGCGCAGGCCGTTGAGCGCCGCCGCCAGCTGCACCGCCTGCATCGCAGACAGGTTGGCGACATTATCGCCGAACAATATGCGCGACAGGATTTCGTCCTGCGGCAGGGTGGGATTGGAAATGAACGCGATGTCGGGTTGCTGCGCTGATCCGGTCACCTGTATGCCCGCCGTCACCGTATCGATCCGCGTCTGCGCCTTGATCGCCAGCACCGGGTTCAGCATCGGTCCGTTAAAGGTGATGACCCCCTGTTCCAGGTCGAACTGCTTGCCCGAAAAACTATAGCGTCCACGCAGCACTTCCAGCTTGCCGACAACCCGCGGGTTGGCGGTGGTGCCGGTCACCCGCATCGCTGTCTTCCATTCCGAATCCAGCCCCATGCCGGTGACATAGATTTCATTGTCGGCCCGCACCCGGATG
This sequence comes from Sphingobium xenophagum, assembly GCF_002288285.1. Lineage (NCBI taxonomy): Bacteria > Pseudomonadati > Pseudomonadota > Alphaproteobacteria > Sphingomonadales > Sphingobiaceae > Sphingobium > Sphingobium xenophagum. Next base: position 580,507 of record NZ_CP022745.1, on the reverse strand, counting down.
TCGAGCTTCCAGTCAGCGGGCTTCGCCGCCGCCTGACGCGCGGCCTGGCGCTGGTCCAGAATGTCCGCGCCTTCGCCCTTGCGCCGCACGCCCTGCAATTGGCGAATCTCGGTGCCACCCTGCCAGGCGACCCTGTAGCGGGTTTCGGGCAGGCTCAGGTCGCCCTTGATCAGGCCGCCATTGGCCGCGCTGTTGGTGATGGCCAGCGTCCCGCTCACGACGCTGGTGATTGCTTCGCTTCGGGCCAGCCGGGCGCGGTCGAGTTTGATGGCGATATTCATCGGGAACCCGCTGTCGGCGGCAAGGCCCACCGTGCCGGACGCCTGGACCGTGCCGTCGCCTGCCCGGCCGGAAAAGTCGCGCAACTCCAGCCGGTCGTTCGTGAAGCGGCCATCGAGCTTCATCTGGGTGACCCGCGTGCCGAACGTCTCATTTTCATAGGTCAGCGCATTGGCGCGGGCGACGCCGTTGATACGCGGATCAGCCAGTCGCCCGCTGAAATCGGCTGCTACCGCCAGCCCGCCGGTCAGTTGCTGGTCGGCAAGACCCGCGAAGGAAAAGAGAATGTCGGCCGGTCCGGCATAGCGGATGCCACCGCCCAGCGGCGCCGCCTGCAACTGCTCGCTCCAGCTGTTGCCGGGGCCGGGCGGGGCGAGCGTCGCCACGAATCGTCCCAGCGTCGACGAACCGCGCCGGATCAGCCCGCGCAGGTCGCCGCCCGCGCTGGACAGCTTGCCCTCCATGCTCATCGACACGGGATCGGACACGGCGGTCAGGCTGGAGCGCCGGAAATCCGAGATGGCGAGCCGCGTGGTCGCAGTCGGGAAAGCATTGCCGGTCTGCACATAGTCGATCGTCCCGGTCGCCTTGCCGCCAATACCCAGTCCTGGCGAGGCCATGTTGATGATCGCCAGGTCAAAATCCTTGAACCGCATCTGCATGGCCGTGCTGTCGCCAGACCGTCCGGCCAGATCGACCTTGCCCTGCGGCAGGATCAGCGTGGCCGGTTCCAGTCGATAGCCCCCCGGCTCCGTACGGATGATCGCGGGGTTGGCGAGGCGGAAGGGTATATTGCCTGCCTTGCCCTGCAACGCCACGGCATAGAGATCGGGGCGCAGCGCGGCATTGGCCGCGATCGAGAAGGGGACGCCGCTGGAGCCATCGGCCACCAGCTGCGCCTTGCCACGCCCGCCCTGATAATCGACCTTGGCGCGCGCCGTGCGCACCACATAGTCGCCATAGGCAGCGTTGGCGATCTGCACGTCCGCCAGGATTCGGGGCTGATCGGTCAGCACCATGGAGGCGTTGACGATGGCGCGGCCGATGATCACGTCCGCGTCGCCCGGCAGCTTGGCGTTATTGGCGGTGGCGTTCACATCCACGCCCTGCGCCTCGCCAACCGCCGCCAGCCGCACCGCGCCTGTAATGCCTGACCCGTTCAGGCTCAGCTGACCGGCAAAGGGACCGGCCGCGCTCTGCCGCAGCGTGCCTGCCATATCGACCCCGGCAAAGCGGGCCTTGGCGATGTCGATCGTCAACGGGCCAGCGGCGGTACGGATCAGCACATTGGCGAAGAAGGGGCCATAGGGCGATCCGCCGGTCGCTTCGAGCCGATAGCCTGCGGCCTCTCCGTTCAGCTTCGCGACCACATCATTCAGCTGCACGCCGACATTGGGCCGTGCCGCGCGCAACACCGCCTGCGGTCGCTCCATCGTCCCGCGGACGGTCAACTCCAGCGGCCCATATTGGCGCGAGGCGGCGGTGGCGTCGAACGCGATCTGGCCGTTGGTGTCGTAGCTGCCCGAACCCGACTGGATGGTGAAATTGGGCGCCGCGCCCTTCAGCCCGGCGAGCGTGAACTTGCCCTCCGGCGTCATGCCGATCCGCCCGGTGGCGATGGCGTTGCCGCCCAGGAAATCGCGTACCGACGCATTGTCCCAGCGCGCTGTTCGCACACCAAAGCGGCCCGACAGGCCAAAGCCGCCCTTGGGTCCGGGGACCAGCTCTATATCGGTGTTGAGATTGACGATGCCGACGCCGTCGATCCGGTAATCATTGACCCGTCCTTTCAGCGCCCCGCGATAAAGGGCGTTGTCCAGATCAGCGAGGATTATTGCGGTCGCGTCGATCTTGTCGCTGTCGATCTTGAGGTTGTCGCTGATCAACCTCCCACTGGCATAGGCGAAATCGCCCTTCACCCGCAGATTGTTCATCAATCCGCCAGCCGCGGCGTTAAGGCCGGTCACCCGGCTCGCGGTGGCGTTGACGGGAATGCGGATGCGGTCGGCGTCGATCACCGCGCGGCCGGTGGCTTTCAGATTTTCGATGCCGGTGGCGTCGAACGCGAGATATTTGGCGCTGATGTCATAATCGATGAACGGCGTGGCCATCGGCCCGTCCAGAACGATGGCGGCGCGCACGTCGCGACCCTTGACCTTCTCCATGATCGCGCCGGGGGTCAGCAGCGCCGCATTGATCTTCAGCGCGCTGAACCGGCTCGTGCCCAGATCGACCAGGCCCTGCGCATCGGCGGACAGGGCAGGGGAACGCAGCGTCGCCTTCAGGTTGACGCGCCGTTCGTTCAGGCCTGCAAACAGGTCGACGTCCAGCTGCGGCGCAGTCAGGCGATCGACCGTGCCGGCCATCATCAGGCCGGGGCGCAGCGGCCCCTTGGCGGAGAATGCGCCATCACGCGCGGCGACGGCGATGTTGGCGATCTCGCCCTTGGGACTGGTCGCAACGATGCGCCCGTTCCAGGCCTGCCATGTCCCCTTGCCATCCAAGGTCGCGGTCATCCCGTCGGTCAGGCCCGACATGGCGGCAATGACACCGCCCCTGGGCGCGGTCAGCGTGCCGCTCATGGCCAGCCGATTTTGCGCCGGAACCGCGTCCAGCTTCGCCTGTAACCGGTCGCCGCTGTCGACGATCGCGTCGGCGGACAGGATCGCGCGGCCGTCGGCGATATGGGTTACGCCGTCGATCGCGATTTCGCGCTTCTGACCGATGACGGGCTTCGCCAGCACGAATTTGCCGATCTTCAGCCGGTCGACGTCAATGTCCAGATCCGGCAGGATAGGGGCATTGGGATCGGTCGGCGTGGCGTTGAACTGCGGGCTGCGCGCCAGCACCACCAGCGGGGTTTCCAGCAGGCTGACCGAAATATGGTTGTTCACATAACGAAACGGCTTCCACACGACATGCACGCGCGGGGACACCGCGAACACGCCCTTGGGGTCGCGCAGCACAAGATCGTGAATCACCATGTCGCTATAGATCGACCCGTCGATCCGTCCGACTTCGATGGCCATGCCCGATTCGAGTTTCAGCGCCGCGATCTGCTGGATCAGGAATCGCTTGCCCGGCTGGGTGTTGAGGCCCAGCAGCAGGCCCGCCACCAGCACGACCAGCGCCACGACAAGGCCGACGACCCCGATCGCGATCTTCTGCCACAAGGGGCGACCTTCGCGCACGATCACGGCCTCGCTAGGGACGGTCTGGGCGGGGGTGTCATCCTGAGTCATTAGAAGGCCTGCCCAATACCGATATAGACGGCGAATTTGGATTCGCCCGGCTGCCGGTTGATCGGCATTGCAATGTCGGCGCGGAAGGGGCCGAAATTGGTGTAGAAGCGCCCGCCAATGCCGACGCCATAGCGCATGTCGGAAAATTTCGGGATCGCGCTGTTATAGACCTGACCTGCATCGACAAAGGCCACCGCGCCATAATTGCCAAAACGATACCGGCCCTCGACCGCAAATTCATTGACCGATCGGCCCCCGATGGGATCGTTGTTTACATCTTTCGGCCCCAGTTCCTGATAGCCATAGCCACGCACTGATCCGCCGCCGCCCGCATAGATGCGCCGCGATGGCGCGACATCGTCGCGCGACACGCCACTGATCGTGCCAAGCCGGGTGCGCGCCGCGATAACCAGCGAATCCGACACGGGATAATAGCCGGTCAGGTCGAACGTGCCGCGCACATACGGCGAAACATTGCCCTGCAACGACGCTTCGGGCGACACGCGCACACTGGCGCGGAATCCCTTGGTCGGGTTGAGCAGATCGTCGGACCGGTCATAGCCGACCTGCACCGGCAGCGCGCCGATGAAATAGGTCAGCCGCTTGTTCTGGCCAGTCGCCGGATCGATCGTCGTCTGTTCGTTCGACAGCAGGATTTCCGCGCCATAGGTATAGGTCCAGCGCTTCTGGAAGATCGGCGTCGATTGCCGCGCCCAGCTGATGTTCAGCCCGGCGGTGAAGGCTTCATAGGCGTCATATTTCTGATGGTTGATCAGCGCACCGGCCTGAAACGTCTTGTCGCGCTTGCCCGCGTTGGACCGGCGGAACGTACCCGACACGCCCTGTTCCTGCGTGCCCGCGACCACGCCAGCGATCAGCGCGCCTTCGGGCGGAAACAGGTTGCGATGGGTCCATGTCCCTTCGGCGCGGAAACCCTGACCGGTGCCATATCCCACCTCGCCCGCCAGCGTGCGCGGCGGCCCGGCAGCCTGTTCGACGTGCAGGTCGACATATTCGGTCCCGTCCGGCCCCGCCTCGTTGGTGCGAACGGGATCGACCGCGACGCTGGAAAACAGGCCGGTCGCGACCAGTGCCTTGCGCAAATCATCGACCTTGCGGCTGTCATAGACCTCGCCCGGCTTGTAGCGGCGGATCACCTCGATATGATCGGCCCCGAACGCCTGCTTGTCGCCACTGGTGGTAATCTTGCGGAACGTACCGCGCGGCCCGGTGTCGACGGGCAGGGTATAGGCGCCCGTCACCGTCGCGGGGTCGAGCAATATGTCGCGCTCCCCCACCTTGGCGAAAGCATAGCCTTGTTCGGGCAAGCGCAGCGCGACATTGGCCTCCGCGCCTTCGACCGTCGTCGCGACGATATAGTCCCCGGTCTTGAGCGGCAGGCTGTCGCGCACCAGCCCCGGCGGCACGGTCGGCCCGGCCTGCACGATGATGTCGCCCAGCTTGTAGCGCTTGCCCGGCGTCACGGAAATCACGGCGGTCAACGTGCCATCGCCGGTCTGGTCGAGGCTGGCGAGGGCGGTCGCGTCATAATAGCCTTCGGAATAGAAAAGCCGTACCGCCAGCTTCTCATCCTCCTGCGCCCGTGCCTGCACCATCGCGGCGGTCTCTGCCTTGCCATCGCCGTCGATCAGCGCGGATGCATCCCGGAATTCGTCTTCAAGGCCCGTCTTGCCAAAACCCTCGATCCGGGTGGCATAACGGACGTCGGGCAGCTTTGCGTTCGGGTCGCTGTCGGCCGCGACGTTGGCGGGCACGGTTACGCTGTCCAGCGGGGGCAGCGGTTGCGCCAGTTCCTGCTCCTCAGCCGGCTCGATGGCAGGCGGCAATTCCGCCGCTGCGCCGGTCGAGGGCATTTGCTGGTCAATCCAGCTGTCGATCGACGGCAGCGGCTTGGCGGGGTCGCTTCCCTCCATCTGCGGCAGGCGCGCCTCGAACTGGTCGTCCGGCAGGATCGGCTCTTCAGCCTGCGTCGCATCATAGGGCAAGGATGGCGTGGTGGCGGGCGGCGGCGTCTGCGCCAGCAGCGGCAGGGGGGATGCGGTCGCGATAAGAAGGCCCAACATGTGCCGGACATGATGCGCCTGTCTTATTATCATATGTCCGTCACGCCCCTCTGGTCGCCAGCCATGAAGGCGGCCACAAAGCAGCAATACGCTCAAGCAGTTGCCGCGGTTCCGTCCGGCGGGCAATTCGCCGCGACGGCCCGCGCTTCCATCCCTGCATGCAAGCGACTAGAGCGGCGGCATGACATTTGCGCTCAACATCTCCCGCTCCATCACTGGCCAGCCCTGGAAATGGCGGGGGAGGGGGCGGATGCGCGCGAACCGGGCTATGCGCCCGACGATCTGGTGACGCAATTGCTGCTGGCGCGCGGCTGTCCGCGCGACGCGCTGGATGCGCACCGCAACCCCACGATCCGCGCCTTCATGCCCGACCCCAGCCTGTTCCGCGACATGGATGCCGCCGCGGAACGGCTGGCCGACGCGGTGCAGCGGGGCGAGGATGTGCGCATTTTTGGCGATTATGACGTCGATGGCGCCACCAGTGCGGCCCTGCTCATCCGCCTGCTGCGCGACCTCGGACTCTCGGCGAAACCCTATATCCCCGACCGGCTGATGGAAGGCTATGGCCCGTCCGGTGAGGCGCTGGTGCGGCTGGCGGGCGAGGGCGCGACCCTGATCGTCACCGTCGATTGCGGCGCGCAGGCATTCGAGGCGCTGGCCATGGCACGCGACACCGGAGTCGATGTTGTCGTGGTCGATCATCATAAATGCAGCGCGGCGCTGCCCATGGCGCTGGCCCTGGTCAATCCCAACCGGCTGGATGAAGGGGACGAGGCCGCAACCCATGGTCATCTCGCGGCGGTCGGCGTCGCCTTTCTTCTGGGCGCGGCGCTGGTGCGGGTGCTGCGCGCCCGCGGCTGGTTCGCAACGCGGGCCGAACCGGCGCTGATGGAATTGCTGGACATCGTCGCGCTGGGCACGGTGGCCGATGTCGCGCAGTTGAAAGGCCTGAACCGCGCCTTCGTGGCGCAGGGGCTCAAGGTGATGGCCCGGCGGCGCAATATTGGCCTGGCCGCGTTGATCGACGCCAGCCGCCTGACCCGCGCCCCGCTATGCCATGACCTGGGTTTTGCGCTGGGACCGCGAATCAATGCGGGCGGACGTGTCGGGCAGGCCGATCTGGGGGTGCGCCTGCTGACCACGCAGGATTCTGCCGAAGCCGCGCGGATCGCCGAACAATTGAACCAGTATAATGAAGAAAGGCGCGCGATCGAGGCGGCGGTGCAGGAGCAGGCCGAGGCATTGCTGACGGCCCAGGACAATCGCGCCATAGCGGTGATCGCCGGGCAGGGCTGGCACCCCGGCGTCATTGGCATCGTCGCCGGGCGGATCAAGGAAAAGGCAGGCCGCCCAGCCATCGTCATCGCGCTGGACGAAGATGGCGTGGGCAAGGGATCGGGCCGATCGATCAGCGGGGTCGATCTGGGCGCGGCGGTGATGGCGGCCAAGGATAGCGGCCTGCTGGTCGCGGGCGGCGGTCATGCGATGGCGGCGGGGCTGACCGTGGCGGCGGACCGGGTCGATGCGCTGGCCGATTTCCTTGACGATCGGTTGTCAGGTGCCGTCGCCCGCGCCCGCGACGACCGGGCGCTGCTGATCGACGCCGTGCTGGCCCCCGCCGGGGTCAATCCCGACTTTATCGCCGCGATCGAGGCGGGCGGACCCTATGGCGCGGGCTGGCCAGCCCCCCGCATCGCTGCCGGGCCGATGCGCGTGATCAAGGCCGATGTCGTGGGCAACGGCCATTTGCGCGCGATCATGGGCGGGGAGGATGGCCGCTCATTCAAGACCATCGCCTTCCGGCAGGCCGAGACCGATCTGGGGCAGGCGATATTGGGCGCGCCGCGCGACCGGCGGCTATGGGTCGCGGGTCGGGCGAAGATCGACGACTGGGGTAGCCGCCCGGCCGCCGAACTCCATCTGGAGGACGCGGCCTGGGCGGATTGAGGGTGGAGAAATCCGACACAGGAAAAAGGGGGGTTGACCCCTGCGCCGTCTCCTCCTAATGCCCGCCTCGCTTCGCAGCGCCATCCGGTGGCGCCGCCAACGGCCCCTTCGTCTAGCGGTTAGGACGCGGCCCTTTCACGGCTGAAACACGGGTTCGATTCCCGTAGGGGTCACCATTTCGGGGATTTTCCGCAGATTTGCGAGAAACTCCGGGAGGTGCGCCCATACACAGAAGTCTGGTGGTCCATTTAGGTGGTCCATATGAGCACTCGACTGATCTCCCCCTTAAAGCGCAAAAACTCCTCGCAATATTGGTTTCGCATGATCGTGCCGCCCCGCTATCGGGAACAGGTTGGCAAGGCGGAAATCAAGCAATCACTTGGCACTGATGACTTGGGTGAGGCCCGACGCCTGTGTGCCGCTCGTCAGCATGACTGGCTGAAAAAATTCGAATTAATCGAACTTGAGCTCAAGGCACGGGACACTCTTGTCGGCACCGAGGCGATCGACGGCTATTTAAATAGGCTGTCCGTTGAGTTAGGCAGCATGGACAGAGCTATTTCCTACGAGCTGGAGGGCATCGCCTTAGCCGAAGCGGACCATCTCGAATGCCTGTCCTTGGAAGATCTGGGCCTAAAGCCGGGCGATAGTCATCCACTGTTGGGCAACCCCTACCCAGCCTATCGCGATTCTGCGACGCAGGCACTCATCCATTCGCGGCGTGATGCATTGACCGCTATCCGAAAGGGAGCTTTGTCCGGCAAGGAAGCGGTAGAACGCGCTCTGCATCTCGATTTCCTTTCCGTGACCCAGTCGACAGTTGAGGAAGCTTTTGAAGCTGCGGGCTTCAGGGTCGACCAGAATGATGCGCGATTCGCCATTGCTGCTCGTTATCTCCTTGATCGGTTAAACGAATATCCACTGAAAGAAGCGGAAGAAATGCGCGCATCCTGGCCGACGCCAGCCTCAATTGCAGCGCGAACTGTACCAATTGCTCCCCAAGCCAAAGCCCATAACCAAACTGAGCCAGCGTCTGCTGCGTCAGCGGGAACGGCTGCCTACGATAGCCCGCTCCGCCAAAGGATCATGGGCATGCCCACAGGGGCGATGACAATTTCCCAGGTGTATGAGGACTGGGCTGCCAAGCAGCCCGCTTCAGCCCGAAAGCTCTGCGATGAATGGCGGGTCTCTATCCGTCGTTTCGTCGAACTTTTCGGCGATATCGATGTTGTCGATGTCAACCGGGATATGATCATCGATTTTCGCGAGGCGATGGCACGGCTACCAACGCGACCGAAGAAGCATGTGGCATGCCTGCCGCTGCTGGATCAGATCGATGTTGCACGTGATCAGGACTTACCGCTGTTGGCGGGCGCCACGATTGGCAAGCTCGTGACCGGATTGCGGGTCACGCTGGAACATGCCGTCGATCCGCTTCGTCTCATCGCGTTTAATCCCGGCTCCACCGTCAAAGTGAAGGGGGCCAAAAGCGAGGTCGATGCTCGGTTGCCGTTCACACCGGATGAGCTGAACATCATTTATTCGGATGACATGATGACCGACCCCCATGCCAGCTTCCCTGATAGCTATTTTTGGCTCCTGATGCTCGCGCCGTTAAGCGGCATGCGGATCGAGGAAATGGGCAAACTACGCCCTCAGAATATCCGATGCGAAAAAGGTATCTGGTATGCCTCGATCGAACGAGACAGCAGGCGGAAGCGCAAGGCAGAAGATGCGGCTGGCATCGCCAACAAGGGCGCCAAGACCAGCAGCAGCTATCGTGACGTCGCCCTGCACTGGGTCATCATCGAAGCCGGCTTTCTTGGTTATGTCGAAAAGCAACGGCAGGCTCGCCAGGAATGGCTGTTCCCCGATCTTGAAGCCGACCAATATGGCAACCGGACGAAGAAGGCTTCTCGTGACCTCATCAAACATTTGCGCCGATTGGGCATTACCGATCAGGAAAAGGTCTTCCACTCCTTCCGCCATTCCATGCGGCGGGCCTGTCGGCACACATCGATGAAGGAGGAAGTCGCAGATCTCCTAGCCGGGCACGCACCCGACAGCGTCGGACGCAAATATGGCGCCGGCGCGGAACTGAACGTACTTCACAAGGCGGTGAACATGATCGAATATGAAAGCCTCAATTGGGCCCCTGTCATCGCTGCAGCCAAAACTCGAATGGCCAAGCACAAAACGGTATGACTGATTAAAGCCCTTGGTCATGCGCGGATATATTCCTCGATCAGTTCAGCCTTGGCTGCCCGCCACATCCTCCGCCGCTCGGCCTCTGGCTCGGGCTGCAGGATCATCGAGCATGGACTGGTGGAACGCCGCATCGTCCCGGTCGGAGACTTCTGAAGCATGTAGGCGATTATCTCATCGATGGATCGCCTCAATAGAAGACGCCATGCCCTATTTCCAATGGTCGCGCGGCGGCTTGCCAACTGCCGGTCATTCTCCGCCTGCGCCTGAATGATGAGGTCCAGATTGGCCCGAAGCGCGGCGACATGACGGCGGGCCAGGATGAGCTTCCTCCTCTCCCCTATGTCGTGTACGTTCAGTTCGTAAGGCGGCGGTTCCTCGATTTCCCGCGTCCAGTATCGGCAAGGCAGATGACCGATTCCGAAGATGTCGATCTCGGCCTGGGGGTATCCGTTTTCGATCAACCAGTCCTGCAGGCTCTGCCCCTCACCAAGAGTGAGGGGCTTGGGAAAGCCATAGCGCCAGCCATGGGGCAGATCTATCATCGTCACTTCCCGCATGAGCCGCCTTCCTTCTGAAAGCTGAGCCATGCGTTCCATGCATTATGGCAGCCACCGTCCGAGCAGACGTCGCGGGCCTGGCCGGTAAACCCATTCATCGAAAGCCGGCGCCCCGGGAGCAGGATATGGATGTGAGCGGCATTTGATGACCCCGCCAGATAGGGCAGATGGAGAACCATCAGTGCGGCGAGCTGCTCCTGACGCACAAAATAGCTCCGAACCCACGCTCGCACCTGCTCCCATCCCACATGCGGTGGCTGATCTGATGGCAGTGTCAGGGTAAACTGGGCGTAGCCGTTCCGCTCAGCCGCGGGCAGCATCGCATCATAGCGCTGCAGCAGATAGTTGAGGTCCATATATTCACCGCTGGCTGCGTCAGGCAGCAGCAGGTCATGACGCGATGCCTGGTGCCCGGCGGGCGTCAGCTTCGCCATAACCATGTCGGCTATTCCGGCACGATGGACATCCTGCTTGTAAAAGTAGCGGATATATTTGAAGCTCCCGTCCTTGGCAGGATCCAGCGGAAAGAAGGACAGGAACCCCGGTTGGTCGGCCGTGGCAGGCTTCGATTTGGCTTTGCTCATGCCGCCTCCTGCCACTGCGTGCTGGTCTGCCCCGCCAGCGAGAGGCCGGCCTCGAAACGCCGGGCGTCGGGGAAAGGCGCATGGGAGGAGAATTGCAGGCCGCGCCTGTGTGCCAGGATGAATGGCTGATCGGCATCATCGGGCGGGCAGAACCAGAAGCGATCCTCAAACCATGCGCGCTGATAGCCGGTGAACCACTGGTCGTCTTTGCAACGGTAAATGTCGTATTTCGCGACTGGACCAGAGAAGCGCGCGAGCAGCAGGTCCATACCATACGGCCTCGCGACCGCGCTGACGTCATTTAGCCCGATATTCGGCCCGGTCCGGGTCCCGACGATCAGGAGATTGGCGCCCTCCAGCAGCACGGCATGCTGCGTGTCCGGGAAGCGCCGCTCCGGGCTGAAGTCGACCGGCCCGCCAATATCTGCCGCCAGCATCATGATGGCGCGATGGGTTGCAGCTTTGATCCACGGCAAGCCGTTCGCGCTCCCGAAGGAGCACGGTGTAACATTATCCTGCATATTGAGAGACTTTCGCGTTGAGGGCGCGCGGCAGCCGAGCGGTGCCGCGCCTTGCCCCTTTTTTTCATTCCATTTGCTCAGCTACCTGAGCCACTTCGAATTTGGTCTTCGCCGCAACAGCGGCGCCTACTCGTCCGAGATGTCCTCCGACTTCATGTAAACCGTGACCACCGGCGGTCGTTCTGGCTTGGAAAAGCCCGCGCCATGGACCGGACAGAGGGTGGCAACGATGCGATTACGCATCAGCATTTCACCCGGATCGCCGCATTTTTGGCAGGTCACCGCGGACCGCTCTTCGGCTGCGGCGATATAGGGTTGTGCTTCGGGAACCCTGGGCTCGAGATGAACCCGGAGCGATCCGAATTTTTCCTTCGCCTCGCCCACGCAGGCCGCGATGCCGTTCGCCGCGAGATCAGACTATGGTTCCTCGCTAACGACTCGCAAAAAGGATGGAGGTCGGGAGTATGGAGCCATCCACATCTGCTTACTCGCCCGTCTGGTTATGAGGGGCTGCAACAGCCTTGGATTCCGGCGATTCCCGTTGGCGCAGGAAAATGGATAGAAGCACCAAAACTGCAGTCGAGAGAAATTCGCTTTGCCAGTTTTGGAAGGATTCAAACCAAAGCTGAGGATCGCCGAGATAGGCTATCGTTGTCAGCGGCTTTTCCCCATGTGCTATTGCATCCTGCGCTGCCACCCTGGCACTTTGGCTCCAGTGGATGACGAAAGAGATGACGAAAAGGGCGGCCAGAGCCAGGCCGAGCGATTGCGCATAGAGAGCGCGCCAGATTGGCCCCCATCGCAGGATTTTCGGTGCACCGGGCTTGCTCGCCTGGAGATCGAGGTCTGCGTCTCGCGGCGGGCCATCCGGGTCCTTGGACTCGGCCGAACCGCGCTGGATGAGGAAAGCTGTCAGCACCACATAGGCTGACATCTGAAGGAACTCGCTCTCCCAATTTTCAAAGACACTGGAGAGAAATTCGGGGCTGAAGCTGTAGGCGCTGAGCGAAAGCGCCTGTTCGCCATGGCGGTGCGCATCTTCGACCTGAACATGCCAGCCCGCGATCCATTGCCCGATAATGCTCGCTCCAAACAACAACAGCAGGACGAGCGTCAGTCCGTTGTTCCGCACCATGACCATCTTTCAATCCTCATGATCCTGTGGGTGACGGCTTCCTGGCTTTCGGTCCGTCGGTAAAGAATGCCACTCGACACTCCGTGGGCAGCAGTCCGGGGTTGAATGGACAAGTCTGCGCCGGCCCGCGGCACCCTGCCTGCGGACCGGCAGGGGCTATCAGATGATCGCGCCGACGCTGGTTGCGACGCTGTTGCGCTCGATAAACTGGTAGGCGGCTTCCGCGACATCCTGCCAGCCCGGTTCATTGCAGATATAGTGGCTGCGACCGGCGAAGGGCAGAAACTCGGTCAGGCTCGCGGCATCCGTGTACGCCTTGAAATTCTTCTCGGTGAGGTGCGCAGGGATGATCTGATCCTCTTCACCACCAATCAGAAGAAGTGGTGCGTGGGGTGCATCGAGATCGATCCTGCCATCCTCACCCATGCAATCGCGCAGCACATTGCGGCTGTCATGCGTAGCCGTCGCCTCGAACTCGGCTGTAGCCTCGGCTTCGCTGAGCGTGTTGGCGAAGGCGCCATGGAAGGTTTTTTCATCCATAAGCACAGGCGCATTGCCCTTCAGGGGGTTTGCGATGATCGCGCTGTTCTTGATGAAGCTCCAGTCGAGGTCGATCATCGCGTTAGGCGCGACCGAATTGATCGCAACGCCGCTCGACAGCAATCCGCGACTGAGCAGGATCTGGGTGATGAGCCCACCGACCGAATGACCGATCATGATCGGCAGGTCGTAACGCCGCACTTGGGCCTCGATCGCCTCGATCACCTCACGAAGGTGGAGATCGCCCAGGCCTTCAGGCGGGCTCTCACGCAGATCGACTGGGTTTCCCGCATGAAGCGGCCAGGCCGGCGCCACGCAATCATAGCCCTTCTCGCTAAAATAACTGGTCCATTTCTGCCAACTGACAGGATTTTGAAACATGCCATGGACGAATATTACGGTCTTCATGGAACACTCCTCGACTGGTGGGGATGGCCGAGCGAACGGCTCACGCCACTGTCCGTTCCAGCAGCCCAAGGCAGGATATTTACACCAGAAGAGGCTTGAGGGGCCATTTGTGGCGCGGCCCAGCGCATAGCGCGGTGCCAAAACTGATCTCTATCAATAAGATTTATGCTGCCGGTCATGGGACTATTGTCGAGACCGTCGCGTTGATGGGTGGCGAGACCGAGGATCGCCTTTGATGCGCCCATACATGCTGGCGCAGCCTATTTTCCCATGTCCAAGGAGCTATGCCCATGAGCCATGCGACAGACGATGCCCCTGCGGCCACTGCAAAGTCGAGCGAGCAGAAGAAAGAGGCCGCAACCGCCGTTGAGGGGGCGGGCCATGAAAGCCTCATCGGCAAGTCCGTGACCATCAACCGCCCTCGCACCGAACTTTTTGCCTATTGGCGCGACTTCAGCCAGCTGCCCAGCTTCATGGATAATGTGGAGCGCGTGGACATTCTGGCCGCTGGACGCTCCCACTGGGTGGTGAAGGCGCCGGCGGGAAAGACCGTCGAATGGGATGCCGTGATCACAGAAGAGATAGACGGTGAACTGATCGCCTGGACTTCTGTCGAAGGCGCTGACGTCCCCAATAGCGGCCGAATCGAATTTCGCGACGCAGGCGAACGCGGCACCATCGTCACGGCTACCATCACCTATGATCCGCCCGCCGGCTTCATCGGCAAGATCGTCGCCAAGATGTTCCAGCGTGAACCGGCCATTCAGGCGCGGCGCGATCTGCGGCGTTTCAAGCAGCTTATGGAAACCGGTGAGGTCGCCACTGCCGCCCGCACCGCAAAGCAATTTGCCGAGGAGAAGAACTGATGCGCGCGCTCACCTGGCACGGCAAGCATGATGTCCGCGTCGATACCGTCGACGACCCTGAAATCCTCAATCCGCGCGACGCCATCATCAAGATCAGTTCGACCGCCATATGCGGTTCGGACCTGCACCTTTACGATGGCTACATCCCGACCATGAAAGCGGGCGATATCCTTGGTCATGAGTTCATGGGCGAGGTGGTCGAAACCGGCGCAAAATCGACGTTGAAGAAGGGGCAGCGGGTCGTGGTGCCTTTCACCATCGCCTGCGGGAGCTGCTACCATTGCGGCAAGCACCAATATTCCGCCTGTGATAACGGCAATCCCGCCGATAATCAGGATATTGGCCAAGAAATGTATGGCCAGCCAATGTCCGGACTGTTCGGCTACAGCCATCTGACCGGCGGCTATGCAGGCGGGCAGGCCGAATATGTCCGGGTGCCATTTTCCGATGTTGGTCCGATCGTCGTTCCCGATGGGTTGGATGATGACCAGGTCCTGTTCCTCTCCGATATTCTCCCAACCGGCTGGCAGGCGGCCGAATATGCGGACATCGAGCCGGGCGATACCGTCGCCGTCTGGGGCTGCGGGCCGGTAGGCCTGTTCGCGGTCCAGTCCGCTTTCCTGATGGGCGCGCAGCGGGTGATCGCGATCGACCATTTTCCTCATCGGCTGGAGCTGGCGAAGCGCTTCGGCGCGGAAACCATCAATTATGAGGAATCGAAGACATATGAGGCGTTGATGGAGATGACCGGCGGCATCGGTCCTGATGCAGTCATCGACGCCGTCGGCCTTGAAGCGCACGGCTTCTTCCTCGACAATGTGGTCGATCAGATCAAGGCGTCGATGTTCCTTGGCACCGACAGAACCCATTCGATCCGACAGGCCATTCATGCCTGCCGCAAGGGCGGACGCGTCTCCATGCCGGCCGTTTATGGCGGCTTTGTCGATAAGTTTCCGCTGGGCGCCTTCATGGAAAAGGGTCTGACGCTTAAGACCGGCCAGACCAGCGTCCAGCATTATATGCCCGCGCTGCTCGATGCGATCGTCGAGGGCAAGATCGATACGACCTTCCTCATCTCGCACCGCATGGGGCTGGAGGATGCGCCCAAGGGCTACAAGATGTTCCACGACCAGCAGAATGAGGTGACCAAGATCGTGCTGAAGCCCGGCCTTGATCGCGTCGCTGCGTGAGGAGAAAAGACATGGCTGATAAATTCGCAATCATCACCGGCGCATCGAGCGGGATTGGCGCTGAATTGGCAAAACTGGCGGCCGCAGATGGCTATGATCTCCTCGTCGTTGCCGACACGCCCTTTGCCGATGCCTCGGCTGGACTCGCAAGCTTGGGCGTTGCGGTCGATACGCTGGAGGTGGACCTTTCGACCGTCCAGGGTGTCGATCAGTTGCTCGATCGCGCCGACGGGCGACAGGTCGACTTGCTCTGCGCCAATGCGGGGCATGGCCTGGGACATGCGTTTCTCGACCAGCAACTGTCCGATTGGCGCCATGTCATCGACACCAACATCACCGGCACCATCTACCTTCTTCACAAGGTGCTCGGCCAGATGGTGGCGCGCGATGCGGGAAAGATTCTGGTCACCGGCTCGATCGCCGGTTTCATTCCCGGCAGCTTCAACGCGGTCTACAACGGCAACAAGGCTTTCATCGACAATTTCACCGAAGCGCTGCGCAATGAACTGAAGGATCATAAGGGCGTCACGCTGACGACGCTGATGCCCGGCGTGACCGACACGGAATTTTTCGACCGCGCCGGCCTGGGCGCCGACACTGCGGTGGGTGCCGACGATAACAAGGCCGATCCGGCCAAGGTTGCAAAGGATGGCTGGGACGGGCTCTTGGCCGGAAAGGGCCATATCGTTTCGGGCTTCTCGAACAAGCTGCAGGTCGCAGCAGCGGGTCTAGTTCCACAATCAATATTGGCTGAGCAGCATCGTAAAATGGCTGAGCCCGGCAGTGCGCAATAGGAGGCTGAGATGTCCGAAGACACCCGCAAGGTAGCGCGAGGGCCGCTCGGCGATGCGCGTCCAGACCATGAGGCTGAGGATGATCGGCCTAAGGGAAAGCCCTCCGAAAAGGTCGAGGACCGGCCTAATGTCGGCACGGTGAAACCCGAGGACTATCCGGCCGGGGATCGTGACAGCGCCCGCCCGGATTGAGATGTTTCAAACTATCGCCGGAGGTCCGATGATCAGACCGATCCCTTATACGCCCGACGTCGAACGGATTGACCAAGATGAGGCGGACGTAAATGCCGAACTGGCGGATACTTTCCGCCAGATCATTGAGACCACATATCGTGATCTGGGCCACGGGTTTCGCGGCGTCCATGCCAAGAGCCATGCCCTCCTTCAGGCGCGCGTTCGCGTGCTTGAAGGATTGCCGCCTCACTACGCGCAGGGCGTTTTTGCCGAGCCGAAGAGCTATGATGCTCTGATAAGAATATCCACCGGTGCTGGCGACATATTGCCTGACAGCGTCTCATTGATCCGTGGCTTTGCAATCAAGCTCGTCGGCGTCGAAGGCGAGCGGCTGGCAGGGAGCGAAGGCGACAGTACGCAGGACTTCCTGTTCGCTAATGGCGTTGCCTTTCCGACCCCAGGTCCAAAGAAGTTCCTCCCAAACCTGAAGCTGCTCGCCAAGACCACCGACAAGGTCGAAGGACTCAAAAAGGCAGTATCTGCCGTCTTTCGAACGGCCGAGAAGGGCGTCGAAGCACTGGGCGTCGAAGCACTGGGCGGCGAGAGCGCCTTGCTTGAGCAGCTTGGCGGCCATCGCCACACCCACCCCCTTGGCGAGAGCTTCTTCACCCAGGCGCCGATCCGTTATGGCGACTATATCGCCAAACTTGGCGTCGTCCCGCTCTCAGAGAATTTCAAGGCGCTCGAAGGCCAGGAAATCGACATCGCCGGTCGTGACGATGCGCTGCGCGAAGAGATTGCCAGCCTGCTGGCGGCGCAAGGCGGTGAATGGGAAATACGCGTTCAGCTTGCCCGTGATCTTGCTGCCAATCCGATCGAGGATGCGTCGGTTGCCTGGCCTGAAGAGGACAATCCCTATGTTGCGGTCGCGGTCATAAGCATTGCGCCACAGCCGAGCTGGACCTGGGACAGAGCGCGAGTGCTCGACGATCAGACAGCGTTCAACCCCTGGCATGGGATCAAGGCGCATCGTCCGCTCGGTGCGGTGATGCGAGCGCGTAAAGTGGCCTATGCTGCGTCGTCCGAGCTGCGCGGGCGGTTGAACGGCTGCCCTTTCCATGAGCCGTCAAATGCGCAGCTACCCGATGCCGAATAAGGAGAGATGCGATGCCGAAAGGTGACAAGTCGAGCTATAGCGACAAGCAGAAACGCAAGGCCGCCCATATCGAAGAGGGCTATGAGGATCGCGGCGTTTCTCACAAGGAGGCCGAGCGCCGCGCCTGGGCGACGGTCAATAAGGAATCCGGCGGCGGAAACAAATCGGGTTCCGGACGCGGCAAGGCTGAAAATCATGACAGTTCGCGCAAGGGCGGACGCAAAGGCGGTTCCAGCCAGAGCGCTTCCGACCGGTCGGCTGCCGCAAAAAAGGGTTGGGAAACGCGGCGACGTAAAGGCAACGCCTGATTTCCTGTCTCCATGGGCAATCATGACCAGGCACCAAAGCCCTAATCTGCAAACAGGAGAAGATCATGGCCCTCAAAGCGCTGGCGATAAACTGTACGCTCAAGGCCGATACAACGGATGAGAGTTCAACCGATGCAATGATTGCCGTCCTCGAAAAGGCCTTTGCAGATGTGCAGGTCGAGGTGACCGAAACAGTCCGTGTTGCGGCGCTCGACATCAAGCCGGGCGTTAAATCTGACGAGGGGGAAGGTGACGAATGGCCCGCCCTGCGATCGAAGATACTGGCTCATGACATTTTGATTTTCGGTGGTCCGATCTGGATGGGCCAAGTTGGCAGCGTCGCCAAGCGCGTGCTGGAGCGGATGGATGCTTTCTTGTCCGAGACTGACGAGCAGGGCCGCATGCCAAGCTATGGAAAGGTCGCTGTGGCTGCGATCGTCGGCAACGAAGACGGCGCCCATTTTTCATCCGCTCAGCTATTTCAGGCCCTGAACGACGTCGGATGGACGATCCCGGCTGTGGCCGCATGCTATTGGGTGGGGGAAGCAATGGGATCGACGGACTTTAAGGATCTGGACGAAACGCCAAAGATGGTCACCAAGACCGCGAAGATGGTGGCGGGCAATGCCGCGCATCTTGCGGGCCTCCTGAAAGCCAGTCCTTATCCAGGATGATGCGCGGCGCTTTAACACTCGATTGAGACGGTGGAACCAGGCACGACGCCATTTGCCGATTATGGCTCGGCCTGACCCCGCCATCTGTCGAGAGCGGATCGGTAAGCCTTGTCTTCCCGATCTCGCCGCTCTTCCAATTTAGCCAGAGCCAAATCCCGCTTTGACCGGAGGGTCTCCCGCTCTTGTCGCAGGTCAGCTATCCGACGGTCGATTTCCGACAAAGCGTCCGCGAACTGTCGCCTTTGCTTTTCCAAAGCATGCGTAGCATTGTCGAGCCTGCTCCGACTGGGCTTTGGTTTGGGCTTCGCTCGCACCAGGCTGGGAGCCACGCTGTTCCCGTCCTGCCCTTTTCGCCCCGACTTGGCGCGGCGCGGCCGAGGGGTGCCCGCAGCCGCGAGGTGCTGCGCTGGCGTGCCGCGAGGCGCCCGGATGACCTTGCCTGGCTGTGCGAGCGCCGCCTTGGTGAGTTGCGGATCCGTGACTATCTCAGCCATGCCGCTGGCGAACAGGTTCGACCTTGCTCCCCATGCCTCCAGCGCAGCCTTCTGGCTTTTAGCAGCGACATAGGCATCCTCAAATCCGGCCGAGGTTCGAAAGACTTTGAAAGGACGCTGGGCGATCCCCGCACAACGCAGGTCGGGGGCTGCCGGTCCCACAAAAGGCATCGACTTGACGCGCTGATAGACCGCCTCCTTCATCGCATCGTCATAGACGGTGGTGCTCCAGCCCGCCGCCGCGACGTCGATCGGGCGGCTGCTGCCATCCGACAGAGCGGCGCCGATGCAGAACGGGTCTGACGCATGAGGACCGGGATCGACCTGCAAATAGCCCATGACCCTCCGATCATCGGCAAGATCGCATGACAACGCAGTTGATCGATGGCGGAACATCCTGAAGCACAAGCCGTCTCCTTGGTACCCCTCACAAGGAGAAGCCATGATGTCGATGACCGTTGCCGAACTTTTGGTGCAGACCCTCGGCCAGATTGGCGCCCATCAGGTCTTCGGCATCGTAGGGGACGCGCTTAATCCCTTTACTGACGCTATCCGCCGCCAGGAGGTCGTCCGGTGGATTGGTGTCAGGCATGAGGAAGGTGCCGCCCTGGCGGCTACCGGCCAGGCGAAGTTGACTGGCAGGCTCGGGGTATGTTGCGGCACGACTGGTCCCGGCGCCAATCATCTGGTGTCCGGGCTATATGAAGCGCGCAAGGATCACGCGCCGGTGCTCGCCATTTCCGGCGGCGTCGCATCTGCCAAGCGTGGTACGGATTATTTGCAGGAGGATGATCCTGTAGCGCTGTTTGGCGACGTCGCGGTTTATAGCGAGATCATTGCGTCTCCCCAGCAGGCAGCCTCCGTGATCCACCAGGCTATAGCGCAGGCCTATGGCAATCGGGGCGTCGCGCATATCTCGATTCCGCCGGACATTTTTTCTGCGAAGGTCACCGCGTCCGTGGCGAGCATCGCCACGCTGCGGCCGCGGCCCGAAGTAGCGCCGGCAACCGAGGACGTCGCAGGAATAGCTGCGCAAATCGGCGAGGCGACCAAGGTCGCCGTCCTGTGCGGCCATGGCTGCCATGGCGCCGCAGCCGAACTCAGCGCCTTGTCGGACAGGCTCCACGCTCCCCTTGTCCACACCTATCGTGGCAAGGACATTCTCCCCTATGATGACCCGCGCTGGATCGGTGGTGTCGGTCTCATCGGAGGTCGTCCCGGTGTCGATGCTCTTGCCGATGCGGATCTTCTACTCATGCTGGGGACCGACTATCCCTATTCGGAATTTCTCCCCAAGGACGTAAAAACCATCCAGATCGACGAGCGCGCCTTTGCCCTTGGACGGCGGACGCCGGTCACGCTCGGCGTGGTGGGTTCGGTCAGGCCCGCTTTGCGCCTGTTGCTCGACCGCCTGCCGCAACGGTCCGACACGCATTTCCTGGATAAGGTCAACGCCGACCGCGCAGCCTGGAACAGGATGCTCGATGAAAAGGCTGCTCTCGACCGGTCACATGACAAGCTTCATCCGCAGGTCGTCGCCCGGGCGATCAGCGACCGGGCAAGCGACAATGCCATCTGGGTGACAGATACTGGAGAGGTGACCTTGTGGGCGTCGAACTGGTTGCGCCAGTCGGGCCGTCAGCAAATTACCGGCTCATTCAACAATGCGGCGGTCGGCACAGGGCTTGGCATTGCCAATGGCGCGCAGGCGCTGGACCTGCAACGCCAGGTGATATTGCATGTGGGCGATGGCGGTTTCACCATGCTGCTCGGCGAATTCATGACCGCGGTAGAGCATGCGCTTCCAGTCAAGATCGTCGTCTATGACAACAGCGGCTGGGGCCTTGTCCATCTGGAAATGGAGGGGGCTGGCGTGCCCCCATCGCCTGGCTCCGTTTTCCCGAACATGGATTTCGCCGCCTTTGCGCAGGCGTGTGGCGTTCAGGGATTTCGCGTTGAAAAGCCTGCCGAGCTTCCGGCTGCGGTCGACCGCTGGCTAGGGGCAGAGGGGCCGGCCATCCTTCATGCCATCGTCGATCCTGATGAGATACCCGCGATGCCCCACATTGAGCCGGGCCAGGCGGCGCGCTTTGGCATTTCCAAGATCAAGCAGGCCATCAATAGCCTTTCACCATTTAGGCGCTCACCGCCGCAATAGCCGCTATGATGAAGAGGCCTACATCGGTTTCTTGGCAGACTCGGTGGCATCAGGAGAGGAAGCTATTTCCCTGATTTCGATCAATGTGCCATTTGTTGACACAGTCTTGTGTTGTCGTCATCCCCGCTGCCATGCGCAATCGCCTTTCCAGAAATGTCTCCCTTACCGCCGAGCTTGATCGCTTCATCGAGGCCCGGCTTGAAGCTGGCGAATATGGCAATGCCAGTGAAGTGGTACGCACTGCGCTCAAGCTCCTGCGAGAACGGGAAGAGGTTGCATCCGCCGACCCATTCTGGTGGCTGAAGGGCAGCGGAGAATCGATCGATCTGATGCGCCGGGTGGACTGGGCGTCAACGCAGCTTGGCACTCCCTCGCGCTGGTCGGCGCAGTTGCGCGCTACGGTCAACAATGTGCTGAACTCGCCGGTGCCAAAGGTCCTCATGTGGGGACCCGAGCATGTCATGATCTACAATGACGGCTATGTCGCCATTGCAGGCGATTATCACCCTAAGGCGATGGGCGGGACCGTTCCGGGGATCTGGCCGGAAATCTGGGAATTCAATAGGCAGATTCTGGCGTCCGGCTTTGGCGGCGAGGTGGTTTCCCACCTTGACCAGCCCATGGTTCTCAATCGCTATGGCACGCCTGAAGAAGTGATCTTCGATCTCTTCTACACGCCAATCTATGATGAGGACGGCAAGGTCGGTGGGGTGATGTGCACCGTCATCGAGAATACCGAGAAGGTCGAAGCGCAGCGGGCGCTGGCCAAGAGCGAGTCGGAATTGCGCATCATCACGGATTCGCTGCCGGTCCTGATTTCCTATGTCGACAGGGATCATGTCTATCGCTTCGCCAACAGCTTTTACGAAGATTGGGTCGGCAAACCGCCATCCGAAGTGATTGGTCGCCATATTAGAGACGTCGTTGGCGAAAAGACATATGTGGCCCGCCTGCCGCTGATCGAGCGGGCGATGGCGGGCGAATGGGTGGTGGCCGATACGACCATGCCACATCGTTCGGGAGAGGACCGGGCCGCCGAAGTGCGTTATATCCCCCGGATCGAGGCAGACGGCTCGGTTGCGGGCTTCCATGTGCTGGTGTTCGATATCGAGGATCGCGTCCGGCGCGAAGCAGCTCTTGAACGTCAGGTCCAGCATCGTGAACGGGCGGAGGAGCAGCTGCGCCATCTCAACGAGACGCTCGAAACCCGTGTGGTCGAAGAGATGGCAGAGCGGCGCCAGGCCGAGGCGATTCTGGCGCAATCGCAGAAGATGGAGACGATCGGTCAATTGACCGGCGGCGTCGCTCACGATTTCAACAATCTTCTCCAGGTCGTCTCCGGCAATCTTCAGCTGCTGGCGCGCGACATTGCCGGCAACGAAAAAGCCGAGACCCGGGTTGCCAACGCCATGGCTGGCGTCACCCGCGGCGCCAAGCTCGCTGCCCAATTGCTGGCTTTTGGCCGGCGACAGGCACTTGAACCCAAGGTCGTCAATGTGACGCGCTTCGTGCGCGACATGGATGACATGCTCCGCCGTGCGATCGGCGAGGGCATCGAAGTCGAAACGATCGTGGGCGGCGGGCTCTGGAACACGTTCGTCGATCCTGCGCAGGTCGAAAATGCCTTGCTCAACCTTGCCATCAACGCCCGCGATGCGATGGAAGGCCAGGGCAAGCTTACGATAGAATTGGGCAATGCCAGCCTCGATGATGAATATGCCCGCAGCCATAGCGAGGTCGCGCCCGGCCAATATGTGATGCTGGCTGTCACCGATACTGGCAGCGGCATACCGCCGGAAATCATCGAAAAAGTGTTCGATCCATTCTTCTCAACCAAAAGCGAGGGCAAGGGCTCGGGTCTTGGCCTCTCCATGGTCTATGGCTTCGTTAAACAGTCGGGTGGACATGTCAAAATCTACTCGGAGGTCGGCGAAGGCACGACCATAAAGCTCTATTTCCCTCGTTCAGTCGAAAATGAGGATCTCGAGGTCGAACTGGACAGCGGTCCGATCCGCGGCGGCAGCGAGACAATTCTGGTCGTCGAGGATGACGACGCCGTCCGCGCCACGGTCGTCGAGATGCTGAATGATCTTGGCTATGGCGTCCTCAAAGCAGTCGATGCTTCGAGCGCGCTCAGCGTGATCGAGAGCGGCATCCAGATCGACATGCTGTTCACGGACGTCGTCATGCCGGGCCGGCTCAAGAGCGCGGAACTCGCCCGCATGGCGCGCGAACGGCAGCCGGACATCGCCGTGCTGTTCACCTCGGGCTATACGGAAAATTCCATCGTCCATGGCGGTCGCCTCGACGCAGGCGTGGAATTGCTCTCAAAGCCCTATTCGCGCGACGCGCTCGCACGGAAGTTCCGCCATGTGCTGGCTAACCAGCGCCAGCGCAACCTCGCCCGCACGATGTCCGCTCGCCCGGCGCCGGACGACAAGCCGGAGCGCCGCAATGCGCTTGCGCTGATCGTGGAAGATGATGCGATCATCCTGGCAAACACCGCCGAGCTGGTAAAGGATCTCGGCCTCACAGTCATCGAGGCGCTGAGCGCTGAGGATGCTGTTTCAGCGCTCCAGACGACCCATGTCGATGTGCTGATCACCGATGCGAACCTGCCGGGAATGACAGGCCCCGATCTTGCGGCGAAAGCTCGTCAGATGTTGCCTCATATCGGCATCATCTTCGCAACAGGTGACACGCAGCTCGATTATGATCGGTCCGCGCCCAAAACGGTGCTGCTCGCCAAGCCCTATGATGGCAAGGCGCTTTCGCAGGCTCTCGCGGAGGTGGGTATCGACCCGATTTCGGTCAAGATTCGAACCCCGAAAAGCAGTTCGAGCGACTGAAAAAGCACAGGGCGCTGATCTCGATCAAGACGGAAGCCGTCGTTCCTCCGCAGGACAAATGCTATGTCTGGCACCAGTCCATCATAAAGCGGGTAACGCCCATGGCACCCATCCAAGTTGCACCCTTATTCTCCCTGGCCTCTCCAGACGATGTGGAGGAAGAGACCTCGGATGTGGCGCTGCTTCATCGCATCAGCGTCGAGCTTATCGGCGAGCAGGATCTGGGTGAACTCTATAGCAAGATCGTGGCAGCAGCAGTTGCGATTACCCAGTCGCAATTTGGCACGATGCAGCAGCTGTGCCCCCCGGGAGATCCGTCTGGCCATGGCGGCGAGTTGCAACTCCTGGCCCATTGCAACCTTCCCCCGGAAGCCCTGGAATTTTGGCGATGGGTAAGCCCTGCGGCGCATAGCAGTTGCACAATGGCCCTGCGCTTCGGGCAGCGAGCCGTCATTCCGGATTATGAACTGTGGGATGAGATTAGCAATACACCGGATCTTGAGGCATTTCGCCGAGCTGGTATCCGCTCCGCACAAACCACCCCCTTGCTATCCCGCAATGGCAAGTTGCTCGGCATGCTATCGACCCATTGGGCGGCTCCGCACGAACCATCCGCGCGCGACCTGCGCCTCCTCGATATTCTTGCTCGCCAGGCAGCGGACTTGTTGGACCGAACAATCGCGGAAGAGGAACTGCGTAGACTGAATGAATCGCTGGAAGTCAGGATCGAGGAGCGCTCGCGCGAATTGCTGGCGGCTGAAAACCAGGTCCGTCAGATGCAGAAAATGGAAGCGATCGGCCAGCTGACCGGCGGCGTTGCCCATGACTTCAATAATCTTCTGACGATCATTCGTTCTTCGGCGGAATTGCTTGGTCGGCGCGAACTGCCGCGTGACCGGCAGCAAAAATATATCGACGCCATTTCAGAAACCGCCGACCGAGCAGCAAAGCTGACAGGGCAGCTCCTCGCCTTCGCCCGTCGGCAGGCTCTGCGACCCGAGATTTTCGACGCCGTCGCCCGCGTGGAAGCGGTAGCCGACATGCTGAGGACCGTGGTGGGCGCGCGTGTCGATCTCATCGTTACGTCTGAAGGGGAAGGCTGCTGCGTCGAAGTCGATGCAAGCCAGTTCGAAACCGCGCTTGTAAATCTCGCGGTGAATGCGCGTGATGCGATGAATGGAGAAGGGCGCATCGAAATCTCGATCGTGCCTGCCGGTGGTGTTCCGGCGCGACGGGGACATGCCGCTGCCAAGGGCGACTATGTGAAAGTCTCGGTGATCGATGCTGGATCCGGGATCCCCCCAGAGCAGCTGGAGCGTATCTTCGAGCCATTTTTCACGACCAAGGAAGTGGGCAAGGGCACGGGCCTCGGCCTTTCCCAGGTCTATGGATTCACCAAGCAATCGGGTGGTGAGATCGACGTTGTCAGCAAAGTTGGTCAAGGCACGATGTTCAGCCTGTATCTTCGCCGTGTCACCGCATTGAACGAGAAGGGCGCAGACATTGCGGCAACGCGGATCGATGCGTCGGAAGCAAGCATTCTCATCGTAGAGGATAATGACCAGGTCGGTGAATTTGCGTCTCAACTGCTTGGCGATCTGGGATTCGCAACCCAGCGGGCAACCAATGCGCTCGAGGCGATCGCCATTTTGGAAATGGCTCACGACGATGTCGATATCATATTCTCTGATGTCGTCATGCCGGGGATGAATGGCGTCGAGCTGGGCAAGAAAATCCGGGCGCGCTGGCCCGACAAGACGGTGGTTCTCACCAGCGGCTATAGCCATGCCCTGGCCGAAGATAGCGGGCACGGATTTCCACTTCTCCATAAACCCTATTCGGTAGAGGAATTATCTCGCATCCTCCGCGATGCGGCCGCCTGAGATTGGCCCGGCGCTCTTGATGTGAGAATATGAAGGCGTCTCAGCGTTGCGTGTCGGGTGCCTTTAGTCCAGGCCGGTATGAGGATGAACGCGCGATATCCTCGACGCGGCATTTGCTGGCAGGGCCAAAAGCCCCTTCGATCTGCCTCATGCAAGATCGAAGGGGCAGGGAGCCGGGTCATTGGCGATCACCGCCATGGCCCGTCCGTACACGCAGAGATTCTGAAAAAGGAACCTTCGCTCAGGACTTAAGGCCCTTCGCCATGTTGAGATGGGCTGTCACGATGGGAACAAGCTTGGCCGCGAATTCCTTCAATGAGGGAACGGCCCCATTGGCCGAATAGGCTTTTAGCGTGTCGAGCGTCTCCTGATGCCCCCTGGTCTGCGCTTCGATATAGGCAGCATCGAAGTCCGCACCTCTCTTGCCCTTGAGCATGTCGAGCGATTGTTGCTGCGCGGTGGACAGGAGCGGCTTGGGCACGATGGCCGGGGACGCAGCGCTCGCAGCCTGGCCGAGTTTTGCCGTTGAATCGGTATGCGCCTTGATCATCGACTCGGCGAATTTCTTGACGGACGCTGACTGGCCGTTGACTTGGGCCAGCCTTGAGCTCTCGATTTCGAATGTATCGCTCGCCGCTGCCGCGTTGGCGAACGTCTGACCGGCGCTTTCTGCGACGGGCGCCGGTTCAATGGCGTTGACGCTGTTCATCGGCGCCGCCGCAGCGTTGTTCGACGTCGTGTCGACCTTCTTGCCGCATCCGCCAAGTGTCAGCGCTGCCAATGATATCGCCACTGTCGCGAACTGCATCTTCATCGATCGTCTCCCGGATCATCCTCTGTCGGAACGTCAACCCGCCGCGTCCAAGCTCGTTCCCATGGGAGCCTTCTTTGCCACCCGCCGTTTGGTGATGATTGAACCATCAAACGGAGGACAGGCACATGGGCATCTTCAGCAAGATCAGGGACAAGATTTTTGGTCATGACGACCAGAAGGCAAGCAATGGCGCTCCTGCACCCGCCACGAATGTCCAGACGGCCAGCCCGACCCCGCCAGCCACTACGCCCCCTGCGTCGCCCGCCGCGGCCACCGCGTCACCTGAGGCAGCCTCGCTGGCGCAGGTCGATGTCGGCGCGGTTCTCTCGGCCATGGCCGATGCCAAGGGAGGCGGGGGAAATTATCAAAGTTCGATCGTCGATCTGCTGAAGCTGCTCGATCTTGATTCCAGCCTTGCGGCGCGCAAGGAACTGGCCGACGAACTGGCTGTCCATGAGGGCGCTGATGGCAGCGCCGAGCAGAATATCGCGCTGCACAGGGCGGTGATGACGAAACTCGCTGAAAATGGCGGCGTGGTTCCCGATAGCCTGCGCGACTAAGGCCTCTGGCCGTGCCACACCTTCTTGAGGTGGCGGCCCGGCGTTGTCCTGTCAGAACCATATCTGTTGGGACGGTGGCCCCGCGGTGACGCGGGGCCATCCTTGCGTCAAGCGATCCCTGCGCCGCCGGTCACGCCATAAACTTCACCGGTGATATAGCTGCCCTCCTGCGAGGCTAGCAGCACATAGACGGGCGCGATCTCGACCGGCTGACCAGGGCGGCCGAACTGGCTCTGCTCCCCGAACTTGGTGACCTTGTCCTGCGGCTGACCGCCACTGGATTGCAGGACCGTCCAGAATGGACCGGGGGCAACCACATTTGCCCGGATGCCCTTTTCGATCAGCTGTTTGGCAAGCGCCTTGGTATAGGCGACGATGCCTGCCTTGGTCGTGGCATAATCGAGCAATATGGCCGAAGGCTCATAGGCCTGGACGGAGGCGGTTGTGATCACCGACGCGCCGGCGGGAAGATGCGGCACGGCGGCCTGTGTGATCCAGTGCATGGCGTAGAGATTGGTCTTTAGCGTGCGGTCAAAATCTTCCGAGCTCACTGCCTCCACGTCATCGCGATATTGCTGGCGGCCAGCATTGATGACAAGAATGTCGAGCCCGCCAAGGCGGAATGAAGAGTGTGTCTGGCTGGCCGCTTGAAAGCTGTTGGTTACCTGACATGTCATGATCGACAAATCTTGCCTCGCTGAGCCGGGCAATCCTGCGGGCAAGCTCGCTCCGTGAGGCCTTGTCATGTTCATTGTTCAGGGCAATGGATTGGGTGGGATGGATCTTCACAAAATGGGTCTGATGCGAGCGAGCCATTGGGCCTCACGGATCTTGGAGCGGCTGCCGAGCGCAGTCTTGCGACAACCCCATGCGCGGACATTATATCCCTGACCTTACAAACCAGGCTTCCCTGCTCTGCGGCTCTAGATCAGGACAGGGTCAGGGCTTTTTCTGGAATGCGCGCCACCATGGCATTTCGCCACTCAAATGCCATTGGGTTCCGGCAAAATGATCCATGATCTCACACATATGATCGGCGCAGGCTCGGACCAGGATCCAGCTCGGATCGCTTTTATCCTGTGTGGATAGGTCGCGGAGCAGCGAAATTTCCTCCGCCATGAGCGTCAGCGCTTCGACATCATCGCGCATGCGTGATTCCCGGCTAATATGTTCCTCTCATTCCGGTGAACTCAATGGAGCAGAGAAATATACTTGACTGGGCTGCACGCCCGCGCACGTAAAAGGGGATCATTTGGCCAGCCCATCCATTTCTCCGAAAAGGAGAAAAGCGGTGAAGCAGATGCATTGGCCGAGGAAATTGACGGTCGTTCGGCATGGCCAGAGCGCAGGCAATGTCGCGCGGGATGCAGCCATGCAGGCCAATGTCGATCGCATAGATTTGTCGGAGCGAGATGCTGACGTGCCCCTGAGCGACCTGGGCCGCGACCAGGCTGGAGCGCTGGGACGCTGGTATGCCGGCGAGGCACCGCATGAGCGTCCGGATGTTCTCCTTGCATCTCCTTATCGGCGCGCCTGCGAGACCGCAGATCTATTCCGTCAGGCCGGAGGTTGCGCAGACAATGTTCCCATCTGCTTTGACGAGAGGCTGCGGGAGAAGGAATTCGGCATCCTTGATGGGCTGACATCCATGGGGATAAGCAGCATCGAACCGCAGCAAGCAGAATTTCGCAGGCTGCTAGGCAAATTCTATCATCGCCCTCCAGGGGCGAAAGCTGGTGCGATGTCATTCTGCGACTGCGCTCCGTCATGGATACGATCGCGCTTCATCATGCGGACCGGCATGTGATGATCTTCACCCATCAGGTGGTGGTGCTGTGCTTGCGGTACATCATCGAAGGCATGACCGAGGCCGAGATATTGGAAGTCGACCGTGAAGGCGATGTCGCCAACTGCGCTATCACCGAATATGCATTCGATGCGGAGAATGGCAAGGATGGAGGGCTATTGCTTGGTCGATATAATGTGACGGCCCCGGTCGAGCAGGAAGACATGCCCGTAACCCGCGCGCCCGATGTCATAGCTGGTGCACGCGGATGAGTGGCCGACAGCTCGAGGAGGCGTGGCTGAAGCGACATCCGCTCCCGGCGATCGCGCAAGGCGCCGACAAGAACAGTCGCGGCCGCGTCCTGGTGGTTGGAGGTGCCGAATTCGTGCCCGGTGCGCTTCGCCTTACCGGCGAAGCCGCGCTGCGCGCAGGCGCTGGAAAGCTGCAGATGGCGACCGTACGATCTTCGGCCCTGTCCCTGGGCGTGCTCGTCCCGGAGGCAGCCATGATCGCCCTGCCCGCCGACGAAGACGGAGAAATCGCTCCTGCGGCAGCGACAATATTGAAGGATCGAATCACGGCCTGCGACACGCTTGTCCTGGGACCAGGCATGAGCTCGGGCAAAGGTTCGCGGGCATTTGTCGCCAACCTCCTCTATAACCTCGATTTCCCCGGCAATCTCATTCTTGACGCTGCGGCTCTTGTTTCACTGCGCGACTTCAACCCATCACGGTGGCGAACAGGCAAGGATGTGATTTTTACGCCGCACCATGGAGAGATGGCGGCGCTGAGCGGCCTGCCAATCGAAGAGGTCGAGGCGAGGCCAGCAGCGATAGCGGCCGAAATGGCAGCACGATGGAGCGCGGTCATACTCCTCAAGGGAGATACTAGCTATCTGGCTAAACCTGACGGCCAATGTCTCGTTTATGAGGGGGGCTGCGTCGGGCTTGGTACGGGAGGCTCCGGCGATGTGCTGGCTGGACTCATAGGGGGTCTTGCTTCTCGAGGTGCGACTGCATTTCAGGCTGCCGCCTGGGGTGCATGGATCCATGGAAAGGCCGGCAACATCCTTGCTGAGACAATCGGCGAGGTAGGCTTTCTGGCACGCGAGCTACTCCCCCTCATTCCTGCCATCATCGAGCAGACCATGGGAATTCGGAACCAGAGTACCTGGGCCTGTGCGACCGCTGTAAAAGGCCGAGGTTTTGGTGGGCGCGGTGATGAGGTTTCGACGCTCTGAGCGGGTGGCCGTCTCATAAATGCCGGTTACGACCGCTCAAAGCCGCCATTGGCAATGAGCAGAATAGCTGCGGCTAAGTCCCAGCCCGAGTCATAAGCGGACTGGCCGCTCCTAGGCGCGCTCATCTCCCAATTGAGCGGCTTGGATGGACGCACCGCGGAATTTCCGCCCGCGCCCCGTTGCGATCATTGAAGCCAGCGCTATGTTCCATGCGGCCCTGTCGCGGTCGGCGCGGACGCACTGGGTGAACTGGTGCGTTAGGCGGGATCGTTCCCCGCCCGTGGGTCTCCTATCCACCCATCTGGGCTACTGGCCGATCGGATCGACAAGCGTAACCGGACTGACGGCTTCCTGATGCGCCAGCTCGGCCCTCGAACGGCCGGCAAGGGCGCAAAGCTGCATTTCAGCACTGGTTTCGGCCACGAGTGACATTACCGCCGCGAGGGATCTCGACCGCTGAGCCAATAGTGCAACTGTTCAGCAGTCAAGCCGCCGCCGTCCTGCGATGACGGTTCTACCGATGGCGAAACTGGGGGCTTTTCCGTCCTGGGCGTCGACACGGGCAGCCTTGACGTATCCTTTGTCATCGACAATTCATCGGAGGAAAGAGCCATATCATCGCGGCCCACTCTTGGACCGCGCCCTTTAGCCAAGTGCGCAAGGCCCGCCTTTTGCCGAATCTGAGAGGCAAATTTGCTACCGTCAATCACTGCAATGCGTGCCTGCAATCCGGTGACATGGGCATGCCTTCCTGTCAGATATCCGGCAAGATGATGCCCGGGTGCCAGCGTTAAATCTTCAGTCCGTGACTGAACAATTTTTGCAGCGTGCAAAAGTTTTGCGGTGCGCGCACGTTGGACAGACGCAGGAAAGTGGATCGGTCGATTAGCCAGTTCGATCGGCGCGTCTGTCCACGTACGATGCGGCATCTGTGCCTGAAGCGGCGGCGCAATATTCGTAATGCGCAAGACGACCTGAGCAGCCAGTGATTTGCGCGCAACGACACTCTGCTTGAGCGACACGCGATGACCTCTCGCCTGCGCGGTTTCCATTGCCAGGTGGGACCGATGCGCAAGTCGTTCGAGATGCACTGGTAAGGTTTTCGCCACATTGGTGGACGCTCGGCGCACGCGCTCTTGAAGGTCAAGCAGCGCATTCGACAAGCGCCCGATCCGGTTCTGTACGCGGAGCTTGGATATGACCGCTAGAGCGCCCTCGGTTTTAATCTCTGTCAAACGCGAATAAGTAGCGGCACGAGACAGATAGGTTCGCCAAATGTCATCGGACCGATGGTTGCCCGCTGAGACGGTCGCAGCGGTCCCTAAGGCCCGCCTTTGACGCTGTAGCACAAGCTGCTTGAATCCGGCATTCAGCGACATGCGCTGCCCCACGGGTTTATCCAGCAGCTTGGTTCGAGTCGCTACATTCCGCACTTTCTCGAGAAGATACCGACGCACCTGCACATTGGTCTGAGCCGCCAGATCATGCATTCGGGTGACGGTGGCAGCAAACTGTTTTGCCAGCCGTTCGGTCCTTTCAGCTACTTCGCGCTCTGCTTCGCGCCGGGCCAACTCCTCAGCGGCTTTTTCACGGTCCGCCCGTTCAACGTCCGTCCGACCTCGTCCGTGGTGCGTATCCGTACTGTTCGAAAGCTGCAAAGTGAAGCGGCGTTGGCTGCCCTTGGACGCCAATTCCCGGTTGAACGCAGACACCGCAAATCGGGTCGCGTCCGTCAATGTGGTGTAGAATTGGGTGTGGCCAGCGGGCTGCATTTTCAGGCGGCCTTGGGTGTAATCTGTAGCGGCTGTGCCTCCTCGATCATTGGTGTAGCAAGGGCGGCCATGCCCTCGATCTGCATGTAGCGGTGCTGGAGCTGGTATTCGTCATTCTGCTCCAGCAGGACGGCGCCGACGAGGCGGATGATGCTATCCTCGTTCGGGAAGATGCCGACGACATCGGCGCGGCGCTTCACTTCCTTGTTCAGGCGTTCCAGTGGATTGGTGGAATGTAATTTGACGCGGTGCTGCTCGGGGAAGGTCATGTAGGCCAGCACGTCGTGCTCGGCATCGTCCATGCAGGCGCCGAGCTTTGGCCAGCGGGTACGCAACTGGTCGGCGACCTGGCGCCAGACCTGTGTCGCGGCGGCATGGTCGGGCTGGAGGAAGACCTGGCGGATGGCAGCGGCGACGACGGTGTTCTGGCCCTTGGGCACGTAGGCCAGGGCATTGCGCATGAAGTGGACGCGGCACCGCTGCCAGGTGGCGCTGAGCACGCGAGTGATCGCTGCCTTGAGGCCCTCGTGGGCATCGGAGATGACCAGCTTCACGCCGGTCAGTCCGCGGCGTGCGAGGTCCTTGAGGAAGCTCGACCAGAATGGCTCGGCTTCGGAGGGTCCAATGTGAAGGCCAACGATTTCGCGCTTGCCCTCGGTGTTGACGGCAACGGCTATTATCGCGGCGACACTGACGATCCGCCCGCCCTCGCGCACCTTGAGGTAGGTAGCATCGAGCCAGAGGTAGGGCCAGTCGCCGGTGAGCGGCCGCTTAAGGAAGGCATGGACACGTTCGTCGATATCCTTGCACAGCTTGGACACCGAGGATTTGGAGATGCCGGTCATGCCCATGGCCTGCACCAGCTCGTCGACACGCCGGGTGCTGACGCCGGCGATCCACGCCTCCTGGATCACCGCGACCAGCGCCTTCTCGACGGTCTTCCTGGGTTCCAGGAAGCCAGGGAAGTAGGCGCCGGTCCGTAGCTTGGGAATCCTCAGGTTGAGCGTGCCGAGCCGGGTATCGAGGCTGCGGTCGCGGTAGCCGTTCCGCCAGGTCGTCCGGTCGCCGGAGCGCTCGTGTCGGCTAGCGCCGACCAGGCCATCGACGTCGGCCTCCATGATGATCTGTAATACGCTCTCGGCGATCGTGCGCAGGAAATCTCCATCTCCAGTCTTCGCCATCAGCTCGGCAAGCGGTAGTCTGTCGTTGGTCATCGGGATCAACTCCTCGGTGGGCGTGTGAAGTGTGGTAACTCCACCTTACCGATGAGCCCGGTGGCCACCGAGATCGAAATCGCATGGGGTGGGGCATGCCCCACCCCATGCGATCATCTCAATCTACACCAGAAATTACACCACGAGCGCGGACGCTAACGCAAATCGCCGCCAGGCTTTCAGCATTGCGGGGTGAAACAGATCGCGATTCTTAGTCTCTGCAAAGGCGAATGCACCGGGGCCGACATGTTTAAATTCGCGCAGGCCGACCTGAATGTGAAGATGATAGTTGCGCTGGTCTCCTCCCGGGTCAGGCGCATGCAAAACAGCGATATAGGGCACACCCCGCTTCGCCAAGGGCGCCACAAGCGCATCTCGGATGCGCATGCGCCCCTCCAGCTCGACCTCGTACGGCAGTGGCACGATGATAGATTTGTAGACCTGACCTGCTGGATCAATGGCAATCTCAGCCTCTTCGAGCGCGACCATGAATCCAGCCAAATGCTGAACAAACGTATCGCTGGATCGATCAATCGCGGCATCGGCAATATTGGTGGAGATGGACTCGCACGGAGTGCCCTCCAAGGCGTCATACCGGATGAGGTAGCGGGCAAAACGGGCTGCTTCGCGCCGCCGCCAGCGGGAAGGCCCATTGCCACCCAGGCTTCGCGTTTTGATGCGAAAAACTAAGCGAGACAGGAGCCGGCTATCGCCCGTGCTGCCAAAGCGCTGGGGGAGAACGGTGCGCTCAAACCGCGCATGTCGACGGTAAAGATTACGGCCACCGCGCGCCGTGACTTTCGGCGGGCGTTCGATCTGAACGATGAACCGACGTCGGCGGCCTGCTTCCTCTTCCTCTTTTCTGGCGCGCCGGCGCGCTAGTCTGATCTTGGCCGCTTCCTTCAGTGTTTCAGCTTCTTCACGCCGGCGGGCAGCCTGAGCCGACCGCTTTGCTGCCCGCTCGGCGCGTTCCTGCTCCGCCAGCTTAAGGTGGCGGCCAGCACGATCCTTGGCAGATGTCTTATTCATTTTCCGGGTTTCGCGCCCAACGGCCCGCCGCCCTGCACCAGCCCAGGCTGCGATTTCCGGGTGCGATGCATCAGCATTGTCAAGCAAAAACCGTAACTTCGACATGACTGCTCCTTATGGGGGGTGTGACGCCAAGCGAAATCAGACCTGGGTCACCGGGGCGGATTTCGCGGTTACTGCGCAACACCCCCCTTTCTTCCTCTCAATCTAAATTTGAGTTGAGCTGCAGTCTCCTGCCGAACCCTCCCGAGTTCGACATTACCGCCCCCTCGAAAGTAACTCGGGAGGGTGCGGGGGTAAGTCGTAGCTCAACCAATCGGTATCGAATCCTGATCGAAGCAGGAGGAACCGATGACCGAAGATGATCTGAAACAGTTGGCCGAACGTGCATCGTACATCGCTGGCATAGCGGACACTTGCGTGACCGATCGCCAAGCCGCTGTCGGCGAGGCCAAGCGTGAGTTGCATATCGCGGCGACCTGGCATCTGCGCCGCGCGTCGACTGTGGGCTCGATCGATAATCAGATTTTCGCGCACGGCTCGGCCGAACAGGCCCTTGGCGGGCTGGATTTATGTCCGATCGCCGCTCTCGGGCTGAAAGCGGCAGGATCGCTGGCCTACCCGTGGCTGTTGGATGCAGCCGAAGCCAACCCAATTGGCACTTACGTCGAGCATGCACGAACAGCGCTCGCACGGCCAGGTGTGCGCGCATTTTGCGTTGAGCTCGGTTCATATCACCGGTTCCAGCACAAGGCCGCAGTGTATCACGAGGCGGTGCAAAAATGGCAGGCATCGTCAAAGGCGGATGATCCGGCAGCCGCATGGCGTCGGCGGCCTATCACCGCGAAACAGAACTATCTCATCACCATGATCAGTGAGTGCCTTGCAGTGGCGGACCGGTGGTTCGTGCCACCATTCATTCAAAATCGGGGTGAAGCGCATGATTGGCTTCGCAAAGCAGGCGGCCGACCGATGTTCTGGCGCCCGCCGAGCAAGCCCGTTTGGATGGGAGGGCTCGACTGATGGACATTGGGATTCTCGATCAACTCGAGGCACTGGAGCAGCGCCAGGTAGCACTGGACCGTGAGGTCGAATGGCTGGAAGCGCAGGAGCTATCGTTGTCGTCAGACGCAGCAGCGGGCGGGCTAAACATCGGAAAAATGAGGGAGTTTACTCTCCGTTCGCAAAAAGCTGCCACGGAAGCGCAAATGATCGTCAATGGCCTCGACGCCCTGATGAAGGACATCAAATGACCGAAAAACTACCAGCCGATCTGCACGTTAACCTCGAACAGGCAGTGGGGCGAATGGCCTGGGCGCGCCGATTGTTCACCGGGCGGCTGACAAGCTTCCTCAGCCCCACGAACTTTTGGGCTTGGGTTGGCCAACGAAGTGATAATCGACTGATCGGCGGTGTCTCCATATATCGGCCTGGCGGCTACGTGTTGCGGCAACCAAACATGCGGGGACTCGGACCGAAACTGTTCGATCCCCAATATTATTATTTTCGACCGGCCGACCTTCCCAAGCCGGACGTAAATCAAGTGACACGTTTTTTAGCAGGTTTAGTGGCTCGATCGCCAGATACGGCTTTCAAATCAGACGTCGCAATAGTGATTAGCATCGCCACGAGCAAACTGGCGTCGCCTATTGATGATACATGCTCACTTCACGATCACGCCCAAGCGATCTGCGACATGGCTGACGTTGACATGCGTCTGTTCCAAGCCGCACTGTTGGGAGATCTCGCCACTGGTCGTCAACTGACGCTTGCAGAAGAAAATGCGTCTATCCGCCCGTTTTTGATCCGCACCTTCGCGCGGCAGCGGCTCATTTGGGCTGCAGCAGATGTTCAGCGTGTTGCTGCCTATGCGGCCTCCGCTGCCGGATATCACGTCGCCCCGTATCTTAAGCCGTTCCTTAAAACTGGCACCGCGTCTGAATATATAAGGGCCATGCTCAAGATGCCCGAACTAGCGGTTCGCCTAAAATCCGCCGAAGTTCGGGCGCAAACATATGGTCGTGACACAATCCATGTTTCTGGACCCAAAGGACCGTTGCTCACTATATTATCTGCGCCAGCGCGTTTAATTGTAAATAGGTTGAAGAAGGACGATGCAGATGCTGTCCTAATGACGCGCGGATACGTGCACGACACGACGCTGGCTATGGCTGACGAGATCAAGGCTGAAATGCTAGGCGACGCCGATAATCAGCAGAGCATTTTCCATTTCATGCATGCCGGCCTCTCAGAGATATCGGCCCTTTTCATAGCTGCCTATCGGTTCGCCGAGGACGAGGCAAATATGGTAAAAGTAATCGAAGACCCGAGCTTTCACGACTTGCTTTGGAACGCTGCCCATAACCCATATCCAAAGTTCATTGATACCAGCCTGGCGGCCCGGGCCCGCCGCCTTGTTGCTGCCTACCGGCCCGCCATCTTACGCGATTTCCATGCTTCAAAATACGAAGCTGATCGTATCGACTTGGCTGAAGATTCTGAGCAGGCTGCTTGGGAATTCATGATCAACATGGCCCCGAAGGTGAATGTATCAGCCCATGCTTATGTCCAGACGCGGGAAACGCAGATCAAATGGAAGTTTGATTTGTCGCATGCTGCGAGAGCACATTCAGCCGAGATCAGTTCGTCACCGCCGGCGCCAGCGTGAAGGAAAACATGGTACTACGGCTGCCGACCCTCTTACGACGCTTAGGTGCTGATGTTAGAGTCCGTTTGGAAAATCAGGGGTGAACGTTTCGGCGTAGGAGATTGCCGCCCATGGCGACGAGGATCATGGCCTGCGAGACGTCGATGCGCTTCTCGTAATCGCGGACCAATCGGCGCCATCGGATCATCCAGCCAAAGGTCCGCTCGACGACCCATCGTCGGGGCAGAACCTTGAAGCCCTGCTGCTGATCGCTGCGTCGAATGACCTCGACGACGAAATCCAGATAGCTTGCCTTGTCCATGAGCTTGAGGCGGTCATAGGCGCCATCGGCGAAGAGATGTTTGATCCAGGGCCAGCGTTTGCGGATGCCATCGAGGATGGCCTGGGCACCCGCGCTGTCCGAAATGTCCGCAGTGGTCAGGTTGACCATCAGCAGCCGTCCATCGGTATCGACGGCGATATGCCGCTTGCGCCCGACAACCTTCTTGCCTGCGTCGAACCCACGCTTTTCTGCCGATGGCGCCTTGACCGACTGGCTGTCGATCACTGCTGCGCTCGGACTGGCCTCCCGACCTTGGCGCTCGCGATCGAGCATCAGTTCGATGTCGTGGATTGTCTGGAACAGGAACCTGCGAGCCAGTTCCCGGAACCAGCCATAAACCGTCTGCCATGCCCCGAAATGGATCGGCAGCATCCGCCAGCCACAGCCCGACCGAACAAGGTAGCGCACGGCGTTGATTACCTCGCGAAAATCCACCTCGCGTGGGCGGCCCCGGCGCCCCGGCTTGGGCATCAGGGGCGCTAGGCAATCCCATTCCTCATCGGTCAGATCACTGGGATAGCGCTTCGTCTTCTTGGCAATCTGGGCCATGCGCCCTCGGCTCTGATGGGTCCACATCCAGAGCCTGAATCAGACGCAGAGCCTCGCGACAACCCCCGCCGCCGATTTTTCAAACGGTGTCTTAGACTTCCAGCTCCTGACCGTCCGGTTTACGGCTGTTGCCTCTCATCCCAAGCTTCCTACTAAGGCTCAATGGTGGATCGCTCGTGCGGTAACCCGCCATGCGCTTATTGGGTAATAATGGTCAGCCCAATCAGAGCCGCCGGGAATAGACGCCTGGCCGGCGCATCATTGCGCCTCGATCTTTGGCTTCCTCGTGAATGGTCGAATCGGGCTTTGTTCGGGCGTCGCGTTGCTCGTTGAGTCTTAGGCGGGTCAAAGCGATTGTCTCGTTTCGTACGCCCGCATTCATCAGCGATTGTCTCGCACCTTCAGTTCGCAATGGTGCCAGTACACCGCTGCCACCGTAGGATGCGACATTACAAAGGACGATGTGCTGGTAGAATCGATGCGAGTCGGCGACACAGCAGGTTCGGTAAAGTTCGCCGAACGGGTTGTGGGCAATGACAAACAGCACGTCGAGTGGCTCATCGCGTCCCTCAAGATTGATACGATGGACTAAATCGAAATGGCTAAAATCGTAGCAGATGAGTACACCAAAGGCGCGGCCCTCCCGATTGATGAATCGATAGAGCGTCTCTCCACGCTTCAAAGACATGCGCTCGCCCTCTTTTCGGCCAAGCGCGTCATATTGTGAGCGGGTGATTTTGTCATAGCTGGTATGGAGGCCCGCGCTGGTTATCACCCATGCCGAATTGCAATTTTCCTCATCGGTCTTGCCCGGATAATCAACTCCGCAAATCGCGACGGCGTTGGTCCTCTCGCAGAAGGGAACAATCACATTCTCGGCAAACTGCCGGGAAACGAACACCTCGGGGAAAACGAGAAAATCGAGCTGCTCTCCCCCCTCCGATGTTGCCGAGAGCTGCTCCTCTAGCACCGCTAACCGATGCGTCATGCTCCTTTCAAAATTCGCTACCTCACCCGCATGGTCATCGAGTTTGTCGAGCTCGCCAAGACGGTAGCGGCAAGAAACGTAATGCTTGGCTGGAATTGAGTTTAGTTGGACCACGGCGACCAGCGGATCATCGCTGTTCCAATTAAGATCTAGGTTCCGGATGTTCCGGACGGGCGGTGCACCGGCAGCGCGGTCATGAGTGCGCATGAAATGTTCGGAAGGTGCCAAAGGAACATACTTGGTGCTGTCCATTTCTTTTGGCCCGGCTAGTCCCTCGTCGCGGTAGCGCTCCCGCAAGCGGCGAAGCTCCGCCACGTCGAGTTCGACGTAAGCAGTGGTCTCGACGGGCCCCCGCGTCGAGAAGATCTGTCCAGCAGTTCTGAATGTGGCGTTGGGCTGGTTGCCGAGCCTGCGGAACGGCACGAACGCGCCCGAACCTCCCAACTCAGCGACGTTTACGATCACGATGAAGCAGAATAGTCGGTGAACATCGGCAGCGGCGTATTCCCAATAGAGTTGGGTTGCTGTATTAAACGTTACGACCACCAGCAGTTCTATTTTATGTTCCAGTAAATGCATGACAATATCTGCATGAGTGTATTCGTGGCAGTTGAGAACCGCCCAACGGACTGCTTCGGAATCATGCGCATTGTCGAAGATATTCAGTGTATTGCCAGGCGCGACGCCTTCATCGCCGTCCTCGGAGGCTAGTGACATCTTGGCTTGTTCAATCACTTTGCCGCCGCTGGCGATCAGAGTCAGATTGCGATTATCCGCGCCAATCCCGCCAAGCGTGACTAGAGTACGGGATAAGCTCGCGCTTTGCAGCTCTGCGCGATTGCCAACGACGCCCTTGTGGAAAGAAAAGATCGACAGTTCGTCCGCCTTAGCGCGGGTTAGACGAGCGGCGAAGGTTGCGGAATCCTCATCTGTCGCATTGCCCAAATGCTGCGCGCGTCGCAAAGAATCGCGATCACCAATCAGATCGCGCTCGGTCTTGTCCTGGAATATTCGGACCGGGATGAACCCGTCGCGCAGTTGCAATGTCGAACACGCGACGTTGATCTTGATGTTGGTCATCGCCTTTTATTGAGCATCTCAGAACTACGGGCAAGGTCCCATTCAGGCCGAGACCGCCCCAATGCAGGCGCGGGTGGCGCCAACGAAGCCTCGAAGGTCCGGCGCTACCAAGTCTCGCTCTCAGCGTGGGCTTAATCAAAGAAGGCTGAGTTTTAGATCTCGCCTCTATTTATATCGAACCCTTCGGCCGTTCAGACCTGAA
This sequence comes from Sphingobium xenophagum, assembly GCF_002288285.1. Classification (NCBI taxonomy): domain Bacteria; kingdom Pseudomonadati; phylum Pseudomonadota; class Alphaproteobacteria; order Sphingomonadales; family Sphingobiaceae; genus Sphingobium; species Sphingobium xenophagum. The sequence continues at coordinate 540,232 of NZ_CP022745.1, read as the reverse complement.
TGTGCGGGGCACAAATAATAACTTACTGCTTTGCTATTCTGAATGAGTTAGGTGGGCGTACGGCAACTGGCGAGCACGCCCGGAAAATGAACATCGAGCCCGCTTCAAACGCTCTAACTCCATATCCATGCCTGCCGCCACTCTTGCAGCGCCTCATCACCTGCCCACGGCGTCGGGACGTCAGGCAATCCGATCATGGTTGCCCACTCTGAGCACTGCCTCACCGCTTCGCCAACCGACGTTTCGGCACGAGCACGTTCGCTATCTTGCAACCTGCTCCACACAAAGTGAGCAATCGCAACCCGGTTTGCAGGCGCGATCGCCATCCAGTCTGGAGGAAGGGGTTGCCACTTAGCTTCGTCGACCGAACGATCATCTGATAGGACCTTCGCTTCGGTAGTAACGCAACAGACGTGTGGAACGATCAACGTTAAGCGCTTACGTCCCTTTGCCGTGTATCTCGAAACTATCGGCCCCATCGGGGCAAGCTCGACTTTGCCGAGCATCTCGGGCTCAAGACTTGCCTCGCGGCGGACACGCTCCAACAGCGAGCGGAGCAAGATGTCTTGAACTGTCTCAGATTCAAAATCCGACGTCGCGCGAGCCATCCCTCCCGGGAGAGCGCGCAGCCCAGCGAACTCGTAGTCAGTACACTCCACCGGCGCCTTACGCACAATTACGAACGAGCTCGCCCGACGCGCGAACAATATTGCGCCCAGCCGCCAATTTACCTGTTGGGACGTCGCGACAAATCCGTCAGTCTGGACAGAGCAGCAATCCAGGAACTGCGACAAATATGTATTTGGTTGCACTTCATCTCCTCAACCCTTGGTTCCCACGCGAATATCATTATATCGCTTTTTAAGGAGTTGAAGGGGGAGCAGTGTTCGATCTTGCGCCGATCAAGGCGATCCCAATCTCGACGGTTGCGAAGGACCTAGGCTTCAACCTTTCTAGGAGCGGCGGCGGTCGGTGCCGGCTGCCGGGTCACGACGACGCGACTCCGTCCTTCGCCGTTCGAGTTGCTACGAACCGCTTCGTTTGCTTCGCTTGCAATAGACGAGGCTCTGTAATCGACTTGGTGAAAATGATGCACGGGATCGATTTCGTCGATGCCTGTCGCTGGCTTGAAGCCAGATACCTGGGAGGCACCGCTACAACCGGACGCGCGAAAAGCGGTCGGATTCGAAGAGTCATGCAACAGCCCAATCTGGAAGACGCAGCCGTCATTGGAGCCCAGACACAGGCAGACCCCGACGTCTTTGGATGGATTCTCGAAAGGTCGCCACTTCGGCCGGACGGCGCGCAATATCTTGCCTCCCGCGGTTTCGGTCGCGCGACCTTGGCTCATTTTCGAGTGGGTCAGATCGGAAATGGGCAAGACCTGCTCCATGTCGCTACGGCCAAATGGAGCCGGCAACGCCTCGTCGCGTGCGGCCTCCTGAAGGAAGCTCGGTGGGGCGACGAGTTTGTTTTTCCCTCCAACTATTTGCTTTTCCCGTTCTTGGTGGATGGTAACGTGATTTATCTCCAGGCTCGCCGGCCAGACGGCAAGCGCATCAAGCGCTGGTACTGTCCGCATTCACTTCCTCCACCGCTATTCAACGCCGACGCGCTCTCCATCGCTCAAAGGACCATAACCCTGTGCGAGGGCGTCACTGACGTCCTGTCGGCTTTCGAACTCGACATGGACGCTGTCGGCCTGCTGGGCGCGAGCAGCCGCCTTGATGATCAAACGATCGCACAATTTCGAGGGCGGAACCTCTCGGTCCTCGGTGACGCGGATAAGGCCGGCCGTGGCTTCGCAAAGCGCATGTCCTCGCTTTTCGCCCCGCATGGGCTGACAATTGTCCGAAAACGGCTTCCTGCGGGATGCAACGACCTTAACGACTACTTGATCGCCATTCGGAAGGCTTAGTATGATTTGGAGAGAGCTGCTCATACTCCCAGAAAACTTGCTTTGGGCGTGGCGTAAGGCCCGCAAATGCTACCGCATGGCTGACGGGCTGTTTGATCAGGCAGAGTTGGCAGAGTTTGAGCTCAATCTTGAAGCTGAGCTTGAAGGGATCCGCTCGGATTTCGCCGAATGGAAATACACCTGTGCACCGCTTCGGCTAGTCCCCCAGCCGAAAAAGCCTGATGCTCAAGGTAAACCGCGATTTCGACAGTACTTCCAGCTCGCCGTCCGGGATCAAGTCGCATGGATCGCACTTGCAAACGTCCTAGGCCCCGAGATGGACAAAAGGATGCCTGCATGGAGCTACGGCAATCGGCTCTACCGTGCGGCATGGTATGAGCAGAGTGCGCCGGATGAACCCCATTCGAAGCTGAACATAGGTCCCTACCGTCATTCGGGCGGAAACCTGTACCGACATTTCAAGCATAGCTGGCCGCTCTACCGGAGGCACATATCGCTGACTGCTCGCCGTATGGTGTCGGCAACGATCGACGAAGGTGAACTCGATGCCGGCGAGCGATTGGCGCTCAAGCAGTCGGAGGGCCTCGCATATCTCGCCCCCGAGCATTGGTCGAAGCCGACGCCGGCCGACGACAAGATTTTCGCGGCTTCTTTGGATCTTAGCAAATTCTATCCGTCGGTGAGGAAAGCGGCGATTGCAATGTCGTTCGCTTCGTTCCTGCCTGGCTATACGGATGAACTTGCCTCACTCATCGACCAGATGCTGACATTCACCGTCCAGACAGAGGGCGTGAGCGAGGAGACCAAGTCAGAGGTGGTGCCGCCTGTAAATCCGGGCATATTTGAACGAATTCCAACGGGACTTTTCGTAGGCGGCTTTCTTGCCAATGTCGCTATGCTTCCGGTAGACTTAGAGGTGGAGACATTGCTCGCAGCGCGGCGCGACATAGCTCACTTCCGTTTCGTCGACGATCACGAAATCCTTGCCTACGACTTCGAGTCTCTGGTCAGTTGGTTGTCCCTGTACGCAGAACTTCTCGCTAAGCATGACATCGGCGCAGAAATTGAGCCCGACAAGTACGTCCCGCCCGAACTGAAGTGGATCCTCCACCGCGACGAGGAGTTGCCTCCTGGCGAAAAGATCGAGGACCTAATTCAACGAGCGTCGTCCGCTGCCGCAGTGAACGGTCGCAAGCCGACGGAGCTGATGACTCGGACACTAGCGCAAGTTTCGATGCTTGCCGCAACCGATTTCGATCTTCTAACCGATTCGGGCAGAGGTCAGAGAATGGAGCAGCTTGAATGGCTCCTGCTCGCAAACATTCCCGATCAAGAGATCCGCGGCGACACTCGAATGGCTTTCGCGGCGGCGCAGATTGCCGCACTCACGCCTTCCCTCTTTCGACCCAGCGACAAGTTGCTTGTCGCGCATCGCAGACTCGCTGCGTTATCGAAAAAGTCGAATGATGATGCACTCCTCGCAGAGATCGCATCGCTGAAGACGGACGTTGAGACGTTAGAGGAAGATGAACGGAAGGAGTGGAGCACTCTGCTCAAGCGACACTTCGCGCTCCTGTTCGAAGCATTCTCAACCCATCCAGACAAAGTCCGACTCTTTACCCGACTTCTCGACTTCTGTCGCGCGACCGGACATGACGGCCTCCCCCAGATTGTAGCGTGGATGAGAGGGAACGAGCGAGGCCAACTCCGCCTTCTAAAATGCTATCTTGGCTCAACAGGGCTGCAAGCTTTGGCCCGCCATGTTCTGACGGCCAGCGAATCAGCCACTCGCCTAGATGCACTCCACCGTGAACGCGCCGCCGCCAGGTCATTCATTTCTAACCTCCTGTCTGCCCAACTGGAAACGTTCGTGCCCACGGCGGAGCGGGCCGAGCCACTACAGTTCTTTCAATGGAACGCCTTGACTGCATTCGCTGCAGCTCTCGTTATCGGAGCTGTAGAACTCGAGGCCATCGAACCGGATTTGGCCCGCAACATGCGCGACCGCGCCGGCTCCCTCGGTCTCGGGGAGGAAATCCAGGGAGTTGCGGATCTCGCTCGGTCAACGGGAACAGAACTTGGTGTGTGGTATCACTGGTTCTTTTCGACGACACTTGCCTACCGGAACTCCGCTCCCGACTATTGGCCCCTCGTCGCAGAGGCACACCGGCCGAGCAAGCCGACTGACTGGAACAGTCTTCGACGTTACCCGCGTCTTTTGCCGGATTCGGGCTGGCAGTACATCTCTGAGAATCCCGCGGCGCTCAAGCCCGACGACGCCGGATGGCTTCTCGACGCCGCACATGCCGCCCCCGACCGGCTCGCCGGGATCGTTAATGAAAATGCAGCGGTGATCGCGGCAAAACGCCACCTTGCAGCGACACCCGGACGATCGCTTACCCGATGGGTGGAATTCGCCTCTGCCTTGCCGGCGAGCGATCCGCGGCGGTCGGAATGGACCGCGTTGGAAGTTATCAGACAGATCGTCGAGCCTCTATCCGCAATTGATGGTCCCGACGCCGACATTCTCGACGACCTACACCCCGAAAACATCTGCATCCCAGAGATCTGGTTTAACGCCGCAGATATATTAGATGGAGGGAAACTTACGTGGGAGGGCTGGCGTCGCAAATCTCGAGAGGACAAGGTTAAGCTGATCGACCCACCGATTAGAGACTATCGATATGCCGGTATGCTCGACCGCGCTGATCGAGCGTGGCCGAAGAGGCTGCGCCCGATCGGTCAGTTGCTCTGGGGCATGCTTCGCCAGAGCTTTGCACTCCCAGCGGCCTGGAACATTCGTGGGCAGGAGCGGAGCCTGCTTGACATTGTCGGGAGCGATCTTGAACGTCTTCCGATATCATCATTCACTCTGACCATCCTGCAGTCATGCTTGCTACCAAGGAACGCTGAAACCTCGCTCCTGCATGTGTTCCCACCGCTGTTCGGAAATCTCGCGGGTTTGGCGGCAGACGACACTGAATTCGACACTCCGATCAACACTAGCGAGGAGTTAGAGGTGCTTCTCGGGGATGCACAACATATGCTGGAGCTGAGCCAGATGACCGTTCTTGAGCACCAACCGCGCCAGCTGATACCCGTCCGGCTCCGACATCTCGGAGCGTTCGGCGCGGAGCATGCGCCAGAGCATGAGTTACACGCATGACCACGCCGTACGTGTCGCCTTTGGCGGACAGCCTAAAACTCGGTGTAATCCAAACCTCACTCGATCCAGAGGCCGCGTGGATCGGAAATGCCAAGATGTCTCGTTGCGAGGAGGAGCGCGCGATCTCGGAGATCCGTGGCTATTTCGCGGCGTTTCAGCAAGAGCAACCCCGGCCGGACATCATCGTTCTGCCAGAACTCGCCGTCCCGACCGGCTTCGAAACGAAGCTTAAGGCGATGGCGGACAAGATGCAATCTGTCGTGATCGCCGGTTTGGACTATCGGGCTGGATCGTCTTTTGGCGAGGTCCACAACGAGGCGCTTCTCATCGTTCCCAGGCAGTGGCGCGGTAAGAAGATGGGCGCCAGGGCCACCACTCGTCGCATCGGGAAGACTTATCCGGCTCCAGAAGAGGAGAAGAAGCTCAAGTCGGTGGCTTGCGAGTTCAAGCGCGACCCTTCGGTTTGGCTGTTCGACGGCGGAGACGTCGGCACATTTGGCGTGATGGTCTGCTACGACTTTCTCGATCTCGAACGGATCGCAATGTATCGCGGAAAAGTCCAGCATCTCTTCATTCTGGCGCTCAACAAGGACGCCACCTCCTTTCGGCACGTGGCGGAAGCGGTGTCCCGAATGGTCTTCTGCAACGTGATCGTATGCAATTGCGGCCACTTCGGCGGTTCGCAGGTCGTATGCCCATACCGCCACGCCGAAAGGCGCACTATCTTCCACCATTCAGGCGCAGGTCTTGCCACCGGCCAGATAATAAGCCTGCCTGTATCACGACTCGACCTTCACCAGCATAAAGAATACCCGAGCTTTAGAGGCGAGAGGGAGTTTAAAAGCCTCCCGCCCGGCTACGATTTTTCGGAGGCCCTAGTGCAGCAACTGGCCAAGTTCGGATGACGTCACTGCTAAAGCGACTGCTAGGAGGCGAAACCATCGCCTCCCAGCCGAAAAGGTCGGATGGTGAAGAGCTCGCACGTCAACTGGAGAAGCTCGAAGGATATCGCGTGCTCCGGGCGCTGGATCCGCTAATCGGGTTCGAGGAGTTGCCGCCTCTCGTTGGAGACGAGCGTATAGGAGTCGTCATCGACTGTGAGACAACGGGATTGGACCCCGCTCAGGACCGAATGGTCGAGATCGCCGCGCAACGCTTCGCATTCGATCAAAAGGGACGTATCACGAAGGTCGAACGCGTTCGAAGCTGGCTTGAAGATCCCCACCAACCTTTGCCTGAGAAAATTAGCCAACTGACGGGCCTTACTGACGCCGACCTCAGGGATAAGGCATTCGACGAAGTTGAGGTCATCAGGCGGCTGTCTTCTGCAGAGATAATTGTAGCTCACAATGCCAGATTTGACAGGCCATTTTTCGACCGTCGCTTTCCGCAACTGCGCGATAAGTCATGGGGATGCAGTCTTGCCCAGCTGGATTGGCAGAAACTCGGATTTGATGGTCGTGCACTCGGGCATCTATTACTACAGAGCGGCCTTTATTTCGACGGCCATCGAGCTGCGAACGACGTTGTCGCGCTTACGACTTTGTTGGGGCTACAGTTGCCGGACGGAAGTACGATTTTTTCGCATCTGCTCGAAGAGTGCATTGCGGAGAGCGTGCGCATCGAAGCCGTGGGGGCTCCTTTTGAGACCAAGGATATGCTCAAGCATCGTGGATACAGATGGGATCCCAATGGCCGCTTCTGGTGGAAGGAACTGCGCAAGTCAGATTTTGAGAGGGAGGCCACGTGGTTGGAAGAAGAAGTGTACTCCGGCAGCGGGCGGCCGAGGTTGCGCTTCATAACTGCCCGTGAACGATTCATTGAATCCCGTTAGTCCAAAAGTCAGTCAGGAAGCTGGCGATAGGGCGTTGCGAAAGGTCCGCTATTCCATTCCAACGCTCCGAAGCAGACCGAGCGCAAAGTCCCAATGATGGCCGACAAGCAGACCGTCGGCCGGTGTGCTGCGCGTAGGCATGTCGGAAATCTTGTGGTCCATTTAACTGGTCCATGAGGCATCGAAATTGCCTATTGACCAATCTTATAACCTACTGTTTAATAGATATTATCTTAAACGCCACCCCCTCCCGTAGGGGTCACCATCTTGCAGGCGGGCGTTCGATCGCCGGGCCTCGATGCTGTGCAGTTGCATGTTTTCCGCGCTAACCCGTAGTTTACCGTGATTGACCTTGATGGGTCTTAGGGTGCAACATTGCTGTCATGAAAAAGGCAGAGGGTGCATTGCTGACCATCAGTGAACTGGCTGATGAATTGGGCCTGCCCCAGCATATATTGCGCTATTGGGAAACGCGTTTCCCGCAACTGCGCCCGCTCCAGCGTTCCGGCAATCGCCGCTACTACCGTCCCGCCGACGTGGCGCTGGCCCGTCGCATCCATGATCTGCTCAACATCGAAGGCTTCACTGTGAAGGGCGCGCAGAAGATGCTGGTCGATGGCAATGGGACCGTATCGCCGGATGTGCCGGAGCCAGGGACGCACGATGATCTGCTGGCGCGGCTGGAGGGCATACGCGACCAACTGGCCCGCGCCATTCGCCTATAATTGCCGCGCGTAGATCAGGTCGCGGAACGGCACGTCGCCAACCATGAAGGTCAGCGATCCCACCTCAACGAAATCATGCCGCGCATAGAAGCGCCGCGCCCGGTCATTTTGGGGATAGACGGCCAGTAGCAGGCGGCTGGCCCCGCGCCGCCGGGCTTCCTGCGCTGAGGATCAGCGTGCAATAGGCACCCCCTTCGTGGGGTGATCGGCGTGCAAAAAGGACCCCTTCATCCCGGGGATTTAGTCGGCCGACTGGTTTTGATCAGTTGGCGAGAACGGGATGTTGATCGTGGAGACAGTGGTTCGGATTCGGCGTGAGCATGCAGCGGGTAAGGCGATCAAGGCGATCGCTCGTGACCTTCGTTTGTCGCGGAAGGTCGTCCGCAAAGCGATCCGGTCGCCGGAGGCGGCGTTCAACTATCAGCGCAAAGTCCAGCCGCTGCCGCGGATCGGTCCTTATCAGGATCGTCTCGATGCGCTGCTTGAGGAGAACGAAGGTCGCGGCCGCCGCGATCGGCTACGGATGACGCGTATCCATGACCTGCTGGTGCGCGAGGGGTTCGATGGATCCTATGATGCGGTGCGCCGCTATGCGGCGCGCTGGCGTGCTGCGCGGCGGAAGGATGCTGGCGAAGGCGCACCGGCGTTCATCCCGATGACCTTCCAGCCGGGTGAGGCCTACCAGTTCGACTGGAGCCACGAGGATGTGGAGATCGCCGGCAAGCCGATGCGGGTGAAGGTGGCGCATATGCGTCTCTGCGACTCGCGCGCACCCTATGTCCGGGCCTATCCGCGCGAGGGCCAGGAGATGCTGTTCGATGCCCATGCCCGGGCGTTCGCGTTCTTCGGCGGTGTGCCGCGACGCGGTATCTACGATAATATGAAGACGGCGGTGACGGCCGTGTTCACCGGCAAGGAGCGTGTGTTCAACCGCCGCTTCCTGATCATGACCGATCATTACATGGTCGAGCCGACCGCCTGCTCGCCGGCGGCGGGATGGGAGAAGGGCCAGGTCGAGCAGCAGGTCCAGACAATCCGAGGCCGCTTCTTCCAGCCGCGGCTCCGGTTCGCCAGCCTGGCCGAGCTCAACGGGTGGCTGGAGGCCGAGTGCCGGCGCTGGGCCGAGCATCATGCCCATCCCGAACGCGGGGATATTACCGTCGCCGAGGCGCTGGATATGGAGCGACCGGCCCTGCAGCCGATCCTGGCACCGTTCGACGGCTTCCATGAGAGCGAGCATGCCGTCACCGGCACCTGCCTCATCAGCTTCGATCGCAACCGCTACTCGGTCATGTCGACGGCCGCACGCCGGACCGTTCAGGTGCGCTCCTATGCCGATCGCATCGTCATACGCTGCGGCGATGCGATCGTCGGGGAGCATGAGCGCCACTTCGGTCGGAACCGCACGATATACGATCCCTGGCATTATCTGCCGGTCCTCGCGCACAAGCCCGGCGCGCTGCGTAACGGCGCACCGTTCCAGGACTGGGATCTGCCGCCCGCCCTGCACCGATTACGGCGAAGGCTCGGCACCGGGGACGAGGCCGATCGCAGGTTCGTGCGGGTCCTCTCGGCGGTGCTCACCGATGGCCTGGAGCCGGTAGAGGCTGCCGTGCGCGAAGCGTTGGCGAACGGAACGGCCAGCGACGAGCTGATCCTCAACATCCTCTCCCGGCGCCGCGAGCCGGCGACACCCCACAGCATCGTCACTTCGGAAGACCGGATGCTGCAGCATCCTCCGCTCGCCGACTGTGCCCGCTATGATCTGCTGCGAGGCTATGATGCAGCGGCATGATATGATCGACACGATGCGCGGCCTCGGACTCAAGGGCATGGCGGCGGCGTTCGACGAGGCGGTCACCACCGGCCTCCAGCGCAAGCGCACCACCATGGAGATACTGACCGACCTGCTCCGTGCTGAGGCGACCCACCGGGATGCAGCCTCCATCCGCTATCGGATGACGGCTGCGAGGCTGCCCGTGGTGAAGGACCTGGAGCGGTTCAGCTTCGAGGGCACACCGATCAATGAGGAGATGATCCGCTCCCTTCACGATGGCTCCTTCCTCCCGCCTCGCCGCAATATCGTGCTGGTCGGCGGCACGGGGACAGGCAAGACCCACCTCGCCATCGCGATCACCGCCAATGTCGTGCGAAGGGGCGCTCGCGCCCGCTACTTCAACACCGTCGATCTGGTGACACGCCTCGAAGAGGAGACCCGGATCGGCAAAGGCGGGACCCTGGCGGCGCAGCTGTCGCGGCTCGACCTGATCGTTCTCGACGAGCTCGGTTATCTGCCGTTCGCCCGCTCGGGAGGGCAGTTGCTGTTCCACCTCATCAGCAAGCTTTATGAGCGGACCAGCGTCATCATCACCACGAACCTCGCCTTCGGCGAATGGCCGACCGTGTTCGGCGATCCCAAGATGACCACGGCGCTGCTCGACCGCGTCACCCACCACTGCGATATCGTCGAGACGGGCAACGACAGCTGGCGCTTCAAAAACCGCAGCTGACAGCCACCTTCGGCGCCTTCAAAAATCTATCTTGCGCTGCGCGCGCCTCCGGTCGGGCTACGCCCGCCCTCCGCCGCACGCAGCGCAAGGCCATCTTCAACAAACCAGCATCATATTATCTGAAAAGGGGGTCCCTCTTCGACGCCGATCGGGGGTCCCTTTTGAACGCCGTTTGACATTCCTGCGCAACCAGGTCCATGATCGTATCGCCATGCCCGCCACCCTGCCAGCCCGACAGCAGATAGAGCCGCTTCAATTCCCGGTCGCAGGCCGGATCGGTCGCGATCGGCAGGTCAGGCGGCGTGATCATCGCATAGCCCACCGGCGCGCCAAATGGTGTCTCGCCAATCAGGACGGTCTGCTCAGGATCGGCCAGTGCGGCCTCATAATAAGGGATGCCATGGGCGGTGCGGATATGACTGACCAGCGCCGCGCCGGGATGGTCGTGGGCGAAGCTGGACAGGAAGGTCGCCCCGCCAAGGATGGAAAGCGCAGGGCCATCGTCGGCCCCCGCGACGCGCCAGATTATGGGCGTCATGGCCGCCAGCCCCGTCAGCGCGTCCCCGGACCCAGCGCCGGGTCCAGATCGCGCGGGCGGGTGAAGCTGACCAGCGTGGCGATATTCTCCCGCGCCTCGCTCCAGCGGTCGACTTTGAGGTCCAGCACCGCGATGCTGGCGGTCGGGAACTTGACCTCCACATCCTCGCGCAGAGGATTGGCGCCATCGTCGGGGACGAGATCGAGGATCAACTCCTCCAGCCCCGGATTATGCCCGGCCAGCAGGGCGCTGTCGGTGCTTTCGGGCAGGTCGCGGATGACATCGAACAATGTCGGGGAGGAGGCGAGATAGATGCGCCTGTCCCAACGCGCGTCGAGCGATTCGCCAAAGCCGGTGAAAAATGTCTCCAGCGTCTGCACCACCCGCACCGCGGGCGACGCCACCAGCATGTCGAACTGCATCTGCCGCTGGGCGGCAAACTGGCCCATCAACAGCGCCGCCTTCTCGCCCCGATGATTCAAGGGCCGGTCGAAGTCGCGGGCCACCGGATCGTCCCAGTCGGACTTGGCGTGGCGCAACAGGGTCAGCCGCTTCATTCTCTCTCCAGATGGCTGTGGCCGGATTCGTGTCCCTGATGCCCTAAGGACGCAGTTTCGCCAAGGGTTTCGCGTCGCGAAGCGACACTGACCGCTATGATCGCTTCGTCCAGCGTCACCCGGCGGATCGGCGTGCCGGGCGGAAAGGCGCTGAGCAAGCGACTGGGCATGGCGGCCGACAGGATGACGAAACAGCCCTTGTCCTCGGCCCGGCGGATCAGGCGGCCGAACGCCTGCGCCAGCCGCGCACGAATCAGCCGGTCGTCATAGGCATTGCCGCCATTGGCCAGCCGCCGCGCGGCGTGCAGCACCGTCGGCTTGGACCATGGCACCCCCTCCATCACCACCAGGCGCAGCGAATGGCCGGGCACGTCCACGCCGTCGCGCAGCGCGTCCGTCCCCAACAGCGAAGCGCGCGGATCGTCGCGAAAAATATCGACCAGCGTGCCCGTGTCGATCGGATCGACATGCTGGGCGTAGAGCGGCAGCCCCGCGCGCGCCAGCCGGTCGGCGATGCGGGCATGGACGGCGCGCAATCGCCGGATAGCGGTGAACAGCCCCAGCGTGCCACCGCCCGCCGCTTCGATCAGGCGGCCATAGGCGCCCGACAAGGCGGCGAGATCGCCCCGCTTGATGTCGGTGACGATCAGCACTTGCGCGCGCGCGGCATAATCGAACGGGCTGCCGGCCTCGAACCGTCCGGCGCCGTGGGGCAGGTGGACAGCGCCGCTGCGGCTTTCCGCGTCGCTCCAGTCACCCCCGCCTTTCAGCGTCGCGGAGGTGACGATCACACCCTGTGCGGGCTTCAATACGGTTTCGGCAAGCGGTCGGCTGGGGTCCAGCCAGTGGCGGTGGATGCCAATGTCATATTCCCGCCCCTCGACCCGGTCGACCGTCATCCAGTCGACATAGTCGGGGTCGGCCGGACCGCCGATCCGCGCCAGCAGCGCCAGCCATGCGCTGATCAGGTCGCGCCGCCAGCCGAGCGAGGCCACCGCCCCCTCGATTCGCGCTCGCGCCGCGCCGTCCAGCCAGTCGGGTGCATCCTCGATCACTGCCTCCAGCCGTCGCGACAGGTGCGTCAGCGGGCGCAGCAAAGCATCGAGCGCCAGCGCGGCCTCCTGCGCCGCCTCGACCAGCGGACCATCCGGGGCGGCCAGTTCGGTCTCCAGTCCATAGCCTGCATCGGCCTCGCCCGTGTCCGCGGCACGCGCAAAGACAGTGCCGCGCACGGCCGTAAAGAGGGCTTCAAGCGGTCCGAACGGCTCATCGGCCACGACGCGCTTCAGCCATTCGTCGGCGGGCAGGGCCAGCGCCGCGTCGGTGGCGGCGCGGATCGCCTCTCCGCCCTCCACATCATAGCTGGCAAGGTCGGACAGGCGCGCCGACAGGCCGCGCCGTCGCCCGCGCGATCCGCCCTCCGGCCCCATGATCCAGCGGCGCAGCTCGATCGCCTCCTGTCCCGACAAGGCGACGGAAAAGGTCGAATCGGCAGCGTCAAACAGATGATGGCCTTCGTCAAAGACGATCCGCTGGGGTCGCTGGCCGGTTTCGCGGCCGCGCGCCGCGTTGATCATCACCAGCGCATGATTGGCGATGACGATGTCGGCATCGGCGGACGCGCGGGCCGACCGCTCGATGAAGCATTTGCGATAATGCGGGCAGCCGGCATAGATGCATTCGCCGCGCCGGTCGGTCAGCGCGGTGGAGCCGTTGCGGCGGAACAGGGTGGGCAGCCAGCCGGGCAGGTCGCCGCCGACCATATCCCCATCCTTGCTGAAAGCCGCCCAGCGCGCGACCAGTTGCGCCAATATCGCGGCCCGGCCGCTAAAGCCCCCTGCAACGCATCTTCCAGATTGAGCAGGCAGAGATAATTTTCCCGCCCCTTGCGGACCACCACCCGCCTGGCCGCGACCGCCGCGTCGGGAAACAGCCGCAGTGATTCGCGGTCAAGCTGGCGTTGCAGCGCCTTGGTATAGGTGGATACCCACACCGTCCCCTGCGCTTGCGCCGCCCAGAGCGAGGCGGGCGCAAGATACCCCAATGTCTTGCCAATGCCGGTGCCCGCTTCCGCCAGCAGCATGTTGGGCTGGTCGCGGTGCGCGCGCGGGCGGAACGGGCCGATCGCGGCGGTGGCATAGGCGCGCTGGCCCGGACGCGCCTCCGCTCCGGCGCCGGTCAGCGTGTCGAGCCGGTCCAGCACCTGCGCCTCGTCCAGCATCACGGTGCGCGGGGCAGGGCGGGGCTGCGCTTCCTCCCATTCGGGCAATTTGGAAAACAGCCAGCGCTCGGCCTCACGCGGCTTGGCGATGCGCGGCGCGACCAGCGGCGACCAGGGCCAGCGCAGCCGGTGCAGCGTCTGCGCCGACGTCCAAGCGCCTTCCCGCTCACGCCAGTCCGGCGATTCGAGCCGGTCGAGCAGGGCCTGCGTCGCATTCTGGAGCAAGGCGGGAATGTCCGCTTCCGCGCCCGGTACCGGCAGGCCAAGCGCTTGCGCCAGCCCCTTGGGCGTGGGGACAAGGAAGCGGGCAGGGTGGAGAAACGCCCAAAGTTCCAGCAGGTCCAGGCCGTTTAGATCGGGATAGCCCAGGCGCTGGCCGGTCAGCGGCGCATTGAGCAGCAGCACCGGCGTTTCTGCCGCGCGACCGATAGCCTGCCCCTTGGCCAGACCTTGCGTCCGACCGCCTTCGCGCAACCAGATGCCGCCATGACTGGCGTGGAGGGCTGGCAGGGATGCTGGATCGATCACCCGCCCCGTTTAAGCGAGCGGGAACAAAAGGAAAACCTGTTTCAGCTGGTCCGGCGGCCAAAACCGCCACCGCCGGTGGCCGCGGCCATAATGCGGGCGCGCGGCTGGAAGGCGACGGGCGTGCGCCGCGCCGCGCGGGCCAGTTCCAGCTGGTCGTACAGCGGACCTTCGTTCAACTCATAGGGGAAGCGAATGCCCATGCGGTCTTCTTCGGACCAGCGCACGGTGCCAAAGGTGATGTGGCCGTCCAGATCGATCTGGCACGATGAACCGGCAGGCAGGGTGCAGCCGACCACTTGCGCGCCGCCTTCGCTCAGGTCGACGATCGTGCCTTCCAGGCTGTCGAGTACGGTCGTGACGACGATGGCGATGTCGACCACGATGCGTTCGCGGGTGCGCAAGATCTGCATGATGCCTCCAGAAGCCTGATTATCCCTCGATAGGGTTAATGAAGCTCTAATATGCGAACGGTTCTTAACGCAGATTTGCCCGCAAAGAGCGTTTCTTTTCGGCCTGTCCGGAGCTAGGGGCATGTCATGACCGCGACCGATCTATTCCGCACCGCCGCCCTGGCGGCCAAGGCCTGGCCCTATGAAGAAGCGCGCAAGCTGCTCAAGCGCTATCCCGATGGCGCGCCGGACAAAGGCCATATCCTGTTTGAAACCGGCTATGGACCATCGGGCCTGCCGCATATCGGCACGTTCAACGAAGTGCTGCGCACGACGATGGTCCGCAACGCCTATCACGCCCTGTCGGATATTCCCACGCGCCTGGTGGCGTTCAGCGACGATATGGACGGGCTGCGCAAGGTGCCTGACAATGTGCCCAATCAGGCGATGCTGACGCAGCATCTGGGCAAGCCGCTGACGCAGGTGCCCGATCCGTTCGAAAAGTTCGAAAGCTTCGCCCATCACAATAATGCGATGCTGCGCGAATTTCTCGACCGCTTCGGCTTCGACTATGAATTCGTCTCCGCGACCGAACGCTATCGGGCCGGGGCGTTTGACGACGCGCTCAAGCAAGTGCTGCGGCGGTATCAGTTGATCATGGACATCATGCTGCCCACCCTGCGCAAGGAACGGCAGGCGACCTATTCGCCAGTCCTGCCCATTTCGCCCAAGAGCGGTATCGTCCTTCAGGTGCCGGTGGAAGTCGTCGACGCCGAAGCCGGGATCGTCCGTTTCGAGGATGAAGGCGAAATGGTCGAACAGTCGATCCTGTCGGGTGGCGCAAAGCTGCAATGGAAGGTCGACTGGGCGATGCGCTGGTATGCGCTGGGCGTCGACTATGAAATGGCGGGCAAGGATCTGATCGATTCGGTCACGCAATCGTCGAAGATTTGCCGCGCGCTTGGTGCCCGGC
The DNA here is from genome assembly GCF_002288285.1 of Sphingobium xenophagum. Classification (NCBI taxonomy): domain Bacteria; kingdom Pseudomonadati; phylum Pseudomonadota; class Alphaproteobacteria; order Sphingomonadales; family Sphingobiaceae; genus Sphingobium; species Sphingobium xenophagum. The sequence goes on along the minus strand of NZ_CP022745.1, from coordinate 524,873 downwards.
CGCCCGAGGGCTTCAACTATGAGATGTTCCTCGACGAAAAGGGCGAGAAAATCTCCAAGTCCAAGGGCAATGGCCTGAGCCTTGAGCAATGGCTGACATACGGTCCGCAAGAGAGCCTGGCCTTCTACGCCTATCGCGAACCCAAAAAGGCCAAGCAGTTGCACATGGGCGTCATCCCGCGCGCGGTTGACGAATATTGGCAGTTCCGGGGCAATTATCCTGGTCAGCCGGTCGAACAGCAATTGGGTAATCCGGTCCATCATGTTCATGACGGCAAGCTGCCCGAAGGCCGGTTGCCGGTGACCTTTGGCCTGTTGCTCAATCTGGTCGGCGTCATGGGCGATGCCAGCCGCGATCAGGTGTGGGGCTATCTCACCAATTATGTCGCGGATGCCTCGCCGGAAACCTATCCTGATCTTGACGCGCTGATTGGCCATGCTCTGGCCTATCATCGCGATTTCGTGGCTCCCACCCTCCAGCGCCGCGCGCCCGACGCCAATGAGGCTGCGGCCTTGCGCAGGCTGGACGCGGAACTCGCTGCTCTGCCTGCCGACGCTTCAGCGGAGGACATCCAGAATATCGTCTATGCCATCGGCAAGGATGAGGCGTTCGGTTTTGCCGAATTGCGGGACTGGTTCAAGGCGCTGTACCAGACGCTGCTGGGCGCGGACCAAGGGCCGCGCATGGGCAGTTTCATCGCGCTTTATGGTATCGATAACAGTCGGAAGCTGATTGGTCAGGCGCTGGCAGCCTGAATCGGCGGATTTTACCGGAAAAGCGGAACTTTTCGGGCAGGCGCGCGTTCTGCGCAACGGTCCACCCCCCTTTCGGACTGATGGTGCGTTCTGCGTGCCATCGGCCGCGCTTGTCTGGCAACGGGCGGCGCGGCCAAGTTGGGCGGAAATACAATGAAAACGGCCCCGGACATCGCTGTCCGGGGCCGTTTCCCCATGGGCTGGCCTCTTACCAGAAGAAGCCGCGATGCACCTGGATCACGCGCCCATTGCGGACATTGACCAGCAGCACATCATTATAATGGCGTACCCAGCGCTGGTTCACGCCCGGACGGGGCAGGCGATAGCGATAGGGGTCGGCGATATAATAGCGCGAGTTGTAATAGGCCGGGCGTAGACGGACGCCGACATTCCACTGGTTGTAACGGAACGGCGCGCGCCAGTTGCCGCCGCGATACACGTCGCGGTGCGAGCGGCGATAGTCGCGCCAATCCTCACGAACTTCCTGGCGGGCCTGACGGACATCGCGGCGTTCATCGCGCACGTCGCGACGATCGCCATAACGCTGGGCCTGGCGCAATTCCTGCTTTTCTTCACGCAGATTGCGTTCGCTGCGGCGCACTTCGCCATAGGACTGTGCGGACGCGACACTAGGCGCGACCGTGGCGGCCAGCAGGCCCAGAATGATCAGTTTACGCATAGCATATCTCCTATTTCCTTGGCGGCTGAACCCTGTCCGGCTGGACCGGGTTCCCTGTCGCCAACACAGGGAGATATGGCGCAGCGCGCCTGAACGGCCTGAAAATGAAGCTGTCAGTTTTCAGTCATTTATGTCGCAAAGTGTATCGCTGGGGATGTTCGACAATGCGTGGCAGGGCGCATATCGACGCCGCACCGGCCCTTTCCCGCGCGCATGGGCGAAGGCCCATTCTCAAACAGATCTCGGCGTCCAGGGCCGTTCGCGAAACCATTTGGTGACGACATATTTGGTGCCCTGTTCGACTGGCCGGGCGGCGTGCAGACTGAAATTGTTGGGCGCGCCGTCAGCATCCATATTGTTCCAGATCAGGATCATCCCCTCGACCGGCGGCACCATGAATTCGCAATGGGGAAAATGCGTCTCGCCCCCCGCCTCGACCGGGGAAAGATAGATCATGGTCGTCCAGCTGCGCTGCCCGCCGGTGACACGCATCGCCGGCCAATAGTTGGCTGTGACCGGAAAATAATCGCAATGCAGCCGATATTCCTGGCCGCTGGTATAGCGCTGCCCCTGCAATGTTTCCCCATGATCCGCAGGCAGGCCGGTGAGCGCGCATATACGGTCGCTGATCGCCTTGACCAGCGGATCGAAGGGATCGAGATTGCAACTGTGGCTGGTCCGGTAATCGGCGTTCGCGCTGCCCGAAAACAGGGTCGAAGGCTGCGCGCCCGCATCGATAATGGCGCGCAGATCGGCGCATTCTTCGGGGCTGAGGAAATCCTGCCGCCCATAGATGGCGAGATGGGGCGACTCGATCCGGCTGACCATCGGGTTGCGCTCCAGCCGGGCCTGCACCTGCGCCCCGATCGCCGCGCGGGCGGAGGAGGCGATGCCGCCATCATCGTCACTGTCTGTCATTCCGTCACACTGCCACAGCGGCCGGTACCATGAAAAGACCTCGGCGTGTCACCGCACCGGGGCCAGTATTCCTGAAGGCCACTTCAGGGAGCGCGATTACCAGAAAAAGTCATGGATCACGTCGACGACATAGCCGTCCCGAATGTCCACCAGCAGCGCATCGTCATAATAGCGAATCCAGCGCAGCGTGCCGTAAGCGGGCGGCAGGCGATAGGCATAAGGGTCGTTCAGCCAATAGCTGTTGGAATAGAGCAGGCTGCTCAGCACGATACCCACAGAGAAACGGCGATAGCCATAGTCCCAGCCACGCGGCGCGTAGTAGCGACCCAGACGGTACTGATTGCCATAGCGGTTGCGATAGCTGTTCCAGTCATAGCGCCTGTCCTGCCGCCAGCCCTGATTCCAGCGCTGCTGGTTGCTCCAGCGGGTGCGATCGTCATAGCGGCGGCCATTGTTCCAGTTGCCCACCACGCCCCGATTGTCGTTCCAGCGCCGGTCATCGCGCCGATCCTGGCGATAATCCCGCCGGTCGTCGCGGCGATCGTTGCGCCAGTCCTGGCGATCGGCGCGTTGGTCCTGACGATAATCCTGCCAGTCATTGCGGCGATCGCCACGCCGGTCCTGCCGCGCATCCTGTCGATCCGGCGCGGACACTACTGCTGAGCTGCCGGGATTCCGCCACGGGCGGTCGGCGCGGGGCTGCTGTACGGGGGCCTGGGGCGCCGGTGTCTGCGCAACCGCGCGGTTCTGTCGCTGTTGCCAGCGCTGCGCCTGCTGCCCTTCGCCGCCCATCGGGCGCTGCCCATTGCCGCGCCACTGATAGGCTTGACGGTCACCGCCGCCACGTTCTGCACGATCGCCGCGATTGCCACGGCCATTCTCATTGCTCTGGGCATAAGCGGGGGCGACACCGCTGAGCAGCGTTGCGGCCATGAGTCCCGTCAGCATCATCTTCCTGAACATCATCGTGACTTTCTTTGCGCGGGAACCTCCTGTCCCCTCATGCCGCCTTTCTAGGGCGCGCGCGATGTCGCAAGTCTGAACCTGTCCGTCAGCCATTTGAAAGAATCGCGGGACGTAATGAACCCAAATCCCGCCTCGCGCGTTATTTCGTTTTCGTATCGGTCTGTCCGCTAAAAACGGCCGGACCCGGATCAAATGCTGATCCAGATCAGTGCAGGGTGCTTGCCCCCTCTATAGGACTGCCGAGTGAATAAATCTCCCCATGTCAGCGGCGTCCGTCAGGCCCTGCGCGAAGCTACCAGCGACAGTCATAGCCATGTTGATGGCCTATTTTCAGCCTATCGGCTTGATTCAGAAAGCGATTATGCTGCGTTCCTGACGGCCCATGCCCGCGCGCTGGGCGCGCTTGAATCGGTTGCGCGCCCCGAATCGCCACGCCTGCCCATGATCGCGGCGGATCTCGCGGCGATGGATATGGCCATGCCTGCGCCCCTTTCGCTCGCCGATCCCGATCGCGATGGCTATCGCTGGGGGCTGCTTTATGCGCTGGAAGGGTCGCGGCTGGGTGGCGCGATGCTCGCGCGCCGGGTCGCGCCCGGCCTGCCGCATGCCTATCTGTCCGCCGTCCATGGCAAGGGCGGTTGGGTCGCGTTTCAGCAGGCGCTCGATCGGGCAGCCGCTGACGGGGGCGAAGACTGGCTGGACGACGCCGTGCAGGGCGCGCAGGCCGCCTTCGCCCTTTTTGCCGCCGCAACCCGCGCTGAACTGGCCACTGCCCATGGCTGATGGCGGCGGTACAGGCGCGGACTTCGCCGTTAATCTGACCAATTGCGATCGGGAACCGATCCATGTGCTGGGCACGGTTCAACCTTTCGGTTTCCTGATCGCGCTGACAGCCGACTGGCTCGTCTCGCGCGTATCGGCCAACAGCGCTGCCTTCATTGGCCTGTCCCCGGACGACATGCTGGGCAAGCCGGTCAGCGACCTGCTGGATGCCGATGCCATCCATGCGCTGCGCAACCGCATCACCCTGCTGCGCGGCGCCGACTCGGTGGAACGCATCTTCTCCCTGCCGCTGATGTCTGGCGGCGCGCCGTTCGATGTCGCCGTCCATTTTTCCGGTCCGCTGGTGGTGATAGAGGCCGAACCCGCCAGCGCCGACGAGATGGAAGCGAGCAGCACCGTTCGCTCCATGGTCGCGCGGCTGGCGCAGGCCGATGGCATGACGGCTTTCCTGCGCGATGGTGCGCGACAGGTGCGGGCGCTGACCGGCTTTGACCGGGTGATGGTCTATCGCTTCGCCGATGGCGGCGATGGCGAAGTCGTGGCCGAAGCGCTGCGGCCCGGCATCGACAGTTTCTTTGGCCTGCATTACCCCGCCTCCGACATTCCGGTGCAGGCACGCGCGCTCTATCTGCGCAACATTTTCCGGGTGATCGCCGATGTTCATGCGCAGCCCGTGCCGATCGTCCCGACGCTTGATCCGACCGGCGCGGCGCTCGACATGTCGCTCTGCCTCACGCGCGCGGTATCACCCATCCATATCGAATATCTGCGCAACATGGGGGTGGGGGCGTCGCTCTCCATCTCCATCATCGTCGAAGGGCGGCTATGGGGGCTGTTCGCCTGCCACCACTACGCCCCGCGCCTGCCGACCTTTGCCCAGCGCAGCGCGGCGGAACTGTTCGGCCAGATATTCTCGATGATGCTGGAAAGCCGCGAACGCGCGGAGACAGCCGACTATGAGGGCAAGGCGAGACAGGTTGCCGACCGGCTCATGTCGGCCGTGGCGCAGGATCATGACCTGCTGTCCAACGCGCGCTGGCTGGGCGACATCATCTTCGACACGATTCCGGCCGATGGCGTTGGTGTCTATATTGACGGGCAGATCAGCCTGTCGGGGCTGACCCCTGACACGGCGGCGTTCGCCGGCATCGTCTCCATGCTCAACCGCGTCGCCGCCAGTCAGGTCTATACGACTGATGCGCTCGGCCGCGTCCTGCCCGAAGCGGCCGCCTATGCCGATCGCGCCTCCGGACTGCTCGCCATTCCGCTGTCGCGCCGACCGCGCGACTATGTGGTGTTGTTCCGTGCCGAACAGTTGCGCGCGGTGCGCTGGGCAGGCAATCAGGACAAGCATATCGAATATGGCCCCAACGGCCCGCGGCTCACCCCGCGCAAAAGTTTCGAGGAATGGTCGGAACTGGTGAAGGGAACGGCATTGCCTTTCGTCCCCGCGCAATTGCGCGTCGCCGAAGCCCTGCGCACAGCCCTGCTGGAGGTCGTGCTGCGCCTGTCCGATTCAGCGGATGCGGAACGGCAGCGCGCGCATGAGAAGCAGGAATTGCTGATCGCGGAACTCAATCACCGGGTCCGCAACATATTGGCGCTGATTCGCGGGCTTTTGTCCCAGACGCGCAGCAGCGCCGTGTCGGTAGAGGATTTCATCGGCACGCTGGAAAGCCGCATCCACGCGCTGGCCCGCGCCCACGACCAGATCACTGCCGACCGCTGGAGTCCCGCACGCCTCTACGACTTGATAGAGGTTGAGGCGGGCGTGTATCTGGGTGAACGGCGCGACCGGGTCCGGCTGTCTGGTCCCAATGTGCTGCTGACGCCTGGCTGCTTCACGGTCATGGCGCTGGTGATCCACGAAATGCTGACCAATGCCGCCAAATATGGCGCGCTGTCGGACAATGGCACCGTGACGATCGACTGGCGCGTGGATCAGGATGGCAGCCTGCTGATCGACTGGCGCGAAAGTGGCGGTCCGGCGGTGGTCGCGCCCACGCGGCGGGGTTTTGGATCGACCGTGATCGAGCGATCCATCCCCTATGATCTGGATGGCCGCGCCGAAATCCACTACCGGCTGGCCGGGCTGGAGGCGCATTTCTGCATCCCTTCCACCCATGTCGTGTCGGTGCTGCCCGACGTCGTCGGCACGGATCGTTCGCGCCCCGTCGTTGCCGTGACGCCTGCATTGCTCAAGGGGCGTCACGTCCTGCTGGTGGAAGATAATATGATCATCGCCATGGACGGGGAGGACGCCCTGCGCGATCTGGGCGCGGATGTGACGACCGCCGCCACCACCGCCCGCGCGCGCGAAGCCCTTCAACAGCATCCGGTCGATCTGGCGGTGCTCGATTTCAACCTGGGCGCGGAAACCAGCATGCCGGTGGCCGATCTGCTGGCGGAGCAGGGCATCCCTTTCCTGTTTGCGACCGGCTATGGTGACGGACTGGAACTGCCGGATCGCTTCGCCGATGTCACGCTGGTCAAGAAGCCCTATTCGGGCGCGACGCTGGCGCAGGCGATGACGCCGCTGATCGAGGACGCAGCCTAGTCGGGCAGCGCTATGGCTTGGGCGCAGGCGCTGGCCGACCAAGTGCCGGGATCGTACGGGCCGCCTCCTCCGGGGTGATGCCCGGCGGCGGCGCGGCGGCGCCCTGATCGCCTGTGCCCGTATCTTCGCCCCGCATGATCCGCCCGGCCCGGCGGATCGCGCCGCGCAGCCGGGGATAGATGCCGCACCGGCAGATATTGGTGATCGCCGCGTCAATTTCCGCGTCGCTTGGATCATTGGTCCGGCGCAGCAGCACCGACGCCGCCATGATCATGCCGGGGATGCAATAGCCGCATTGCGACACATTGTCGGCGGCGAACGCCTGTTGCAGGGGATGACCGCGATCGGGCGACAGCGCCTCGATCGTGGTGACGAAACGCCCTTCGGTCTTGCCGATCGTCACTTGGCAGGAGCGTACCGCTTCCCCGTCTATATCCACCGTACAGGCGCCACAGTCGCCCGTGCCGCAGCCATATTTGGTGCCGGTCAGGTTCGATGCGTCGCGCAGCGCCCATAGCAGCGGCGTGTCCGGGTCCATGCGATACTGGACTGGCCGGTCATTGACGGTGAAGCGCGTCATTCGGCGTCCGGCTCTTCCATCTCGGCCTTATGGTACAGGACTTCGTTGCGGACATGGATGATCTTCGACCCCAGCCGGATCTCCTGAATGAAGGTCGCAAAGCCGCCTGCCTGCAACAGCATCGCCAGGCTGAACAATATGGCGATCGGCGTCCCCAGATGGGCGTCGAACAAATTGCCCGCAAACAGCAGGATGACGACCAGACAGACGGCGCAGGCGGACGCAACCGACAGGAAGATCGCCATATTGACGACGCTCATTCGCTGGTCGAGGACGCGGATTTCATGCACCAGCCGGTCATGCTCGCGTCCGCGCGTGGTCAGGATCGCCGCCTCCACCGTCCGCGCCCGGTCGATGATCCGCGCCAGCCGGCTGACGGAGACATTCAGGAACGCGCCGATCCCGGCGAGCAGGAACACCGGGGCAAGCGCCAGCTGGATCGTCTGAGAGACCAGCGAAACCTGGGGAAGGGGGATCATGGCGCGACTGCGATCGTCAAGCCGCGCCCTTGGCTGGCGTATTGACGCCCATCGACTGAAGATATTTCTTCACGTTGCGGGCCGCCTGCCGCAGCCGCTGTTCATTTTCCACCATGGCGATGCGGACATAGCCTTCGCCATCCTCGCCATAGCCGACGCCCGGCGCAACTGCGACCTTGGCATGGGTCAGCAATTGCTTGGAAAATTCCAGGCTGCCCATATCCTTCAGCGCAGGCGGCAACGGCGCCCAGGCGAACATGGACGCGGGTGGGGCGGGGATGTCCCATCCGGCGCGGCCAAAGCTTTCGACCAGCACGTCGCGGCGCTTGTGGTACAGTTCGCGATTCTTCTGCACGATATCCTGCGGCCCGTTGAGCGCGGCGCAGGCCGCCGCCTGGATCGGCGTGAACGCGCCATAGTCGAGATAGGATTTCACCCGGCTCATCGCCGCGATCAGTTGCTTGTTGCCGACCGCAAAGCCGATCCGCCAGCCCGCCATCGAATAGGTCTTGCTGAGCGAGGTGAACTCGATGGCAATGTCCTTCGCGCCGGGCACCTGCAGGATGGACGGCGTCGGGTTGCCGTCATAATAAAGTTCGGAATAGGCAAGGTCGGACAAGACCCACACCTTATTCTCCTTCGCCCAGGCGACCAGTCGCTCGTAAAAGGCCAGGTCCACCGTCTCGGCGGTCGGGTTGGATGGATAATTGACCACCAGGATCGACGGGCGCGGCACGGTGAAGGCCATGGCGCGGTCGAGCGAGCGGAAATAATTGTCGTCCGGAGTCGTCGGCACCGACCGGATGGTCGCGCCCGCCAGGATGAAGCCGAACATATGGATCGGATAGCTAGGGTTGGGGGCCAGCACGACATCGCCCGGCGCCGTGATCGCGGTGGCCAGGCTCGCCAGACCTTCCTTGGATCCCATGGTCACGACGACCTCGGTTTCCGGGTCGACATCCACGCCGAAGCGGCGGCCATAATAGTTGGCCTGCGCCTTGCGGAGGCCCGGAATCCCCTTCGACTGGGAATAGCCATGGGCGTCGGGCTTGCGCGCTACCTCGACCAGCTTGTCGATGACATGGGACGGCGGCGGCAGATCGGGATTGCCCATGCCCAGGTCGATAATATCCTCTCCCGCCGCGCGCGCGGCCGCCCGCATCGCGTTCACTTCGGCGATGACATAGGGGGGCAGGCGTTTCATGCGGTAGAATTCTTCGGACATTTTGGGGGCTTTCCTGAAAGCGCTCGGTAGGGAATAGTGCGTGTCGCGCCGTTGCCGCGTCACAATCTGGCTATAACCGGCCAGCTTGCGCCGCGCCAGAAAAAGCGATGCGATGAAACGATGCCAGGAACAGGAGAGTGGCCATGGATAAAGCCGACATCATGGAGCCGCATCTGCCTACGCTGGAACAGATGCAGCAATGGACCCACGCAATTGGTCAGGCCCAGCAACTGATGCTGGAACAGGCGGCGGGCGCTGCGGGCCAGACGCTCCCCTTTTCGCCCGAAACGGTGGCGCGTATCCAGACGAGTTTCGCTGACGAAGGGCTGGCGATGTGGCAGCGCTTCATCGATTCAGGCGGTATGTTCCGCGACAAGCCCGAACCCGTGCCCGCCGACAGCCCGGCCGCGCGCAAGGACCGCCGCTTTGCCGATCCCGCCTGGACCCAGCACCCCTTTTACGACCTGATCCGGCAAAGCTATCTGCTCGTTTCGGACTATATGCTGCAACTGGCCGATGCCGTTGACGGTGTCGATCCCAAGCAGAAGGCGAAGCTGCGCTTTGCGACCAGCGGCATGCTCGATGCGCTTTCGCCCTCCAATTTCCCGCTGACCAACCCGACCGTGGTGGAAAAGACGATCGAGAGCGGTGGCGAAAATCTGGTCAAGGGCTTGCAGCATATGCTGGCCGATCTGGAAAAGGGGCAGCTGACCCATACCGACGGCACCCAGTTTGAACTGGGCGTCAATATCGCCGCGACGCCTGGCAAGGTCATCCATGAAACCCCGCTCTACCAACTTATCCATTATGCGCCTTCCACGCCGGATGTGCTGGCGACGCCGCTCATCATCTTCCCGCCATGGATCAACCGCTTCTATATCCTCGACCTCAGCCCGCAGAAAAGCTTTGTCAAATGGGCGGTGGATCAGGGGATCAGCGTGTTTCTGGTCTCCTGGAAATCCGCCGACGCATCGATGAAGGATCTGATCTGGGACGATTATATCCTGCGCGGCCAGATCGACGCGATCGATACGGTGCGCGATCTGCTGGGCGTGCCGAGCGTACATACGATCGGCTATTGCGTCGCGGGCACCACGCTGGCGGCAACGCTGGCGCTGCTGGCCGCGCGCGGGGAAGGGGGCAAGGTGGCGAGCGCGACCTTCTTCACCGCCCAGGTCGATTTCAGCCGGGCAGGCGACCTGACCCTGTTCATCGATGATGAACAGATGAAGCTGGTCGACCAATTGTCATCGCAGGGGTTTCTGGACGGGCGCTATATGGCGCTCACCTTCAACCTGCTGCGCGGTCGCGACTTGATCTGGAACTATGTCGTCAACAATTATCTGTTGGGGCAGGATTATCCGCCGTTCGACCTGCTCTACTGGAATGGCGACACGACCAATCTGCCCGCCCGCTGGCACCGGGATTATCTCACCCAGCTCTATCGCGACAATCTGCTGGTGGTGCCCGGCGCCATCACGGTAGACGGCACGCCGATCGATCTCACGAAAGTCACGACGCCCGCTTATGTGCAGGCGGGGAAAGAGGATCATATCGCGCCGCTGGAAAGCGTGTGGAAGCTTACCGAAAATCTGTCCGGGCCGGTCCGCTTCCTGCTGGCAGGGTCGGGGCATATCGCCGGGGTCATCAATCCTCCGGCGGCGCAGAAATATCAATATTGGGCGTGCGAGGATAGCCAGCCGACGCTCGACGCCTTCCTGACCGCGGCGCAGGAAAACAAGGGCAGCTGGTGGCCCGACTGGCGCGCCTGGATCGAACGACTCGATCCGCAGACCGTCCCGGTCAAAGGGGCGCGTGTGCCGGGCAAGGGCCGGCTGAAGGCGGTGGAAGATGCGCCCGGACGCTATGTAAAAGCGCGGTAATCGCGCTTTTTCCAGCCCTTGGATCGCCTCCTCCGCCCTGCTGCGTGACGCTTTTGTTGCAGCGCACAATAAGCCTTGCAATCACATGGCAAAGCGACTATTGTGCACTGCAACAAATGGAGGAAAGTCCATGGCCGTAACACCCAAGACCGGACGCAGCGCCCCGCGCGCTAAAAGCGCATCGACGACCTTGTCGGCCAGCGAAGCGCTCAAGGCTGCCGAAGCGGCGATTGCCCCCGCACCCAAGAAAGCGCCCCCGCGTAAGGCGGCGGCGTCCAGCGTGAAAGCAATCGACGCCAATCCCGCTGCCGTTGTTGCAGCGACGACCGCCGTCGACGCGCCGCCGCTTCCGGAACCGGTTGCCGAACCAGAGGCACAGGCGCCCGTAGACGCCACGCCGCCTGAGGCTCCGGCCGAACCCGAAATGACCAAGAGCTTGCCCGAGCAGGCCGAACCGTTCGCACTCAAGACGCTGTCCGCCATAGAAGGAACCAAAACGATGAACGACGTAATCGAAACCGGCAAGAAGTTCGCTGAAGACGCCAAGGCGAAGCTGGAAACCGTTTATGCCGACATGAACGAAAAGGCGAAGGCCAGCGTCGAAAAGTCGACCAAGGCCATCGAAGAATTCAGCGACATCGCCAAGGGCAATGTCGAAGCGATGGTCGAATCCGGCAAGATCGCAGCCAAGGGCATGGAAACCCTGGGCCAGGAAGCTGTCGACTACAGCCGCAAGAGCTTTGAAAAGGCGACCGCCTCTTTCAAGTCCTTCGCGACCGTCAAGACCCCGACCGAATTCTTCCAGCTGCAAAGCCAGATGTTTTCGAGCAGCTTTGACGATTTCACCAAGGAAGCCGCCAAGAGCAGCGAAGCGATGATGAAGCTGGCCAGCGATGTTGCCAGCCCGCTGACCGCCCGCGTGACCGTGGTGACCGACAAGGTGAAGTCGCTCGCTGCCTAAGCGATCGGACGAACAGCATCAGGGCGCGCTCTCCCTATCGGGGGGGCGCCCTTTTTGCCGTCTGCAAAATTGATGGTTACCATCGCATCCAGCCATGGCGGCCCCTTGCCATGGGCCGGCAAATTGCCATATCCTCGACCATCATGACCAGCATTTTGACAGCATCTATGATCCCCGCGACGATGACGGGGGAGGATCGGGACGATCCAGGCGATGGCACCGGTCCCAGCGTCGGCATCGCCACGCGCACCCGGACCCGCACGAAAAAGCCGTCTCTCTACAAAGTGCTCATGCTCAACGACGATTACACGCCGATGGAATTCGTCGTGCACGTCCTCCAGCAATTTTTCCGCATGGATATGGAGCAGGCGACTCGCGTGATGCTGCATGTTCACCAGCGCGGCGTGGGCGTGTGCGGGATTTTCAGCTATGAAGTGGCCGAAACCAAGGTCAATCAGGTGATGGATTTCGCCCGTCAGAACCAGCATCCGCTGCAATGCACGCTGGAAAAGGCCTGATCGCCGACCTACGCCTAATTTACCGTAAAATTCGATCAGTCAGCATGTTTTAATCAATTTCTCTGGAACCTGAGCGCCGCTTATCCTTTCATCATTCGCAATATGAGGATGATGACCATGGCCGATAAGCCCATAATGACGACCAGCGGCGGCGCGCCGATCGCTGATAATCAGAACAGCCTGAGCGCTGGCCCGCGCGGCCCCCTGCTGTTGCAGGACTATCAGCTGCTGGAAAAGCTGGCCCACCAGAATCGCGAACGCATCCCCGAACGTGTCGTCCATGCCAAGGGCTGGGGCGCCCATGGCACGCTGACCATCACCGGCGACATCAGCAAATATACCAAGGCGAAGGTGCTGCAACCGGGCGCGCAAACGCCGATGATCCTGCGCTTTTCGACCGTCGCTGGCGAAGCGGGCGCGGCCGACGCCGAGCGCGACGTGCGTGGCTTTGCGATGAAATTCTACACGCCCGAAGGCAATTGGGATCTGGTCGGCAACAATACCCCGGTCTTTTTCGTGCGCGATCCGCTGAAATTCCCCGATTTCATTCATACGCAAAAGCGCCACCCGCGCACCAATCTGCGTTCGCCCACGGCGATGTGGGATTTCTGGTCGCTCAGCCCGGAATCGCTGCATCAGGTGACGATCCTGATGTCCGATCGCGGTCTGCCGACGGACGTGCGCCACATCAACGGCTATGGCAGCCACACCTTCAGCCTGATCAACGACGCCAATGAGCGTTTCTGGGTCAAATTCCACTTCAAGACGATGCAGGGCCACAAGCATTGGACCAATGAGGAAGCGGCGCAGGTCGTGGGCCGCACCCGTGAATCGACGCAGGAGGATTTGTTCGAGGCGATCGAGCGCGGCGAGTTTCCGAAGTGGAAGGTCCAGGTGCAGATCATGCCCGAACTGGATGCCGACAAGACGCCCTACAATCCGTTCGACCTGACCAAGGTGTGGCCGCATGCGGACTATCCGCCGATCGACATTGGCGTGATGGAGCTGAACCGCAACGCGGACAATTATTTCGCGGAAATCGAGCAACTGGCGATGTCGCCGTCGAACATCGTGCCGGGCATCGGCTTTTCGCCCGACAAGATGCTTCAGGCGCGAATCTTCAGCTATGCCGACGCCCATCGCCACCGCATCGGCACCCATTATGAGGCATTGCCGGTCAATGCCCCCAAATGCCCGGTGCATCATTATCACAAGGATGGGGCGATGCGCTTCACCCCCAACAACCCCAATCCGGCGGCCTATTATGAGCCGAACAGCTTTGGCGGGCCGGTCGAGGACAATAAGTTTCTGGAGCCGCCGCTGCGGATTTCGGGTGATGCAGACCGTTGGAACCACAGGGAGGGCAATGACGATTTCAGCCAGCCCCGCGCCTTGTTCGAACTGTTCGATGCGGGCGAGAAGGACCGGCTGTTCGCCAATATCGCCGCTGCCATGGGCGACATTCCCGACTTTATCGAGGAACGCCAGTGCAAGCTGTTTGACGCCGTCCATCCCGATTATGGGGCCGGCGTGCGGGCTGCGCGCGCGAAGATCAAGGATCGCAACCCGTCCATCTCGGCGCCAACCGATGAATTGCTGTCCGACGCATCGGCCTGACGGCGCGGCCAGATTTGCATGACGATCGACCCCGGCGCCTGACACGCGCCGGGGTTTTTGCATCGTTATTACAGGGGCTTTCCCCGCTCGCGGGCATTCATGGTGAGCAAATATTAAGGATGCCGCGCTAGCCTCCCCGCCAATATGCAACGGTCCGCTCTTCGTCACTCCTCCTCGATCTTCGCGCCTGTTGTCACTGGCAGCGTCTATTTCATCGTGGCGACAATGGCGTTGCTGATCTCTCGTTTTGAAGGTGGCCTTGCCTTCATCTGGGGTGCCAATGCCTTTTTGATGGCGGAGTTGCTGACGTCGCGCACCCGCTACTGGCCGCGCGCGATCATGGCCTGCGCCATTGCCAGCACCTTCGCGACTGCGTTGTTCGGCATGGGTCCATTGGCCGCGATCCCCATGGCGGCGATCAACGTCGTCGAATCGCTGATCGTGGCGATCATCTGTCGCCGTTTCGTACCGGATCGCCGGATCATCGGATCGATTCGTCCCCTCGTGGTGTTCATCATCGCCCTATGCGGCGTCGCCAATGTCGTCGCCGGGGTTATGGCGGCGGCGGTCGCCTCCTTCATCACGTCCGTGCCGTTCGGCGCATCCTGGCTGCAATGGTATAGCGGGCATGTGCTGGGCGGGCTGACATTCGCGCCGATCCTGATCCTGCTGTTGCAGGGCGAATGCGGTCGCTGGTTGCGGGATACGCCGAAGCGGGTCAAGGTCGAGGCCATCGTGCTGCTCGCGCTGTTCACGCTGGCCATCGTCCATGTGTTTTTCTGGGCCAGCTATCCGCTACTGTTCGCGCCACTCCTGCCGCTGGTTCTGATTGCCTTTCGCACCGGGCAGGTGGGTGCGGCGGCCTCCATCATCATCCTGGCGGTGGTTGGGGGAGCGGCGACCGTGCAAGGGCTCGGCCCGCTGAACCTCGTTCCCGGAACGGTCGGCGCGCGGGTGCAATATTTCCAATTCTACATCGCGCTCAGTTTTCTGCTCAGCATGTTGATCACGGCCGAACTCAACAGCCGTCGCCGCCTGTTCCTGATGTTGCACGACAGCGAGGCGCGGTATCGCGCCATTGCCGAACATAGCGGCGATGTGGTGCTCAACATCGGCGTGGACGGTATCATCCGTTACGCCTCGCCATCGGCCGCTGAACAGATTGGCTGCGCGCCAGACCTGTTGATCGGCCAGTCCGCCGCCCATCTGGTCGATCCAAAGGACCGGAGGATCGTCATCGCCACCCATCGCCGCGCGCTGGCCAATCCCGGCGTCAGCCACACCGTCGAATTCCGGTCCCTGCTGTCCGGCGGCGATCCGCAATGGTGCGAAATGGTGAGCCGCGCCGTGGTTGACGAACGGGGCGTCGCCAGTGGCGTCGTAAGCATGATCCGCGACATGTCCCGGCACAAGGCGCGCCAACAGGCGCTGCAAGACGTCGCATCGCATGATTCGCTGACCGGAGCGGATAGTCGCGGCGCCTTCCTCGAAAAGCTGGAAGCGGAAATCCTGCGCGCACGCCATGGCGCGCGGTCCTGCCTGCTGTTGATCGACATAGACCATTTCAAGGCGGTCAATGACCGCTATGGCCATGGCGCAGGCGATCGGGTGTTGAGCGCTTTTGTCGAACGGCTGCGGCCGGGATTGCGGGGTATTGACAGCATCGGACGTCTGGGCGGCGAGGAATTTGCGATTTTGCTCGTCGATAGCGACATTGATCGGGCCAGCATGATCTGTGAACGGCTGCGCGCTCGCATGGTCGCGCCGATTCCCGTGGGGGAGGCGGGGAGCGAGGCCATCTCCGTGACCTTCAGCGCCGGACTGGTCCGACTGGACGGTGGGTCAACGCGATCGGCGATGCTGGAGGCCGCTGACAAGGCGCTCTATCGCGCCAAGCATAGCGGCCGGAACTGCCTGCGCCTGGCGGCTTAGCTGCTTTTGGGGCCATCGCGCATAAATCATGATGATATGTTGTAACTTATAACGGTTTGGCCTATGTAGCGACCAGCATGTCGCAGACCATTCGCCACTTTCTGATGTCCGGCCGTCTCGATCGCTTTGCGATCGCGCTGTCGGGCCTGTGCCTGGCGCATTGCTTTATCACGGCTGTCGTGCTGGGCCTGCTGGCGACGGCGGGCGGTATTTTTGAAAGCCCGATCTTTCACGAAGCGGGACTGGTGCTGGCCATCTTGATGGGCGCGATCGCGCTCGGTCATGGCGCGCTGGTCCATCGGTTCATGATGCCCGCGGCGATCGGAGCGCTGGGGCTTGGGGTGATGGCAGGCGCGCTGACCATGGACCATGGCTGGCAGGAAAGCGTCTATACGCTGATCGGCGTCGGCATCCTGGCACTAGGGCACGATCTCAACCACCGCGCCGGGCGCTAGGCCCACAAAAAAAGGGAGCCATCCGACTCCCTTTCCCTATGTTCGGCTCGCTGTCGGTCAAACCGGCTTGTGGTTCAGCCGATGTTCGCCCTTCACCCAACGTACCGTGCCGGTGCTGGCGCGCATCACCACGCTCTCGGTCGTCAGCTTGCCACCCGGCAGCCGCTTGACCCCGTCGAGCAAAGACCCGTCAGTAACCCCGGTGGCGGCAAAGATGCAGTCGCCCTTGGCCAGTTCCTTCAGGTCATAAATCTTGTCGAGATCGGTGATGCCCCATTTGCGGGCGCGCTGCTTTTCATCCTCGTTACGGAACAGCAGCCGTCCTTTGAACTGTCCGCCGACACAGCGCAGCGCGGCGCAGGCCAGCACGCCTTCGGGCGCGCCGCCCGATCCCATATAGATGTCGATCGTGGTTTCAGGATCGGTCGTGGCGATCACACCCGCCACATCGCCATCGGGGATCAGCATGATGCCGCAGCCGATCGCGCGCAGTTCCGCAATCAGCTTTTCATGGCGCGGCCGGTCCAGCACGCACACGATGATGTCGGACGGTTCCACGCCCTTGGCGGCGGCGACCGCCTCGACATTCTCCTTGGCTGACCGGCTCAGGTCGATCACGCCGTCGGGATAGCCCGGCCCTACCGCGAGCTTGTCCATATAGACGTCGGGCGCGTTGAGCAGTCCGCCCTCTTCGGAAATCGCCAGTACCGCCAGCGCGTTCGGACCGGCCTTGGCAGTGATGGTCGTGCCTTCCAGCGGGTCGAGCGCGATGTCGATCTTGGGTCCGGTGCCGATCGCATTGCCGACCTTCTCGCCGATATAGAGCATCGGCGCTTCGTCGCGCTCACCTTCGCCGATGACGACGGTGCCGTCCATATAGAGGTCGTTGAAGGCCAGGCGCATGGCTTCTACGGCGGCAGCATCGGCTGCCTTTTCATCGCCCCGGCCGATCAGCTTGGAAGCGGCAATGGCCGCCGCTTCGATGACGCGGACCATTTCCAGCACCAGAACGCGATCCAGCGTCGAACTTGCCTGTACCATCTTCATCCCTCTGCCTATCCTTATGGCCAGAGCGGATAGGCCGTTGCCCCGTCCTTGTCGAGCGACGAAGGAGGCCGGTCATCATGCGGCCATGATTGCATGATTAACAGGCAGAGCGATGAAAGCTCTGGCCAGCCTCCTCATTCTCGCCGCACCGGTAACCGCCCATGCGGCGGATGACGAATTGATGGCCGCGTATCGCAGCAAGACCCAAGTGATAAAACCCTGTGACCGCAGCGGCGATGCGATCGTCGTGTGCGGCAACCGGGCCGAGCGTAATGCCCGCGAACGCCTGCCCTTGCCGCGCGAGCCGGCGCAAAATGGCGGCATCGTGCGGGGGGATGCGCCGCGGGCTTCGGCGGCGGCCGTGCGGCAGGGCAGTTGCGGGGTGGTTGGCGGGCAGGGGACAGGGTGCGTTGGCGGCCTGTCGGTGTTCAAGGTGGCGGATGTCATGGCCAGGACTGTCACCGCCATTATCGATCCCGATGCGGATCTCGCGCCGCCACCGCCGCTGCCCGATCGCTTTGAGGGCGCCGGGCAGCATTAGCGTCGTTCAATCCAGAATATGCATCACCATCGGCGTGCCGATCAGGCTGTCCGATCCGGCCAGGCGATCGAGCGTGTCGCGGATGCAGCGTTCCTCGCCCGCATGGGTCACGATGGCGACCAGCACGCCATCATCCTGATGCGCGCCGCGCTGGATCATGCTTTCGATAGACACGCCTGCGTCGCGGGTGGCCGCTGCGATTTCCGCCAGCACGCCGGGACGGTCCTGTACCATGAAGCGCAAATAGGTGCGGCCCACCCTTGCGCCAGCATCGGCGGTATTTTGCGGCGTCAGCGCGGCGACCGGCATGGCGAAGGCATCGCCATATTCGTCGCGCGCGACATCGATGAGGTCAGCGACCACGGCTGATGCTGTCGGCCCATCGCCCGCGCCACGGCCCTGGAAGAAGAGGCGGCCGACAAAATTGCCCTCCGCCACCACGGCGTTCAACGATCCATCGACATGGGCCAGCGGATGGTCGAGCGGCACGAGCATCGGGTGGACTCGCTGGAACAGCCCGTCCGCGCCGTTTTGGGCCATGCCGACCAGCCGGATGCGGAAACCCAGCGCAGCGGCCTCGGCAATGTCGGCGGCGATGACATGACGAATGCCGGTCGTGGCGACAGCGGCGAAATCCAGTTCGGTGCCAAAGGCCAGGCTGGCGAGGATGGTCAGCTTGTGCGCCGCATCGACGCCATCAATGTCGAAACTGGGGTCGGCCTCGGCATAGCCCAGTTCCTGTGCTTCCTTCAGTACCTCGTCAAAGCCCCGGCCTTCCTTTTCCATCGTCGTCAGGATGTAATTGCAGGTGCCGTTGAGAATGCCGTAGACGCGCGATATTTCGTTCGCGGCAGCGCCTTCGCGCATGCCCTTTATCACCGGGATGCCGCCAGCAACCGCAGCTTCATATTTGAGCGCAATGCCACCCTTTTCGGCTAGCCGGGCAAGGTCCAGCCCATGATGGGCCAGCATCGCCTTGTTCGCGGTGACGAACGGCTTGCCCGCATTCAGGCAGTGGCGCGCCAGCGTCAGCGCCGGACCATCCGACCCGCCGATCAGTTCGACCACGACGTCGATATCGTCGCGCGTCGCCAGGCTGTTCATATCGTCCACCCATTCATAGGGGGACAGGTCGACGCCGCGATCCTTGTTCCGGTCACGCGCCGAAATCGCGACGACCTGAACCGGGCAACCCGCGCGCCGGGCAATCAGAGCCGCATTGGTGTTGAGCAGCCGGATGACGCCTCCGCCCACCGTGCCTAGGCCGACGAGCGCAACGCGCAGCGGGGCATGGCGGTGCAGATTGGTCATAGGGGCGTCTTTCTCTATAATCAGCGCGGATGATGAAGCCCGCGCTGATAGCGACAGGTGCGCGTGGGTCCAAGCAAAAGCTGTATCAGGCGGGCGTCCGCGTCCGTCCGCACGGGCCCAGTGCGTCGATCACCACGCGATAGTCTGCGCGGGCCGCTTCGGCGTCCTGCACGGACAGGGTCCGCACCGCGCGGGCGGGCAGGGCAGGGGGCAGCGTGCAGGCCAGGCGATACCAGAGCAGGCTGCCCGGCGCCGGCGCCTTCGCCGCTTCATCGACAATCTCGCCCAGCGCCACTGCCCAGCGGGGCTGCTCGCCGGGGCGACGGAGGATCGAGAGCGAGACGGGGTCGCCATTTTCGGTTCGCAGGAAAATCTGGGTCTCGCCCTCGCCAGCCACCGTGCCGGCAACATGGAAAGCATCGCCCAATCCCAGGATGCGGGGCGGCGCATCGCGTGCGACCAGCGCGGACAATATGGTTTTCACCCGCTCGATCTCTGCGGGGGTAGCCGGGATCTGCGCGTCGCGGGCAACCAACTGGATCTGGCCGGGCCGCCCGCCGGGCCGCGCGAACAGGATGACCTGCGCCTTTTTCAGCTTCGGCAATTTGCCGCGGGCGTCGACAGGCGCATCGTAGAGCCAGCTTACAAGGGGGGCGATTCCCGCCTCGCCGCGAATCAAACCCATGACGTCGCCTTCCACGAACAGCCGTTTATGGCCCGCCGGGACGTCCCCGGCCTGTTCGGGCTTCAACGGAATGATGTTGCGGATTCGCACATGGGCCACTAGCGGCGCGGTGTCCGCCAGGTCGACAATGTCGGCGTAGGACAAGCCGGTGGCGGCGGGCGCTGAGCGCGTTGTCATCGGAAGATGTTGCGCTAAAACAGGGAAAACCGGGAGATTTACGGCTGAAATGAGGCATGGCAGCGCGAGCCGGTAAAGCAGGGTGGAGGATTTCATGATCAGCTTCGTCCTATATTTTTGGCTCGTGGCAAGGATGTCACAGGCAAGTCATTCCGCTATGAAATGGTAACCGCAAATGAACATATCGATAAAGCGTTTGCGTGCCACGATGTGCCGCGATAGGAGTTTGTGCGGTAGCAATTGGACGGACAGTGGCCGAAGGTGGCCGGGATAGCCCGGTCGGCTTGGGTCGTTTTTGGCTGATTTGTATAAACCACTGGTAAGATGAGTTAAGGAGTGTCGTTGCCGAATGGCCTATGCTGACCACTCGCAAGGATCGAGTCGGACCGTCTCGATCATCATCGTCGCCCTGATTCACGCTGTTCTTGGCTATGCCTTCGTCACCGGTCTTGGCATGAAATATGTCAAAAAGGCGGCAGAACAGCTGAACGTGATCGACGTGAAGGAAGAGCCGCCACCACCGGACGAGGAGCCGCCACCGCCGCCGCCAGACCAGCCGGTCGAGCCGCCGCCGGTTGTGGCCCCGCCGCCGATCGTGCAGACCCCGGCGCCTGCGCCGACCATGACTGTAGTTAGGACGCCGCCTCCGGTGTTCAACCCCGTCCCGGTCGCTGCCCCGCCGCCACCGCCGCCGCCCGCGGCGCCGCCTGTCGCCGCAACCCGCGCAACGCCGCGCAGTTCGCCCGGCAGCTGGCTCAGCGATGCGGACTATCCGAGCCGCGCCCAGCGCGAAGAACGCTCGGGTACGGCCGGCTTCCGCTTGCAAATCGGTGCGGACGGTCGGGTAACCGACTGCACCATCACCTCCTCGACCGGCCACCCGGATCTCGATGAGGCGACCTGCCGCCTGCTGCCGCGTCGCGCGCGGTTCAAGCCGGCCAAGGGGTCTGATGGTGCGGAAATGCCCGATACGTACAATGGCCGTATCACCTGGCGTCTGCCGGAATAATCCAAACGGGCAAGGCGTGCGCCCGGCGCCGCCTCGCTCTAGCTTGATCTCATTGAGAGGGAAGTCTTGAACATGTTGATGTATCTCGCAGCTGCGGCGCCGAAGCCGGAAAACCCCTATGGTCTGATGGAAGCCCTGGAACAGGGCGGTACCATCGCCTGGACCGTGTTCATCATTCTGTGCGGCATGTCGGTCGGCACTTTCTACATTCTGTTCACCAAGCTGATCGAACAGCAGAAGGTGATCAACCAGGGCAAGAAGGTCCGCGCGACCTTCTGGCGCGCCGCCAACATCAAGGAAGGTTCGGCCAAGCTGGAAAAGAACTCTGCCTACAAGCAGATCGTCGATGACGGCATCAAGGCGCAGGAAGAACATACCAAGCTGACCGATCCGGTCGAAGCCCATGACTGGCTGCACGGTTCGCTCGGCCGTTCGGAAGCCGCGATCAACTCGTCGCTGGGCGGCGGTCTCGCCTTCCTCGCAACCGTTGGTTCGACCTCGCCGTTCATCGGTCTGTTCGGTACGGTTATCGGCATCTATCGCGCGCTGATCAAGATCGGTGCAGCCGGTCAGGCGTCGATCGACGCGGTCGCCGGTCCCGTCGGTGAAGCGCTCATCATGACCGCCCTGGGTCTGGCCGTGGCCGTTCCCGCGGTGCTCGCCTACAACTTCCTGCAGCGCCGCAACAAGTCGATTGCCGAACAGCTGAACGGCTTCACGGTCGATCTGCTGGCCTATCTGGTGTCGAACGGCGCGGTTAAGCCCAGCGTTGCTCCGGCTCCCGCCGCACCTGCTGCCAAGCCGGTTGCTGCGCCGACCAAGGCCTGATTGTCTTGAGATGCCGGCGTGGGAACCGGGTGGCCGCTGCGACTACCCGGTTCCCCGCCGACCATGGCCCTCGCGATGGTGAGGCGCCATCGACACCAATGTTAGGATATTATCAATGGCAATGAGTGTTGGCCCCGGCGGCGGTGACGACAAACCGTTGTCCGACATCAACACGACGCCGCTCGTCGACGTCATGCTGGTGTTGCTCATCATCTTTCTTATCGCGGTTCCGGTCGTCGTCCAGACGGTCGAACTGCAACTTCCCAAGGTGGCGTTCGAGCCGACCACGACGAAGCCGGAAAATGTCTCCCTCTCGGTCACGACCGGTTCGGACGGCAGCTGCGCAGTGTATTGGAATTTGACCAAGGTTGATTCCAGCGATCTGCTCAACCGCGCGGTGGCGAAGCTCGAAGCGGACATCAAGAAGGCAGGCGGCGTCGAAAATATGACGCCCGAAGACATGCCCGAAGTGCATATCCGTGGCGACATCAACACCCCCTACCGGTGCATCGGCGGTACGATCTATACGATGCAGCGCGCCGGTTTCCCCAAGGTGGGCTTCATCTCCGAGCCGGAACCCGGCACGACGACGACCCGCCTCTGACCGGCTGATTAAGGAGATTTCGCTATGGCCATGAGCATGGGTTCCGATGAAGGCGAACCGATGATGGAAATGAACACGACGCCGTTGATCGACGTCATGCTCGTTCTCCTCATCATGTTCATCATCACGATTCCGATCCAGACCCACGCGGTCAAGATCGACCTGCCGCAGAACGCACCGCCGACGAACACCCCGATCGA
Source organism: Sphingobium xenophagum (assembly GCF_002288285.1). Taxonomy (NCBI): domain Bacteria; kingdom Pseudomonadati; phylum Pseudomonadota; class Alphaproteobacteria; order Sphingomonadales; family Sphingobiaceae; genus Sphingobium; species Sphingobium xenophagum. The sequence goes on along the minus strand of NZ_CP022745.1, from coordinate 502,163 downwards.
TCCGGTGAAGAACAAGGTTGCCATCGATTCTGCCGGGGTCATCACCTGGAACGGTTCGGCGATCGATCTGCTGACCCTGCGTCAATATCTGCAGCAGTCGCTGCGCCTGCCGGTCGAGCCGGAACTTCAGTTCCAGCCGAACGCGCAGACCCGCTATGTCACCGTTGATGAGGTGCTGGCGGAGATCAAGCGTGCGGGCGTGACGAAGCTGGGCTTTGTCGGCAACGAACAATATGGCAACTTCTAAACGCTGATTGCCTGCGTCTGTCAGCTTGCACTAAGACTTCCCGTTTTTCCGGGCGGGCAGGGCGGCATCCGGGTTTTGATATTGCCCATGTTTCAGGGGTCGCCTTCGGGTGGCCCCTTTTTTATGCGCTCGGCCCCGCCCGGCCGACCGGACAGCGCGCCCGCTTCAGGGCAGACTTATTAACGCTTTGCTTACGCCGATCGTCGATAATGGCGGTCGAAGGGCAGGCGATAGCGAACGATGAGCGCCGACAGACAGACTGATGTGGACCGAAAGGCACGGCTGGCAGAGCGCAGCTATGTGCAGATCGGTGTGCGTATTCGTCGTCCTGGCGAAACCTGGTTCAGCAGCCGCATAGCCGACGTATCCGTCACTGGCTTTCGCCTTCAAAGCTTCATGAAACTCACCTGTGGCAGTGAATTATGGGTCATGTTGCCGGGCTTCGAAGGTCGTCGTGCCCGCGTCTTGTGGACGCGCGGCCATGAAGCGGGTTGCGCCTTCGAACGCCCGCTGCATCCCGCAATCCTTGATCATATCGTCAAGCTGAGCAGCGGTTCCGCCCTCGCCTGAGCAGGGCGCCCCAGATCAGGCCGAGGGCGCATCCTGAAACTGCAAACTGGCCAGACGCGCATATAGGCCGCCCTGCGCCACCAGCGCGGCATGATCGCCCTGCTCCACGATCCGCCCTTCGTCCAGCACGATGATCCGGTCGGCGGCGCGCACGGTCGCCAGCCGATGGGCGATGACGATAGTCGTGCGCCCCTCCATCAATCGGCCGAGCGCATCCTGCACCAACCGTTCCGATTCGGCGTCCAGCGCAGACGTGGCTTCGTCCAGCAGCAGGATCGGCGCGTCGCGCAGCAGCGCACGCGCGATCGACAGTCGTTGCCGCTGCCCGCCCGACAGGCGCGTACCCGCTTCCCCCATCGGACTGTCCAGTCCCTGTGGCAGCGCGCGCAGGAATCCCTCCGCATTGGCGGCGCGCGCCGCGTCCCAGATCTGATCGTCGGTCGCGTCCCACCGCCCGTAACGCAGATTGTCGCGGGCCGATGCCGCAAAAATCACGCTGTCTTGCGGCACCATCGCCATCATCGCGCGCAATGCGGCCGGGTCGGCCTGCGGCAAGGGGACATCATTCAGCCGGACAGTACCGGACGTGGGATCGTAGAATCGCAAAGCCAGCTGGATCAGCGTCGATTTGCCAGCGCCTGAAGGCCCGACCACCGCCACCGTTTCGCCGGGCGCTACGTCGATCGACACGCCATTCAGTGCCGCCTGGTCGGGCCGGGTGGGATAATGGAAACGCACATCATCAAATGTCAGCCGCGCGCCGGACACGGCGGTCGGAATGATCGTCGGGCTTTCGGGGGGCAAAATGTCGGGCGTCGCCGTCATCAGCTCATGCAAGCGGCTGGCCGCGCCAGCACCCCGCAGCAGATCGCCCCAGCTTTCAGACAAGGAGCCGAAGGCGCCCGCCACCAGCCCGCCAGTCAGGACGAACGCAGCGATGCTGCCCCCTGAAAGCTTCCCCGCGGCGACATCCAGCGCGCCCTGCCACATGACCGCCGTGATCGATCCGAACACCAGCGATATCACCACCGCCGTCATGATCGCCCGCAACCGGATGCGCCGACGCGCGGTGTCGAACCCCTTTTCGACCGTCGCGTCAAACCGCGCCGCCTCGCGCCGTTCCTGCCCGAATGCCTGGACGATTTTCATCGCCGCCAGCACTTCATTGGTCACGCTGCCGACGTCGGCGAGCCGGTCCTGGCTGGCGCGGGACAGGGCCCGGACCTTGCGGCCCAGGCTCAGCAGCACCAGCAGGATGACGGGGATGCCCAGCAGCAGCATCGCCGCCAGCTTGGGCGCAAGCGCGAACAGATAGATGAGGCCGCCAACGCCGGTGACCATGTTGCGCAGCGCGATCGACACGGTCGATCCGACCACCTGTTCGACGACAGCCGTATCGGCGGTCATGCGCGATGCGATTTCGGAAGGGCGGTTTTCCTCGAAGAAGCGCGGCGCCTGTCGCAGCAGATTGGCCTGTGTCGCGCTGCGAATATCCGCGACCACCCGCTCGCCCAGCCAGGACACGAAGTAAAAGCGCAGCGCGCTCGCCACCGCCAATATGATGACGATCAGCAGCAGATATTCGAACCAGCGGCTGATGTCGCCGCCGCCCATGAACCCCCGGTCGATCACCAGCCGGAAGCCGCTGGGGATGCCCAGCGTCGCCGCCGACGACACGATCAGCGCGATCAACGCGCCTGCAATGCGCCCCGGATAGCGCTTCGCGAAACCCCACAGCATTGTCAGGCTGCCGAGCGCGGGACGGGCGCTGGCGCGCGGCGACGGGGTGGGTATGTCCTCCATGCGCGGCGCTTAGCAGGCTGCCCGCAATGCCTCAATGGGGCGGGGCTGGTGGCGCGCGCGACTTTCGCGCATATGCGGGCGATCCGTTCACGCATTGGAGCCGCCAATGATCCACCTATTGTCCGCGACCGTCGAACGCTGGCCGGTCGCAGGCGCGTTCATCATCAGCCGCGGGGCCAAGACCGATGTGGACGTGGTCGTCTGCACCGTTGGCGATGGCACCTATGTCGGCCGGGGCGAAGGAACGGCAATCTATTATGAGGGCGAAACGGCGGAAGGGTGTGCGGCGGCGATCCGCGCCTATGCCGGGCCGCTCGACCGGCAGGCGTTGCTGACGCATATGCCACGCGGCGCGGCGCGCAATGCGCTCGATTGCGCGCTATGGGATATGGAGGCAAAGCGTGCGGGTGCGCCGGTCTGGCAACTTGCCGGCCTTCGCCAGCCCGCGCCGCTGCCGACCGCCTTCACCATCAGCCTGGGCGATCCGGCAACGATGGAAGCCGCCGCCAGGACGGCGGCCGGGCGCGGTTTTGCCCTGCTCAAATGCAAGCTGACGGGCGAGGGCGACCGGGCGCGCATCGCCGCCGTGCGGGCGGGCGCACCGGACGCGCGACTGATCGTCGATGCCAATGAAAGCTGGCATGATCTCGATATTGCGGCGGAGGCGCAGGCGCTGGCCGACCTGGGCGTCGAAATGGTCGAACAGCCCGTGATCCATGGTCAAGAGGCGGCGCTGGCCGGAGTCCGCGCGCCCTTACCGCTGTGCGCGGATGAAAGCTGCCATACCAGCGCGGACCTTGACCGGCTTGGCGACTTTGACGCGGTGAACATCAAGCTGGACAAGGCCGGTGGTCTGACCGAAGCGCTGGCGCTGCGTCAGGCGGCGCGGGACCGGGGGTTTCGCGTCATGGTCGGCTGTATGCTTGGCACCTCGCTTAGCATCGCGCCCGCTGCGCTGGTGGCGCAGGGGGCGGACTGGATCGACCTTGATGGCGCGCTGCTTCTGGCGCGGGATCGCGACGGGGCGCTGATGCTGGCCGATGGCCTGCTTCAGCCCGGCAGCCTGTGGGGCGCAGGCTGACGCCGCAGTTCAGACACCACGTACCGGCTGCACTTCTGCATAGGGCATGATCATCTGCCCGTCCGGCGCGGCGGTGAAGGTCGTCTGGGTCGGATAGGCAAATTCCAGCCCGGCGTCGTTGAACCGCTGCAATATGGCGAGGCCAACCTTGTGCCGCACCTGATATATCGAATCCCAGTCCGGCAGATACACGTCGAATTCGACTTCGAAATCCAGGCTGGATGCGCCGAAATTGACAAAGCCGGATCGGACGAAATTACCACCATGGGCTTCGATGATCTCCTTGAGAATGTCGGGGATCTGCGCAGCGAGTTGAGGCGGGGTCTGGTAGATGACGCCGATGGCAAATTTGATGCGGCGGTGATCCAGCGTGAAATAGCTGGTGATTTCCTTCTGCAACAGATTGGCGTTGGACATCACTTTCTTTTCGCCCGTGATGGCGCGCATCCGCGTGGATTTCAGGCCGATCTTCTCGACCGTCGCGGTTGTGGTGTCATAGGTGATCGTCTCGCCCCGGCGGAACGGCTTGTCGAAAATGATCGACAGCGCGGCGAACAGGTCGGAAAAAATCCCCTGCGCGGCCAGACCAATGGCGATGCCGCCAATGCCCAGACCCGCGACCAGGCCGGTCACATTGACACCCAGATTGTCCAGCACGACGATGGTGGCGATCGCGAACAGGGCGAATGTCACCAGAACGCGGATCAGGCCCATCGCATTGGCCAGCGTTTCGCCCTGACCATCCTCTGCCAGCGTCTTGCGCTCGATCAGCCCCAATATGATTTCCCGCGCCCAGATCGCGCCCTGCAACACGGCCGCGATGGTGAACAGGAAGGCGATGGTCTTGAACAGCGCGGCGGGCGGATCGGCATAGCCAGCGACCAGCTTGGCCGCGACCATCAGCATGAAGAAATGGGTGGTGCGCGCCACAGCACGGCCCAGCACATTGGTATAGCCAAGCGGGTCGCCAAAGTCGCCGCGCCACCTTTTGCCGAACTGGCGCAGGGCGGTCAGCGCGAGATAGATGAGAATGCCTGCGCCAATGGCGATGGCGATCTGGACATAATGGACCGACAGCCATTCGCTGGTCGATCGCCACATCTCGACAAGATCGGGGGTATGCACTTTTACGGCGGCGGGTTCAGTCGTGTTGGCCATGTCGGTCCTGTTAGCCTTTATCCGGCAAGCGTGTCGAGAAATGCGATGAGTCCGCGCTCTTCGCGAGACAAATAGCGTGTACGGCGCGGCAGGCGAAGCCCGGCGCGCCATTCATCCTGTCCATCCTTGCACAATTCCAGCAGCGCAGGGTGGACATAGCTTTTGCGGCTGATCGCCGGCGTGTTGCCGAGCGCGGCGGCCACTGGCTCCAATAGGGCCTTCATCGACACCGGCCCAGCGGCCAAAGTGGCAAAGGCGATGGTCGATGCCCCCCAGGTGCGGAAATGCTTGGCGGTGAAGGCACCGCCCATGGCCTGCGCAATATAGGCGTTCACATCGCTCGACGTGATCGGGCGGGCATCGCCATCCTCATCCAGATATTGGAAGAGATGCTGGCCGGGCAAATCCTGCACATTCCGCACGAAGCGCACCAGCCGCCTGTCGGTCAGCGTCACCAGATGCTGCTTGCCCGACTTGGCGCGATAGCGCAGCGTCAGCGCCTTGCCGGTCAGGTCGACATGACGGCGGCGCAGCGTCGTCGCGCCGAAACTCTTGTTAGTAGTGGCATAATATTCATTACCCACGCGCAACCGGCCGAGATCCAGTAACCGCACGACCGCGGCGATGGTCCGCTCCTTGCGCAATCCACGCCGCGACAGGTCCGCCTCCATTTGCGCCCGCAATTTCGGCAGGGCGCGACCGAACGCGGCGCAGCCTTCATATTTCTGTGCGTCCCGCCCGGCGCGGAATTCCGGGTGATAGCGATATTGCTTGCGGCCCCGCTCGTCATGCCCCGTCGCCAATATATGGCCATGGGGCATCGGGCAGAACCAGCAGTCGCGATAGGCGGGCGGTAGCGCGATGGCATTCAGCCGATCAATCTCTTCGCGATCGGCAATGCGGCATCCGTCTGGCTGATAATAGCCCCAGCCATTTTTGAGAGCGCGTCGCGAAATGCCGGGGATGCTGTCATCCACATGGATGAGGGGTTGGCTGGCCATATTTTCCTTCTCATGGCCAAAAACCCACCTTTCATCGCTTCGTTCCGCAACGTGTCGGGCCGTGGTCCGTTTGCCTGTTTCCATACAGGTGCAAGGAGAAGCCCCATGCCCGCCATTAATAACAGCCGCATCCTCATCATCGCGACCGACGGGTTCGAGCAGTCCGAATTGTTCGACCCTCGCGACGCCCTGATCGAGGCGGGAGCCAGCGTGACCCTCGCTTCGCCCGATCTAAATCCGATCCAGGGCATGAAGCATGATGAAAAGGGCGACACCATAACCCCCGACATCCGCCTCGATGCCGTCAGGATGGAGGAATATGACGCTCTGCTACTGCCCGGCGGCGTCGCCAATCCCGACACGCTGCGCACCAATGCGACGGCGGTGTCGGCGGTGCGCGCCTTCGTGACCGCGGGAAAGCCGGTCGCGGCCATCTGTCACGGCCCATGGCTGCTGGTGGAGGCCGACGTCGTCAACGGACGGACGGTCACGTCCTGGCCATCGGTACGTACGGACCTGCGCAACGCGGGTGCCGAGGTCGTCGATCATACGGTCGTGGTGGACGGCAATATCATCACCAGCCGCAAGCCCGACGACATTCCCGCCTTTGTTGAAGCCTTGATCAAGGCCGTTGTGGAAACCGAAGCCGTTACGGCCTGACCCGCAAGCCGCCGCCCACCCGCCACGGGATCGGGCGGCGGCGAAGCGTTGAAATGTGCGCCAGCGCCAGCGTCGCGCAGACGATGGCGGCGGGCAAGGCTACCGGCATAGCGGCAGGTAGCAGAACAGCCGTGACAGCCGCCGCGACCAGTCCGGTCAGCGCCAGTCCCAACGCATGTGCCTCCCCATCGGGACCGCGCAACCAGAATAGACACGCGCTGATGCCGGTCATGAAGCCGATCATGTAACGGATCGCCTCCCCCGCAGCGCCAAGGCCGAGCATCACCAGCAGCACAAGCACCGCGCCAGCCGAGCGCCGCGACAGCCCCGCCAATATGTGGGTGCAAACCGGATATATCAGCAATTCGCTCAGCGACGCGGCGACCAGGATCGCCTGCGCCCGCGCGCCATCGCCTGCGATCAGAGCCACCGCCGCCGCCGCTGCCCATGGGATCAGCCGCGCCGGCGCCATGCGGATATGGCTTATCCAGTTGCTCCAGCCGTTGCGCATGGCCCATCGCCGGTCCGCCAGCCTTAGCTGAAAACCGCCGAGGATGAACAGGGCTTCGACCCCCCATGGCATAAGGCTGGGGGCAATCAGTGGCGACGCCAGCAGCAGGCCCAGCAACAACCCATGGACCAGCCCCAATGCGCGCAGCTCGCCGCTCATGCCAGCGCCCCGCGCGGCCGGTTCATCGCCGCGTTCAGGTCCGCTCGCGCCGCGGCCTTGCGCCTCCGGCTCAGATAGGTGTCGAGGCCGATCTGGAGCGCCAGCATCATGAAGATGAAGGGCTGATAAGCGATGCCCACGAACAGCGATCCGACCATGTAGACGATATGCCCTTGTTGCAGCGCCAGAGCGAACGGTGCGATCCAGGCTTCGTCCGGTCCCGCCCGTTTGCGATACAGGCGGCGGATCATTTCGGTGCGGATGAAACAGATGCCGTGGATCAACGCCCAGAGCAGGAATCCGAAATAGCCCTGCTCGCCCAGCATCTCGAAATAGGCGCTGTGATAGGCGCGGCCCTTGTCGGTCACCAATCGCCGCTCGATCCGCTTCGTGTCGCCGTCACCCACTTCGCTCTGGGCGAAATAGGTAAAGCTGTTCTGCAGATAATTGTCGAAGCCGCCGCCGCCCGGATGGGTTTTCACATAGTCGAGCGTCCACATCCACACCGCCACGCGGGTCGATGCGCTCTCGTCGCCCTGATGATTCTCGATCGTCTGCATCCGCTGGGTGAAACTGGCGGGCAGGAAGGGGATGGATATGAGCGCCGCCAGCAGCATCAGCGGCCCATAGACGAAGCGGCGCGGCGAACGCACCAGCATCAATCCCGCCAGGATGACGATGCAGACCAGGCCGGTGCGCGCTTCGGTGCCGATCGGCATCAGCATGCAGGCGAGGCACAGGCAGTAGCAAAAGGCTTTCACCCGCCAGTCGTCCGGCGCGAATATGGTGCCATGCCTGGACAGCCACAGGATCAGCGGGATCAGCGAAATGGCGACGCAGCTGATGATCGATCCTTCATACAGGCCGCTATTATTCTCGACCATCAGGTTCAGCACGCCATAGCCACCGCCCGACAGGGCGGTTTTCATGCCGCCATTGATGATGATCGTGCTGGCGCACAGGATCATGAAAACGGTCATCGCCTCGATTCGCAGGCGCGTGCGCAGGGTGAGCGGCAGGAAGATGCCCGCAATGATCGCCTTCCACACCCAGTTCCATTTGGTCATCGCCTCGACCGGGAAATCGGCGGTCGCGGTGGTATAGCCGCACCAGAGCAGCAGGATCAGCAGCAGCGCCTGCCGCGCGGAAAAGCGGCAATCCTTCTTGTCGTCGACGACCAGCCAGGCGCCCACCATCGCGGCGAAGGCAATGGCGGAGATCGGGATCGAATTGAGCAGGAAATAGGACAGGCGCTGGGGCGAGACGATGTCGATATAGGCGTAGACGGCGACCAGCAGAAACGGGCGCTTCAGCCCCATCAGGAAAAAGACGCCCAGAAAGGCGACGAAGAACAGGTCACGCATCGCGCGCGCGCTCCTCTGCTGGCGGATCGCGATCCAGATCCGCGCGCGGCAACAGCCGCCACGCGGCGAGCAGGATCACGCCATGGCTGATCAGCAGGGACAGGGTGTCGATCATTGGGTCTTGGTGGTTCCACTGGCTACCGCTCCTCCCTAACGCGACACAGTTGACGGGCCGTTAAACCTTTTGCGCCTAAGTCTATGGGCTATGACCCATATTCTTCATGTGCTGGATCACAGCCTGCCGCTGCACAGTGGCTACACCTTCCGCACGCGCGCCATCCTGCGCGCGCAGATGGCCAGGGGTTGGGAGGTGCGCGGCATAACCGGGCATCGCCACAGCGCATCGGGTCCGCTGGAGGAACTGGTCGACGGCCTTCACTTCCACCGCACCCCCGGCAAGCCCGCAACGGGTAATCCGGTGCTGCGCGAGTGGCGCGACATTGCCGCCCATGCCGACGCGATCGAGGCGCTGGTGCAGCAATGGCGGCCAGACATCATCCACGCCCATTCGCCGGTGCTCAACGCCATCGCCGCGCAGCGCGTGGCCAAACGCCACGCCATTCCCCTGGTCTATGAAATCCGGGCCTTCTGGGAAGATGCAGCGGTCGGCAACGGCACCGGGACGGAGGGCAGTCCGCGGTATTGGCTCACCCGCCAGCTCGAAACCCACGCCGTGCGCAATGCCGATGCGGTAGCGGTCATCTGCGAAGGTCTGCGCGCCGATCTGGCCACGCGCGGGATTGATCCGTCCAAGATCATCGTGTCGCCCAATGGCGTCGATATGGACCAGTTCGGTACGCCCGTGCCACGCGACCCCGCGCTCACGGCGCAACTCGGTCTTGAAGGGGCCGATGTCGTCGGCTTCATCGGCAGCTTCTACGATTATGAAGGGCTGGACGATCTGATCGCAGCCATGCCGCGACTCGTCCGCGCCCGGCCCAGGGCCAAGCTGCTGCTGGTTGGCGGCGGCCCGCGCGAACAGGCGCTGCGCGATCAGGCGCTCGCTTCGCCCTTTGCCGACCATATCGTCTTTGTGGGCCGGGTGCCGCACGATCAGGTCGAACATTATTACGCCCAGATCGACATATTGGCCTATCCGCGCAAGGCGATGCGGCTGACGGATCTCGTAACGCCATTGAAGCCGCTCGAAGCCATGGCGCAAGGTCAACTGGTCGCCGCCTCCAGCGTGGGCGGCCATCGTGAACTGATAGAGGATAGCGTCACCGGAACCTTGTTCCCGCCCGACGATCCGGCAGGCATGGCCGCCGCGCTCGCGGGCTTGTTTGCCGATCGCGGCATCTGGGAAGAACGGCGCGCGGTTGCCCGCGCCTTTGTCGAGCGTGAGCGTAACTGGTCGTCAAACATTTTGCGTTACGAACCTGTTTACCAGCGGCTGCTGGCGCGTCCCGCCCGGACGCGCGCGGCCGCCTGAGGCAAGGTTGGACAATCGAAGTGGCCATCAGGGCAGCACGAACAAGAGGGATCGCCATCATGGCGCTGGTCGGCCTGGCCGCAGCGCTGCTGGTGTTGTGGATTCCGGTCGGGCTGATCGAAATGGTCGTGGCGTCGAGCGGCCTGTCGGAAACCTTGCCCGCCGCCGCCCCGCCGCTGGGGCTCAAAGCCCGGCTGCTGCTGGCCGGTTTTACCGCGCTGATGGCCGTGGGCTTTGTGGGAATGATGCGTCGGCAGGACCGGCAGGCTGAACAGGAAGGACGCATGGTGCGCGTCCAGGGAGCAAGAAAAATGGGTTTCGCTTTTTCAAAACTGACCGCGCTGGCGCGGGGACGTATTGCCCCAGTCGATGACGCCACGCCGTCGCTGCGTCGCGCCGATGCCCATCCCGATGCACCCGCCCGCGCGCCCATTTTTGCGAGTCGCGATTTCAACGGCCTCGACATTTTCGGCCGTACCGATGCATTGCGCAGGCCATTGGCGACGCGCTCCGAACCTGAACAGGATGCTGTCGTCCCGTCCGAAGGTCTGGTCATGCCCAGTGCGCCCTTGCCGATGGCCGATGAAGATTTGCCCCAGCCGACCTTTCAGCGCCTGGCCGCCCCTGCCGTCGAGCCGGATGTCGCCAAGGAAGCATCGCAGGACACCGCGCCGGTCATGCCCGCGCGGCTTGATCCCATCCCGACCCAGGGCTTGTCGATCACCGAATTGACCCAGCGGCTGGAGCGCGGCCTTGCCCTGCGCAGCCGCGCGCCGGCGGCGGATGCCGGCACGGTGCGGGTTATCGCCGATATGCCGGTTGCGCCCGCCGTGCCGGTGCGGGACATGGTGGCGCAGGATGCCGACGATGCCCTGCGCGCGGCCCTGGGCGCGTTGCGCAGCATGGCTGGCCAGGGGCGTTAAGCCCCTACCAGTCCTCGATCGTCAGCGCCGACAGTTCCACCCACCATTCATCTGCTTCCTGTCGCGAATCGTCGATCGTGATGTCGGCGACGAAATGGCCCGGTACCTGCCATTCCGCGCTCTCTATCCCCTCGGCAAAGGCGCGGAAGCGCGTCGTCGCTCTGGCGCCGGACAGGCGTAGAGTGACGATGTGGCGGCGTCCTTCGAACAGGGCGCTCGCCCAGGGGCGACTCACCGCACGCTCGATCACCGTCGGCGCGCCCGCCCGCTGGAGCAGCTGCTCCAGCAGCCGGGGTAGGGGATCGCGATGGGATTTTCCTATCGGTTTGTTTTGGACCAGATTCTTGATGCCAAATCCATGATGGACGCTTGTCATTGGCTGATGCTCCTGCGATATGTGTTCATGAAATGTTCTACTCGTCTCCTTACGCGGTCGCCCGGCTCGCGCCCCTGGCGCAGGTCGAAAACCAGCCGTGGATCGCGCGTGCTGGCGCGACCAAAGGTGGTTGGCGGCATGTCATGTTGGCGAAGGAATCGTTCGATCGCGTGCAACAGCATCGGCTTCTTTCTCCTCTTTCGGTCCGACTCACCCGCTGCAAGTCGATAGGCATATTCCTATCTCTAAGCCATTTTCCTACTTGTCTAGGAAAATTCCTATCATTATGGATTGGATATGGATGAATCGCAGAACGCCCGGATTGCGCTGGATCGGCTGATTGCCGAACGGGGGGAAAATTATGCCGATCTGTCCCGGCTGATCGGTCGCAACCCCGCCTATATCCAGCAGTTCATCAAACGTGGCACACCGCGTAAACTGGATGAGGCGGACCGGCATGTGCTGGCCCGCTATTTCGGTGTCGCTGAACAGATGTTGGGTGGCAGCGCCGCGCCGGTGACGGTCCCCGCCCGCACGCGCGGCATGCCTGCCGTCGTGGCAGTGCCGCGCCTGGCGCTGGGCGCGTCGGCAGGCGTCGGCACGCTGGACGAAGATGAGCGCACAGCCGGTGTGATGGCGTTCGACGCGCATTGGCTGCGTCATCTGGGGGTGCGGCCGCAGCGCGTTTCGATCATCCGGGTCGATGGCGAATCGATGGCGCCCACGCTTAGCGATGGCGATGACATCATGGTCGATCATGACGATGACGCCACCCGGTTGCGCGATGGCGTGTACGTCTTGCGGCTCGACGGCGTGCTGATGGTCAAACGGATCGCGATGGGGCCGTTGCGTGGCCGCTTCAGCGTCGTCAGCGACAATCTCCATTATCCCGACTGGACTGACATTGATCCGGCGCTGGTGGATATTGTCGGTCGCGTCGTCTGGACTGGCAGGCGTCTGGTCTAGCGCGGGCAGCCTACCTATCTTGGCGCCAAAGGAGTCCCGATTTGAACGACAATGGCGCGGTGATCCGCAAGGGCGTCGAATGGCGCGGTGCAAAGCTGGCGCTGGCGACGGTGGTATCGACCTGGGGGTCCGCGCCGCGCCCGCGCGGCAGCCATATGATCGTGCATCAGGATGGCCGCTTTGAAGGCAGCATTTCCGGCGGCTGCGTCGAAAGCGATGTGCTGCACCGCGCTGCCGAGGTGATTGCCGGGCGCGCCGCCCATGTCGCCACCTATGGCGTGGCCGATGGCGATGCCTGGGACGTCGGTTTGCCCTGCGGCGGCGAGATCGCGGTCCTGATCCAACCGGTGGGCGCAGACGGTTTTGCGCCCGACCTGTTCGACCGGATCGAGGCCGCCAGCGCGCGGGGCCGGGCGCTGACTTTGGCGACCGACCTTGCGACCGGGGTCACCCGCGAACAGGCAGGCGAGGGCGATTTCCTCAACCGCTATGACCCGCCCCGCCGCCTGCTGATCGTCGGCGCGGTCCAGATCGCCCAGTCGCTGGTGCCGCTGGCGCAGGCGATCGGCGTGACGCCGGTGGTGATCGACCCGCGCGGGCGGTTCCTGACGGCCGAGCGTTTCCCCGGCGTCGAACTGGACGATCGCTGGCCCGACGAAGCCATCACCGCCCGCTTCCCCGGCGAATCGACTGCCGTTGTGACGCTCAGCCACGACATCAAGATTGACGATCCGGCGCTGGAAGCGGCGCTCCGCGCATCAACTGGCTATGTCGCGGCGCTCGGATCGCGCAAGAGCCACGCCGCGCGGCTGGAACGGTTGGCGGCGCAGGGTTTTGATGCAGGCGATCTGGCGCGCATTGACGGTCCGGCGGGGCTGGACATCGGTGCCATCGGCGCGGCGGAAATCGCGCTGTCGATTACCGCTGGCATGGTCGCGGGCTTTAACGCGCGCCGCTAAAACAGAATGCCCCCTGCCGCAAGGGATGGGGCAGGGGGCATATCCCTCAAGCTGTCGGGCACAAAGGACGTCGCGCCCTAGCAAGCTGACCGTACAGATCAATCATAATATATAATCAAACGGTAACTTTATGTCCCATATTGAAATTTTACAATAGTATTATTACTCGCCCTAGCAGCATTTTCCGCCATTTTTGCCGCCATATCGCGCTTCCTGCCGATCGCGAAAAAACTGCGTCCGGTCCATCGCCGGCTGGTCGGGATGGTGGGTCAGCATGTGGCGCAGATAGGCGTCATAGTCGGGCATGCCGACCATCAGCCGCGCGGTCTGTCGCAACAGGCTCAAAAACCCGCTCATTCCGCAGGCACCAGTTGTGCCGGGATTTCGCGCGCCGTCGGCGCCGCGATTCGCCGCGCGGCGATGCAGGTGCGGATGGTGAAGAACAGCAGCGCCAGCACCACCGCCAGGAACAGCGCGACCAGCGCCGCATCGACCCGGTCATTGAAGATGATTCGCTGCATTTCCGGCATCGATTTGGCCGGGGCCAGCACTTCGCCCGCCTGCACCGCTGCGCTGAACTTGGCGGCATGGGCCAGAAAGCCGACCTTGGCGTCAGCGGAAAATAGCTTCAGCCACCCCGCCGACAGGGTGCAGACCAGCAGCCAGGCGGTCGGGATCATCGTGACCCAGGCGAACCGGTCGCGCTTCATGCGGAACAGCACCACCGTCCCCAGCATCAGCGCGATGGCGGCCAGCATCTGATTGGAAATGCCGAACACCGGCCAGAGCGTATTCACCCCGCCCAGCGGATCGGTGACCCCCTGATACAGGAAGAAGCCCCAGGCAGCGACCGTCAGCGCGGTGGCGACGATGCCGGGGACCATGCTCTTGCTTTCCTTGAAGCTCGGTGCCGCCAGCGCGATCAGATCCTGCAACATGAAGCGCCCGGCGCGGGTGCCTGCGTCCACGGCGGTCAGGATGAACAGCGCCTCGAACAATATCGCGAAATGATACCAAAAGGCCTTCATCGCCGGACCGCCGACGACATGGCTGAATATCTCCGCCATGGCGACGGCCAGCGTCGGCGCGCCGCCCGCGCGGCTGATGATGCTATGTTCGCCGACATCCTTGGCCGTCTGGGTGATCAGGTCGGGCGAGATCGGAAAGCCCATCGCTGTCACGGCGGCGGACGCGCTGGCGGCGTCGGTGCCGATCAGCGCGGCCGGGCTGTTCATCGTGAAATAGATGCCGGGGTCCAGGATCGACGCGCCCACCAGCGCCATGATTGCCACAAAGGCTTCCATCAGCATCGCGCCATAGCCGATCATCGGCGCATGCCCTTCGCTGGCGATCAGCTTGGGCGTCGTGCCGCTGGAAATCAGCGCATGGAAACCCGACACCGCGCCGCAAGCGATGGTGATGAACAGGAAGGGGAAAAGGCCGCCTGACCAGACCGGCCCGCCGCCCTCCACAAACTGCGTCAGCGCCGGCATCTTCAGCGGCGGCGCCATGATGACGATGCCGACCGCCAGCGCCGCGATCGCCCCGATCTTGAGGAAGGTGGACAGATAGTCGCGTGGCGCCAGCAACAGCCATACGGGCAATATGGAGGCTACCGCACCATAGCCGATCAATATCCAGCAGAGCGTCAGCGGCGTGAAGGTGAAGATCGGCCCCCAGAAGGGCGACGCTGCCACCGACTGGCCATAGACGATCGCGGCCAGCAGCCCGACCAGCCCCAGCAGCGACACTTCACCGATCCGCCCCGGCCTGATCCAGCGTGTATAGGCGCCCATCATCATGGCCAGCGGCACGGTCGCCGCGACCGTGAACATGCCCCAGGGACTTTCCGCCAGCGCCTTGACCACGATCAGCGCCAGCACCGCCAGGATGATGACCATGATCATGAACGCGCCGAACAGCGCGATCGTCCCGGCCCATTGCCCCATTTCCATGCGGATCAACTCGCCCAGCGATTTGCCGTCGCGGCGCATCGACACGAACAGGATCATGAAATCCTGCACAGCCCCTGCCAGCACGACGCCGACGATGATCCATAATGTGCCGGGCAGATAGCCCATCTGCGCCGCGAGCACCGGCCCGACCAGCGGTCCCGCGCCCGCAATCGCTGCGAAATGATGACCGAACAGGACCGTGCGGTCGGTCGCGACATAGTCCAGCCCGTCGGCGCGGCGCAGCGCCGGGGTAGGGCGCGAAGGATCGAGCCGCATCACCTTGCTGGCGATGAACAGCGCATAATAGCGATAGGCGACCAGAAAGCAGCTGACCGCCGCGACGACGATCCACAGCGCATTGACGGCTTCGCCCCGCGACACCGCGACGACGCTCAGCGCTACCGCGCCGATCACGGCCATCGCTATCCAGGGAAGATGCCGGTTCATCATGCTCTCTCACGCTCGTCTGCAGGAAAAGACGACAGTAGGGCGCTGGACCGGAAAGACAATCTTTCGCTAATGCCGCCGGGCAAAGGGCCAGTCGATGATATGGGCCGCCCACAGCGCCCACCAGATGATGACCGGCTGCAACGCCAGGCGCGGGGCATGATAGGCCCAGCCCAGATGCACGCCGCCAATGGCTATATCATGGACGGCATGGTTGATATTGGCAGGCCAGACGCACAGCGCATAGAGCGCCAGGCCGATCCCCGCCGCCTTGCGCAACGCCGGCACCATCAATCCGGCGGCTCCCGCCAGTTCAGCCAGTCCCGTCAGGAAAATCACCGTGGCGGGGAAGGGCACCCAACTCGGCGTGATCGCGATGAAGCCGCCGGGCGACCGCAAATGCGCGATCCCCGCGACCAGATAGGCCAGCGCCAGCACCCATCGCGCGATCCGCCGGGGGCGGCTTTCACTCACCGCTTGCGGACAAATTCGGCGCGCAGCACCAGGCCCTTGATCCCGTCAAACTTGCAGTCGATTTCCTGCGCATCGCCCGTCAGCCGGATCGACTTGATCAGCGTGCCGCGCTTCAGCGTCTGGCCAGCGCCCTTGACCGTCAGATCCTTGATCAACGTCACCTGATCGCCGTCGGCCAGCAGATTGCCGACCGAATCGCGCACTTCGACACTGTTCGGCTCACTGTCGGCCTGCTTCACATCGGCGGCGCTGATCCATTCGCCGGTCGCTTCGTCATAGACATATTCATCGTCGGCCATGGTCATGCGCTCCTGTTCGTTGCGCCGTCCATAGGCGCTCGCGCCATCAAGCGCCAGCGATCAGCCGATCGTCACGGCTTCCAGCACCGCCGCGCGCAGTTCGGGAATGCCCATGCCCTTCTCGCTGGACGTGGCGATGATGTCGGGATGGGCGGCGGGACGCTTGCGGATCGCTTGCGCGGTCTGCTCGGTCACGGCGGCCAGTTCGCTCGCCTTGATCTTGTCCGCCTTGGTCAGGATGATGCGATAGCTCACCGCCGCGCCGTCCAGCATGTCCAGCATGTCGGTATCGACTTCCTTGATGCCATGGCGGCTGTCGATCAGCACGAGCGCGCGCTTGAGCGCGGCCCGCCCGCGCAGATAGTCGTTCACCAGGAACTTCCATTTGCGCACCACATCCTTGGGTGCCTTCGCATAGCCATAGCCGGGCATGTCGACCAGGCGGAAGCGCAGCGGATCGCCCACGTCAAAGAAGTTCAGTTCCTGCGTCCGCCCCGGCGTATTGGATGTCCGCGCCAGATTGTTGCGGTTAGTGAGGGCGTTGAGCAGCGATGATTTGCCGACATTGGACCGGCCGGCAAAGGCGACCTCATTGACCGCCATGTCGGGCAGAAATTCCAGCGTCGGCGCGGACTTCAGGAAGGTGATCGGCCCGGAAAAGACCTTGCGCGCTTCCTCGATCAGGTCAGGGGATTCCATGTCGTTCACCTTTCAAATCCTCCCCCACAGGGGGAGGGGGACCGCGCCCGAAGGGCGTGGTGGAGGGGTGTCACCCTCGCGATAGGGGACACCCCTCCGTCCGGCCTGCGGCCAGCCACCTCCCCTTGCAGGGGAGGATGATACTTACTTCGCGACTGCCGTGCTCAGCACGGGGTGGCGGCGGTACAGCCACCATTGCTGGGCCATCGACAGGCAGTTGTTGGTGATCCAGTACACCAGCAGGCCAGCCGCGAACGGGGCCATGATGAACATCATCATCCACGGCATGATCGAAAAGATCTGCTGCTGCATCGGGTCCATCTGCGCGGGGTTCAGCTTGAACTGGAAATACATGCTGATGCCCAGCAGCAGCGCCAGCACGCCGATCCCCAGGAAGGATGGCGGGGTGAAGGGCAGCAGGCCGAACAGGTTCAGGATATGTAGCGGATCGGGCGCGGACAAATCCTTGATCCACAGCACGAACGGCTGATGCCGCATTTCGATCGTCAGCATCAACACCTTGTAGAGCGCGAAGAAGATCGGAATCTGGATGAAGATGGGCAGGCACCCGGCCAGCGGGTTGACCTTCTCCGTCTTGTACAGCGCCATCATCTCCTGCTGGAGACGCGGCTTGTCGTCCTTATACTTCTCCTGCAGCGCCTTCATCTTGGGCTGCACCGCGCGCATTGCCGCCATGCTGGCGAACTGGCGCTGGGCGACCGGGAACATCAGGCCGCGGACCACGAAGGTCAGGCAGATGATCGCCACGCCGAAATTGCCCAGCGTCTCGAACAGCCAGTGCAGCAGGGCAAAAATCGGCTGCTCGAACCAATAGAACCAGCCCCAGTCGATCGCGCGGTCGAACAGCTTGACGCCACCACGCTCATAGGCCTGGAGCGTCTTGACCTCCTTGGCCCCGACGAACAGGCGCAGCGTCTGCGTGACCGACTTGCCGGGCGCCAGCATGGTCGAATCAAGCGCGACGTCGGCCTGATATTGGGTGCCAGCACCCTTGCGGAACTGGGCTGCGACATCGGCATCCTTGCCAGGCACCAGCGCCGACAGCCAATATTTGTCGGTAAAGCCGATCCAGCCGCCCTTGGACTGGAAATCGCGGGTGGACGGACCTTCGTCGAGATCCTTGTAATTCACGTCATAATTGGCCGCGTCGTTGAACACGCCCATCGGGCCGATATGGATGGTCCAGGTATCGGGGTCCTTGGGAATGCTCCTGCGGCTGATATAGCCATAGGGCTTTACGCCGACCGTACCGGCGCCGCTGTTCGACACTTTCTGCGCGGCGGTGATCATGTAATTTTCATCGACGCTCAGGCGAATCTCGAACGTCTGGCCAACGCCATTATTCCAGGTCAGGGTAACGGGGCTGGTCGGGGTCAGTTCGCTGCCCTGCGCGGTCCAGACCGTATCCTTGTTCGGCGTTTTCAGCCCTTCGCCCTGCCATCCGAAGCCGGCGAAATAGGCGTCCTGCGTACCGGCGGGCGAATAGAGGCGGACGTCGGGCGAATCCTTGGCGATGGTTTCCTTGTAGGTCGGCAGCACGATGTCATCGATGCGCGCACCTTTCAGGTTGATCGACCCGTCCAGCTTGGGCGTGCGGATGGGAATGCGCGGGCTTTCCTTCAGCACCACGGCGCGATCGCGAATCGCCGCCACGCTGTCTGCGGCCGGGTCCGCTGCCGGGTTGGCGACAGGCGTCGTCTTGCCACCTTCGATCTTCGTTGCGGGTGGATTGGCCGCTGGAAAGAAATAGGTGGACACATAAGGCCAGCCGAACAGGATCGCAGCGGTCAGCAGCACCGCCAGAATGATATTCTTCTTGTCGTCCACGTTGTTCGGCTCCGCCGTCTTATATCTGTGTCAGGGGACCGGGTCGTAGCCCGAACCGCCCCATGGGTGGCATCGCATTAGCCGCTTCCCTGCCAGCCAGCTACCCTTGATCGCGCCATATTTGCGCACGGCCTGGATCGCATATTCCGAACAGGATGGGGCATAGCGGCAGGAAGGGGGCAGGATGCGCGAAGGGCCGATCTGCCAGAAGCGCGCGATCAGGATGAGCAGGCGGGCCATCATGCGCCGACCTTGCCTTTGCCCCGGCCATGACCTGCCCCCACGCCATGGCGCGACGGCGCATCACCGGCCTGCGGCGCGCGCGCAATCTTGCGCAGCGCCTTTTCCAGCTCGGTGCGCAGCAAGGCGAAATCACGTTCCTTGCCGCCATCGCGGCCAATCAGCACATGGTCGGCACCGGCATAGCCATGCAGCGGCAGCAATTCCCGTGCGAGAACGCGAAAGCGGCGCTTCATCCGGTTACGGATGACGGCGCCGCCAATCTTTTTCGTGACCGTGATGCCGAATCGCATCGCCGGATCGCCATCGTCGCGGTCGCGCACCAGCAGGACGAATCCCGGCATGGGTGCGCGCTTGCCGCGATTGGCCGCCAGGAAATCGGCCCGCTTGCCCATGATGGCAGGCGCAGCCGAAGGCGGCCCTTCGATCAGGCGCTCAGGCTCTTGCGGCCGCGCGCACGACGGGCGCGGATGATGTTGCGGCCGCCGGGGGTCGCCATGCGGGCGCGATAACCGTGACGGCGCTTCCGAACTAGATTGCTCGGCTGAAAAGTGCGCTTCATCGTTCATTCCTCAAAAAACAACTAGAGAATCGGGCGTGACAAAAAAGGGCCGCCAAAGCAGCGGCCGCATGGTCAGGGGGCGTCCGATAGGCAAATGGGGGTGGGAAGTCAATGGGGCGAAGCCCGATCTTGCCGAACCGAAATCCTCCCCTGCAAGGGGAGGGGGACCGCTGGCGTAGCCAGTGGTGGAGGGGTATCACCCTCTCGATAGCGCGACACCCATCCGTCTGGCCTACGGCCATCCACCTCCCCTTAAAGGGGAGGATGGCCCATTACTTCCCCCGCGCCGCCGCCACGCCGCTCTTCAGCGCGTCAAAGCCGACCGCGCCATTCAACACCTGGTCGCCGATGACGAAGGTCGGCGTGCCGCTCGCCTGCAATTTCTGCGCGAGCGCGATGTTGGACTGGATTTCGGCGTCATATTTGTTCGACGCCATCGCTGCTTCCGCGTCCGCTTTGCTGATGCCGGCCTTCGCCGCCGCCGCGACGATCGTGTCGCGCGTCACTTTGCCAGCGCCATAGAGCGCCTTGTGATAGGCCATATATTGGCCGCGCTCGGCCGCCAGAAGCGATACTTTGGCCGCGTCGCTGCTTTCTTCCGACAGGATCGGCAGTTCGCGATAGACGATCTTCACCTTGGCGTCCGACCCCACCAGCTTGGCAAGATCCGGCAGCGATGCGCGGCAATAGCCGCAGGCATAGTCGAAAAATTCGACCACGGTGACATCGGCATTGGCCGCGCCTTCCCACGCCCCGGCATAGGGTTTTTCCAGCGCCATGCGATTGTCCGCGATCGTGCTGGACATGCGTTTCGCCTGCAATCTCTCGATTGCCTGCGGGATGATTTCGGGATGCTCCAATATATAGTCATGAACGATCTTTTCGATCGCGCTCTTGTCCGTGGTGGTCACGGCGGCGGGGGCCTGCACGGCCAGAGCGATCCCGGCGGCTGCCGCGATAAAGGCGAAAGCGCCAAGGGTCATCTGGATCATCCTGTTGGAAAGGGCCGCGCGGAATGTCGGCCGGTTGTGCTGCGTCATTTTATCGTTTCTTCCGCTGCTGCTCGATCGCGGCGCGCGATACCATCGCGATATCCTGCGCCCGCAGATAGTCAACTGTGCCCGGCTTCAACCCCTGCATCGCCGCGTCCGCACTGCGCAGCGCCATCGGATGCTGGCCCATCATCGCGTATCGCTCCGCCGTCGCCAGCGCCGCGCGTGGCGTATCGCCCCGCCGTTCATAGACGACGCCCAACTGATACCAGGCGAAGGGATTTTCCCGGTCGCGCGCCACTGCCAGGCGCAAAACCTGCTCGGCCTCGGCAAAATTCGCCTCATCCTCGGTCGCGATCAGCGCATGGGCCAGCAGCACGGAAATCAGCGGCTGGTTGGTCAGCCGCACCGCTTCGCGCAGCGGTGCAATCGCGTCCTTGGGGCGGCCGCTTTCCAGCAATATCTGGCCTTTGAGCTCCAGAAAATAGGGATCGTCCGGCATCGCCGCCAGCAGTGCGTCGGCTTCATGGAGCGCGCGTTGCGGATAGGCGCTTTTGTGCCAGGCATAGGCCCTGGCATAATGCGCCGGGATCGACTGGTCGCTTTCGGGATATTTGATCAGGGTCTGGGCGGGTTCCGACACGAAGCCGACCAGCTTGGCCTTGATCCGCTCGAACCGCGCCTCCAGCGCCTTGTCGACCGGCTTGTCCCACGCCGGATCGACCGTATAGACCTCGCGCAGCACATTGATGCGTTCCCCTGACAGAGGATGGGTGCGGCCATAGCTGTTATCCTGCGGTATCGCGAGGCGATATTCCTGATTTTGCAGCTTCTTGAAAAATTCCAGGCTTCCCCGGCCACTGATGCCCGCCGTGCTCAGATAGCGCGCGCCCGCCAGATCGGCGGAGCTTTCCTGACCGCGCGAAAAAGCCAGGAATTTGGACATCGCCGCCTGCTGGCCGAGGCCCATAATCCCCATGCCCGCTTCCGCGCCGCCCGCCGCGATGGCGGCGGCCCCAGCACCAGGCTGAGCAAAGTCACGCCGGTCGCTTCGCGAATCCCTTCGCCAAAGCGGACGATATGGCCGCCCTCTATATGGCCCAGTTCATGCGCTACCACGCCCTGCAACTGGTTCACATTGTCGGCCTGCGCGATCAGCCCGCTATGCACCCACACATATTGGCCGCCAGCGACGAAGGCGTTGATTTCGGGATCGTTGATGACCAGCACCTGGACATTGCGCGGGGCCATGCCCGCCGCCTTGACGAGCGGCGCGGACATGTCGGCCATGAACGCCTCGGTCTCGGCATCGCGCAAGATGCTCTGCGCCAGCGCCGGGCGCGCCATCAGCATGAACACGCCCAGCAGAAGGGCAAGCCATCGGATCAATCGGACCATCACGCGCCGCCCATGCCATGCAGGCCATGAACCGCCGGTGAAGCGGCGCGCCAAACGAAAAACGCCGCTGCCGACCGGGCATGACCGGATAAGCAGCGGCGCTTGTTCATGGGCGAGCGATCCGGCTTTTATTGGCCGAACGTACGCTGCCACCAGCCGCGACGCGGCGTGCCATCGTCATTGACGCCTTCGGATTCGCTCTCCGCCGCGACAGGCTCGGCGGCAGGCGCTTCCTCGGCCGGAGCCGGTGCCTCGACGGCAGGCGCGGCTGCTTCGGCTTCCGCTGCGACATCGGCCTTCTTGCGACGGGTGCGCTTGGGCTTGGCAGGGGCTTCTTCGGCAACCGGCGCCTGGGCCGCGGCCGCTTCCGCCGCAGCGGCATCAGCCTCGATCTGCGCCTTGGTGCGACGACCACGGCGGGGCTTGGCTGGCGCCTTCTCGGCGACGACCTCTACCGGGGCTTCGGCTGCAACCTCGGCGGGCGCTTCCTCGGCGACGGCTTCGGTTGCGGGCGCGCTGTCGGCCTTGGGCTTGCGGGCGCGGGGACGACGACGGGTCTTGGGCGCTTCCTCGGCGGGCGCTTCCTCGACCGCAGCCTCTTGGGCCACGGCGTCTTCGGCGACAGGCGCGTCCTCGGTCACCGCCTCGGCAGTTTCCGCGTTCGCATCGGTTGCAGCTTCACCGCCTTCACGACGACGGCGACCGCCACGGCGACCACGGCGGCCACGACGACGGGCAGCGCCTTCTTCCTCGGCTTCGACGGGAGTGACGGCGGCTTCCGCCTCGCCATCGCTATCCTCGTCCGCTTCATCGGCGCCCGCCTCCTGTGCCTCACCGGCATCGTCCGCAGCTTCGCCCTCGACGCGATTTTCATCGCGCTGGCCGCCACGGCGGCGACGGCGGCGACGGCGACGGCGGTTGCCATCGCGATCCTCGCCCCGGTCACCCCGCTCGGAACGGTCGCGCTCAGAGGCGGCCTCTTCCTCTTCCTCGGCTTGCGGCTCTTCTTCTTCCTCTTCTTCCTCGATCAGGTCGAGTTCGTCGTCATCCTGATCCATCGGTGCATAGGTCACGACGCGTTCGGGGCGCGGGCCGCTCGGCTCGACCGACATGCGTGCGCCCTCCACCTCGCCATCGGGCAGGACGATGATGCTGACGCCGTAGCGCTGCTCGATCTCGTCCAGTTCGCGACGTTTGTTGTTGAGGACGTAGAAGGCGGCTTCCTGGCTGGCGCGCAGCGTGATGATGCTGCCGCGACCCCGCGCCGCTTCCTCTTCCAGCATGCGCAGCGCAGACAGGCCCGCCGACGATGCGGTGCGGACCAGGCCGGTGCCTTCGCAATGCGGGCACTGGCGGGTCGATGCTTCCAGCACGCCGGTGCGCAGGCGCTGGCGGCTCATTTCCATCAGGCCAAAGCCCGAAATCCGGCCGACCTGAATGCGCGCGCGATCGTCCTTCAGCGCTTCCTTCATCGCCTTCTCGACCTTGCGGATGTTGGAGTTCATCTCCATGTCGATGAAGTCGATGACGACCAGACCAGCCATGTCCCGCAGGCGCAACTGACGCGCAATCTCGCGCGCCGCTTCCAGATTGGTCGCAACGGCGGTCTGCTCGATGCCATGCTCGCGGGTCGACCGGCCGGAGTTGATGTCGATCGACACCAGAGCCTCCGTCGGGTTGATCACCAGATAGCCGCCCGATTTCAGCTGCACGACCGGGTTGTACATGGCGGCCAGCTGATCCTCGACACCGGCGCGCTGGAACAGCGATACCGGGTCGGCATAGCCCTTCACCTTGCGCGCATGGCTGGGCATCAGCAGGCGCATGAAGTCCTTGGCGGCCTTGTAACCATGCTCGCCCTCGACAATGACTTCCTCAATATCCTTGTTGTAGATATCGCGGATCGCCCGCTTGATCAGGTCGCTGTCATTGTGGATCAGCGCCGGGGCGGCCGACTTCATCGTATTTTCGCGAATTTCGTCCCACAGGCGGGCGAGATAGTCGAAGTCGCGCTTGATCTCGACCTTGGTGCGCTGAAGGCCGGCAGTCCGCACGATGCAGCCCATCGACGAAGGCAGCGCCATGTCGGCGATGATCGACTTCAACCGCTTGCGGTCCGCCGCATTGCTGATCTTGCGCGAAATGCCGCCGCCGTGCGACGTGTTGGGCATCAGCACGCAGTAACGACCGGCCAGCGACAAATAGCTGGTCAGCGCCGCGCCCTTGTTGCCGCGCTCTTCCTTGACGACCTGGACCAGCAGCACCTGGCGGCGCTTGATGACGTCCTGAATCTTGTAGCGGCGGCGCAGCGCCATCCGCTTGCGGCGCAGTTCGTCGGCGGCATCGTCGCCACCCCGGCTACGGCCACGCCCGCGACCATTGCCGCGCCCGCCTTCGCCTTCGGCCTGTTCGCCGCTCTCCTGCTCGTCATGCGCATCGTCATCATCATGATGATGGGTCGCCTCGACGGTTTCGACGCTGCCGCCTTCGCCGTCCTCGTCATCCTCATCGTCCAGATCGGCGCGCAGCGCAGCCTCTTCCTCGGCATGGGCGCGTTCTTCGCGCAACAGCGCTTCGCGGTCCTCACGCGGGATCTGATAATAGTCGGGATGAATTTCGCTGAAAGCGAGGAAGCCGTGACGGTTGCCGCCATAATCGACGAAGGCGGCCTGCAACGAAGGCTCGACCCGCGTTACCTTGGCCAGATAGATATTGCCCTTGAGCTGCTTGTGCTCAGCGGACTCGAAGTCGAATTCCTCGATCCGGTTACCCTTGACGACCGCGACACGGGTTTCTTCCCGGTGGCGCGCATCGATCAGCATACGCATTGTCATGTAATAGTCTCCGGCGTGGACGGGCTGCGGCACTTGGCCGCGCCGCCACGCGATAGTGAAGGGACGGCCGCGTGCGCGCCGAAAGGGGCGCAGGTTGCGACATCGTCCAGGTTTGAAGGAAATATTGCGCGTCTGCTGCGTCGGCAGGGCCGGACAATTCGCCGGGCCGGACCATCCACGCCGCATCGCCCGTTACCGGGGCAAGCGTGGAATGGAATTCATGCCTCATGCAGCGTCAACCTGTTACTGGCATCCTGTGGCGCGCAGGGTGCGCGCCGATGCCGCTCTTGTTTCCCCGCATCGCCACCGTGAAACAGGCTAGTCTTGCGGGAATATGAATGGGTAGCAGTCAAAGACCCACGGGGCAACGGCTGCCTGAAATATTATGTCTTGTTCGCGTCTGTTCAAAAATGGGCGGAGCAAAGCCCGTTCCAAACCAGCACCCGTATCGCCGCTCGTGCTGAAAATCCCGTTAACCGTCTCATTTTACGGAGCCACAACAGGCTTTGCTTAATCCGGGGTTTAGCGTGGGGACGCTGAACGGATAAGCGCATGACATTTGGCTGGACGGCCCGCATCCATGCGATGCACAAGCGGCGCATGTTACAAAGCCTTGCCCTTGCAAGCACTCTGACGATGGCGGCGCCCGGCAGCGCCGGCGGCATTTATGCCGTCGATGTACGCGACGATCGCGTCATTGTTCGTTTCGACGATCGGGTCGATGGCGCGTCAGCCTTCCTGCTTGATACGCCGCGCCGTATCGCGCTCGACATCAGCGGCGCGCAGATCAGTCGCGGCCAGTTCGCGCCCGGCAATGGCACGATCGCCGCAGTGCGTCAGGGCCAGTTGAGCGAAAGCACCGCCCGCGTCGTTCTCGATCTCGCCAGCCCGGCGACGCTGGGCGATGCGCAGATCGCGCCCGACGGCAAATCGCTCAGCTTCTCGCTCAAGGGCGCGACCGACAGCGTCTTTCGCACGGCGGTGGGCAGGGGCCGCACCAATTTCGACGCGCCCGCCAATATGAGCGCCCGACCGCGAAAGCGACTCCATTCGATCACCGTGCCGATCCCGTCCATGGCGCGCGGCGTCGCGCTGCCGCCGATCGAGGGCGCGCGTGACGGCACCCGTCCCCTGATCGTGATCGATGCGGGCCATGGCGGCCATGATCCGGGCGCGATCAACAAGGATAATGGCAAGCGCGAAAAGGATGTGACGCTGGCCATCGCCCAGGCGATCCGCGACCAGTTGGTCAAGTCGGGCCGTGTGCGCGTGGCGCTGACCCGCGACGATGACAAATATCTCGTGCTTCAGGAACGCTATGGCATCGCCCGCAAGCTGGGCGCAGACCTGTTCATTTCGATCCATGCCGACGCAGCGGAAAATGCCGACGCGCATGGGGCGACCGTCTATACATTGTCCGAAACCGCTTCCGATCGCGAAGCGGCGCGTCTGGCGGCGCGGGAGAATAAGGCGGACATCATCAATGGCGTGAACCTTGGCGGCCAGTCGGGCGACGTCTCCTCGATCCTCATCGACCTGACCCAGCGCGAATCGATGAACATCTCGGCCAATTTCGCGCGTCTGCTCCAGCGCGAAGCATCGCCCTATGTGGCCTTCCGCAGCGCCTATCACCGCTTTGCTTCCTTAATGGTGCTAAAAGCGCCCGATACGCCATCGGTCCTGTTTGAAACCGGCTATATCAGCAATGCCGAGGATGCGGCCTTTCTCGCCTCGCGCGAGGGGCAGCAGAAAATCGCCCGCGGCGTCGCCCGCGCGATCGAGGTTCACTTCGCCCGCAAGCTTGCGATGCACGGCGGCGCGGCCGGGGGCTGATCGCGCCAAAACGCGTCGCTGGCGGGGAAGGGGGGCAGGTTCGACGATCTGCGCTGGCCTTGGCGGCAATTTGACCTTAGAGCCTGATCCGTCATGGAAGAGGCCCGTTCCAATCCGCCCGCATCGTCCTTTGCCTATCGCCTGCGTCGCGACGCAGGGGGCGTGCTGGATCGTCTGCGCCCGCTCTGGCAGCGCCGCCTGTTTCGCTGGAGCGCGATCCTGCTGGGCGGCTTCCTGCTCTTTTGCGCGCTGTTCTGGCTGATCTTCGCGCGCGGCTTGCCCGACGCGGCGACGCTGCTGGAATATGAGCCGCCGCTGCCTACCATCGTGCGCGACATTAATGGCCAGCCGGTTCACAGCTATGCCCGCGAACGGCGCGTCCAGCTGCAATTCAGCGACTATCCCCCGCAACTGATCCACGCCTATCTGGCGGCGGAGGATAAGACATTCTTTGACCATCATGGCGTCGACTTCCCCGGTTTCGCTGGGGCCGTGCTTGATTATGCCAGCAAATTGGGGTCTGGCCAGCGCGCCCGCGGCGGATCGACCATTACGCAGCAGGTGGCCAAGAATCTGCTGATCGGCGACGAATATTCGCCCACGCGCAAGGTGAAGGAGATGATCCTGGCGTGGCGCATGGAAAATGTGCTGACCAAGCAGCAAATCCTCGAACTCTATCTCAACCAGATATTTCTGGGTCGAAACGCCTATGGCGTACAGGCTGCCGCGCGCGCCTATTTCGACAAGGACGTCGCCGACCTCAAGCTCCACGAAATGGCCTATTTGTCGATCCTGCCCAAGGGGCCGGCCAATTACCGCCCCGAAAGCCCGACCGGTCATGCCCGCGCGATCGAACGGCGCAACTGGGCGCTGGGCGAAATGGTGAAGAATAATTGGATCACCCCTGCACAGCGCGACGCGGCGGTGGCCCAGCCGCTCGGCACCGTTGCCGCGCACGGCTCCGGCTTCGACGCGCGGGCAGGCGGCTATTATATGGAAGAAGTGCGCCGCCGCCTGATCAGCCTGTTCGGCGAAAAGGCGAGCGATGGTCCCAACAGCGTCTATGCCGGTGGCCTGTGGGTGCGCAGCCCCTATGATCCGGTGGTGCAGGAAAGCACCAAGAATGCGCTGCGCGGCGGGCTGTTGCGTTTCGACGCCGGGCGCGGCTGGTCCGGCCCGGTCGGTCATATCAAGATAGACAATGGCTGGGAGCGGGAACTGGCCGCCAGCTATATCGACGTCGATTATGCAGATTGGCGCGTCGCCGTCATCGTCAGCCGCACATCGACCGACGCGCAGCTTGGCTTTGCCGACGGCAGCACGGGCACTCTCCCCGCCAGCGCCGCGCAGAGCCCCTATCGCAAAACAGGTGGTCCGGCCTTCTCTGCAATGAAGCCTGGCGACCTGATCGTCGTTGCGCGCAATGGATCGAACTGGGCGCTGCGTTCCATCCCCGAAGTGTCGGGCGGCATGATGGTGGAGGAGGTTCATTCGGGCCGTATCCGCGCGATGCAGGGCGGCTTTGATTCGCGCCTGTCCTCCTACAACCGCGCCACCCAGGCGCTGCGCCAGCCCGGTTCGACCATCAAGCCCTTCGTCTATGCCGCCGCGCTCGACAGCGGCATGACCCCGGCCTCGATCATCGTCGATGGGCCGCTGTGCGTCTATCAGGGCGCGGGCCTTGGCCAGAAATGCTTTCGCAACTTCTCCGGCGGCAGCGCTGGACCGCAGACGATGCGCTGGGGCGTCGAACAGTCGCGCAACCTGATGACCGTGCGGGCCGCCAGCCAGACGGGCATGGAGCGGGTCGTCCGCACCATCAAGGGCATGGGGATTGGCGACTACCAGCCCTATCTGTCCTTCGCGCTGGGCGCGGGTGAAACCACGGTCGAACGCATGGTCAATGCTTATGCGGCGCTCGCCAATCAGGGGCGGCAATTCCCCTCGCGCGTGATGGATTATGTGCAGGACCGACGTGGCAAGGTCATCTGGCCCGAACGCTGGCGCGCCTGCGATGGCTGCAACATGGCCAATTGGGACGGCAAGCCGATGCCGCGCTTCGGTTTTGAGGGCAAGCAGGTGATGAACCCGATGACCGCCTATCAGGTCGTCCACATCGCCGAAGGCGTGGTCCAGCGCGGTACCGCCACCGTACTGGCCGACCTTAAGCGTCCGCTCTTCGGCAAGACCGGCACCACCAACGGCCCGACCAATGTCTGGTTCGTCGGCGGATCGCCCGATCTCGTCGCTGGCGTGTATATCGGCTATGATCAGCCGCGCAGCCTTGGCGGCTGGGCGCAGGGCGGCCGCATCGCCGCGCCGATCTGGAAGGCGGCGATGGCTCCGATCCTGGAAACCATGCCAAAGACGCCCTTCATCGCCCCTGCGGGCATCCGCATGGTCGCGATCGACCGGCGGTCGGGCAAGCGCGTGTACGGCGCCTGGCCGACCAGCGAACCCAAGGCGGCGGTCATCTGGGAAGCCTTCAAACCCGAATCCGAACCCCGCCGCACGATCCGCAAGGAAGAGGCCGAAGAGCAAGCCAAGGTCGCCGCCACCCGCGCCGCCAGCCGCACCAGAGCGCGCACCGACAGCGAATTCCTGTCCGATCAGGGCGGGATTTATTGAGGAAAGATTAGAAGGTCTGGCGTAGCCGTACCCAATGATGATCTGCCATCAACCGGGCAGGAACATGAAGATGTAAGTCGGCGCTTTATACTCAAAATTCGGGGAAAGCGCGCAATCTTGAGGTGCCACGCCATAGGCCGCCCTGTCGACGCAGTTCAAGGCGGAGGCAATGTTTGTCATCAATGCGACGCGTCCGACTCCGACCATACGGTCGGTGCCGTTTCCGCCCTTGGACTGAGCAGCGGTCGTTATATCTCGCTGGAACAGAAGCTGGCCGTTGTCGATTCGGGTTAAGCTCCATCCCATCGTGACGCTGGCACGGCTGGAGAAGGAAATCTTGAACGGCGCATCCATGTCAATCCAGCGTGGCGACAAGCGAACCTTGGCTTCGGCATCCGTAGTGGCCAGCATGTTCAGCTTATTCATTGTTTCGCGCAGTGCTTTCTCAAAGCTGGACCGCTTTGCTGCCCCTGCCAGGCCCAGTGTCGCTTTTCCGCCCACGACACCGGGCATATCCGCCACTTGCTCCAATGCTATGCGACGATATAGCGGATGGTCCGGTTTCAATGGTGCGGGAGCCGATGGAGAAAATGAAAATCCGATAGGCGACAACGGTACACCGCCAGATGCCAATGCCGATTGCGGAGCCAAAGCCAGAAGGGCGAACATGGGAAGAATGCGCATTCGGCAGCGACTATCGTTGAGGCATTGCTATCCTTTTGCGGAACATCATTAATGCGTCCGCCCGCAGCGCTTTTTGACCCTCTTGCGACGAAATGCATCGGAACCGTTCGGGCTGAGCCTGTCGAAGCCCTGTTCTTCTTGACGAACAGCGATTTACGCAAGAAAGGACGGCCCTTCGACAAGTTCAGGGCGAACGGCTAGAGAGCCTTCCCTTTTGGGCCGAGTTTTTGGAGACCACCCATGCGCGCCGAAGCGCTGCAATATATTGACCGCATCGACGCCGCGCTTGCCCTGCTGCGCCAGTCGCTCGACTGGGACCGCGCGCTGCGCCGCCTTGACGAGTTGAACGCGCGCGTCGAGGATCCGACCTTGTGGGACAATGCCAAGCTGGCGCAGGAGGTCATGCGGGAGCGGACCAGGCTGGACAGCGCCATCGGCGCGACCCGTGCCATTGCATCGGAAAAGTCCGACACTGCCGAACTGATCGAAATGGCGGAAGCCGAAGGTGACGAGGACATGGTGTCCGAAGCCATCGCGGCGCTGAAGGCGCTGGCCGACCGCGCGGACGAGGACAAGATCAAGGCGCTGCTGTCTGGCGAAGCCGATGGCAGCGACACCTATCTGGAAATCCATGCCGGTGCTGGCGGTACCGAAAGCCAGGATTGGGCCGAAATCCTCAGCCGAATGTATCGCCGCTGGGCCGAACGGCGCGGTTACAAGGTCGAACTGGTCGATTATCAGGCGGGCGATCAGGCGGGCATCAAGTCCGCGACCTTCCTGATCAAGGGCGAGAATGCCTATGGCTATGCCAAGACCGAAAGCGGCGTCCATCGCCTGGTCCGCATCAGCCCCTATGACAGCGCCGCGCGCCGCCATACCAGCTTCTCGTCGGTATGGGTCTATCCCGTGATTGACGATGATATCGACATTGAAGTCAAGGAATCCGACCTCAAGATCGACACCTATCGCGCGTCCGGCGCGGGCGGGCAGCATGTCAACACGACCGATTCGGCCGTCCGCATCACCCATATTCCGTCCGGCATCATCGTCGCGTCGCAGAATGACCGTTCGCAGCACAAGAACCGCGCAACCGCGATGAACATGCTCAAGGCGCGCCTCTACGAAGCGGAACTGGCCAAGCGCGAAGCCGTGACGGCTGGCGAATATGCCGCCAAGACGGAGATTGGCTGGGGGCACCAGATCCGTTCCTATGTGCTGCAACCCTATCAGCTGGTGAAGGATCTGCGCACCGGGGTCACCTCGACCGCGCCCGACGACGTGCTGGACGGCGCGCTTGATCCCTTCATGGCCGCAGCGCTCAGCCAGAAGGTGACTGGCGAGAAGGTCGATGTCGAGGATGTCGACTGACATGAGCATGCGGGCGGTTCTGGCGGGCGTGCTTGCCTTGCTCACCGCCTGCGACCGCCTGTCGCCCGGTAACGAAACGGAGCGTTCCCCCGCTGCCGCGCCTTTCCCGCTCGCGGACCGCCCGGTGGCCCCGATCGTGTCGACCCGCTGGTCGAGCGAGGAGGCCCGCGACCGGGTGAATGAGGCGGAGGATATCATGGACCGCGCCGGAATCCGTCCCGGCATGACCGTCGCGGATATTGGCGCGGGCGAGGGCTATTATACCGTGCGGCTGTCCGCCCGCGTCGGCAAGAGCGGACGGGTGCTGGCAGAGGATATCATGCCGGAAGTGATCGAGGCGCTGTCGCGCCGCATCACGCGCGAAAAGCTGGACAATGTCAGCGTCAAGCTGGGCGCGCCCGAAGATCCCCGCCTGCCGGTCAACAGCTTCGACCGCATCTTGATGGTGCATATGTATCATGAGATTGCCGAACCTTATGCCTTTCTCTGGCACCTCAGCCCGGCGCTGAAAAAGGATGGCGAACTGATCGTCGTCGATTCCAACAGGCCGACCGAACAGCATGGCACGCCGCCGCGCCTGCTTGCCTGCGAACTGACGGCAATGGGTTTCCGATTGGAGGAGGTCATCCCCAAGCCGAGCGCAGGGGGCTATTTCGCCCGTTTCCGCCGCATCGCAGCTCGGCCCGACCCGTCCAGTATCGTCACATGCGCCTATCGCAGCGAAAATTAGGGTTAACGCCGCCCTGATCCTTTCTGGTGATTGGCTGTTGCTCGCAACTGCAATATGACGGTGTCGGGGAGATTCCAATCATGACCGACCATGCATCGCTCGCCCCCTCCGGGACCAAACCCCGCATCGCCGCGCGGCACAAGATGTTCGAGCCGGTGGTGCTGCACCTGCGCGGTATGCCGCTGCGCGCACATATATTGGATCTCTCGACAACCGGCGCGCTTGCCCATTGCGATCGTCCGCCGTCCACGGGCGATCGCGTCATGATAGAGACGAAAGGGATCATGGTCGTCGCCCATGTCGTCTGGGTCCGCGCCAAGCGTTTCGGCGTGCATTTCGACATCGCCTTGTCCGACGCCATGGTGGCCGGCCTTTTAAACGGCCTTTAGTCCCTGCGCCGCCAGCGCCGGAATAGCGAAACCCCCAATATCCCGCTGCCCACCACCGCCGCGATGGCACCGCCTGCGGACGCCAGCGCCCACGCGCCTGCCGCCAGCAACCCGGTCAGGAAATCGACGATGATAAGGGTGAGGTGGATCATCCGGGGAAGGATCGGGCTATTGCCCCAATTCCTTCGCCTCCTGATATTTCAACTCCAGAAAGCGGTTTTGCGTCGCCAGCTTGTCCAGATCGCCGCTGGCCAGGCTCTCGCTCATCCGCCCGATCTCCGCGTCGATTACCGCCAGCCCCTCGACCAACTGCTTTTCGGGCACCCGGCCATTGCGTTCCTCGCGCCGCAACGGCTGCGGGATCGACTGATAGCCTGTCACCAGTTCGGGCAGATGATCCGCCAGCAGCCTGCGCACTTCCAGCGCAGCGGGGTCTTGCGGTCCCAGCTTTTCCAGTTGTGGCGACAATATCTCCAGCTTCGTGCCGATACTGTCGACCAGTGTTACTGCCGGAGCCGGCAGCGCCTTGCGCTGATTTTCCAGCCAGATTTCGGTCTGGAGCGGCAGGGCGGTGAGCGGCGTTTCCGCCAGTGCCTCGGTCCGCACGCGGGTTTCCGTCGGCAGCAGGCCGATCAGCAACAATGCAGCGATCACCACCCCCAGCGCGATCATCACGCCGGTCGTCCCCAGTGGCACGACAAAGCCCGCGACCGCGCTGCCCAATATCACCGCCAGCACCGCCCAGAAGGCATATTTGACCTTGCGGATCAGCCCCGCATTGCGCCGCTGCCGCGCCCGCGCGGTCAGGCTCTGCCCGCGCTCGCTATGACGCCGCAGCACCGCTTCGGCATCGGCCAGCACGCGATCGGACCGGCTCATAACGACCACCGGATGTTGCTGGTGAACATCTTCATCCCTCGATCGCACTCAGCAGGGGATTGTCGGCCCGCGCTTCCTTCGACGCCTGCGCCTGACCCTCGGCCCTTGCGATATAGCCCTTGGACTTTTCGACCTCGTTCGACAGCGTCGTCACCGTCGTTTTCATATTCTCCAGCGCCTTGAGCTTGAACGTGTCGATATTGTCCATCGTGTCGTAGATATTCTGGAACGCGCGCTGCAACGTCTCGATCGGGATCGTGCTCGATGCGGCCTGCTCGTGAATCTGGGCGGTCTGGCTCTTGAGCAATTCGCCGGTCGAATCGATCATGTTCGCAGTCGTCGTGTTCAGCGCGCTGATCTGCTCCAGCACCAGCCGCTGACCCACCAGCGCCTGCGCCACCGTCACAGCGGTGCGCAGCGCCGCGACCGTCGTGGTGGACGCGCGGTCGACGCCCTTGACCAGTTCGACATTATTCTTCTTCACCAGATCGAGCGCCAGATAGCCTTGCACCGTCACGGCCATCTGGGTCAGCAGATCCTGCGTGCGCTGGCGAATGTAGAACAGCGCGCTCTCGCGGATCGCCTTCGCCTTGGTCGGGTCGGTCGAATCCAGTTCCAGCGCCTTGGCTTCCAGCCGCGCGTCCATCGTCTTGCTGATGTGGATCATCTGTTCCAGACGGCCCATCGTCGCCCACATATTCTGCCGCTCGACATCGATCGCGGCATTATCCTTGATCAGCGTGTCCTTGCCGCTGGCCAGCGATCCCAGGATGGAATTGATGTGGCTCTGCGCACTTTTATAGCTGTCGAAATAGTCACGCATCTTGTTGCCGAACGGGATGATGCCGAACAGCTTTTTGCGGCTGGTCAGGCTGCCGCGCTTGCCGGGGTCCAGATCCTCGACCGTGCGGCGCAGTTCGGCCAGGTCCGCGCCGACCTTGCTGTCGCTGTCCATCGCCCGCACCGGCCGGTCGAGGAAACGGTTGCTATGCCCCGCGGCCTCGGCAATTTCCTTGCGCCCCATATTGGTCAACTGGTCGACCCGCGCGCCGAACGCGGGCGAATTGGAATCCTGCGCCACAAGATCGTCGATGAAGGCGTCAACCTTCTCGTCCAGCTTGGATTTCTTCTCCGCATCGATCGGCACCAGCCCCGCTGCCCGCTCCGCGCTCACGACAGGCACCGGATCGGGCGGCGTCAGGTTGAACGGATCGCTGGAGGATGTCGTTGTCGCAGTAGCGGTCGTGGCCATGATATCTCCCTTGGTGTCATATTGATATAGAACACCCGCGCTTCAAGGCGCAATCGACAGGATAAACATAGGGGCCGTGCCGTCCAGTGGGAAGCGCGCCATATGTCGCGCCTGCCACGCGCCCTTGCCGCAACGCATCATTTCCTGTAGGGGCGCGCCCGAAGCCTCTGTGTGACCTTGTGTCGGCCAGGGGAGCCCATATCCCAAAGGCAAGACATGTCCCTGCGTAATATCGCGATCATCGCGCACGTCGATCACGGCAAGACCACCCTCGTCGATCAGCTTTTCCGCCAGTCCGGTACGTTCCGCGACAATCAGCGCGTTGAAGAGCGGGCGATGGACAGCAACGATCTCGAAAAAGAGCGCGGCATCACCATCCTGGCCAAGCCGACCTCGGTCGAATGGGAAGGCACCCGCATCAACATCGTCGACACGCCCGGCCACGCGGACTTTGGCGGCGAAGTCGAACGCATCCTCTCGATGGTCGATGGCGTCGTCCTGCTGGTCGATTCGTCGGAAGGCGCGATGCCGCAGACCAAGTTCGTCACCGGCAAGGCGCTGGCGCTGGGCCTGAAGCCGATCGTCGTCGTCAACAAGGTCGATCGCCCCGACGAACGGATTCAGGAAGTGCTGGACGAAGTGTTCGATCTGTTCGTGTCGCTCGACGCGACCGATGAACAGCTTGATTTCCCCGTCCTCTATGCGTCGGGCCGCAATGGCTACGCCAACGAAGATGCGTCGATGCGTTCAGGCACGCTGACCCCGCTGTTCCAGAAGATCGTCGACCATGTGCCGCCGCCAGCGCTCGACGTCGATGCGCCCTTCACCTTCCTGGTGACCCTGCTCGATCGCGACAATTTTCTTGGCCGCGTGCTGACCGGCCGCGTCACCAGCGGCAAGGTGCGCGCCAACCAGGCGATCCACGCGCTCGACATGGACGGCAAGATCATCGAAACCGGCCGCGCGTCCAAGATCATGGCGTTTCGCGGCCTCGACCGCGTGCCTGTCGAAGAAGCGCAGGCCGGTGACATTATCAGCCTTGCCGGGCTGGCGGTCGCAACCGTGGCGAACACGATTGCCGACGTTTCCGTGACCGAACCGATCCAGGCCCAGCCGATCGATCCGCCGACCCTGTCGATGCGCTTCGCCGTCAATGATTCGCCCATGGCCGGCCGCGAAGGCTCCAAGGTGACGAGCCGCATGATCCGCGATCGTCTGGAGCGCGAAGCCGAATCCAACGTCGCGATCAAGGTGACGGAATCGGAAGACAAGGACAGTTTCGAAGTGGCTGGCCGCGGCGAACTTCAGCTTGGCGTGCTGATCGAAACGATGCGCCGCGAAGGGTTTGAACTGTCGATCAGCCGCCCGCGCGTGCTGTTCGACACGGACGAGGACGGCAACAGGACCGAGCCTTATGAAACCGTCATGATCGACGTGGACGATGAATTTTCCGGCACGGTTGTCGAGAAGATGAACCTGCGCAAGGCGGAGATGACCGACATGCGCCCGTCGGGTGGCGGCAAGACCCGCATCACCTTCTCCGCCCCGTCGCGTGGCCTGATCGGCTATCATGGCGAATTTCTGTCGGACACGCGCGGCACCGGCATCATGAACCGCCTCTTCGAAAAATATGGTCCGCACAAGGGTCCGATCGAAGGCCGCAAGAATGGCGTCTTGATCTCCAACGGATCGGGTGAGGCCAATGCCTACGCCCTGGGCCCGCTCGAAGAACGCGGCATCCTGATGGTGGGCGTTGGCGAAGCGTTGTATGAAGGCATGATCATCGGCCAGAACGCCAAGACCGAAGATCTGGAAGTCAATCCGATGAAGTCGAAGGCGCTCACCAATTTCCGCGCCAGCGGCAAGGATGACGCGGTCCGCCTGACGCCGCCCTGGAAGATGACGCTGGAACAGGCCATCGCCTATATCGACGACGATGAACTGGTCGAAGTCACGCCCAAGACCATTCGCCTGCGCAAGCGTTACCTCGATCCGAACGAGCGCAAGCGCATGAGCCGGTCCAAGGCAGCCTGATCAAGCCTTCCCCTTTTCGGGGGACCGACCGGCCAGACCGGCACGGGGGCGGGCGGCAACGCTCCGCCCCCATATTTTTGAAGGAGCCGGAACATGGCCGACCTCTATCTCAAAGCCCTGACGTCCGAGCGCCGCGCTCTGTGGGCCGAATGCCGCCTCAAGGGATTGGTCAAGGACACGCCCCAACGTCAGCGAATCGTCGAGATCGATGCGCTGCTCGCCGCGCACAAGGCGAAACAGGACGGCAAACCGCGCGCCTGATCGTCGGGACCACGTACCTACGTACGTAACTAGATTGCATATCACTACCCTCTCATGTCACTTTAGCCACTAGCGCAAACCGAATCGCAACCTTGCGGGTGTGATATGCTTTGGCTGGACCTTGTGATGCCTGTAGCTTGTTGACGGGCAAAAGCGTCCACGCAGGAGGAACGAAGGAGTGGCCGAAACCCTGCCAGCCTTGAGCGAGGGTGAAAAGCAGTGCCTGCGGCTGGTGTCGCAGGGCTTCAATTCCAAGGAAATCGCGCGACAGCTGCATGTGTCGGAACATACGGTAGATCAGCGCGTCCGCACCAGTTTGCGCAAGCTCGGCGTCCCTTCCCGCAAGGAAGCAGCCCGCCTGTTTGTTTCGATTGAGCAACCACAGCCCCAAACTGGCACATATCAGCCTTTGATACATCAATCGCAGCGGCTTGCTTCCGATGCATCTCCTGCGTCATCCATCGCTCAGCCGGACAGGCCGGATGAGCAGACGGAACGAAAAGGGTTCCTGCGACGCATCCTCGCCTTCGGCCCACCGCTAGGGGGATCGATCAATGAACTGAGTATCGATGGCCGCATATTGGCGATGATCCGCGCCGCCGTACTGACCGGCGTTGGTGTCGTCACTTTGCTGCTGCTCATTGCCGGGGCCTTCAAGGCACTGGCCTGATCCTTCCTGTATCGCCACGCTGAAAACGCACCGCCTCGCATGGCGCCGTGCGAAGGAGATGACTTGTGCTCAATCTTGATCCCGCAAAGACCCAGGCCGTCGCCGATCAGACCAAGCAGGCTTTTGCCTCGCTGGACGGCGCGCTGGTCGATACCGCGCACCTCACGACCGCTTTTCTCGCTGCCGCTCAGGATTCCGGCCTTACCGCCGCCGAAAGCCAGCGCATCATCCTGCGCATCCATGAAAGCGCGACCAAGATTATCGAAGGGCGCAGCGACATGATCCGCGCGACGGCCCTGCTGACCCGTTGCATCGAACAAAGCCAGCATGCAGTCACCGCCTTCGGATGCCCGTTGGGAATGGACGCGCCCGCTCAGGACGATGTGCAGCGCCACCTGACCCTGGTCGCTTGACCAGGTGGAGCCGTCGGCATTGGATACACGTTTGATTTCTCCCCCCTCTCAACGGTGATCAAATGCTGGCGGCTTCTTTTTGGCTTTTGATGCTTTTAACCTGCGCCTTCGCACTGGCCTTTGGGGGGCGGGACGGGCGGCGCTTCGTTGTCATTTCGGCGGCGGCGGTGGTGCTCACCATTCCCGCCCAGCTCGCCGGGTCGTGGCAGGCGACGCAATATTGGCTGATGACGGTCGACCTGTTCACCTTTGTCGCATTGCTCTGGCTGATGCTGCAAAGCCAGCGCTACTGGCCGGTATGGGTCTCCGCCTGTCAATTGATGACGGTGCTGTCCCATGTCGCGACCCTGCTGCTGCAAAGTTTTTCAGACCGCATCTATGAAGGGCTGAGTACGGTCTGGATCATTCCCCTCATGCTGTTTGCCATCGTCGGCATCGAACTTGATCGAAAGTCGCTCCATGACCGCGCATATTCCGCCTGAGAGCATCGTCCCCAGCCAGGAGGCGGCCGACCTGATCGTCGCGCTGCAACGCTGTCTCTCCAATGTGCATGCCCGGCAGGAGGATGCAGCGGTTCTGGATGGCACTGGGGAGGGTCATCTGGCCGCGCTTTCGCGCTATATCGAAGCTCGGCGCGCGCGTGCCACGCTGCTAGGTCCGAACCTGTTCAGCGACCCCGCCTGGGACATACTGCTCCTCCTCTATCAGTCCGGGCTGAACGGGCGCGCGCTGACACTGGAGCAACTGAGCGAACAATCGCGCCTGTCGATGAGCGTCATCGTCGGGCAAGTCGGCGTTCTGGAAAGGCGCGGTCTTCTGGAGGAACATCAAACCTCGCCCAACAGCCGCCGACGCCGCGCCGTGCGTCTTTCGCCGCTGGCGGTAGATGCCATGTCCTCCTGGTCGTCGCTCGCGTTCGACGCAAACGGCTGACGCGCCCACCGGCGCCATTCGCCCGACATTGCGAGGGTGTTCGCCGCCACCGGGGCGATCGGGAAGAACAGCTATCCCTCAACTCAGGCTGGCCATGCCCGCGCTCCGCTCATATAGTCGCGCGCAACATCCTTCCCGCGAAAGCCTTTCATGCATCTTCTTATCGGTCTTGCGGGCATCCTGCTCATCCTTGCCATCGCCATTGCCCTGTCGTCCGACCGTCGCGCCATCCGGCTCCGCGTCGTCGGCGCGGCCTTCCTGTTGCAGGCGGGCATCGCCCTGATGGTTCTCTATGTTCCTGCCGGGCGCGCGGTCATTGCGGGCATGTCGAAGGGGGTGTCCAATCTTCTTGGCTATGCGCAGGCGGGCACCAATTTCATCTTCGGCCCGCTTGCCAGTCCCGAAATCGGCGGGGCCAGCTTCGCCATCGCTGCGCTGCCCGTCATCATCTTCTTCGCCAGCCTCGTGTCGATCCTCTATTATCTGGGGGTCATGCAGTTCATCGTCCGCTGGGTCGGCGGCGCGATCGAGGCGGTGACCGGCGTGTCGAAGGTGGAAAGCCTGTGCGCCGCCGCCAATATCTTCGTGGGGCAAAGCGAAAGCCCGCTCGTCATCCGCCCCTATCTGGCGGGCCTCACTCCGCCGCAATTGTTCACGGTGATGACCAGCGGCATGGCAGGCGTTGCCGGCACGATCCTCGCCGCTTACGCATCCATGGGGATCAAGATCGACTATCTCCTCGCCGCCAGCTTCATGGCCGCGCCCGGCGGACTGCTGATGGCCAAGATCATGATGCCGGATGTGCGACTGCCCGTGCAGGGCGAATTGCCGCTGGGTGACGATCCCGACATTCATCTGCCCGAAACCCGGATCAGCGGGGCAGGGCCCGCCGCCTTGCTGCCCGAAGGAACGCCGGGCGAACCCATGCCGGTCGCCAGCCATGACGAGGAAAAGCCCGCAAACATCATCATGGCCGCCGCGCAAGGGGCGCAGACCGGCGTGAAACTCGCCGTCGCGGTCGGCGCGATGGTGCTGGCCTTCGTCGCGCTGGTGGCGCTGGCCAACGGCATATTGGGCGGCATCGGCAGCATGTTCGGCTACCCGACGCTCAGCTTCCAGCAACTGCTGGGCTATGTCTTTTCGCCGGTCATGTATCTGCTCAATATCCCTTGGGAGGAAGCGCAGGTCGCAGGCGGCCTGTTCGGCACGAAGGTCGTGCTCAACGAATTCGTCGCCTATATCAATCTGGGCCAAGTGCAGGGCGCGCTGTCCCCGGCCAGCATCGCCATCGTCACCTTCGCCCTGTGCGGCTTCGCCAATTTCAGCTCGATCGCGATCCAGATGGCGGTGACCGGCAACCTCGCCCCCAACCAGCGCCCGATGATCGCCAAGCTTGGCCTCAAGGCGCTGGTCGCGGGCAGCCTTGCCAACCTGATGAGCGCCGCGCTGGCGGGACTGATGCTCAGTCTACGCTGATCGGTCATTATCCACCCGCAACGTTTGACTCTATCGCTGCCCGCATAAATCTTTTATGGTTAACCCCATGGGGGCAAAGACAGTTTTCGCGGCCGCGCTGGCGGTTTCGCTCGGATCGCCAATGGCCGTGGCGCAAGCGCCAAAGCCGGGCCGGTTGGAAACCTATAAGGACTGGACGATCGGCTGCGACAATCGCAACCGATGCGAAGCGGTCTCGCTGTTGCCCGAAGGCAGCGATCTGCCCGACATACCGTTGATGATCGGCATCGTCCGCGCCGCTGGACCCGATGCCCAGACCGAAGTCTGGATCAGCCGGGAGGGCAAGGGCCAGGCCGACGTCACCCTGTCCGTCGATGGCCGCAAGATCGCCAGCGCCATTGCCCGCGATGGCGAAGCCACGATCCGCGGGCCGCAGGCATCTGCGCTCGCCATCGCCATGGCGCGGGGCACGAGCATGGAGGTGCGCGCGGGCGCAAGGCTGCTTGGCCGTCCCTCGCTCGCCGGATCAGGCGCGGCGCTGCGCTATATGGACGCGCGGCAGGGCCGGGCAGGGACCACGACCGCGTTGGTCGCGACCGGCACGCTTGGCCCGACGGCTGTAAAACCCGCGCCCGTAGCACCCACCATTCGTCGCGCGCTCGTCCCGGCCGGACCAGCGCCCGCCGCCCTGTGGCGTGAGGAACTGACCGCGCTCGGCAAATATACCGGCTGCACCGATGACATGCGCAGCGATCAGACCCCGGATCTGCAACGCCTCTCCAAAACCGAAACCCTCATCCTCGTCCCCTGCGGATCGGGCGCCTATAATTTCTCGTCCGTGCCGGTCATCGCCACTGGCGTTCCGGGCCGCCGATCCTTTCGCTTTGCCGCTTTCGATTTCAAGCCGGGCTGGAGCGAGGAGGCGGGCCATCCCATGCTGGTCAATGTCGGCTGGAGCCCGGAAAAGTCCCGGCTGGACAGTTTCGCCAAGGGCCGTGGCCTGGGCGATTGCGGCGGCAGCGAAGCCTATGTCTGGGACGGCCAGCGCTTCCGCCTGATCGAGGCGACCAGCATGGGCGAATGTCGCGGCGCCTGGCACTGGATCACGACCTGGACCGCGCGCGTCGTCGAATAGACGGCGTCACACCATCTGCACGACCGGCCCCGCGCGACAGATGCGGTCGCGCCCGGACTGTTTGGCGTCATAGAGCGCCGTGTCCGCCGCGCTCAATGCGCCGTCCACGGCATCTCCGGCCCAGCGGGACAGACCGGCGGAAAAGCTGATCGGGCGGCCATGAATCCGGCCGATCGGGTCCAGCCGCATCTGGTTGGCGATACGCGCCAGCGACCAGCAGGCTTCATCCTCTGCCGCGCCATGAAAGAAAACCACAAATTCCTCGCCACCCCAGCGCGCGACCAGATCGACGCGGCGCAACAGCGCGGACAGGCGGTCGGCAAAGGCGGCCAGCACCCGGTCGCCCTCATCATGGCCCAGCTGGTCGTTGACCTGCTTGAAATGATCAATGTCGATGATCGCGACACAGCCGCGGCGCTGGTCGTGGGGCAGGGCGTCGAGCTGCGCCAGAAAGCCGCGCCGGTTGGCAACCCCCGTCAGCGGGTCTTCATGCGCGGCGACATGCAGGTCGTCGATCTGCGCCCGCGTCGTGCTGGCGGCGCGATGGACCCCGGCATAGAGCGTCTGGATCACGTCGCCGACTTCCGGAAGCGCGGCATCCGCCTTGCCGTTGAACGTCTCCGCCAGCGCATGAATGGGGTTGAGCAACGCCCCCATGCCAATCAGCGCGATCGCTGTGCCAAACAGCGTCATCAGCGTCAGCAGGACAAATTCGGTCAGCGCGATCCGTCCGGTCATTAGCCCCCAACCACAATAGCCCAGCAGCGGCAAATGGGTGGC
This sequence comes from Sphingobium xenophagum, assembly GCF_002288285.1. Lineage (NCBI taxonomy): Bacteria > Pseudomonadati > Pseudomonadota > Alphaproteobacteria > Sphingomonadales > Sphingobiaceae > Sphingobium > Sphingobium xenophagum. Next base: position 459,761 of record NZ_CP022745.1, on the reverse strand, counting down.
GATGAAACAGAGGGTGAAGAGGCGCAGGCGCAGCGAGCGCGGAAAAATGAATGACGTCGCGAGATAGAAATGCATGAAAGGCCCCGTAATTGCGAATGGTGCGCAAAGTCGGGGGGGGCGACTGAATGCTTTCCCAACAAACAGGGTTAATTTGGCCAGGTGGGACGAACCGTGCCGTAGCTGAGTCAGACGGGGGCGATTGTCAGCGCGATCCGCCCGGCACCCATTTGATATCGGTAGCGCCATTATCATTCACGCGGCGCGCCAGCACGAACAGCAGGTCCGACAGCCGGTTGAGATAGGCCAGCGCCTGCGGGTTCAGGGCCACGTCCGTCGCGGCTGCGGTTGCGCTGCGTTCGGCCCGGCGCGTGATCGCACGGGCCAGGTGGATGGCGGCGGCGGCAGGCGATCCGCCGGGCAGGATGAAGCTGTCGAGCGGGGCCAGATCGGCATTCATCGCGTCGATATGCTTTTCCAGTCGCTCGACCTGGCTGGCAATGATCCGCAAGGCCCATGGTTCGTCCGCACCATCGGGGACAGGCGTCGCGAAATCCGCGCCCAGATCGAACAGATCGTTCTGGATCGTCGTCAGCCAAGCCGCTTCCGGCCTGTCGGCCATCGCAATGATCGCCAGCCCGATCGCGCTGTTGGCCTCATCAACGTCGCCCACCGCCTGCATGCGCGGCGCATGCTTGGGCAGTCGCGATCCATCGACAAGCCCGGTGGTCCCCGCATCGCCGGTACGGGTGTAGATCTTGTTCAGCTTGACCATGGAATCGGCTAATTGCCCTTGGACAAGAGCAGGATGGCGACGATGATGATCGCCGCCGCCTGAAACAGCACGCGGTTCAGCATCATCTTATTCTGTTTGAGCCGCGACGGGCTTGGCCCGCTGCCTTCGGGCGCGTTCAATTCCTCCTTGGTGACCTGAAGGAAGGAGATGATGCCGCGGATCAGCGCAAACAGCGTTGCGCCCATGGCTAGGATGAGGGCGATGACAAGGACGGTGTTCATGGCCTGTAACCTAGGCGCTTGCAGGCCCGATGCCAACCGGAAAGCGTCCACCCCTAAGGTCAGCGACCAGTGCCGCGGCGTCCATACCCTGAGCGCGCAGGTCCGCCAGCGCAATCGACCCGCTTCGCTTGGCCAGGCGCCTGCCATCGGCATCCACGAGCAAAGGATGATGGATATAGGCTGGAGAGGGCAGGTCGAGCAGCGCCTGCAACAGGCGATGCACATCCGTCGCCCCCAGCAGGTCGTCGCCGCGCAGCACATGGCTGATCCCCATCGCGGCATCGTCCAGCGTGCAGGACAGATGATAGCTTGCCGGCGCGTCCTTGCGCGCCAGCACCACGTCGCCATGGGTGAGGGGCTCGGCCTTGTGCAACGCCTGTGCCTCCATCTGCGGGTATGACAGCGGAGAAAAGGACATCGCCTGCCATGTCACTGCGCCTGCCCGCGCCACGGCTTCCTGCATATCGATCCGCCACGCATGCGCCTCCCCCGCGCCAATCCGCCGCGTCCGCTCCTCCTCGCTCAATCCCCGGCACGTCCCCGGATAAACCGGCCCTTCCGGCCCGTGCGGCGCGCTCGTGCTGGCGGCAATGTCCGCCCGCGTACAGAAACAGGGATAGAGCAGCCCCATGTCGCGCAGCCGTTCCAGCGCCGCGTCATAAGTTGGCAGCCGCCGCGACTGGAAAACCACCTCGCCATCCCAGCCTATTCCCAGCCAGGTCAGATCCTCGATCATCCCCGCGACATGCTCCGCCCGGCTGCGCGTGCCATCAATATCCTCGATCCGCAGGCGGAACGTGCCGCCCGCCGCTCGTGCCATGTCATGCGCCAGCAGCGCCGACCATGCATGGCCGACATGCAGCCGCCCGGTGGGGCTTGGCGCGAAGCGGGTAACAACATGCTGTGGTGCGACGGATGATGTCATACAGGCTCTTGACGGGCGATATTGGTTAATGCTGTCATGCGGGTGTCATGTTGCTGGTTGATCAGCGACGTCGGCAAGGGGGTAGAGGCTTTCTATGTACCATCCCGACCTTATACGGCATCCGGAAAACTGTCCGGCATTGGTTTTGAACGCAGATTACACGCCGCTCAGCTATTATCCGCTGAGCCTGTGGCCGTGGCAGACCGCGATCAAGGCGGTCTTTCTCGACCGGGTCGACATCATCGCCTCCTACGCGCGGCAGGTGCACAGCCCCAGTCTGGACATGAAAATCCCGTCGGTCATCGCGCTCAAACATTATGTGAAGCCGTCCGAACATCCCGCCTTCACCCGCTTCAACCTGTTCCTGCGCGACAAGTTCGCCTGCCAATATTGCGGCAGCACCAGCGATCTGACCTTCGATCATGTCGTGCCGCGCCGTGCCGGTGGGCGCACCACATGGGAAAATGTCGCGACCGCCTGTTCGCCCTGCAACCTTAAAAAGGGCGGGCGCACACCCAAAGAGGCAGGGATGCAACTCCACGTTCAGCCGATCCGCCCGACCAGCTGGCATTTGCAGGAGCATGGTCGCGCCTTCCCGCCCGGCTATCTGCACGAAAGCTGGCACGACTGGCTCTATTGGGATGTCGAGCTGCTGGCGTAACGGCACGGCATTTGCCGCGCTGCCTGCTTTTATCAGACCGGCAACCAGTCCAGGTCCATATCCTTGTGCCGGTTGGTATAATGGCCGATTTCCTCCAGCCGCCCCATCTGGTGCAGCGTGATGCGACCGTTGGAGCGGCTGATCAGCCCTTCCTGTTCCATCTGGCGGATCATGCGGTTCACATGCACCGATGTCAGGCCGATCGAATCACCAATCTCCTCCTGCGTCAGCTTCAGGTCGAAACTGTCGCTGACGCTGTCGTCGGTTACCCGCAGCCGGTCGAACATGTCGAGCAGGAAGGAAGCGACCCGCGCCTTGGCCGATGTGCGGCCCAGCGACGCCAGCCGATCGGTCATCGCCACCCGCTCCGCATTGGACAGCAGGAACAACAGCGCGGCAACCCGCGGATATTCCTCCAGCAACCGGCGCAGCGCATGCTTGTCGAACGGGCACACCACCACGTCGGTCAGCGCGACCAGCGATTCGGGGGCCTTGCTGTAAATGGTGCTGGCCGACCCGATGAAATCGCCGGGGAAATAGACGCGCAATATCTGGCGGCTGCCGTCGGGCAGGATGACAAAACTCATCACCCGTCCTTCGCGCAGCACGAACAATTCGGTAACCGTATCATTGACACGCTGGATCATCCCGCCTCGCTTCATTTTGCGAGGATTTTCCTCCAGCCGGGCCAGGGCCGCCTTTTCCGCGTCGGACAGCGGCACATGCTTGGCCAGCCTTTCTGCGAAACAACTCGTTACCACCAATAAACCTCTTAAAAATTCTCGTTACGATGGCAAAACGCCCGAAGCGCCTTTTGGCTGCATTTTGGTTAACCGCACTAAACTCGATCAAGGTCTGATTAATTGTTTCCGGTTTACGGCAGGGCCCCATAATTCGGCGCCGGGTTACCTTGCACGGCGCGCGTTTGCCGCTATTAACCCTGACCTAATGGACCGCATCATCATCCGCGGCGGCAAAGTGCTCAACGGCCGCCTTCCCATCTCTGGCGCGAAAAACGCAGCGTTGACATTGCTGCCTTGCGCCTTGCTGACTGACGAGCCGGTGACGCTGCGCAACCTGCCGCGCCTCGCCGACGTCGACAGCTTTGGTCATCTGCTCAACCAGTTGGGCGTTTCGACCATGATCGAAGGGGCCAGGCCGGAAGATTTCGGCCGGGTCATGACCATGCGGGCCGGGCGCGTTACATCGACCGAAGCGCCCTATGACATAGTGCGCAAGATGCGCGCCTCGATCCTGGTGCTTGGCCCCCTGCTGGCGCGCGCGGGCGAAGCGCGGGTATCGCTGCCCGGCGGCTGCGCGATCGGCAACCGGCCGATCGACCTGCATCTCAAGGCTTTGGAAGCCTTTGGCGCGATTATCGAGATTGCGGCGGGCTATGTCCGCGCCAGCCTGCCCGACGGCGGCCTGCCCGGCGGCATCTACACTTTCCCGGTGGTCTCGGTCGGTGCGACCGAAAACGCCCTGATGGCCGCAGTTTTGGCCAAGGGCACCTGCATTCTGGAAAATGCGGCGCGAGAGCCTGAAATCGTCGATCTGTGCCGCCTGTTGCTGGCCATGGGCGCGGATATCGAAGGCGTCGGCACCGACAAGCTCGTCATCCATGGTCGTGAGCGGCTCCATGGCGCGACCTACCGCGTCATGCCCGACCGGATCGAGGCGGGCAGCTATGCCTGCGCCGCAGCGATCACCGGCGGGTCGCTCGACCTGATCGGCGCCAATGGCGAGGATATGCACGCGATCATCGCCGCGCTGCGCGACGCAGGCGTGCAGGTGGACGTTCACAAGGATGGCATTCGCGTCTCTTCCGACGGCAAGCTCAAGCCGCTGACCCTGTCGACCGCGCCGTTCCCGGCCTTCCCCACGGATATGCAGGCGCAGTTCATGGCGATGCTGACCATGGCGGATGGCGCATCGGTGCTGACCGAAACCATCTTTGAAAATCGTTACATGCATGTGCCTGAACTGGCGCGCATGGGTGCTGACATCGCGGTCAACGGGCGCACGGCGGTCGTGCGTGGTGTCGACAGGCTGGTCGGCGCGCCGGTGATGGCGACCGATCTGCGCGCGTCGATGAGCCTCATCCTGGCGGGTCTTGCGGCGGAAGGCGAAACCCAGGTCAATCGCGTCTATCATCTCGATCGCGGTTATGAGCGGCTGGAGGAAAAGCTCTCCGCCGTCGGCGCCGATATCGAACGCGCCAGCGATGGCTGACCATAGCGGTCTGGGCACCGATCGCGGGGCGCTCCTGGCGCTCTATGATCTGGATGCCGGCGGGTTTCGTCATCTGGACGAGATTACCGCCTTCGCCTCCACGCTTTGCGATGCGCCCATCGCTCTGGTCAGCATCGTGGAGGAAGCGCGCCAGCGCTTTCTGGCGCGCACCGGCCTCGACGCGGAAGAAACGCCGCGCGACGTGTCCTTCTGCGCGCTGGCCATGCTCGGCGACGATATTTTCGTCGTGCCCGATGCCTGCGGGGATCCGCGTTTTGCGGACAATGCCCTGGTTACCGGCCCACCGCATATCCGCTTTTACGCCGGCGCACCGCTGATCGACAGCGCTGGCGTGCCGTTGGGCGCCCTGTGCGTCATCGATACGCAGCCCCGCGCTGATCTGACCCCGATCCAGCGGCAGGGGCTGACCCTGCTGGCGCGGCAGGTGATGGTCGAGCTGGAGGGGCGTCGTCGCGACCGCGATGTCATAGCGCGCCAACGCCAGGACGCAGCAGCCATTGCCGACAGCGATCGCATGTTCCGTACCTTGGCGGACACCATGCCGCAGATGGTCTGGTCGACCCTGCCCGATGGCTATCATGATTATTATAATGCCCGCTGGTATGAATATACCGGCGTCTTGGCCGGATCGACCGATGGCGAAGGGTGGAATGACATGTTCCATCCTGACGATCAGGAACGCGCCTGGGGCCGCTGGCGCAAATCGCTGGAAACCGGCGAGCCTTACGAAATCGAATATCGGCTGCGCCATCATAGCGGCGACTATCGCTGGACGCTGGGCCGCGCCCTGCCGATCCGCGACGGGGCCGGCACCATATTGCGCTGGATCGGCACCTGCACCGACATCCACGAACAGAAATTGATGATGGAAGAGCGCGAGATGATCGCGCATGAGCTATCCCATCGGATCAAGAATATCTTTTCGGTGATCGCCGGGCTGATTGGTCTGTCGGCGCGCCAGCACCCGGAAATCGGCGCCGTTGCCGAAGATTTGCGCGATCGCATTCTTGCGCTCGGCCGCGCCCATGATTTCGTTCGCCCGCACAGCGCTGAATCCGCGCCGCAGGTCGGGCAGGGGCAGGGGCTGCTTTGGGGCATATTGGACCAGATTTTCGCGCCCTATAATTCGCGGGATCGCTCGCGTATCGCGCTGTCGGGCGACAATGTGCCGATTGATGATCGCTCGGCAACGCCTCTGGCGCTGCTGTTCCATGAACTGGCGACCAATGCCGCCAAATATGGCGCGCTGTCGGTGCCGGATGGCCGGATAGCCCTGCATATTGCGCGTGAAGGGGCGGATGTGCGTATCGACTGGCAGGAATTGGGCGGGCCAGCGGTTCAGTCGATGCAGCCGGACGGTTTTGGCAGCCGCCTTATCACCTTGAGCGTGGAGCGGCAGCTGGGCGGGCGGATCGCGCGGGACTGGTCTGCTGACGGGCTGAAACTCAGCCTCTGGATACCAACCCGCTCGATGAGCCGCTCTGTAGGAACGGAATAAAGCCTGCAATCTCTGCGGCGTGCAATTCGGGCTCTTCCGCCGCGGCCAGTTGCAGCGCGGCGGAAATGCTTTGCGAACGAAACGGCTTCGTGATGACGCCGAGCGCTGCGACCGACGCCTCGCCGATTTGCGACGGATTGGCGGTCACATAGATAACACGAATGCCATAGCGGCTCGCCAGCTCCATGCCGATGATCGGCCCGGTTGGCCCATCGCGCAGATTGAGGTCGACCAAAGCTATGTCGCAGGATTCCGCGCAGGCCAGCGCAGCCGGACGATCGGCAGCAATCGCGCTGACATCGAATCCCGTCTCCTCGACAATCTGTTCAATCTCTAAAGCGACGAAAATCTCGTCCTCAACTATCAAAACTCTCTTGCTCATTCCTGGGGCCTGTATGATTTAGGACAAGAAATGCTCCGCTGCCCGCGCGGTTCCCCCAGGCGACAAGAATCCCTTGGCGATGGGCCGACAGGCAGCATCATCCCTGCACGCTGCTCCAGATGGTCTCGAAATTGGTGGCGTCCTTCATCAACAGGACAGAGGCTGGATAGCCGCCCTCGCTGGCCTTGCGCGCGGTATCCGTCGCACTCTCCACCGCCGCTGCCTGCGTGTCGAACGGGCCATAATAGGTGTTGTTCAGGTTGATTTTCCAAACGCCCTCATGGGTCAGGACGATGTAGCGGGCATGGGGCAGGGTGGGGGACATGGATTACAAAACCTCTGTATTATAATGATGCCACGCCATGATGGCGGCGGCGCCGCGATGCGGACGCCAGGCTTCGGCAAGCTGGCGGGTTGCCTTTTCGCTTGGTCGTTCGGGCAGGCCCAATATCCGGCCCACCTCTATTTGTACTGCCAGATCACCCGCAGGCCAGATGTCGGGCCGTCCTTCGGCAAAGAGCAGATAGATTTCCGCCGACCAGCGGCCAATCCCCTTGATCTGGATAAGCTGCGCAATCGCTTCCTCATCGTCGGCGGGCAGGGCGTTCAGATCCAGCGCCCCGCTCAGCACCATTTCCGCCAGGCTGCGGGCATAGCCCTGCTTTTGGCGCGACAGGCCGCAGGCGCGCAGCGCGTCATGATCGCGCGCCAGAAGCGCATCGGGCGCGCAGCCTGCGCCAAGGTCCGCCTCCAGCTTGCGCCACACCGCCGCTGCCGCCGCCACGCTGACCTGCTGACCGACGATCGTGCGCAGCAGCGTCTCATAGCCCGGCTCCCGCTGGCGCGGCTCAGGATAGCCAACCCGCGCCAGCGCCGCGACAAATCCCGGCTCGATCGCGGCGATGGCGTCCAGACTGCCGCGCAACGTCTCTGCTGTCGTCACCATCTGTTGTTTCCTTCCACCCTTGATTTCCCGACGTCTGTCCGTCAGAGCGGCGAAGAAAATTCTTGGGGACTGGATAGATGCCGAAACTGATTGTGGTCAACCGTGCGGGCGAAGAACAGGCTGTCGATGGCGACAATGGCCTGTCGGTGATGGAAGTCATCCGCGACAACGGCTTTGATGAACTGCTGGCCCTGTGCGGTGGCTGCTGCTCCTGCGCGACCTGCCATGTCTATGTCGACCCCGCCTTTGCCGATTCGCTTCCCGCGATGAGCGAGGATGAAAATGACCTGCTCGACAGTTCGGACCATCGCAACGACACCAGCCGTCTGTCCTGCCAGGTCGTTTTGACCGACGCGCTGGACGGCCTGCGCGTCACCATCGCGCCGGAAGATTGATTTTAGACCGCACCGGCTGACGCCTCCACCCGGCCTCCCGCTCAGTATATATTGCGGTAGGTCGGGCAGACCTGCGGGCCGGTGCGGCTCCGTTCCGTAAAACTTACCGTTGCAGCCGCAACGTGGCGGCGGGCGCCTCGCTGGTCAGCGGGGTAACCCGCCAGACGATACGCTTGCCATTGGCCAACGTCTGCGCGCCATCTTCCTGATTCTGGCTGATAATCTCTGCATCGCTCGTCAGTGTGAAGCTGCCGTTCAGTGCCTTGGCCGCCGCTTCGCCCGGCCCGCCAGCGCCCAGCGATGGACCCTGGCTCTTGTCAAATCCGTTGGCAAAGCCCGGCGCCTTCACCCGCACCCGATCATCCCCGCGCAATTCCACCGCGACGAAGGGCAGCACGATCTGCGCGTCGATGTTGAAGGGAAACAGGAAGGCATGGGTCAGCCGACCGCTGATCGCATAATCGATGTCGAATATGCGATTCCCCATATAACGTACTGATTTAAAACCTTTTTCTTTCGTCAGTGCGTCGGCGATCGCGCGCATTTGCGCATCGTCACCATTGTCGGCTTCACTGTCGAACTTCTCCGCCGCAATTTGCAACAGCTGCGCTGGCGCGGCCTCTTCATCCTCGCTCGCCGGTTCAGGGATGCCCATCGCCCCCTTGCCGCTGTCAGACGCGATGATCTCGCCCTTATAGGCAAAGCTGAAACTGCGGTCGGCCCGAATATCGAGCGAGGAATCGAACTTGCCCGGCGTCACCAGGCACGCCGATAGCGCCATCACCCCCGGCAATGCCAGCATCCAACGCAACAGACGATTCATGGCGACGTCCCCCAGAGCCGCCCGGTCGGCTGCCTACCGGCTGGCGGCGGCGTACAGGGCGATGGCCGCGGCGTTGGATACGTTCAGGCTCTCCATCCGCGGACTGATCGGCAGTTTAGCCAAAATGTCGCAATGCGCCATGCTGTTGTGGCGCAGCCCTTCGCCTTCGGCGCCCAGCACCAGCGCCACCCGCGATTCGCCGATCGCGTCGCCCAGATTGGTATCGGCCTCGCCATCCAGCCCGATCCGCCAGTAGCCCGCCTCGGCAATTTCGTCCAAAGCGCGCGCCAGGTTGACCACCCGCACCCATGGCATGATTTCCAGCGCGCCGGACGCCGCCCGCGCCAGCACCCCCGATTCGGGCGGTGCGTGCCGGTCCTGCGTGACGATGCACAGCGCATCGAACGCGGCGGCGGAGCGCAGGATGGCGCCAACATTATGCGGGTCCGTCACCTGATCCAGCACCAATATGGGCCGCGTGTCGTCGCGCCCTTCGTCCAGCACGTCGCCCAGCCAGACATCGTCCAGCGGCTCGACTTCCGCGACGATGCCCTGATGGGGCGCGTCGGACGGGACCATGCGGCCCATATCGGCCACATCGGCATAGACGATCGGCAGCACCGGGGGCAGATCCAGCGCGCTCAGCGCTTCGCGGGTGCCCCATATCTTGCGCACGACGCGGTTGGGATTGGCCAGCGCCGCGGTGACGGCGTGACGACCATAGAAGCGCGGGAACGCGCCCTTGGGCTTGGCGGAACGATGACCTCTTTTCATGGAAGCGCTCTTTTCACATCCGACCATTGACAGGCAAGCCTCCTTTCGCCATTGAGCCGCCTCCAGCGCGGGAAAGAAGCTTTTTCCTGACCGCGACGGGTATGGACAGGTGGCCGAGTGGTTAAAGGCAGCAGACTGTAAATCTGCCGGGCTACGCCCTACGTTGGTTCGAACCCAACCCTGTCCACCACCCTTTTCATCGGGTGGTGCGTATCAGTCGCTCCCTGCAACAGCTTTATCTTTGGTGCCGCACGGTCAGCAGATAGTTGATCGCCTTGTTCTCCGACAAAGTGAAGCCGCGCCCCGGATCGAAGCTCAGGCCGCTACTGTCGATCACCTCCAGCCCGGCCTGCTCCAGCAACGCGGTCAGTTCGTCCGGCGTGATGAACTTGCCCCAGTCATGCGTTCCCTTGGGAATGCCGCCTATGCTCTCGCCGATCGTGATCATGGCCAGGCGGGAGAGGGGGGTACGGTTGGGCGTGGACAGGATCATGAGGCCATCGGGCGCCAGCTTGTCCGCCAGTGCGCGAACGAACGCGGCGGGATCGGCGACATGCTCGATCACCTCCATCGACGTCACCAGATCAAATCCCCCGTCCGCCACCGCTTCCACCGGCGTCGCACGATAATCGATCGCCAGACCCTGCGGCGCGGCATGGGCGCGCGCCGCCGCGATATTCTCCGGCGCGGCGTCCAGCCCGGTCACGCTTGCCCCCAGACGCGCCAGCGGTTCGGCCAGCAGCCCCGCACCGCACCCCACATCCAGCGCACGCTTGCCGGCAAGCGGCTCGAAATCATGCGTTTTGCCAGGCCAATGCGCATCGATCGCGGCGCGAATATAGGCTAGCCGCACCGGGTTCAGCTTATGCAGCATCGCGCTGCTGCCCTGCGGGTCCCACCAATCGGCCGCCATCGTGCCGAAATGGGCGGCCTCTTTGGGGTCGATGGTCGATGTCGCGTTGCTTGCCATATCCGTATCCGCTGCTAAAGAAGCGCCGTTTCGCCCTTCTGGGACATTTTCTGTCTCACTCCTATTCCTTTTGACAGGCAGGTTCGACAAGCAAATGGCGCGCATCGTGATGAAATTCGGCGGCACCTCCATGGCGGGGATGGAACGAATTCGCAACGTGGCTGCGCGGGTCAAACATGTCGTGGCCCAGGGCCATGAAGTCGCTGTCGTCGTGTCCGCCATGGCGGGCGAGACGGACCGGCTGGTCGGCTTCTGCAAGGAAGCATCCGCTCTTTATGACCCGGCCGAATATGATGTCGTCGTCGCCGCCGGTGAACAGATCACCAGCGGCCTGCTGGCGATGACATTGAAAGCCATGGATGTCGACGCGCGCAGCTGGCTTGGCTGGCAGCTGCCGATCAAGACGATCGAGGCCCATGCCAAGGCGCGGGTCAGCAGCATCGATACCGACGCGCTGCTCGCCGCGATGGGCGCGGGCCAGGTGGCCGTGATCCCCGGCTTTCAGGGCATGATGGCCGATGGCCGCGTCTCGACGCTGGGCCGAGGCGGCTCGGACACCTCTGCCGTCGCGGTCGCCGCCGCGATCAAGGCGGATCGTTGCGACATCTATACCGATGTCGATGGCGTCTATACCACCGACCCGCGCATCGTGTCGCGCGCACGCAAGCTTGACCTCGTCACCTATGAGGAGATGCTGGAACTGGCCTCGGTCGGCGCGAAGGTGCTGCAAACCCGGTCGGTCGGCCTCGCCATGAAGGAAGGCGTGGTCGTGCAGGTCTTGTCCTCCTTCGATGATCCCACCCAGACCGACCTGCCCGGCACGCTGATCGTCAGCGACGAGGAACTGGAAGCCAAGCGCAAGGAAAACAAGATGGAACGTCAGCTCATCACCGGCATCGCCCATGACAAGAATGAGGCGAAGATCATCGTGACCCGCGTGCCTGACAAGCCGGGTGCGGTCGCCAGCATCTTCACGCCGCTGGCGGACGCGGCGATCAACGTCGACATGATCATCCAGAATGACTCCAAGGATAATGAAGAGACGGACGTCACCTTCACCGTCCCGCGCGCTGACCTGGCGCGCAGCGTCGACATCCTTGAAGCCAACAAGGACGCGATCGGCTTCCGCCGCATCATCACCGACACCGAAGTCGCCAAGATCAGCGTCGTGGGCGTGGGCATGCGCAGCCACGCCGGTGTCGCCGCCACCATGTTCAAGACGCTGGCCGATCGCGGCATCAATATCGAAGCCATCTCCACCAGCGAGATCAAGGTCAGCGTGCTGATCGACGAGGATGAAACCGAACTGGCCGTCCGCGTGCTGCACACCGCTTATGGTCTCGACGCGCCGACAGCGTAAAATTTGTTCCCCTCCCGCTTGCGGGAGGGGCTAGGGGAGGGCGTGTGTCGCCGTCTCCTTTACAGGCCCTCCCCCGACCCCTCCCGCAAGCGGGAGGGGGGAAAGAATGACATATGACCAACGCCAAACTCACTGCCCTCATGGCCCGCGGCACGCAGTTTCTGGGCTGCGACACCGCCATTTTGTGCGGGGCGATGAGCTGGGTGTCGGAACGGCATCTGGTGGCGGCCATATCCAATGCCGGGGGGTTTGGCGTGATTGCCTGCGGCGCGATGACGCCCGCCCTGCTGGATGCGGAAATCGCCGCGACCAAGGCGCTGACCGCCAAGCCTTTCGGCGTCAACCTCATCACCATGCACCCGCAACTGTTCGACCTGATCGACGTCTGTGCCAGGCATGATGTCACCCATGTCGTGCTGGCGGGCGGCTTGCCGCCCAAGGGCAGTATCGAGGCGATCAAGGCCAAGGGCGCGAAGCTGATCTGCTTCGCCCCCGCTCTGGCGCTGGCCAAGAAACTGGCCCGCTCCGGCGTCGATGCGCTGGTGGTGGAGGGCAATGAAGCGGGCGGCCATATCGGCCCGGTTGCGACCAGCGTGCTGGCGCAGGAAATCCTGCCCGAAATGAGCGGCCAGTTGCCGGTGTTCGTCGCGGGCGGCATTGGCCGGGGCGAAGCGATCGCCGCCTATCTGGAAATGGGGGCTGCGGGCGTGCAATTGGGCACCCGCTTTGCCTGCGCCACCGAAAGCATCGCCCATCCCGCCTTCAAAAAGGCCTTCTTCCGCGCGTCGGCCCGCGATGCCGTCGCCAGCGTCCAGATCGACCCGCGCCTGCCGGTCATCCCCGTGCGCGCGCTCAAAAATGCGGGCATGGACAATTTCACCGCCAAGCAGCGCGAAGTCGCCAACCTGCTCGATGCCGGTGCGGTCGACATGGGCGAAGCACAGTTGCAGATCGAACATTTCTGGGCTGGCGCACTGCGCCGCGCGGTGATCGACGGCGATGTCGATGGCGGGTCGCTGATGGCGGGCCAGTCGGTCGGGATGGTGACCAAGGAAGAACCCGTAGCCGACATCATCGCGCAACTGATGGCGGAGGCCGCAGTGGCGCTGGAGCGACGGGCTGCCTGAATTCGCGCGATGAACGGTTAATCCAGCATATTTCCTCCGGCCGGAATGCCCGGCATGACGGTGCGCAGCCCATCGGAGAAATTGATGATCGTCCTGCGCCGTTTTTATGGCCGTCTTTCGCTTGTGTCGCTGGCCGTGCTGGCGGCCTGTTCGACCCCTGTCGCGCCGCCCCCGCCACCCACGCCGCCGCCGCCGCTGGTCGAAACGGTCAGGCCGCGTCCGCCCATGGGCGCGGTGGAAAATATGAGCATCCCGGAAATTCAGGATGGCAAATATCTGACCCCCAATCGCAAGGTCACGTCGAACACGGCGCTATGGCATGTCCGCATGGCACTCAACGTCGCGGCGCTGTCCTGCCGCAGCTCTGCCGATCTTGCGCGTCTGCAATATAATCGCCTGCTGCATGTTCACGGCCCCATATTGACGCAGGCCAACGAAGCGGTCGATCGCAATTACAAGGTCGCCTATGGCGCCGCCGGGTTCGGCGCGCGCGAACGGCTCAACACCACCGTCTATAATTTCTTCTCGCTGCCGCCCGTCATGAAAAGCTTTTGCCCGGTGGCCGAAGCGGTGGGGGCCAAGCTGTTGGCGATGCCATCCAGCGCCCTGCTGGACTATGCACCGACCGCACTGGCCGAACTCGAAAAACCGTTTCAGGATTTCTACGCGGCCTATGCGGATTATCTGCGGCGGCTGGCCGAATGGCAATCGCGCTTTGGCGGAACGGTGACCGTATGGGCGGTGCCCAGCCCGCTGCCGCCACCACCCGTGCCGCCGGGCGAGGCGCCCCGCCAGGGCTTTGCCCCCAGCGTGACGAGCGCGATCCAGCAAAACCTGCCGCCACCGCCCGATGCGGCACCTGCGGCACAGCCGGCCCGTCCGCCTGCCGCAGCGCCAACCCAGCCCGCCACGTCGGGCCCAAAGCTGATGGTTCAGCCGCTGCCGACCAATACCGAATGAGCGTCCCCCGCCGTTGCGCATGAGCAGTGGCGGGCGCATCATGACCGGCGAGTCGTTTGACGGTTAGCCCGCCATGCCGGCGCATCGCGGGGCCAAGGAGGAGAGAGACGATGGCCTATATGGACGGTTTCGTGATCCCGGTGCCCAAGGGCAACAGGCAAGCCTATCGCGATCTGGCCGCCATGGCCGCGCCGATCTTCATCGAACATGGCGCGATCCGCGTGGTCGAATGCTGGGGTGACGATATAAAGCCGGGCAAGGTCAACGACTTCCGCACGGCCGTGATTGCCGAGGAAGGGGAAGATGTCGTGTTCTCCTGGATCGAATGGCCCGACAAGGAAACCCGCGACGCCGGATCGGCCAAGGTCATGGCCGACGAGCGGATGAAGCCGGAGGATGGGCAGGACATGCCGTTCAGCGGCGCACGCCTCATCTATGGCGGCTTTTCGGTACTGGTCGACGAAAAGGCCTGAGCCGCCGAGCGGGAGATGGACAATGACTGATCGCAACGGACAGTTTTTCTGGGTCGAGCTGATGACCAGCGACCCGCAGGCGGCGCTCGCTTTCTACAGCGATGTCATAGGCTGGACCACTATGCCGTTCGGCGAGGATGGCGGCTATACGCTGGTCGTCGGCAGCGCCGGGCCGTTGGGCGGGGTGATGGCCATTCCGGATGAGGCCAGGGATTGCGGCATGACCCCTTGGTGGGGTGGCTATATCGCCTCGGCCGATGTCGATGCGGATGCCGCGCGGCTGGTCGCGGCCGGGGGCAGCATCAAGCGCCCGGCGGAAGATATTGCGGGCGTTGGCCGTTTCGCGGTGATGGGCGATCCGGGCGGCGCGACCTTCATGCTGCTCAAAGGCTCCAGTCCCGACGGCGTGGAAGCGTCGTCGCCCATGGCGCTGGGCCATGTCGGCTGGCACGAACTTTACAGCGGCAATTTCGACGCCGACATGGCCTTCTACACCGGCCAGTTCGGCTGGGCCAAAGGCGACGCCATGGATATGGGCGACATGGGCGTCTATCAACTCATCTCCCAGACCGGCGGTGGCGATTTTACGAGCATGACGGGCGGCATCATGCCTCTCCCCAAAGAAATGCCCGTGCCGCTCTGGCTCTTCTACTATGTCGTGGCCGACATTGACGCCGCGGCGCAGCGCGTCACCGCAGGCGGCGGCACCATTCTCAATGGCCCGTCGGAAGTGCCCGGCGGCAGCTGGATCATCCAGGCGCGCGACCCGCAGGGCGCGATGTTCGCGCTGGTAGGCGCGCGCGGGGCGGAAGCGGCATGACGAACATTGCGCCCTGCCTCTGGTTCGACGGTCAGGCGGAGGAAGCGGCGCATTTCTACGCCTCCGTCTTTGGCGGATCGGTCGATCATGTCAGCTACTATCCGCAGGAAAATCTTTCCCCATCGCCCGCGGCGGGGGCAGCGTCCTGCTGGTTGAATTCACCCTGTTGGGTCTGCGTTATCAGGCATTGAACGGCGGGCCTCAATTCCCGTTCACCGAAGCGGTGTCGCTGTCGGTCGCGTGTCAAGATCAGGCAGAACTGGACCGCTATTATGACGCGCTGACCGCCGATGGCGGATCACCTGCGCCCTGTGGCTGGCTCAAGGACAAATATGGCCTGTCCTGGCAACTGGTGACGGAAGGGATCATGGCCAATTACCACAGCGGCGATCAGGCCGGGATCGACCGCATGATCAAGGTGATGATGACGATGCAGAAACTCGACACTGCCGCCATGCAGGCGGCCTTCGATGGGGACGCGGCATGAGCGAGGGCGCGCATGAACTGTCGGTCAGTTGCACCATCGCAGCCCCGCGCGCGACATGCTGGGCGGTGTGGACCGACCGCAAGGCGGAATGGTTCTGTCCCAAACCGTGGCGGGCCGAAGTCATCGAGGAAGATTTGCGCCCCGGCGGCCGCAGCGCGGTCCAGATGTTCGGACCCGATGGAGAGGAAACCGGCCCGATGGAGGGTGTCTTTCTGGAGGTGGTGCCGGGCGAACGGGTTGTCACCACTGACGCCTATGCCGCAGGCTGGGTTCCGCAAACGCCCTTCATCACCGCCATCTGGACCTTCGCGGACGAGGGCGAAGCCACCCGCTTCACCGCCACCGCCCGTCATTGGGACGCAGAAGCCAAGGCCCGCCATGAGGCAATGGGCTTCCATCCCGGCTGGGATCAGATGATGGCGCAGTTCAAGGCCTTGTGCGAGGGCGCGGCGGGATAACGCCCTTCGCTGACGTCGCTACGGCCTCACCGCAGATCGCAACCTTTATCCGCTACTCTGTCCCATAGCGGGGCAGGGCGGCGTTAACTCCGTTCCTCCCTTGGTCGCTGCGTCGCGCGCGCCTATCCTTGCCACCATGCGCATCCTGTCCACCAGTCTCCTCGTCTCCGCCGCCATCGCCTCGACCGCGCTGGCGCAGGGCAATCCCGCCCCTTTCACGCTTGCCGAATCGGGCCGCGCCTTTGGCTCGCTGGCCGATGCGCTGGGCGCGATCGGCGATGGGCGCGGCACGGTGGTCGTCGCGCCGGGCACCTATCACCAATGTGGCGTCCAGCAGGGCGGCGATGTCACCATCCGCGCCGCGACGCCCGGCACGGTGATTTTCGACGGCGTCCCGTGCGAGGGCAAGGCGGCCCTGGTGCTGCGCGGGCGGGCGAGCACGGTCGACGGCATCATCTTTCAGAATATCCGCGTGCCCGACGGCAATGGCGCAGGCATCCGCCTGGAAAGCGGCAACCTGACCGTCCGCAACAGCCTGTTCCGCAATAGCGAGGAAGGCATATTGACCGGCGATTATGATGGCGGGCAGGTCAGCATCGACAAATCGACCTTCCGTCATCTGGGTCGTTGCGACCGCGATCTGGATTGCGCCCATGGCGTCTATATCGGGCGTCTGGCGGCACTGACCGTCACCAACAGCCGGTTCGACCTTGGCGATGGCGGCCATTATCTCAAGACCCGCACCGCCCGCGTCACCATCACCGGCAACAGCTTCGACGATAGCGGCGGCAAGCTCACCAATTACATGATCGACCTGTCCAACGGCGCGAGCGGCGTCATCAGCGGCAATGAGATGGTGCAGGGCAAGGACAAGGATAATTGGTCCGCCTTCATCACCGTCGCCCCCGAAGGCCGCGAACATGGAAGCGCGGGGCTGGTGATCGAAGGTAACAAGGCAGGCTTCGTGCCGGGATTGGAGCGCAATTCCACCTTCGTCGCCAACTTCACCGACGACGCGGTGCGGATCGGCGCGAATGACCTTGCCCCCTCGATGAAGGTCAAGGAGCGGCGATAGAGGATTGTCCCAGCCCTCGTCCGGGCTGAGCCTGCCGAAGCCATGTCCTTCTCGTGCCGGAGGACGACTATTCGACAGGCTCAGTATTGGCGGGATATGGGGTTGTGTCGAACAATGGGTCGTCGGATACTGCAATCATGCGAACCACCTATGACAGTGCCACCGTCCGGCTTTACCATCTGGGTGACGATGGCGGCGCGACGACATTGATGTACGGCCCTTTGAGCGAAGCGCTGCGCGTGGCCGAACAGCAGACGCAGGAAACGCAGGACGGGCTGTATCTGGCGACCGACAATGACGTGGTCGCCTATCTCGACCTGATCGAAACCTAGCCGTCGGCAAAGCCGAAGGGCGCGCGGGTCCGGCGATAATCGTCGGGCAGCATGTCCCGCCCGATCGGCGGGGCGGAGCGGGCCAGGCACTGGGGACGATGGCACAGGCGGCAGGTGACGCCGATCGGGGTCGGGTCCGGCGTCGGCTGGTCCTGTGTATAGACCAGCCGATGGGCGTGCTCGGCCGCGCAGCAGAGCGCAATCGCCCGCTCCACCCTTGGCGCGCCCCAGCCGCCACCGCCCGCCGTGACGGTCCGGGCGATCGAGAAGAAGCGCTGCCCGTCCGGCAGTTCGAGCCATTGGGTAACGACTTCCCGCGGCGTCTCGAACACCCGATGCACCGACCAGAGCGGGCAGGAGCCACCATGGCGGGCAAAGGGAAATCCTGCCCCGTCGAGCCGCTTGGACGCATTGCCTGCCGGATCGACGCGCAGGAAGAAGAAGGGCACCCGCTCCTGACCCGGTTTCTGCAAGGTGGTCAGCCGATGCGCGGTCTGCTCGAAACTGGTGCCGAACTGCCGCGCCAGCGCCTCGACATCGTAGCGCCGCGTTTCGACCGCCTTGGCGAAGGCGGAATAGGGCATCAGGATCGCCGCCGCTCCATAGCTGGCCAGCGCCCGCCGGGCGAGCCTGCGGCCGCTTTCCCCGGCGAACTGGCCGTCCTTCAGGATCGCGTCGAAACTTTTGCGCATCTCCAGATAGGCGATCTGGAGCGCCAACTGAAACTGCGAACTGGCGGTGTCGAGCGTATCGTCCAGCAGCACCGCATCGCGATGCCGGTCATAGCGGCGCAATGATCCGGCCATGACGTCTGACGGCAGGCGGCGGACGCGCAGATTGTGTTTGACGCGCAACCATGCCGTCAGCCCGCCCTCGGCCTCCGCTTCCGCCGCCAGCTTTTCCGCCGCATCGTCGAGCAGCGGAAAACTGTTGCGGCGGGCGGCCAGGAAGCGGCGCGATTCGGCCACCGGATCGGGAACTTCCTCCGGCGCATCCTGCCCAACAGCGCGGTCGGCGAGCGCCAGATGCTCCTCCCTGTAGCTGGTGTAGAGCCGCAGCAGTGCTTCGGTAATGCCGGGATAATTGACCGCGACATCCCCGGTGGCGAGGGTTGGCAGGTCCAGATCGGCGAACATCGGGTCTTTCAGCACCGCATGCAGCCGCGCGGTCTGCTCCGCGCCGCCATCGCCCGCCACCTCCGCCATATCCAGCTTGTAGGTCCGCGCGAGTCGCAGCAGCATATCGGCCGTCAGCGGTCGCTGGTTGCGCTCCAGCAGCGCGACATAAGAGGCGGAAATATCGAGATCAGCGGCCATATCCGCCTGGGTCAGGCCAAGGTCGCGGCGCAACCGCCGCAATCGCGGCCCCATATAAACCGGGCTATCCTTGCGCATTGCAGCGACTCCTGTGCAGACTTTACAACTTTACAGCATAAATTTGTAAAGATCGACAACTGAACTTCAGCAGGACTGCCGCACTGCAACAGAGGGGATTAGGGCATGCCGCAACAGCTCACTTCCCACGCAAGGACGGCTCATGACCTATCAAGACAATATCGCAAAGGCGCAGCAGCTCATCGGCAGCCATCCCGGCACCTGGGACGGCATCAATGCCGAATCCGTCGCGCGCATGAAGCTGCAAAACCGTTTCAACACCGGCCTCGACATTGCGAAATATACCGCTGGCGTCATGCGCCGCGATATGGCCGCCTATGATCTGGACCCGGCCAACTACACCCAGTCGCTGGGCTGCTGGCACGGCTTCATCGGTCAGCAGAAGATGATCGCGATCAAGAAGCATTTCGGCACGACCAAGCAGAAATATCTGTACCTGTCCGGCTGGATGGTAGCGGCGCTGCGCAGCGACTTTGGCCCGCTGCCTGACCAGTCGATGCATGAAAAGACCAGCGTTCCCGCGCTGATCGAGGAACTATACACGTTCCTCAAGCAGGCCGACGCCCGCGAACTGGGCCTGATGTTCCGCGATCTCGACAAGGCGCGCGAAAGCGGCAACGCGGTCGAGGCGCAGCGCCTGACCCACGCGATCGACAATTATGAAACCCATGTCGTTCCGATCATCGCGGATATCGACGCGGGCTTCGGCAACGCGGAAGCGACCTACCTGCTCGCCAAGAAGATGATCGAGGCGGGCGCCTGCGCGCTCCAGATCGAAAATCAGGTCAGCGACGAAAAGCAGTGCGGTCATCAGGACGGCAAGGTCACGGTGCCGCATGAGGACTTCCTCGCCAAGGTGCGCGCCTGCCGCTACGCCTTTCTGGAACTGGGCGTCGACGATGGCATCATCGTCACCCGCACCGACTCGCTGGGCGCCGGCCTCACCAAGCAGATCGCGGTCAGCAAGGAACCGGGCGACATTGGCGACCAGTATAACAGCTTCCTCGATTGCGAGGAGATTGACCCCGCGACGGCGAAGAATGGCGACGTCATCCTGAACCGCGATGGCAAGCTGCTGCGGCCCAAGCGCCTGCCCAGCAACCTGTTCCAGTTCCGCGAAGGCACTGGCGCAGACCGCTGCGTCCTCGACTGCATCACCTCGCTCCAGAATGGCGCGGACCTGCTGTGGATCGAAACGGAAAAGCCGCATATCGAGCAGATCGCCTCGATGGTCGACCGCATCCGCGAAGTCATCCCCAACGCCAAGCTGGTCTATAACAATTCGCCCAGCTTCAACTGGACGCTGAACTTCCGCCAGCAGGTCTATGATGCATGGGTTGAAGCGGGCAAGGATGTCAGCGCCTATGACCGGGCGCGCCTGATGAGCGTCGATTATGACGACACGGATCTGGGCCGGGAAGCGGATGACAGGATCCGCACCTTCCAGAAGGATGCAGCGGCGCGGGCGGGGATTTTCCACCACCTCATCACCCTGCCGACCTATCACACTGCGGCGCTCAGCACCGACAATCTGGCCAAGACCTATTTCGGCGAAGAAGGGATGCTCGGCTATGTCGAGGGCGTCCAGCGCAAGGAAATCCGTCAGGGCATCGCCTGCGTGAAGCATCAGAATATGAGCGGCAGCGACATTGGCGACGATCACAAGGATTATTTTGCCGGTGAAGCCGCGCTCAAGGCGGGCGGCGTCCACAATACGATGAACCAGTTTGCGGCCTGACGGCTGCTGAACTAGCCAGTTCGCGGGGTACTCGACACTCCTCCGCGATTTGGGTGGAAGGACTTGACGACCCGGCGGCGCACCGTCGGGTCGTTCTTTCGTTTTAGTGGGTGTTGGTATTCCCGCGCAGGCGGGAACCCAGTCCCGCCGTCTGAACTGGATTCCCGCCAGCGCGGGAACACGCTGCATTCAATCGCTTCTTGGCGTCAAACAATACCTGCCCGCTGCCGCACCGTCTGCTTCAATATGTCGAGCGGCATCGCGCCCAGCGTCAGCACGTCATGAAACGCCTTGATGTCGAAAGCGGTGCCCTGCTTCTTCTTCACCTCGGCGCGCAAATCGTCCCAGACCGTGTGGCCGATCTTGTAGCTGCACGCCTG
Organism: Sphingobium xenophagum; assembly: GCF_002288285.1. Taxonomy (NCBI): domain Bacteria; kingdom Pseudomonadati; phylum Pseudomonadota; class Alphaproteobacteria; order Sphingomonadales; family Sphingobiaceae; genus Sphingobium; species Sphingobium xenophagum. The sequence continues at coordinate 438,516 of NZ_CP022745.1, read as the reverse complement.
TCCCGGCCAGACGGTGTAGCGGTCGATCTCGCCCTGGCTGCGACCCCTTGCGATGCCGGTGGTGGCGATCAGATAGTCGGTCGCCTTTTCCCGGCTCCACCGTTTGACGTGCATCCCTGAGTCCACGACCAGCCGTGTCGCGCGGAACAGCAACGACTGGAGATAGCCGACCTGCCCCAGCGGATCGCCGTCGAACATCCTCATTTCGTCCGCCAACTGCTCGGAATAGAGCGCCCAGCCTTCCGAATAGCCGCTATAGCCGCCGCGTCGCCGGATCATCGGAATAGCGTCCGATTCGAGCGCGACCGACACTTGCAGATGATGACCCGGCACTGCCTCATGATGGGTCAGCGTCGCCAGCCCGAATTTGGGTCTGTCGAACGTGTCGCGCAGGTTGATATAATAGATGGCGGGGCGCGACCCATCGAGCGAGGCGTTCTGATAATAGCCCCCCGGTGCCCCCGCCTGGATCGTCACGGGAACGCGGCGGACCTCGACCGGCGCCTTGGGCACGATGTTGAAGGCTTCGCCCAGCCGCTTTTGCATGGCGATGATCTGAAGGTTCAGTTGCGCCAGCAGCGCCTCGCGGCCCGCATCGGTATTGGGAAACAACTGGTCGGGGCGCTGGTTCAGCGCGACCAGACGCTCGCCGACGCTCCCCTGGCTCATCCCTTCGCCCTTCAGGATCGTGTCGATGCGTGCGCTGATCTGCGCCACCTGATCCAGGCCGATCCGGTGGATTTCATCGCCGGTCAGCGCGGTCGTCGTCGCGGCTTCGGCGGCGGCGGCGTAAAAGGCTTCGCCGTCGGGCAGGCGCCATACGCCCGCGTCATGGCTGGCCTTAGCCCGCAATGCCTGTACCAGCGCGCGCTGCCGGTCGAGCGCTGGGAATATCTTTTCCGCCACGATCTTTTCAGCCTGTGCCGCACGTTCGGGCGGCAGGCCAGCGGCAGCAAGTTTCTTTGCAAAGGACGCGACAAGGACCGTTTGCGCGGCCGGCTGATCGCGCAGCGCAGCCTGCATCTTGAGCGTCGTGTCGAGAATATAGTCGGGCGCGAACACGCCCTTGGCGGCATCCGCCTTCTGCCGCGCAAGTTCGCCGTCCATGGACGCTGGGAAGGCTTCCAGCCGGGCCAGATAGGCATCGGCATCCGCCGCATCCCTGACCCGATGTTGCGAATCAAGAAAGTCAGGTGTCTCGCGATAGCTGCCGGTCAGTTGGCTCAGTACATAGGGCGCATAGCGGCCCGCCGTCTCGCCATAGCCGAAGCGTTCGCCCCCAATAGAGCGCGCAAGCTGGTAAGTGACGACATCGTAATCCAGCTTCGACGCATCGCTCAAGGCCGCGCGGTCGATGCTGGCGAGTTGCCGCGCCTGCGCCTTGCTGCGCGCCAGATCGCGCGCGACCCCGGCGGCGGACGTGTCGCTCAGCTTGCCCCGCAGCGCCGCGCGCTCCCCGGTGTCGAGGCCAAGCCGGGTGGCCTGCTCGGGCGAATCCGCCAGCCGTTCGTAGAAGAAACCATCGAGCATGGCGCGCAGCCGGGCATCGGCCGTAGCGGGCTGGGCAAAGGCGGGGGTGGCGGCGGCCGTCAGCGCGGTCGCGCCGCTGGTGGCAAGGAATTGGCGTCGGTTCACGACAGGAAACTCCGTCTGTCTGGGGAAGGGCGATAATGATGTAACGCCCGTGATGCCCCCTTGTGCCGCCCTTCCAAAGGCTTGGCTAGGTCTTGCACCAGATAAGCCAGCCTTATGCTTTGCGTCGCTGGTTGCGGCTATACGGCCCCATGCCCATGCGATACGGCTGGACCTGCCTGTATCAGCGGAGCCATGCCATGCCCTACACACTCATCACCGCCAACCGCAATTACAGCAGCTGGTCGCTGCGCCCCTGGTTGTTGATGACCGCGCTGGACATCCCCTTTATCGACCGGATCGAGCCCTTTGCGCAGGCCAGCAACTATGCCGCATTCCGCAGTTTTTCGCCGACGGGACAGGTGCCTGCGCTGATCGATGGCGACCGCACGGTCTGGGATTCGCTGGGCATTACCGTCTATCTGGCCGATCGCCATCCGGCCGTCTGGCCCACGGACGACGCCGCGCGCGCCTGGGCGCAATGCGCGACGGCGGAAATGCACAGCGGCTTTGCGACCCTGCGCAATGATTGCACGATGAATGTCGGGGTACGGGTCGAACCGCATATGCATTCGCCCGCGCTCAACCGGGACATTGCGCGTCTGGCGGAGCTTTGGTCCGAAGGTCTGGCGCGCTTCGGCGGACCGTTCCTGGCCGGTTCGGCCTTCACCGCCGTCGATGCCTTCTACGCCCCGGTCGCATTCCGCGTGCGCACCTATGGTCTGGATGTCGGCCCTGTGGGGCAGGCCTGGGTCGATCATATGCTCGCATTGCCCGCCATGCTGGCATGGGAAAAGGCCGCCTTGGCAGAGACATGGCGTGAAGACAGCCATGAGGCCGAGATCGGCGCCGCCGGACGGATCGTCGCGGATTATCGCGCTGTGTAACATTGTTGCCGACCAGATGGACAAAAGTGTCGTTTACTGCCCGCTTCCCCCTTTTCCCCCGATCTTTCCGGGTCTAGGGGGGAACCACTATGGTTAAGCTCCGCACCCTCTATGAGAAGATCTGGGACGCGCATGTCGTCGAGCGCCGCCCGGATGGCACCTGCCTGATCTATATTGATCGCCACCTCGTGCATGAGGTGACGTCGCCACAGGCGTTTGAGGGGCTTCGCCTGGCTGGGCGAACGGTGCGGCGGCCGGACCTGACGCTGGCCGTGCCGGATCATAATCTGCCCACCACGCCGCGTCGCGACGCCGATGGCAATCGCATCCCGATCGCCGACCCGGAAAGTGCGCAGCAACTCGCCGCGCTGGAACGCAATGCCCCCGAATTCGGTATCCGCCTGATCGGCGACGCCGATGTGGAACAGGGCATCGTCCATGTCGTGGGGCCGGAACAGGGCTTCACCCTGCCGGGCACGACACTGGTATGCGGCGACAGTCATACATCATCGCATGGCGCGCTGGGCGCACTGGCCTTCGGCATTGGCACGTCGGAGGTCGAGCATGTGCTGGCGACGCAGACATTGCTGCTCAAGCAATCGAAGACGATGCAGGTCGTGGTCGAAGGCGAACTGGGCTTTGGCGTAACCCCCAAGGATGTCGCGCTGGCGATTTGCGGCCATATCGGCACCGCTGGCGGCACCGGCTATGTCATGGAATATCGCGGCTCGGTGTTCCGCGATATGTCGATCGAGGGGCGGCTGACCGTCGCCAATATGTCGATCGAGGCAGGCGCACGGTCGGGCCTGTTCGCGCCTGACGAAACGACTTTCGCCTATCTGAAAGGCCGCCCGATGGCGCCCAAGGGGGCTGACTGGGATGCTGCCGTCGCCTGGTGGCGCACGCTGGCGACCGATGAAGGGGCTGTGTTCGACAAGACGGTGGTGATCGACGCCGCCGACATCGTGCCGACCGTCACCTGGGGCACCAGCCCTGAAGATGTTGTTGCGGTGACGGGCGTGGTGCCGAACCCCGACAGTTTCGAGGATGCGTCCAAGCGGGCGGCGGCGCAAAAGTCGCTCGACTATATGGGGCTGACCGCGGGGCAGAAACTGGCCGACGTGGCGATCGAGCATGTCTTTATCGGCAGTTGCACCAACAGCCGGATCGAGGATCTGCGCGCTGCTGCGGCTTTGCTCGACGGGCGGCACATCGCGAGCGGGATCAAGCATGCCATGGTCGTGCCGGGGTCGGGGCTGGTCAAGCGGCAGGCCGAAGCCGAGGGGCTGGACCGCATCTTCACCCAGGCGGGCTTTGAATGGCGCGAGCCGGGCTGTTCGGCCTGCCTTGGCATGAACCCGGACAAGGTACCGTCCGGCGAGCGCTGCGCATCGACCAGCAACCGCAATTTCATGGGCCGTCAGGGACCGGGCGCGCGCACGCATCTGGTATCGCCTGCAATGGCGGCGGCGGCGGCGATCACCGGCCGGCTGACCGACGTGCGCGAACTGTTGAAAAAAGAAGAGGGGATGGCACTGTGAAAAGATCTTCTGGCTGCTCACACTGGGCGCACTGGCAAGCGCGGCGATGGCCGCGACGCTGGGTCGGGCCGAGGATATTCCCGCCACGGAAGCAAAGCAGGCGCGCTGATGGACAAGCTGACGACGGTTGAGGGCAAGGCCTATCCGTTCGGGATGAAGAATGTCGACACCGACATCATCATTCCGTCGCACTGGCTCAAGACGATTTCGCGCAACGGCATGGGCAAGGGCGCGTTTGAAGTGCTGCGCAAGGAGCCGGGCAACGTCTTTGACGATCCGGCCTATGCCGGCAGCCCGATCCTGATTGCGGGCGACAATTTCGGCTGTGGCTCCAGCCGCGAACATGCCGCCTGGGCGCTGGACGATCTGGGCATCCGGGTGGTGATCGCGCCCAGCTTTTCCGACATTTTCTCCAGCAATGCGTTCAAGAACGGCATATTGACCGTCGTTCTGCCGCAGCAGGCGATCGACCGGCTGATGGAAGTCGCGCAAGGCCCGGCAGGGACGCCCGACGAAATCCATGTCGATCTGGAACAACAGACGGTCACGACCCGGTTTCAGGATCGTTTCAGCTTCGATATTGACCCGTTCCGCAAACATTGCCTGATGGGGGGACTGGATGAAATCGGCCTGACGCTGGGCGATGCCGATGGCATCGGCGTCTATGAAGCAAAAATGGCGCAGGATCGCCCCTGGACCATCCCCGTCGTTGCGTAACGACGCGCTTCTTCCTATCTCTTTTTCTACCATCAGGTTTCAGTGGGGCTTTTGGGCATGACGACTTTCGACGATCGCGAACGGGCCTTTGAAAATATGTTCGCGCATGATCAGGAAATGCAGTTCCGCATCCAGGCGCGCCGCAACCGCCTGCTTGGTGAATGGGCGGCGGCGAAGATGGGGCTGACGCCGGAAGAAACCGATGCCTATGCCAAGGCGGTGGTGCAGGCTGATTTCGAGGAAGCCGGTGACGAAGACGTCATCCGCAAGCTGGTGGGCGACATGACGTCGGCGGGTATCGACATTGACGAGCCGGGCGTGCGCGCCGCGCTGGAAGAACAAGCGGTGGTCGCCCGCCGCATGTTCATCGAAGCGCAGTAAGGCACGACCGATGCCAATGGCCGCCGATGACATTGCCGCCATGATCCGCGCGGCGATTCCCGATGCCGATGTCGAAATTACCGATCTCGCTGGGGATGGCGACCATTATGCCGCGCGGGTGGTGTCGGAAAGTTTCCGCGGGATGAGCCGGGTGGCGCAGCAGCGCGCCGTTTACGCGGCGCTTGGTGGACGGATGGGCGGCGTACTCCACGCCTTGCAACTGACCACCGCGGTTCCCAACTAGACACGCATCACAGATTCGCGCCCACAAGCGGTGCCAGACAGGAATGGACTTTCGATCATGACCGACGCCGTGCATCAGCGGATTGCCGAAATCGTGGGCGCCAATGACGTGGTGCTCTTCATGAAGGGTACGCCGCTCTTCCCCCAATGCGGCTTTTCCAGCCGCGCCATCGCGATCCTCGAACATCTCGGCGTCGCGTATGAAACGGTCGACGTCTTGCAGGACCAGGCCGTGCGGCAGGGGATCAAGGCCTTTTCCGACTGGCCGACCATCCCCCAGCTTTATGTGAAGGGCGAATTTATCGGCGGCAGCGACATCATGATGGAAATGTATGAAGCTGGCGAATTGCACCAGTTGATGACGGACCAGGGGGTCGCTGCGGCCAGCTGATCCTGACCGAAATATACTGCCATGCAGGGCGGTCCGTTGATCGGGCCGCCTTTTTTTGTGCCGACTATTGGGGGATTCACCGGGTTGGGGGTGCCGACGGAGACCTGGCAGCACCCCCAGGGTAGTTACACGGTGGGTTATGCAATGAAAGTTGCAACCGCCGTGCCACAACGATCGGAGCGCGCAAATCCGCGGTTACAAGGGTTAACGGCGCGTACCGCTGACAGGCTTCTGTCAAAAATCCCGACATTTTCACGATGCGTAGAGCGCCTCTGACGGGGCGGCCTTAACGCTATTGACTACAGTCGTAATCAATGCGACTACATCTGTAGTTGGAAAAGGAAGCGAGAGTCGCGTGGCGCAAGTGGGTGAAAAGATCAGCGAAGCCGAACTGGTGGTGATGGAGGCGCTGTGGGAACAGTCGCCGCTGACCGCCAATGACGTGGCCGATCGCGTCACCGCCGCGCGCGACTGGAGCGCCCAGACGGTCAAGACATTATTGTCGCGGCTGATGGCCAAGGATGTGATCGCCGCCGATCAGGATGGCCGTCGCTTCCTCTATCGGCCCCTTGTCGCGCGGGAGGATTATGTCGCCAGCGAATCGGGGCGGCTGGTCAACCGGCTGTTCGGCGGGCGGGTGTCGCCGCTGGTCGCGCAACTGGCGAGCCAGGATCAGTTGAGCGACGATGACATTGCCGAGCTTGAGGCAATCCTGAAAGGGCTGAAATCATGAGCGTCTGGATGGTTGAAACGCTGATTGCCACGACGCTGCTGATGGCGCTGGTCATGCTGTTGCGACGGCCGGTGGCGCGCTGGTTGGGGGCGGGGGCCGCCTATTGCCTTTGGGCGGTGCCGTTCGCGCGAATGCTGCTGCCCGCGCTGCCCGGCGACGTCGCCAGCCCCTCTCCCTTGCATGTCGCCGTCGATCAGGCTGGCCTGCCCGATCTGCTGGCCGTTGCGCCCGCGCCGCAAGTGGCGGCGGAGGCGAGCTTTCCCTGGCTGGAGGTCGGCATCGGCGTCTGGTTTGCCGGGATGCTGGCTTTCCTTGTCATACAGGCGGTCGGCTATGCGCGGTTCCGGCGGCACATGCTCACCGGTGCCACGCCGATTGGCGAGGAAGGCCGTATCCGCCTGATCACCAGCCCCCATGCCAGTGGTCCGCTTGCCTTCGGCGTGCTCAAACCCTTCATCGTGCTGCCCGCCGATTTTGCGCTGCGCTATGACGCGCTGGAACAGGAAATGGCGATTGCGCATGAACGCGCCCATCATGCCCATGGCGATCTGGCCGCGAACATGATCGCGCTCGCGCTGCTCGCCATCCACTGGTGCAATCCCATCGCCTGGATCGCCTATCGCGCCTATCGCGCCGATCAGGAAACGGCCTGCGACGCCCGCGTACTGGCGCTTTATGGCCAGGATCAGGCCCATATTTATGGCCGCGCGATCCTGAAGGCCGCTGGTGGCCGTCAGTTCGCCGCCGCCTGTCATCTCACTCGTATTACAACATTGAAGGGGAGGCTCATCATGCTTTCGCGTCACGAAATTTCACTCCACCGGATCAGCTGGGGCATGGCCGCCGTCGCGATGGTGACGGCTACGGGCCTCGCGCTCACGGCGTCGGGCAGCCGCGCTGCGCAGCAGATGGCCGCCATCAGCGACACGGTGGAAACCGCAGACTTTGCACGCCTGTCCGATCTGGTCGCCAAACCCGCCGCCGCCAGCGTGCCGCAGACGCCAGACGTTCCCGACGTTGCAGCCGTCCCGGCAGCAGCGACTATCGACACCGAAATGGCCGTCGCACCGCCGCCCGCGCCACCCGCTCCGATCGTCCCTGCCGCAGATATGGTCGCGCCGGTAGCGCCCGTCCCGCCCGTTCCCCATGTGCCGCCCGTAACCGTTCGGGAGGAAAAGGGCGCCATCGTCGTCACCCATGCCGATGGCCGGGTCGAGCGCCACCATATCCCGACCGACGCCGAAATCCGCCGCATGGTGCCGCGGGTCGACGTCCGCAACGGCTGTGAGGGCAGCCAGACCGTCAGCCAGCGTGAAAGCGTGGATGGTGACGGTCGCCGCACCATCCGCGTACGCATCTGCCAGGCGCAGATCGAAGCGCAGGCCCATCGCGCGGCGCGCGCGGGACTGGTGGCGGCCCGCGCCCAGGTCGCAAGGACCGCGCACATGACCGACCGCGTCCGCGCCGACGTGCTGCGCGATCTGGACGACGAAATTGCCAAGATTGACGGGCAGGGGGACTGACCCGGCCCGTTCGACCGGGTCACCCGGATTGTGCAGGCGAAAGCCATCCATGGGTCCGCCCGTGGATGGCTTTTTTGCGTCTCGGAAAGCTCAGGCCGTCGGCGCGACAGCACAATAATGCACAAATGCGTCGAGCGCCTGATCGGCATCGATCAGGCGCTCGGGCAGGACACGCAGGTCCGACATTGGAAAGGCGCCGCCGCACCGTCGCGATCGACGGTGGCGGGCCTCACCGCATCATTTAGCCCTGGCGGGCCTTGAAGCGGCGGTTGGTCTTGTTGATCACATAGGTACGGCCGCGACGGCGGATCACGCGGTTATCGCGATGACGGTCCTTGAGCGACTTGAGCGAGTTGCGGATCTTCATGGAAGTCTGCCTTCTTAGAATCTGGCTTTAGCGGAAAATCGAAGCGCTGCCCCTATGGGCGGAGAGGGCTTAAGTCAAGTCCACTGGCAAGACTTTTGCCCCCGTTCATCCTTCATGCAGCAAGTTGATGGCTTGGAGCGTTGAAGGAATTATGCTGTTCGCGTCGTTTAGCGGATATGCCCCGTTGGAGTAGATGCCATGTCCAAGCGCCTGATCCTCGCCACCAGCCTTGCCCTGTCCCTCAGCGCATGTGCCACGGCGATTCCCCCGGTGGAGGTCACGCGCTTCCATATCGGCAATCCCGCACGCAGCGGCACGATCGCGGTGGAGGAAATGCGCGGCAATCCCGATGTCAGCCTGGAATTCCGCACCTATGCCGCCGCCGTGTCGCAGGAATGGCAGCGTGTCGGCTTCACGCCCGTATCGGCAGGGGAGACCAGCGACTATGTCGCCAGCGTCGCTTTCCGCCGCAGCTTTCGCCCGTCGGGCGTCGACCGTGGCAGTGACAGGCCAGTCAGCGTCGGCGTGGGCGGTGGAATCGGCAGCGGCGGCTTTTCCGGCATGGGCGTGGGCGTCGGCATCAACCTGTCGGGCAAGCCCAAGGATATTGTGACGACCGAACTGCACGTTCAGCTTCGCCGCCGCGCCGATTCGACGATGATCTGGGAAGGGCGTGCGTTGACGGAGGCGCGCGAAGGCACGCCAGCCGCGCAGCCGGGCCTCGCCGCACAAAAGCTGAGCGCCGCGCTGATCGAGGGCTATCCGGGCGAATCCGGCCGCACTATAACCGTCAAATGACCATATCCATCACCAGCGCATTCGACAGCGGCAATATCCGCGTCCTTTCCATCACCGACACGCCGGAGCATGTTCGCGCCGAGCTGGAAATCGTGACCGACCATCAGAGCGATTTCTATCAATGGTTCCATTTTCGGCTCGCCAACGCCGCCGGGCGATCGGTGGAACTGGCGATCGTCAATTGTGCCGGGTCGGCCTATCCCGACGGCTGGACCGGCTACAGGGCGCGGATCAGCGAAGATCGCGAAAGCTGGACCCAGGCCGATACCAGCTATGCCGACGGCACGCTCACGATTCGGCTGGAACCGGACAGCAATGCGCTGTGGGTCGCCTATTTCGCGCCCTATTCGATGGAGCGCCACCATGATCTGATCGCCTTTGCCGCTAGCCAGCCGGGCGTCACCCACCGCGAACTGGGGCTGACGCTGGATGGTCAGCCGCTCGACCTGCTGACCATAGGCGACGGTCCCAAACAGGTGTGGCTTTATGCCCGTCAGCATCCGGGCGAAACCATGGCGCAATGGTGGATGGAAGGCGCGCTGGAACGGCTGTGCGACGAAGAGGATTCGGTTGCGCGTTTGCTCAGGCAACAGGCGACGATCCATCTGGTGCCCAATATGAACCCGGACGGCAGCCGCCGCGGCCATTTGCGCACCAACGCGGCGGGCGTGAACCTGAACCGCGAATGGCACGAACCGTCGATGGAGCGTAGCCCGGAGGTGTTTCTGGTCCGCGCGGCGATGGACCAAACCGGTGTCGACCTCGCCCTGGACGTGCATGGCGACGAAGCGATCCCGGCCGTATTCATCGCCGGCTTTGAAGGCATCCCTTCCATCACGGAACGGCAACTGACCCTCTACCATCGTTATCGCGACACGCTGGCGGCGCGCACGCCGGATTTCCAGACGCGGCTTGGCTATCCTGTGGCGGGCGAGGGGCGGGCGAACCTGTCCATGTCCACCAATCAGCTTGCCGAACGCTTTGGCGCGGTGGCGATGACGCTGGAAATGCCGTTCAAGGATAATGACGACCTGCCCGACGCCGATTTCGGCTGGTCGCCTGCCCGTTCCGCGCAACTGGGCAAGGATTGCCTGGCCGTGCTGGCGGAGATGATCGGGGAAATCTAGGAATGAAGTGTTCCCGCGCAGGCGGGAACATGCAGCCTATTTCCAGTCAAAGGTCAGCGGCGCTTCCCGAAACGCAAAGCGATCGAGATGGTCCGCCACGACTTTCTTGAAAGCCGCCACATCTGCGTCCGGGGTTGGATCAATCGTCACGACCAGCGCGTCGTCCTGCGCGGCCATGCGGATCGGCCCCATCGGGAAGGCGATGATGCCCGATTGCGGGTCGAACTCCGTCTCGAACTTGTGGCTCCAATGCTTGCACAATTGTTGAAGGTAACGGCTGGCATTGGCCGTGGGTATATGGGCGGTCAGCGTCATCGCGTCAGAGCCTTTCGATTTTGGTGGCGGCTTCGTCGATCAGGGACGCGACGTCGAACATGGTCTGGGCATCCGCCCCTTCCTTTTCCAGCCGACCCTGTATCGCCATGCGCAGATTGTGCATCGCCCGGCGGACGGGGGCGCTGTCGGTGCGTTCGGCTTTTTGCGCCAGCGACGCGATTCGCTCCATCACCAGCGTCAGCCCGGCCTTATGCTCGTCCAGATAGGCCGTGCCTTCGTCGGTAATCGCAAACAGCTTGCGGCTGCCCTGTCCCGGCTGCTCGGCGATCAGGCCCATATCGGCCAGCAGCGTCAGCGTGGGATAGACGACGCCGGGGCTGGGCGCATAGACCTCGCCCGACAGGCTTTCAATCTCCCGGATCAGGTCATAGCCATGGCGCGGCATGTCAGCGATCAGCTTGAGCAGGATCAGCTTGAGCGCGTCATTGTCGAACAAGCGCCGCCGACCACCGCCGCGTCCGCCGCCACCCAACGGCCCGCTCCCACGGGGACCGTCGCCCCGCCCGAAACCGCCCCGACCAAAGCCTTCAGGGCCGGCAAAGCGCCGATGGCCGCGCTGGCCATGCTCATGGTGACGACCGCCCCGGCCGTCATATGTGTAATGAAAATGCATCATTCATCTTTCAGTGCGTTTCAAGATGCATTAAGATATATCTTAAAAACATCTGGCGTCAAGCGTTAAGATATATCTTTTGTGGATGACTGTCAGAGAGCAGCGAAGTCGATGGCCATATGCCGGTCGAGCCGACGCGAATGATCCTCCAGCGGATATTTAAGCCCGCTGGCGCAATTGAACAGCACTGCGCGATCCTCGCGTCCGATCAGCCCTTCGTCCAATGCGCGGCTGTAGGCGGCCAGCGTCGCGCCGCCTTCCGGGCAAAGCAGCAGGCCATCGTCCCGCGCCACGTCGCGCACCGCTGCCATGATCGCGGCATCCGACACCGCCAGCGCCGCGCCACCGCTTTCCCGTACGGCCCGCAGGATCAGGAAGTCGCCGACCGCGCGCGGCACGCGAATGCCCATCGCGATGGTGTGGGCATCCTCCCACCGTTCGGCAAATTCCACGCCCGCATCGAAAGCGCGGACCATTGGCGCACAGCCTTCCGCTTGCACCGCGAACATTTTGGGGCGTTTAGACCCGATAAAGCCAATCTGCTCCAGCTCATCAAACGCCTTCCACATGCCGATCAGCCCGGTGCCGCCGCCAGTGGGATAGAAGATTGCGTCGGGCAATTCCCAGCCCAGCTGCTCGGCCAGCTCCAGCCCCATCGTTTTCTTGCCCTCGATCCGGTAGGGCTCCTTCAGCGTCGAAAAATCGAACCAGCCACGCTCCTTCGACCCTTGCCCGACGATCGCGCCGCAATCGTCGATCAGCCCGTTGACGCGATAGACGCGCGCACCCTGCGCCGCGATTTCGCGCACATTGATTTCCGGCGTGTCATCCGGGCAAAAGATGATCGCTTCCATCCCGGCGACAGCGGCATAGGCGGCCAGCGCTGCGCCGGCATTGCCGTTGGTGGGCATCGCGATCTGGGTCACGCCCAGTTCCTTGGCCATCGACACCGCCATCACCAGCCCGCGGGCCTTGAACGATGCAGTCGGCAGGCGGCCCTCATCCTTGGCGATCAGATGCGCGCCACCCAATCGCGCGGCAGTGCGCGGCAGGGCGACCAGGGGCGTGGCATTTTCGCCCAGGCTGACGATGTTGGCGGTGTTGCGCACCGGCAGCAATTCGCGCCAGCGCCACAAATCCATCGGCCGCTGCGCCAGGACATCCTTGGTCAGCGCTGCCCGCACCCCGTCCAGATCATAACGGACCAGCAGCGGCTTTCCCGCCGCGGACAGGCCATGCAGCTTGTCTGCCGGATAGTGTTCGCCCGTCAGCGAACATTCCAGATGGGTGACGAAGGTGGGACGATCGGTGGTGAGGTTCAGGTCGTGGCGCAACGGGGTATCCTTTAGTCTGTGCCCCCCCGGCCACTTTTCATGCCCCTCCCGCGAACGGAAGGGGCGTGCATATCTTAGTCCGGCGCTTTCGCCACGCTGACCATGGCCGGGCGCAACAGCCTGTCCTTGATCATATAGCCCGCCTGCATTTCGACCAGGATCGTGCCGGGCGCGGCATCGGCGGACGGGACTTCCATCATCGCCTGATGCTTGTTGGGGTCGAGCGGCTGGCCGACCGACTCGACCTTGGATATGCCGTTGCGGCCGAACACCGCTTCCAGTTCGCGGCCCGTGGCTTCCAGCCCGACGACCAGCCCCTTGAACTTCTCATCCTCGCGCAGTTCCGCCGGAATGGCGGCAAGGGCGCGGCTCAGATTGTCGGCGACCGACAAAATGTCGCGGGCAAAATTGGTCGCGGCATAGGCGCGGGTGTCGGTCAGTTCCTTTTCCAGCCGACGGCGCACATTCTGCGTATCGGCATGGGCATAGAGAATGTCCTGCTTCGCAGTCGCCAGTTCCGCTTCCAGCGCGGCGATACGCTCTGCATTGGCATCTGCCACGGGTGCATCCTCCGGCAACTGGTCCACGACTTCGGTATTTTCGACGTTCAGATTATCTTCGCTCATCTCATCAATCTCGAAAGCGTTTGTGCGGTGAAATCCACCATGGGGATCACCCGTGCATAGTTCAAGCGCGTGGGGCCGATCACGCCGACCACGCCGACCACCCGGCCGTCCGCGCCACGATAGGGGGCGGCTATGACCGAAGAACCCGACAGGGAAAAGAGCTTGTTTTCCGATCCGATGAAGATTTTGGTCGCGCTGCTCGCCAATGCGCTTTCCAGCAGGCGGGATATTTCCTGCTTGCCTTCCAGCTGCTCCAGCAATTGCCGCACCCTTTCCAGGTCGGCTGCCGTGCCGTCGTCGATCAGATGGGCCTGCCCCCGCACGATCAGCACTGGCCTGTCATCGGCGTCATGCGACCAGATGGCGACGCCGCGTTCCACCAGTTCCCGCGCCGCGCCGTCGAGCGCGCTGCGTTCGCTCTCCATTTCCAGCGCCAGCCTGTCGCCCGCCTGCCGCAGCGTCAGCCCGGCAAAGCGCGCCGACATGAAATTGGCCGCTTCGTTGAGCATGGAGGGGGACACGCCGGGCGGCAGGTCCAGCACGCGATTTTCAACCGATCCATCCTGCCCGACCAGCACCGCCAGCGCCTGCCGGTCGTTCAGCGGCACGAAGCCGAACTGGCGCAAGACAGGCTCGCGCTTGGGCACCATGACGATGCCCGCACAGGCCGACAGGCCCGACAGCGCAGCGGTGGCGGCGGACAGCGCTTCCTCGATCGGCCCGCCCTCGGCCAGCCCCGCCTCGATCGCGCGCCGTTCCTCTGCCGACGGCAACGCCGCCTGCATCATTCCGTCGACGAACAATCGCAGCCCCGTTTCGGTCGGCATCCGCCCCGCCGACGTATGCGGCGCGGCCAGCAGCCCCAGTTCCTCCAGATCCTGCATCACGTTGCGGATCGAGGCGGGTGACAGGCTGAGCGATGCGATCTTGCTGAGCGTGCGCGATGCGACTGGCAGGCCAGTGCCCAGATAGCTTTCCACCACCAGGCGAAAAACGTCGCGGGCGCGCTCGTTCAATTCGGTAATGGGTGTCGTTGGCGTCATCGGTAAAATGTAGGATGGATTGCCTCCAGGCTCAACGCCTGCGTGGCGGCCAGCCCTATTGGGCAATTTTGGCCTTCAGCATCGGTTCGATCCCCAGCAATTTGGGAATGCCGCCAATCGTCGTACGCAGCTTCGCATAGCGCGCGTCCAGGCATCCCGACTGATAGTCGAGCCGCGTCGGCTTGGCCTCGCCGCGCGTCCATTCGATGCGATAGCCGGGCATGTCGGTCGCAAAGCGGGCGCAATTCTCGCCATGGGCGATCCGCCTTTCGGTGCCGACCAGCGGCTTGTACGGGGCCAGCGCCAGGCGCAATTGCCGATATTGCGCCGGGGTCACGGTGAAGCGCGTCGGCCCCGGCACGGCCGTGAACTTGTCCGGCTCCAGCAGGCCCGATCCATCGGGCGTCACCTGCACGCTATAGGCGGGGCAGGCACCAAAGCAGCGCCCGGCGGTAAAGCGGATCGTGTCTCCGGCGGCGCGCGGTGTGTCCAGCTCAGTGTCGGCGGTGGCGCATCCCGCCAGCAGCATCACCGTCGCGGCTATTATCATTCTGGTCATCATGGCCCCTCTTATCGCCTAATTGCGCGCATGGCACTGGCAAGAAACGCTGTCGGACGCTAAGCGCCGTCTCCTGATCGATTTGGAGAAAGAATATGCGTCCTTCCGGCCGCGCGCCCGACCAGATGCGCGACATCATCATGGAGCCTGGCTTCACCATCCATGCCGAAGGAAGCTGCCTCATCAGTTTCGGCGACACCCGCGTGCTGTGCACCGCGTCGGTGGAAGAAAAAGTGCCGCCCTTCCTGCGGGGCAAGGGGTCGGGCTGGGTCACGGCCGAATATGGCATGTTGCCGCGCGCCACCCATACCCGTGGCAGCCGCGAAGCGGCCAAAGGCAAGCAATCGGGCCGCACGCAGGAAATCCAGCGCCTCATCGGTCGCTCGCTGCGCACCGTCGTGGACATGAAGAAGCTGGGCGAACGCCAGATCGTGGTCGATTGCGACGTGATCCAGGCCGATGGCGGCACTCGCACGGCGGCGATCTCCGGTTCCTGGGTCGCGCTGCGCATTGCGGTGGACAAGTTGCTGGCCTCCGGCGCGCTCAAGGAAGACCCGATCATTCAGAAGGTCGCTGCCATCAGCTGCGGCATCTATGAAGGCACGCCGGTCCTCGACCTCGACTATGCCGAGGACAGCAATGCCGAGACGGACGCGAACCTGATCCTGACCGGCGACGGCAAGTTCGCCGAAGTGCAGGCGACCGCCGAAGGCGCGGCCTATGACGAGGAAGAACTTCTGCGCCTGCTGCGCCTCGCCCGGATCGGCTGCGCCAAGATCTTCGCCGCGCAGGACGCCGCGACGGGGCGGTAATCACAATTATCCGTTCGCTTCGAGCGAAGTCGAGAAGCCGATGGCGTGACTTTTGCGTTTATCGAATGCGCTCGAAACGAACGGAAAGAGGTGGAAAAATGACCGACCAATTCGGACAGGAACAGGCAATCCGCAAGCTCGCCCCCGGCAAGCTGGTGATCGCCAGTCACAATGCGGGCAAGGTGCGTGAAATCGCCGCGCTGCTCGGCCCCTATGGTATCGAGCCGATCTCCGCCGCCTCGCTCGACCTGCCCGAACCGGAAGAAACCGGCACGACCTTCATTGCCAATGCGGAACTGAAGGCATTGCAGGCCGCCGACCTGTCCGGACTGCCTGCGCTGGCCGACGATAGCGGCCTGTGCGTCGAGGCGCTGGGTGGCGATCCGGGGCTGTTTTCGGCGCGCTGGGCCGGACCGGACAAGGACTTCGCCCTTGCCATGCAGAAAGTATGGGATGGCGTGCAGGCCAAAGGCCCGGACGCCGGGCATGACGCCCATTTCATCTGCGCCCTGGCCCTTGCCTGGCCCGATGGTCATGTCGAAGCGTTTGAGGGGCGGGTCGACGGTACGCTCGTCTGGCCGCCGCGTGGGGCCAATGGCTTTGGCTATGACGCCATGTTCCAGCCGCTCGGCTTCGACATCAGCTTCGGCGAAATGGACCCGGACGCCAAGCACGCCATGAGCCATCGCGCCGACGCATTCAGACAGCTGGTGGCGGCAGTGTTCTGACCCGGTTCCTCCCCGCGCCGGGGAGGATCACTGCCCACCGCTGGCCAGTTCCACCGGGGCTGCTTCCTCGTCCAGCGGGCCTTTCCCGAACGCATTGCCGGCGGGGAAGTAGCGGCACACCAGATATTCGTAATTCGCCCCTTCGCCCAGCGCGCAGCCCACCTTGCGCGTGCCGCGCCAGATCATCTGCGTATAATGGCCGACATCCTGCCAGCGCCCGCTGGTGCTCAGGTCCGGCAATTTGCCTTCGGTCCGGAACAGTTTTTTCTCATCCAGAAAAGCGCCGACCATGACGCCATAGCCATAAAGGCGGCGTGGTCCCATCCACAGATTTTCGCCGCTCGGTATCGCCCGGCTGCCACGCGGGCTGTGACGAAACGCCCCGCTCTGCGCCATGTCGGCGGCATAGCGCGCCGCGTCCACGGCCAGCGCCTCGTCCCATTCCAGCGGCGGAACGCCAACCAGCGCCCGTTCGCCATTATGCGCGTCGATCATCACGGCCCGCAGCAGCGGCTCGCCTCTTGGCGCTTCCTCCATCCCATAATAGGCCGCCGGCATGACTACGCCGGTCGGCACATTGACCGGCGCTGCGGTCACCGCCTTGCTCCCCGGCGCGCTGTCGGACGCTGCCTGTGCACCCGTCGCAATCAGCAACGCCGCCCATAGCCCGGCACGCAAAAACAGATTAGGGCTGCCCCCAGCCATGGCCCTCATTCCCCCCGACTCTGCATCCCCATCGGCGCCGGCCCCCGCCGACGCTCTGGCCTTATATATTCATTGGCCCTTTTGCGTATCGAAATGTCCCTATTGCGATTTTAACAGTCATGTCCGCGAAGGCATAGATGTGGATGCCTGGCGCGCCGCTCTGCTCGCTGACATGGGGCACGAAGCTGCGTTGACCGGCGGGCGACCGCTTTCCTCGATCTTCTTTGGCGGCGGCACGCCCTCGCTGATGCCGCCAGCGCTGGTGGCGGACCTCATTGCCGCGGCGCAGCGGCATTGGGGCTTTACCCCGCAAGTCGAGATCACGCTGGAGGCCAATCCCAACTCGGTCGAGGCGGCGCGCTTTGCCGATCTCGCCGCCGCCGGGGTCAACCGCGTCTCGCTGGGCCTGCAGGCGCTCGATAACGATGCGCTCCATTTTCTGGGCCGCGCCCATGATGTTGCCGAAGGGCTGGCCGCACTCGACACCGCCCAGTCGGTGTTCGACCGGGTGAGCTTCGACCTGATCTACGCCCGGCCCGACCAGAGCGAAGCGCAATGGCAGGCGGAACTGGCGCGCGCCCTGTCGTTCGGCACCGGCCATCTCTCGCTCTATCAACTGACGATCGAACCCGGCACTCGCTTTGCCACCTTGGTTGCTCAGGGCAGGATGACGCCCGCCGACCCGGATCATGGCGCGACTCTCTATGAACTGACCGCCGCGATGACCGGCGCGGCGGGGATTCCGGCCTATGAAATCAGCAATCATGCCCGCGCCGGGCAGGAGAGCCGCCACAACCTTACCTATTGGCGCTACGGCGATTATGTCGGCATTGGTCCCGGCGCGCATGGGCGGCGCGGCGCCATGGCGACGCAGCGTCACAAGAAGCCGGAAAACTGGATCGGCGCCGTCAGCCGCAATGGTCACGGGCTTCAGGTGGAACAACCGCTGGCGGGCGAGGAGCGGGCGCGGGAAGCGCTGCTGATGGGGCTGCGGCTGGGCGAGGGGGTTGATCTCGCCCGGATCGCGGCGCTGTCGGGCGTTGGCCTTGGCCATCTGGTCGATGAACGCGCCATCGACCAGTTGACCGACCTTGGCCTCATCCGCCTGACCGGCACCCGCCTGCAAGTCGCGCCGGCCGGCATGCTGCTGCTCGACGCGATCTTGCCGGAAGTGGTGGCGATCTAATAATCGCGGCCCTTCAGTTCGTCCCCCCGTACTGCCGCGACGTGCAGCACATTGGTCGATCCCGGCGTGCCGAACGGGACGCCGGCCAGTACGACGATCTTCCCGCCCTTTTCGGCCATGTCATGACGCAGCGCCATGCGCCGGGCCTTGCCGATCATCTCCTCGAAATTGCCGATATCCTTGGTGCGGATGGCATGGACGCCCCAGGTCAGGCCCAGCTTGCGCGCCGTGTCGGTGCGCGGCGTCAGCGCCAGGATCGGCGCGGAGGGGCGTTCGCGCGCCACGCGCCGCACCGTGCTGCCCGACGATGTGAAGCAGGTGATCGCGCTCGCGCCCACGACATTCACGATATTGCCGGTGGCCTCGGCCAGCGCGTCGGCGGTGGTCGGATCGGGCAGCGTCTCGGTAAAATGCAGTCGCGCCAGATAGCCCGGATCGCGCTCCACGCTGTGGGCGATCGAATCCATCATCGCGACCGCCTCGACCGGCCAGTCGCCCGCTGCGGTTTCGGCGGACAGCATGACGGCGTCCGCACCATCATAGACCGCCGTCGCCACGTCCGACACTTCCGCGCGCGTGGGGGAGGGGGACTTGATCATCGATTCCAGCATCTGGGTCGCGACCACCACCGGGCGACCCATGCGGCGCGCCGTGGCGACGATCTGCTTTTGCAGCGGCGGCACATCATAAGGCGGCAGTTCGACGCCCAGATCGCCGCGTGCGACCATCACGCCATCGGCCATCTCGATAATCTCCTCCAGCCGCTGCACGGCTGACGGCTTTTCGATCTTGGCCATCAACGATCCATATCCGCCCATCAGCTTGCGCGCTTCGGCCAGATCCTCCGGCCGCTGCACGAAGCTCAAGGCGATCCAGTCGCACCCCTGTTGCATCGCGAAGCTAAGGTCGCGGCGGTCCTTGTCGGTCAGCGCAGGCACCGGCACCACGACATCGGGGACGTTCACGCCCTTGCGGTTGGACAGCGTCCCGCCGACCTCGACGATCGTATCGATACGATCCTCGCTGATTGCCTTGACGCGCAGCACCATCTTGCCATCGTCCAGCAACAGCCGGGTTTCCGGCACCAGGGCGGCATAGATTTCGGGGTGGGGCAGGTTCACGCGGCGCGAATCGCCCGGCGTTTCGTCGCGGTCCAGAATGAAGGGCGCGCCGGTTTCCAGCAGCGCCAGCCCCTTCTCGAACGTGCCGACGCGCAGCTTTGGCCCCTGAAGGTCGCCCAGGATCGTGGTCGGCCGCTGAAATTCCTTTTCCAGCGCGCGGATCGTGGCGATGCGCGCGGCATGATCCTCATGCGCGCCGTGGCTCATATTGATGCGAAAGGCGTCGGCCCCGGCAATGAACAGCGCCCGGATCATTTCGGGCGTATCGCTCGCAGGCCCAAGTGTCGCAAGAATACGGACCTTGCGTGAGCGGGGCGGTAGTCGTGACATATATTCTCCTGACCGTCGTGATCGCCGCTGGCCCGACCGTTGGGCTTCCCCCCCTTGGTCTTGCCAGCGCGTCGTTATGGGTTATCCGTGCTGCACGACAGGATGATGTATCAGCGAAAGGGTCCGCCGATGAGCGACACCATACTCACAGACGCCGCCGCCGCAACCGCCTTCCGCCGTCTGGTGACGCATTTGCAGCACCGCACCGATGTCGAAAATATCGACCTTATGGGTTTGGCGGGTTTCTGCCGCAATTGCCTGGCCGACTGGGTGGCGGAGGCGGATGGTGGCCTGACGAAACATCAGGCGCGCGAACTCATCCACGGCATGCCCTTTGCCGAATGGAAATCCCGCTATCAGGGCGAAGCGACGCCGCAGCAGATCGCGCGAATGAAAGAGAGTGTGGCGAAGAACGCCGACAGCCACTAGGACGCCCTCCAACCGATTCACATCTACCGGAGAAACTCCCCCATGACCGAACCCAATGTCGCCGCCGACCAGCTCCGCCTGCTGATCGAACGGATCGAGCGGCTGGAAGAAGAGAAGAAGGGCATCGGCGACGACATCAAGGACGTCTATCTGGAAGCCAAGGCGACCGGCTATGACCCCAAGATCATGCGCCAGATCGTCCGCCTGCGGAAAATGCAGCCCCACGACCGGCAGGAAATGGAAGCGATCCTCCAGACCTATCTGTCCGCGCTGGGCATGGAATAGGACTCCACCGCCGTTCGCGCCTGGCGTAGCAAGGGGCCTTCACTGCGTTCAGGGCAGATGGTCTAAGCGCTCGGCCCGAACGGGATCAGAGGGAGAGTGAAATGTCCGAAGTCATCGTCAGCACCACCAGCCGTCTGGAAGGGCGCCCCGCCAAGGAATATCTGGGCATCGTCACGGGCGAAGTGATCGTGGGCGCCAATCTGTTCCGCGATCTGTTCGCCAGTGTGCGGGACATCGTCGGTGGCCGGTCGGGCGCTTATGAAGATGTGCTTCAGCGGGCGCGCGAACAGGCGATCGGCGAAATGCGGATGCGCGCGGCAACGTTGGGCGGCAACGCAGTCGTCGGCGTCGACCTGGACTATGAAGTGATAGGCTCCAACGGATCGATGCTGATGGTGTCGGCCTCTGGTACCGCCATCCTTGTGTAACATTGCGCGAGCGCCCCTCGCTCGCTAGAGAGCGCGCTCGTGTTTCATCAGATAATGTCAGGAGAAGGCCGTGGCCGGCCATTCCAAATTCAAGAATATCATGCATCGCAAGGGCGCGCAGGACAAGAAGCGCTCCTCGATGTTCTCCAAGCTGAGCCGCGAAATCACTGTCGCGGCCAAGATGGGGATGCCCGACCCGGACATGAATCCCCGCCTGCGGCTGGCGATCAACGCAGCCAAGGCGCAGTCCATGCCCAAGGACAATATCCAGCGCGCCGTCGACAAGGCGAATGCCGCAGGTGGCGAGAATTATGAAGAAGTGCGCTATGAGGGCTATGGCCCCGCAGGCATCGCCATCATCGTCGAAGCGCTGACCGACAATCGCAACCGCACCGCGACCAATGTTCGTACCGCCTTTTCCAAGAATGGCGGCAATCTGGGTGCATCGGGCGCGGTGAGCCATGGCTTCGACCGCGTCGGCCTGATCACCTATCCCGCCAGCGCGGGCGATGCCGACGCGATCTTCGAGGCCGCGCTCGAAGCGGGGGCGGAGGACGTGTCGTCCAACGAGGACGAGCATGAAATCTGGACCGCGATGGACGCGCTCCACGAAGTCGCCAAGGCACTGGAAGCGAGCCTTGGTCCGGCGGATGGCGCGAAGCTCGCCTGGAAACCCACGACCACCGTCGAAGTCGATGAGGCCAACGCTGCCACGCTGATGAAGCTGGTCGACACGCTGGAAGATGATGACGACGTCCAGACGGTGTGGGGCAATTATGAAGTGCCCGACGCGGTCATGGAGAAGCTGGGTTGATGTGTTTTCCCTCTCCCCTTGGGGAGAGGGTTGCGCAGCCTTGGCGGCTTTGCCGCCTGGGCGAAGCTGGGAGAGGGGGCGCTGCCATCCGCGACTATCGCTCCCCTCTCCAAGCGCGGCTAGCCGACATGTCGGCAAGCCTTGCTATCCTCTCCCCTGAAGGGGCGAGGAAATCCCAATGATCCTCCTTGGTCTCGACCCCGGCCTTGGCACCACCGGCTGGGGTCTGATCGCCGCTGACGGCAACCGCCTCACGCATCTGGGCAATGGCCAGATCAAGACGGATAGCGCGATGCCACTGGCAACGCGGCTGCTGGCGCTCGATCTTGCCCTGACCGACCTCATCCTCGAACATCGGCCCGATGGCGCGGCGGTCGAGGAGGTGTTCGTCAACGTCAATCCGCAATCGACCCTGAAACTGGGACAGGCGCGCGGCGTGATCCTGCTCAACGCCGCGCGCTCCGGCATGGAGGTCGGCGAATATGCCGCGCGGCTGATCAAGAAATCCGTGGTCGGCGTCGGCAATGCGTCGAAGGATCAGGTCCATGCCATGGTGTCACGCCTGTTGCCCGGCGTGAAGATCGTCGGGCCTGACGCCGCGGACGCGCTCGCCGTCGCCATCACCCACGCCCATCATCTCGCCAGCGCGCGGCGCATTCCGACGCGGTAGTGCCATGTGTTCCCGCGCAGGCGGGAACCCAGTTCAACGGCGGGGCTGGGTTCCCGCCTGCGCGGGAATACCCAATCCTAAATATCCGATCATCTTTTCGAGACGAACGCCGGTTGTGTTTAACGTCCCAACGCTTCTTCCAAAAAACCCACCATCGCGCGGAAACTGCGCCGATCGGCATCCGCGTTATACGCCAACCCCTTTTCAGGCATGTTGACGCTCTCGTCGGTAAAGGCATGGCCGGTGCGGCCATAGGCATGGAGTTGCCAGTCGCACCCTGCCGCCGTGAGTTCCTGCGCCAGCGCCACGGTCGCCGCAGGCGGTGCGATCGGATCGTCCCAGCCATGGCAAATCAGCAGTTTTGCGCGGATGGCGGCATTGGGGAAGGGCGGCGCATCATAGACGCCATGGAAACTGACCCCGCCCGCTATGTCCGCACCAGCGCGCGCCAGATCCAGCACGCATTTGCCGCCAAAGCAGAAGCCGATCGTGGCGGTGCGGGCTGCGTTCACCGCGTCCAGCCCCTTGAGCAGCGCATGGGAGGCCAGGAGGCGGTCGCGCAGCAGGGCGCGGTCGGCGTTCAGTTCCGCCATATAGCGCGCGGCATCGGGATCGGCGCGGGTGGTGCGCTTGCCCTGGCCATAGACATCGGCGACCAGCACGGCATAGCCCAGCGCCGCGACCTTTTCGGCATAGGCGAAATCGGCTTCCTTGGTCCCCAGCACATTGGGGAAGAGAAGCACGCCGGGCAACGGCGCGCTGGCGGCGCTATCGGTCACGACCATGCTTTCGAACAGGCCGCCTGGTCCTTCATGGACGATGCTGTTGCGGGTAATGGTCATGGGGTTCCCCTTAGATACTGCCAAAGCCGGGCGCTTCGCCACGCGCGGCGGGGTTCAGGCGTTTGGGCCGTTTCCATCCGATGCGGGGGCGTTTGCGCAACCGCAGCGTCGGCCAGTCGCCCCGGTCGGTCCGTTCAGCCAGGCGCATGCCCTGCGCGCGATAGGCGGCCAGCACGGCATCGACCTGCGTGTCGAGCAGGCCCGCCAGCAGGATCGTGCCGCCATCCTCGACCAGCGCGCAGAGCGACGGCGCCAGTTCGATCAGCGGTCCGGCCAAAATGTTCGCGATCAGCAGATCATAGGGCGCACGCCCGATAATCGCTGCATGATTGGCCCCGGCGGCGGTCACCAATGCCAGTCGTCCAGGCCCGGCCCCTAGCGGCACGCCATTGGTCGCGGCATTTTCCGCGCTGATTTCGACTGCGACCGGGTCAATGTCGGACGCGATCGCATGGGCGCGCGGCCACAGGTTCATCGCCGCAAAGGCGAGCAGGCCGGTGCCGGTGCCGATGTCGGCCATATTGTTGAACCGCATGCCCACCTGGCGCATCCGGTCCAGCATCGTCAGGCATCCGGCCGTTGTTTCATGCTGGCCAGTGCCAAAGGCGCGGCTGGCCGCAATCAGAATATTGACCTGGCCCGGCTGTTCCGGATCGCTGGCAAGGTTGCGGACATGGAAGCGTCCGGCAGTGACCGCTTCCAGCCCCTGCTGGCTCAACGTCACCCAATCCTCGTCCGGCAGCGCCTCGACCAGCGGTTTGGTTCCGGCGGCGCTGGGAACCATCGACCGCAGCAACTTGATCGCGGCGGCGCTGGGCTTGCCCTCGAAATAGGCGTCGAGCTGCCAGGCATTGTCGTCGTCTGGCGCCGCCTCGCTGGTCATCAGCACCGGCGGCCGCTCCATCAGGGCAAAGGCGGCAATTTCCCCGTCCAGCGCCTCGGCTTCGATACGGGTGCAGGGCAGGGTGACTTTCCAGCTTTGTGCAGGACTTTGGGCAGCGGTCATGCCGCCGCCTTTAGCCGACCATGGAGGAGAGGGGAAGCGCGGGAGGATTGGATCGGCCTGTTCCCGCCTGCGCGGGAACAGGCCGATCCGCTATCAGGCGACTTGTCGACCGAAATCGGATGATGCGTGACGCAGGCTGGCAAGCTTGCCTTCGACGCTGACGAAGCCGCGTTCGAGCTGGTCGATTTCCGACGCGACGACCTCGGTATCCTGCCGGATGGCCGAAATGGTGGTCGACATCGAATCGGCGGCGAGCGCTGTTTCATCGACGGCGGCGGTGATCATGGTGACGGTCTGCGCCTGCGCGTCCATCGCATGACGGATGCGCTCGGCACTGGCCTGCACTTCGCCCACCGTATCGCGGATGCGTTCGTTGGTTTCCACCGACAGGCGAGTCGATGCCTGGATGTCGGCGATCTTGCCCGCAATCTCGTCCGTCGCGCGCGCCGTCTGGTTGGCCAGGCTTTTGACCTCCTGCGCGACCACGGCAAAGCCGCGCCCGGCATCGCCTGCGCGCGCCGCCTCGATCGTGGCGTTGAGCGCCAGCAAATTGGTCTGCCCGGCAATGTCGCGAATCAGGCCCAGGATCGATTCGATCGATTTGGCATGTTCGGACAGGGTGGAGGACATGGTGACCGCATCGCCCGATTGTTTCGCGGCGCGCAGGGCAACTCCGGCTGCCCCCTCAACCTCGGTACGGGCGTCCTCGATGGCGCGGATCAGCCCGGCCGACGTGCGGGCCGCTTCCCGCATCGCCAGGGCGGATTGTTCGGCCGCCGCCGCGACTTCCGATGCCTTGCCCAGCATCCCGCGCGTTGCAGCCGAAGCATCCTTGGCCTGTTCGCGCAGCGATTCGCCCAATCGGGTCGCGCCGTCGATTTCACCGACGATTCGCTGTTCGAACAAGGAACCGAAACGCTGCCGTTCGGCACGTTGCGCATCGGCCTGATCGTTCGACAGGACATTGGTCATCAAGCCTGCGTCCATCATGGCGATGTGGAGCATGACGAGCGTCAGGCGCTGGCTTCGCTCCGCGTCATCGCGACTATATTCCCATATCAGGGCGATGATCTTTTCGTTTGCCGCGGCAACGGCGGTGAGCACCGACCGCACCGACACGCCATGTTTGCGGGCGTTGCGCACGCAATCCGCAGCCGACTGGGCCCAGAGCGCATCCTTGAAGTGCAATAGCTTCTGCTCGACATAGCGGTGCGTTTCTCTCTCGATCGCACTGATCGCTGCGGAACTCAGTTTCTCGCGCAGCCCGGTCTTTTGCATATAGGTCGTGAAAAAGGCGTCCCCCACGCTCGCCAGGCTGTCCTTGATCAGCAGGCCAATCTCCTGCGCACCCTTGGAAAATTTGTCATTCGGGTCGATTTTCGAGATCAATTCCGGGCTCACGGTGCCGTTCCGGCTATTGTCTGGTGATGCGGCGAAGGACGACATGATGGGACAGCCCCTGTTGGTGCAATGCTATTTGGCAGGCCGACCTTAGCGCGCTTTGGTTAATCACTTCTTATGATCGCGGGATACGATCGTTGGGGCAGCCATGCTTTGCACCGCTTGCCCTCATGCGCGTTCGCTCTTAAGGGGATCGCACTTATAGGGACATTTCAGGGACAAGGGTAGACATGGCGCGAACCAACAGCCGGCCGCTCTCGCCGCATTTGACGATCTGGAAATGGGGCCCCGCGATGGCCATTTCCATCCTGCACCGCGTGACCGGCAACGGCCTTGCGACGGTTGGCGCGCTGGGCCTCGTCTGGTGGCTGATGGCTGCCGCGATTGGTCCTGAAGCCTATGCGACCTTCATCACATGCGCGACCTCGCCCTTTGGCTATCTGGTGATGATCGGCATTACCTGGGCCTTTTTCCAGCATCTCTTTTCCGGGCTGCGCCATTTCGTTCTGGATATGGGGGCGGGCTATGAACTGCGCACCAACAAGAGCTGGTCGATCGCGGTGGTGGTCGCTTCGGTGCTCGTGACCGCCCTTGTCTGGCTCTATATTTTCGGAAAGGCCTTCTGATGGGTAACGGAACTGGTATAGGCCGCGTCCGTGGCCTTGGGTCGGCGCGGCATGGCGCGCATCACTGGCTGGCGCAGCGCTACACCGCCGTCGGCAATCTGCTGCTGGTGCTCTGGCTGATCTTCAGCCTCCTGACCCTGCCTGGCCTCGACTATGAAAGCGTCGTGCTGTGGATCGCCAACCCGCTGGTCGCGGTGCCGATGATGCTGATGATCGTCAGCATTTTCTGGCATCTGCGCCTTGGGATGCAGGTGATGCTGGAAGATTATGTCCATGACAAGGGACTGGCCTTCTTCTCCATCCTGCTGCTCAATTTCTATGCCTTTGGCGGCGCGGCCGCGGGCGTCTTTGCGATCGCCAAGATCGCCTTCACGGGGGTCGTCGAATAATGACGCAAGCCTATAAGATCATCGACCATGTGTATGACACCGTGGTTGTCGGCGCTGGCGGTTCGGGCCTGCGCGCGACCATGGGCAGCGCCGAAGCGGGCCTCAAGACCGCCTGCATCACCAAGCTGTTCCCCACCCGCAGCCACACCGTTGCGGCGCAGGGCGGCATCGCCGCCAGCCTTGGCAACAACTCGCCCGATCACTGGACCTGGCACATGTACGACACCGTCAAGGGGTCCGACTGGCTGGGCGATCAGGACGCGATCGAATATATGGTGCGCGAAGCACCCGCCGCCGTCATCGAACTGGAACATGCGGGCGTGCCGTTCAGCCGGAACGACGACGGGACGATCTACCAGCGTCCCTTTGGCGGCCATATGCAGAATATGGGCGCCGGCCCGCCGGTGCAGCGCACCTGCGCCGCCGCCGACCGCACCGGCCACGCCATGCTCCACGCGCTCTATCAGCAATCGCTGAAATATGATGCGGACTTCTACATCGAATATTTCGCCATCGACCTGATCATGGAAAATGGCGAATGCCGCGGCGTGATCGCCCTGTGCATGGAAGATGGCTCGATCCACCGCTTCCGCAGCCATGCGGTCGTGCTGGCGACCGGCGGCTATGGCCGCGCCTATTTCTCCGCCACGTCGGCGCACAGCTGCACCGGCGACGGCGGCGGCATGGTGCTGCGCGCAGGGCTTCCGCTCCAGGATCTGGAATTCGTGCAGTTCCACCCGACTGGCATCTACGGCGCGGGCGTGCTGATCACCGAAGGCGCGCGCGGCGAGGGCGGGTATCTCACCAACTCCGAAGGCGAGCGTTTCATGGAACGCTATGCGCCCTCGGCCAAGGATCTGGCGTCGCGCGACGTCGTGTCCCGCTCGATGGCGATGGAAATGCGCGAAGGGCGCGGCGTTGGCGAGCATAAGGATCATATCTTCCTGCACCTCGACCATATCGATCCCAAGGTGCTGGCCGAACGGCTGCCCGGCATTACCGAAAGCGGCAAGATTTTCGCTGGCGTTGACCTGACCCGCCAGCCGCTGCCGGTGACGCCGACTGTCCATTACAATATGGGCGGCATCCCCTGTAACTATCATGGCCAGGTCGTGACCAAGAAGGGCGATGATCCCGAAGTGGTCGTGCCCGGCCTGTTCGCGGTCGGCGAAGCGGCCTGCGTGTCGGTCCATGGCGCGAATCGCCTCGGCTCCAACTCGCTCATCGACCTTGTCGTGTTCGGTCGCGCTACCGGCCTGTTCCTCAAGGACAATCTGAAGCCGAACGCGCCGCACAAGCCGTTGCCGTCGGACGCCGCCGATCTCGCGCTCGGTCGCCTCGACCATTATCGCAATGCCAAGGGCGGCACGCCGACGGCGGACATTCGCCTCGACATGCAGCGCACCATGCAGAAGCACGCCGCCGTGTTCCGCGACAGCGCACTCCTGTCCGAAGGCGTCACCCGGATGCAGGCGGTCAACAAGCGGCTTCAGGACGTCAAGGTCAGCGACCGCTCGCTGATCTGGAACACCGACCTTGTCGAAACGCTCGAACTCGACAATCTCATGAGCCAGGCCATCTGCACGATGGAAGGCGCCGAAGCACGCAAGGAATCGCGCGGCGCCCACGCGCATGAGGATTTCCCCAACCGCGACGACGAAAACTGGATGAAGCACACCATCAGCTGGTTCGAAGGCTGGGGCGGTTCGGGCGGCAAGGTGACGCTCGATTACCGTCCGGTCCACGACTATACGATGACCGACGAAGCGGAATATGTGAAGCCCAAGGCACGGGTGTACTGATCCAGCCATTCCTGGCTGACGGTAGAAAAGAAGGCGGACCTGAGGGTTCGCCTTTTTTTCTGCGCGGTTGATCTCATCGACTATGGGACAGGCGTGATCGCGGCGTCTATGGCACGTATCGGCGGGGGCGTGACGGGATGCTCCAACCGCCTTGGCCGATACTGTCTGTTACGGTGAGGCCAAGATACAAATGCGCTCTGATAGTCGACACCTGGCGCGTGGCGTGCATCGATGATCCGCGCCCGTTTATTGTTGACCATGCATAAATTTGGTCAAGGCGGGGCCGACCGGGTCGCCGTGCATTTGGCCAGCGGCTTTGCGGAGGCTGGCAAGGACGTTGTTATTGCGCGGATGCGGACGGACCGGGAGGGTGAGGCTGCTCTTGGATCATTGTGCAATCCGGCCGTGAAGCTCGCGACGGCGGGAGAGCCCCTGGGCTCTCGCAAGCTGGAACTGGCGCGAGGCCTGCCAATGATTGTCCGTCGAATTTGGGCTGAGCGTCCGCATGTCGTTCTGGCGACAAGTAACAATATCGGCCTTGTTACCGCACTCGCCACTTTCCTTGTGCCGCGTTCCGGCATCCGGTTTGCGTTCAAGACCACCAATCCCGTCATCCGCCCGCGCGACAGCAGCAAAATTGCGCGCTGGTATCGGCGTAGGCTCTACGCCTTCATTTTCAGCCGCTTCGATCGCATCTTGCCGCTGACACATGCAGAACAGCGGACCTTGACGGCGCTCTATCCGCAGCATGCGCACAAGCTGCAAACGGTGCTCAATCCCTATGTCAGTGACGCCATGCTCGCTGATTTTGCGCCGCAGACCCCTGCCTGCGATGCGCCTCGCACCATTGTCGCACTCGCGCGCATGATGCCGCAAAAGCGGCTCGACCTTTTGATCACGGCCTTCGCGCGCATGCGTCGACGGCAGGATAGACTGGTCATCGTCGGCGAAGGACCGGAGCGGGTCGCGATCGAAAGGCTCATCGCCCAATTGGGATTGAGCAAACGGGTCGAACTGGCCGGCTTTGTGAGTGACGTGGTCCCCTGGCTGCGCAAGGCTGATCTGTTCGCCCTGTCATCACATTATGAAGGCCTGCCAGCCGCCGTGATCGAGGCGCTTGCCACCAATTGTCCGGTCGTCACGACGGATTGTTTCGACGGCGCCGCCCTGCTGTTGCGTGCCGCGCCTCATTGCGCCGTCGTTCCGCGCGGTGATGCCGATGCACTGGCCGCCGCGCTCGACCGGGGGCTTGATTATAGCGAACGACCGACATGCCTGCGCGCCATTGCCCGCCAATATGGGATGGCGGCGGCGATCGAATCCCATCTCTCGATCCTGGACGGGCTGGCTGCTGCCGCACAAGCGGAACGGCCTGGCGAGGTGCATGACGGCATCAAACGGGCGTTGAACTGAACCGCACCAGCGCTTCGTAAACGTCCAGCGGTGGCTTGTTTGTTACCGACAGGCCGCTGCGCATCAGGAACAGGTGCCGCACGATCTCCGCCTGCTGCTCGATGCCATAGCGCTCGAACGGCTTGCCCGGCACGACATCATAGCCATAGCGGCAGAAGGGATGCCGCATCAGCGGCAACCACCACCGCCCCGACCGCTGCGCCTGCCACACATGGGTCATCTCATGGATGAAATGCCCCTGTATATGCAGCGGGCTTTCACAGAAATCCGCGCAGAACAGCCCGCCCTCCGGGTGAAACCACAGGTCGCCATCGGGCGCCATCGTCACGCCCCTGGGCTGGAACGGCCACCATTTGCGCGCATGCACCCGTACCCGGCCATAATCGATCGCCGCGCCGAACACGCCCCGCGCCAGCGCAATTTCATCGGGCGTCAGGCTACGGCTGCTCAATGACCCTCATGCTCGCCAGCAGGCTTGGCTGCCCCTGAGCCAGTGCCTGCGCCCGCCGCCTCCGGCTTGCGGATCACCGCATCGACCAGCAAGCGGTCGCCATTGGCCATCAGGAAGGTCAGCTGCATCTTGCCCCGGCTGATCGCGGTATCATTGACGCCCCACAGCATCAGATGCTTGCCGCCGGGGGCGAAGGCGACCTCACCCTTGGCCGGAATATCGACACTGTCGATTCGCTCCATCGTCATCATGCCGTCCTTGTCGACGCTTTCATGCATCTCGACCTTGAGCGCGTAATCGGTCAGCACGCCGCGTATCTGCCCGCCCGCATCGCCGCCATGCGCGACGAAATAGCCGGCCGATGGCGTTTCCTTATTGGGGCTCAACCGTACCCAGGCCTGGTCGATATAGGTCGGTGCCGGGTCGCCGCACGCGGCCAGCGCCAGCGGAGCCAAGAGGGCGAAAAGGGCAAAGGGGGCGCGCATCAACTCATTCCTGACTGTCTCGTTTCCGGTCAGCGTACATAGGTAATCGCCCCAGCTTCTTGTGCCAAGCAAAAGCGCCCCTATATCGCCCTTGCAAACCGGCCTTGCCTTGGCGCTTTCGTGAGGTATGGGGCCATCAACCGCTGAATAGAATTTGGGGTTCAAAGAGGACACAATGGCAAAAGTTATCGGTATCGACCTTGGCACCACCAACAGCTGCGTCGCCGTCATGGACGGTGGCAAGCCCAAGGTAATCGAAAATGCGGAAGGCGCGCGCACGACGCCGTCCATCGTCGCCTTCGCCAAGGATGGCGAGCGCCTGATCGGTCAGCCGGCCAAGCGCCAGGCGGTCACCAATCCGGACAGCACGATTTTCGCGGTCAAGCGCCTGATCGGCCGCCGCTTCGACGATCCCATGACCAAGAAGGACATGGAACTCGTCCCTTATTCGATTGCCAAGGGTCCGAATGGCGACGCCTGGGTCAAGGCCGGTGGCCAGGATTACAGCCCCTCGCAGATCAGCGCCTTCATCCTGCAAAAGATGAAGGAAACCGCCGAATCCTATCTGGGCGAAACCGTCACCCAGGCGGTCATCACCGTGCCTGCCTATTTTAACGACGCCCAGCGTCAGGCGACCAAGGATGCCGGCCAGATTGCGGGCCTGGAAGTGCTGCGCATCATCAACGAGCCGACCGCGGCCGCGCTCGCTTATGGTCTCGACAAGCAGGACGGCAAGACGATCGCGGTTTACGACCTTGGCGGCGGCACGTTCGACATTTCCATTCTGGAAATCGGCGATGGCGTGTTCGAAGTGAAGTCGACCAATGGCGACACTTTCCTGGGCGGCGAAGATTTCGACGCCAAGCTGGTCGAATTCCTGGCCGCCGACTTCCAGAAGTCCGAAGGCATTGACCTCACCAAGGACAAGCTGGCGCTCCAGCGTCTGAAGGAAGCGGCTGAAAAGGCCAAGATCGAGCTGTCCTCGGCCCAGACGACCGAAGTCAACCTGCCCTTCATCACCGCTGACCAGAATGGTCCCAAGCATCTGGTGAAGTCGATCACCCGCGCCGATCTGGAGCGTCTGGTCGCCGACCTCATCAAGCGCACCATGGAACCCTGCAAGAAGGCGATGGCCGACGCAGGCGTTTCGGCCAGCGAGATCAGCGAAGTCGTTTTGGTCGGCGGTATGACCCGCATGCCCAAGGTGCGCGAAGCCGTGAAGGAATTTTTCGGCAAGGAACCGCATACCGGCGTGAACCCGGACGAAGTCGTCGCCATGGGCGCGGCGATCCAGGCGGGCGTGTTGCAGGGCGACGTCAAGGACGTGCTGCTGCTCGACGTGACACCGCTCAGCCTCGGCATCGAAACGCTGGGTGGCGTGTTCACCCGCATGATCGACCGCAACACCACCATCCCGGCGAAAAAGTCGCAGGTCTATTCGACCGCCGACGATAATCAGCAGGCGGTGACGATCCGCGTGTTCCAGGGCGAGCGCGAAATGGCGGCGGACAACAAGATCCTCGGCCAGTTCGACCTGGTCGGCATCCCCCCGGCGCCGCGTGGCGTGCCGCAGATCGAGGTGACGTTCGACATCGACGCCAACGGTCTGGTCAATGTGTCCGCGAAGGACAAGGGCACCGGCAAGGAACAGCAGATCCGCATCCAGGCTTCGGGCGGTCTGTCGGACTCCGACATCGACCAGATGGTCAAGGACGCCGAACGCTTCGCCGAAGAGGACAAGAAGCGTCGTGAAGCGGCCGAAGCCAAGAATAACGCCGAAAGCCTCGTCCACACGACCGAGCAGCAGCTGGCCGAACATGGCGATAAGGTCGATGCGAGCCTGAAGGGCGAGATCGAAACCGCCATTGCCGACACCAAGTCTGCGATCGAAAGTGGTGACGCTGAAGCCATGAAGGCCAAGGCGCAGGAACTCGCCACGGTCGCGATGAAGCTGGGTCAGGCCATTTACGAGAAGGAGCAGGCTGCGGCCGCTGCGCCGGGCGCTGAAGCACCCAAGGCGGACGACGATGTCGTCGACGCCGAATTCTCCGAAGTGGACGACAACAAGGCTTGAAGCTGAAGCCCTATACCCGTCACCCCGCCGCCAGGCGGGGTGACGGGACAGCCGGGCGGGGGTCCGAATGACGACCGAAATCGACTATTATGAATTGCTCGAAGTCGAGCGCACCGCCGACGCGAGCGTGCTGAAAAGCGCCTATCGCAAAATGGCGATGAAATATCACCCGGACAAGACCGGGGGATGCACCGATAGCGAAGCCAAGTTCAAGGCCGTGTCGGAAGCCTATGAGGTTCTGAAAGACCCGCAAAAGCGCGCAGCCTATGATCGTTTCGGTCACGCGGCCTTCAAGCAGCAGCAACAGGGCGGCGGTGGCGGATTCCATGCCGGTGCCGGCGGCTTTTCCGACCTTGGCGACATATTCGAGACGATTTTCGGCCAGGGCGGGGGCTTTGGCGGCGGCGGTCGCCAGCAGCAGCGGCGCGGCGCGGACCTGCGCTATGATCTCGAAATCACCCTCGACGAAGCCTATCATGGCAAGCAGACCGAGATTCAGATCGAGGTTTCGGTCGTCTGCGACAGTTGCGACGGCTCCGGCGCGGAACCGGGAACCAGCGTCAAGACCTGCCCGACTTGCAAGGGCCATGGTCAGGTCCGCGCGCAGCAGGGCTTTTTCGTGGTCGAACGCACCTGCCCGTCCTGCCATGGCGCGGGCAAGGTTATTGAAAGCCCCTGCCGCTCCTGCCGGGGCGAAGGCCGGGTGGACAAACCCAAGACTCTGTCGGTCAATGTTCCCGCTGGCGTGGACGATGGCACCCGCATCCGTCTGTCGGGTGAGGGCGAGGCGGGCGCGCGTGGCGCGCCTGCGGGCGACCTCTACATCTTCCTCCACGTCAAGCGTCACTCGCTGTTCGAGCGTGATGGCACGACGCTCTTCTGTCGCTGCCCGGTCAGCTTCACGACGGCCGCGCTCGGCGGTACGATCGAAGTGCCGGGTCTGGACGGCGTGCGCCACAGCATCAAGATCCCGGTCGGCATTCAGTCGGGCAAGCAGATCCGCCAGCGTGGCGCGGGCATGCCGGTCCTCAACGGACGCGGGCAGGGCGATCTCGTCGTCCAGATCGACGTCGAAACGCCCACGAAGCTGACGGCCAAGCAGAAGGAACTGCTCGAAGCCTTCCGCGAAACCGAAACCGGCGAAGAATGCCCGGCCTCGACCGGATTTTTCGGCAAGATCAAGGATTTGTGGGGGGATTGATCGCTGGCATCATGGTGCTCCCGCGAAGGCGGGAGCCCAGTCCTACCCTCTGAACTGGACTCCCGCCTTCGCGGGAGTACGTCACGTCAGGCTGCACGCTCTCGCCGCGCCCACCAATAAAAGGGCAACCCCGCCGCCATCAGCAGCACGCTCGACCCGCTCGCCACAATTCCCGCGCCCCATAGCGTCCACAGCGCATAGCCCAGCCCCACGACCGCGGCGGGCACCACCACTTTGAACCGCATGCTCGCCAGCGCGCAACCGACATAGAGCCACAGCGTCGCCGATGTCGCGAGCAGCGCCATGGCGGTAAACAGCGCCACCAGCCCCTGCAAACTATTGGCGACCAGTAACAGGGTGGCGAGCAGCGTGGACACTATCAGTCCGCGCACCGGCGTCCCCCTCGCATTGGTTCCCGCCAGCCAGCGCGGCAGTTCGCCCGCGCGCGCCATCGCCAGCGGCACCTCGCCCATCAGCAGCGTCCAGCCATTGAGCGCCCCCAGGCAACTGATCGCCACGAACAAGGCGATGAAGCGCGCCGGGCCGGGCGACCAATAATGGCTGACAAATGCGCCAAAGGGCGATCCGGTCTGCGTCTCCGCCGCTGGCAGGGTCAGCGCTATTCCTGAACAGACCAGCAGATAGATCAGCCCCGTTACCGCCGTGCCGATCAGCGTCGCGCGCGGGATCGTTCGCGCCGGATCACGCACCTTGTCCGCCGCGACGCTGGCCGACTCGAAGCCCAGCAGCGCCCAGAGCGTCAGTGCCGCCGATGCGGTAATCCCCGCGCCCGTCAGCCCCTGCGCCGGGAAGGGCGCGACCTGTGCCGTGCCATTCCCCACCGTCATGACCAGGAGGACCAGCACCACCGCGATCGGGATCAGCTTGATGACCGTCGTGACGATCTGCGTCATGCCCGCTGCCCGCGCGCCGATCAGGTTGATGCCCGTCATTGCCCACAGCAAGCCGATCGACATTATCGCCCCGACGCCCGGCCGCGCCAGCAGCGGCAGGACGCTGGACAGATTGGCCGTCGCCGCGACTGCAATCGTGACATTGGTGATGATGATCGACAGCCAGTAGATCCAGCCAATCGCAAACCCGGCAAGCGGCCCATAGGCCCGCGCGATCATCTGCGACGCGCTCGTCCCCGGCAGTGCCACCGTCAGCCGCGCTATGACGAAGGCCAGCACCAGCGACCCGGCGATCGTAAACCCCCAGCCTGCCACCGCATCCCAGCCGAAGGGCGCGAGCGCGGCGGGCAGCAGGAACACGCCCGACCCGATCATATTCCCCATCACCAGCGCGATGCAGGCAGCCAGGCCCAGCGTGCGGGCAGGCGCCGGACTGGCGGTGATGGTCATGGCTGGCGTCCCCCTTGAAAGGGGTCAGCCTATCGCGGGTGGCGGGCCTTGGCCACCCATGTGGCCAGACCCGCCTTCATTGGCGTTACGCCGCCAGGAACATATCCGGGTCCAGCGCCATCAGCGCTTCGGCGCCACCTTCCATCTTGCGGCGCAGCGATCCCGCGTCGGGCATGATCCGCTCGGCAAAGAAGCGCGCCGTCACCAGCTTGGCTTCCAGATACTTCGCGTCCCCTTCGCCCGCCGCCAGCAGTCCGGTCGCGGCCTTGGCCATGCGCAACCACATCAGGCCGGTCGCAACGATGCCCAGGATATGCATATAATGATGCGCGCCTGCGCCCGCATTGTCGGGGTTCTTCATCGCATTCTGCATCAGCCACATGGTCGCGGCCTGCAACTGGCCGGTCGCCTTTTCCAGCGCTTCGGCGAAGGCGCCGAGCTTGGGCTCGGCCTTGGCATCGGCCACTTCGGTCGCGATGATCTTCAGCAACGCCTGCAACGCGCGGCCACCATTCATCGGCAGTTTGCGGCCGACCAGATCCATCGCCTGCACGCCGTTTGTGCCTTCATAAATCTGGGCGATGCGCGCGTCGCGGACATACTGCTCCACGCCATTTTCCCAGATATAGCCATGGCCGCCAAACACCTGCTGGCTGGATACCGCGACATCGAAACCCTTGTCGGTGCCATAGCCCTTGATGACCGGGGTCAGCAGCCCGATCAGATCGTCGGCTTGCTGGCGCTCTTCTTCGGTGGCGGCATAATGCGACAGATCGACCTGCAAAGCCCCCCACAGGATCAGCGCGCGCAACCCTTCGGTGATGGCCTTGCCCTCCATCAGCATCCGGCGCACATCGGGATGAACGAACAGCGTATCGGCCTTTTCTTCCGGGTCCTTCGGCCCGGTCAGCGCGCGGCCCTGCCGCCGGTCGCGGGCATAATGAACCGCGTTCTGCAGGGCGATTTCGCCCTGGGCCAGACCCTGGAGGCCAACGCCCAGTCGAGCCGCGTTCATCATGATGAACATCGCGGCCAGCCCCTTATTCTCCTCGCCGACCATCCATCCGGTTGCCCCGTCATAGTTCATGACGCAGGTGGCGTTGCCATGGATGCCCATCTTATGCTCGATCGAACCACAGGACACGGCGTTGCGCTCGCCCAGCGACCCGTCGTCGTGCAGCAGGATCTTGGGAACGACGAACAGCGAAATGCCCTTGCTGCTGTCGGGTGCGCCCGGCGTCTTGGCCAGCACCAGATGGATGATATTTTCCGACAGGTCATGCTCGCCCGCCGAAATGAAAATCTTGGTCCCGGTGATCGCATAGCTGCCATCGGCATTGGGCACGGCCTTGGTCTTGATCAGGCCCAGATCGGTGCCGCAATGCGGCTCGGTCAGGTTCATCGTGCCGGTCCACTGGCCCGACACCATCTTGGGGATATAGCGCTGCTGCAATTCATCGCTGCCCTTGGCGATCAGCGCCGCGACCGCACCGGCGGTCAGGCCATGATACATTTCAAACGCCTGATTGGCCGACAGCACATATTCGTCCACCGCCGTCGCCAGGACGGACGGCAGACCCTGTCCGCCAAATTCGGCCGGCGAATGCAGCGTGGTCCAACCGCCCGCGACAAACTGGTCGAAAGCGTCCTTGAAGCCCGTCGGCGTGGTCACGCTGCCGTCGGGGTGACGGGTGCATCCTTCCTTGTCGCCCACCGCGTTCAACGGGAACAGCACTTCCGCAGCAATCTTGCCGCCTTCGGTCAGGATCGCCTCGACCAGGTCGGGCGTCGCATTTTCAAAGCCGGGCAGGTTGGCATAGCGTTCCAGTCCGACGACATGATCCAGTACGAACCGTGTGTCGCGAACGGGGGGGTATAAGTGGGCATGATCGTCTCCGGGCGTTTTTCTTATCGGGAAAGGGCGGGTAGGGGAGGGCGTCAGTCTTTGGCGATGGCCGCAACGAAATTGGCCAGTTCGGCAATGGCCGCGTCAATATCGTCCTTTTGCCGGGTCAGCAGTTCGATCCGCGCCTGACATTTGGCGGCCGTGACGCGGCGCTGCTCTTCATGTTCTTCATCGGCGTCATACAGGTCGATCATCTCGCGAATTTCGGTCAGGCTGAAACCGACCCGCTTGCCGCGCAAAATCCACGCCAGCCGCGCGCGGTCGCGCCGCGAATAGATGCGGGCCAGACCTTGCCGTTCGGGCGCGATCAGCCCCTCATCCTCATAGAATCGCAAGGCGCGCGCCGTGACGCCAAACTCTTCGGAAAGGTCGGAAATGCTGTAGCTCTGCTGGTCCCGATGGTCGGGTAGCTCGATGCCGGCGATGCTGCTGCGCTTGTCCATGACGCATGATGTAACGCGGCTTTACGTTTACGTCAAGGTGAGTTCAGGGCAACGCGCGCTGGACCTATTGCCCTAGTGACAAGGCAGCGCCTCGTCATTATGGCGGCCCCCACATGACGGGGGCGATCAGACATTCCAGCACCGCGCGCGGCCTCCTTGCCGCATTGGCGCTGCTCGTCCTGGCCGTCCAGTTGTTCGTGCCGTCGGGTTTCATGCCTGTCCGCACGGATCGGGGCGTCATCATAACCCTCTGTACCGGGCAGGGCGCAATCAACGTGCGGGTCGATCGCGACTTGGCGCCGGGCAAGGGCGATCATGCGCCCGACGATGGCATGGCCGGGCATATGCCCTGCGCCTTCGCCGCTTCGGTCCAGCCCGCCGTGCCGCCGCTGCTGCTTGCAGACCTGCCGCTGCCTGCCTGGCAACTGGCCTATGGCCCGATCGCCTTCGCGCTCAAGACGGGTCAGATCGCGCGCCTCGCCGCGCCCCCGCCGCCTTCATCCGGGCCGCCAACCGCTTAACGACATCCTCCCCCTGAGGGGGAGGTGGCAGCACGAAGTGCTGACGGAGGGGTGTCACCCTCTCGATAACTTGACACCCCTCCGTATGGCCTCTGGCCAGCCACCTTCCCTTGTAGGGAGGATGCAATTTGCCCGGCCCCAATCCTGACAAGAAAGTCAGGAAACCACACTATATCAATAGGTTAAAATTCATGCGTATCACCCACGCCACGCGCAGCGTTTCGCTGTGCGCCATCGCCTTTGCCCTGTCGACTACCACTGCCTTCGCCGACGAAGCCCCCGACCAGAGCCGCATCATCGTCACCGCCAGCGCGCTTGCCCAGGAAGCCGCCGCCCGCGTCGAGCGCACACCGGGCGGCGTCGATGTCGTGGCCGCCGACGATTTTGAGAATAAGCTGGCCGTCTCCCTGCGCGACGCGCTCACCTTCTCGCCCGGCGTCTATACCCAGCCGCGCTTCGGGCAGGAGGTTCGCATCTCTATCCGTGGTTCGGGCCTGTCGCGCGGCTTCCACATGCGCGGCCTGACCCTGTTGCAGGATGGCATTCCGATCAACCTGGCCGACGATAATGGCGACTTTCAGGAATTCGACCCGCAGGTTTTCCAGCATCTGGAGGTCTATCGTGGCGGCAATGCGCTGCGGCTGGGCGGATCGACGCTGGGCGGCGCGATCAATGCCGTCACCCCGACCGGACGCAGCGCGCCGGGCGTTGAACTGCGCGTCGATGGCGGCAGCTTCGACACGATCCGCACCAAGGCCGCCTATGGCTATGCCGATGACCGGGGCGATGCCTTCGCCGCGATCACCAGCGATCGGTCGGATGGCGACCGCGATCATGGCAAGCGGAAATCCTATCGCTTCAACGGCAATGTCGGCGTGAAGATCAGCGAGACAATCGAATCCCGCTTCTACGCCAGCGCCCAGACCATCCGTCAGAAATTGTCCGGCTCGCTCAGCGAAAAATCGGTGCTGACCAACCCGACCAAGGGCAATTTCGTTGGCGATCAGGCGCGCGACATTGATTCGATCCGCCTGCAAAACCGCACGACCATCCAGCTTGGTGGCGGCCAGCTGGCCTTCGGCCTGTTCCTCAATGCCAAGGATCTCTACCATCCCATCTTTCAGGTGATCGACCAGAAATCGGAAGATCGCGGCGCTTTCGCCAGCCTAGATCTGGCGGGCGATCTGGGTGGACTGCCGGTCGAACTGACGCTTGGTACGCAGGCGCGTTTCGGCAAGGTTACCGCGCGCCAGTTTATCAACCTGTCGGGCAAGCGCGGCGCGCCCACCGCCAATGTCCAGCAGCGCGCCCAGACGATCAACAGCTATGGCGAAGTCCGCGTCGCCCCCACGCCCGGCCTGTGGCTGATCGCGGGCGGGCTCTACACCCATGGCGAACGGCGGATCGACAACCGCTTTGCCCCGCAACGCAGCGGCGACGCCAGCTTCGACGCTTTTTCGCCCAAGATCGGCCTGCTCTACAAGCCCGACGAAGCCTTGCAATTCTACGCCAATTATAACCGCTCGGTCGAACTGCCCGGCTATAGCGAACTCAGCCAAACGCCCGCAGGCGGCGCGCCCGGCTTCACGCCCGTCGGCACGCAAAAGGCGTGGACCGCGGAAATCGGCACCCGTGGCCGCATCGGCATCGCATCCTGGGACGTCAGCCTCTATCGCGCCGACATAAAGGGTGAGATGCTGCAATTCAATGTCGTGCCCGGCGTCATCCCCGCCGCCACCTTCAACGCGGACAAGACCCGGCATCAGGGCGTCGAGGCCGGTCTGGACCTCGCTTTCACTCCATGGGCATCGCTCCGCCAGGTCTATCAATATAGCGATTTCCGCTTCCGCAACGACGCCATCTATGGTGACAATCGCCTGCCGGTGGTGCCGCGCCATTTCTACCGCGCCGAACTCAAACTGGGGACCGACAGGCTCAGCATCTCGCCCTCGGTCGAATGGCTGCCGCAGGGGGCGTGGGTCGACTATGTCAACAGCAAGCGGGTCGGCAACTATGCCCTGCTCAATCTGGGCGCACAGGCGCAAGTGCGCGAAGGCGTCACCCTGTTCCTCGATGCGCGCAACCTGACGCAGAAGCGCGCAGTCGGCGACATCAGCGCGCTCGTTCGCTACACGCCCGACAACGCGGGAACACCCGCGATCGACGAAGGCAGCGTCGCCTTCTACCCGCTCGAACGCCGCGCCATCTATGGCGGCGTGCGCGCGCGTTTCTGAACCGGGGGGGCAGGACGATGGATGACACAGGCTTCTACCGGGCGATGTGGCGCTGGCATTTCTATGCCGGCCTGATCGTCCTGCCCGTGCTGGCACTCATGGCGGTGACGGGCGCGCTCTATCTCTACAAGCCGGAGATAGAGGCGACGCTCTATCCCGTCCATATGGCGACGACGCCGTCCGGTGCGTTGCTTCCGCCATCGCGCCTGGCCGCTGTGGTGGAACGGACGACAGGCGCGCAGGTAACGCAAATCGTTCGTCCCGCCACCATGTCGGAAAACTGGCGGGTGATGACCAAGGTGGAGGGCGGCCCGCCAACGGTCCATTTCGTCGATCCGCGCGATGGCCGGATACTCGGTCAGATGCGCGGCGGCGGCTTCATGAAGGTCATCAAGGATTTGCACAGCCTTGCGCTCACCGGCCCGGTCGGCAACCGGCTGGTGGAGGTCGTCGCGGGCTGGGCGATCCTGCTCTGCATCACCGGCCTCTATCTGCGCTGGCCCCGGCGCGGCCAGCCCGCGCTGGCGATCCGGGGCAGGACATCGGGTCGCCTCTTCTGGCGCGACCTGCACGGCACGCTGGGTTTCCTGTCGGCTGGCGTCATCCTCTTCCTTGCGGTGACGGGGATGCCATGGACGGAAGTCTGGGGCGGCGGGCTGCGCGCCGTCGTGGCCGCCAACGACTGGGGACGGCCCAAAATGGCGGTCATCCCATGGAGCGCGCCGGCCAGGGATGCGCTGCCATGGACGCTGCGCGAAGGCGGCGCGATCGCGGGCGATGCAGGCGACATCGGCGTTGATCAGGCTCTGCGCATCGCCACCGCGCATGGCATGGGCGGCGTGCAGCTCATCCTGCCCGCCAGTCCCGGCGCGCCCTATCTCGCCGCCTCCATCGTCACCCAGGCGCAGGACGCGCGCGCCATCACCATCGACGCGGCATCGGGCGCGGTGGTGCAGGATATGGACTGGCGCATGT
Source organism: Sphingobium xenophagum (assembly GCF_002288285.1). Classification (NCBI taxonomy): domain Bacteria; kingdom Pseudomonadati; phylum Pseudomonadota; class Alphaproteobacteria; order Sphingomonadales; family Sphingobiaceae; genus Sphingobium; species Sphingobium xenophagum. The sequence continues at coordinate 397,024 of NZ_CP022745.1, read as the reverse complement.
TCGGTCCGGGCGCAAAGGCGGTCGAATGGGGCATCGCCACCCATCAGGGCCAGCAATATGGAGAGGTCAACCGGCTGCTGATGCTCGCGGCTTGCCTGTGCCTCCTCCTCCTGTGCCTGACCGCGCCGGTCCTGTGGTGGAAGCGGCGGCAACAGGGGCGGCTCAGCGCACCGCCCGCCGCCACCCCCGCCGCCCGGCGCATGGTGGCGGGGTTGATGCTGTTCATCGGCCTGTTGTTCCCGTTGACCGGCCTCAGCATGCTCGTCGCCTTGCTGGGCGAATGGATCATGGGCCAGCGCCGGACGGCCTAAATCCCGTTCGGGCTGAGCTTGTCGAAGCCCCGTCCTTCTGCTCGAAAGAAAAGGACTCCCCTTCGACAAGCTCAGGGCGAACGGATTAAATGAGGGGGCAGGCTTCCGTCCAAGGCGGACGGTTTTCTTATCCAGCCACATCATCTACAGCCCGTCCATGATCCGTCTCTCCGGCCTCCAACTCCCGCTCGACCATCCTGCCGAAGCGATCCCTGCCGCCATCTGCGCCCGTCTGGGCATCCCTGCCTCCGACCTGCTGTCCCACAGTCTGGTGCGGCGCGGCAATGACGCGCGCCGCCGCAGCGCGATCCAGCTTGTCTATACATTCGACATCGCCGCCAGCGACGAAGCCGCCATCCTCGCCCGTTTCGCTGGTGACAAGGATGTGCGCCCCGCGCCCGACACACGCTACAGATTCGTGACCCACGCCCCCGAAGGCGGTCTGGCGCAGCGCCCGGTCGTCATCGGCGCGGGACCATGCGGCCTGTTCGCTGGCCTGATCCTCGCGCAAATGGGGTTCCGCCCGATCATCCTGGATCGCGGCAAGCCAGTGCGCGAACGGACGAAGGATACATGGGGCCTGTGGCGTCGCGCCGAACTGAACCCGGATTCCAACGTGCAGTTCGGCGAGGGCGGGGCGGGCACATTCTCCGACGGCAAACTCTATTGCCGCGTCAAGGACCCGCGCTTCCTCGGCCGCAAGGTGCTGGAGGAGTTCGTCGCGGCGGGCGCCCCTGACGACATATTGTGGGAAGCCCATCCCCATATCGGCACCTTCCGCCTCGTCACCATGGTCGAATCCATGCGCCGCCAGATCGAGGCGCTGGGCGGCGAATATCGCTGGCAGACCCGCGTGGACGATCTCGCGCTGGAGCCAGCGGGCGAGGGCGCCCATAGGCTGCGTGGCCTCCATATGCAGGATGGCAGTTTCCTCGAAGCCGACCATGTCGTCCTCGCAGTCGGGCACAGCGCCCGCCCGACCTTCGAAATGCTGCACAGCCGCGGCGTCCATATAGAGGCCAAGCCCTTCTCCATCGGGGTGCGGATCGAACATCCGCAAAGCTGGGTCGATCGCGCCCGCTACGGCAATTGCGCGGGCCACCCGGATCTGGGCGCGGCCTCCTATAGCCTGGCCCATCACTGCGCCAATGGCCGCACCGTCTACAGTTTCTGCATGTGCCCCGGCGGCCGGGTCGTCGCCGCGACGTCGGAGGAAGGGCGCGTCGTCACCAACGGCATGAGCCAGTATAGCCGCGCCGAATTCAACGCCAATTCAGGACTGGTGGTCGGCATCGATCCCGCGCGCGACTATCCCGAAGGCCCGTTGGCGGGCATCGCGTTGCAACGTCGCTGGGAATCGGCGGCCTTCGTCGCTGGCGGCTCCTCCTACTTTGCGCCCGGTCAGACCGTGGGCGACTTCATGGCCGCTCGCCCGTCCACCGCCTTGGGAGAGGTCGTCCCCTCCTACAAGCCGGGCGTTACCCCCACCGATCTGGCGCGCTGCCTGCCCGACTATGTGGTCGACGCCATTCGGGAGGCGCTGCCTGCCTTTGGCCGCCAGATCAGCCATTACGACCATCCTGACGCGGTCATGACCGGCGTGGAAACACGCACATCCTCGCCCATCCGCATCACCCGCGGCAAGGATTTCCAGAGCCTCAATGTCGCTGGCCTATACCCCGCTGGCGAGGGCGCAGGCTATGCCGGGGGCATCCTTTCCGCCGCGATCGACGGCATCAAGGTGGCGGAGGCGGTTGCGCGGGGAATGATGCGATAGGCTGGCAAAATCCGGCGCACCCGATATGCTCTACCCGAAATCGCATATCGGGAGAGACAGTCATGACCAGCGACGTCCGCATAGCCCTCGAACGGTTCCAGAATTTCATTAGCCGGTTCAGCCACAGCGGCATGATCGATCCCGTCACCGGCTTCACGACCGGCGACGCAGCCCTGCTGATCGGCGAGATCGAACTGGCCGAAGCTCATCGCCGCATGGAACAGCATCACCCGCACGACGACACCTGACGTCAACGGCCAGGCCAACAGCCTTGGAAATCGCGATTTTTTGGAAATGGATGCCCGACAAGGGCATGAAGTATCACGTAATATCAATGGGAAAAGGAGGCTAACCGGCACTTTGTCGCTACGCAATTCTGCGGCTGACAAGAAGGCGCTGGCTAACCTTTCGGCACCCCCTGGGCATGAAAAAGCCCCCGATCTGGCGGCAACCGGATCGAGGGCGGACCTTTCCATGGACGCGGATTGGCTTGCGAACCCTACCGATGATGGAAGGGCCGCGCAATGACCGTGATGCCGAACGAACGCGAGTTCGCCCTTCCCCCGCGCTGGCAGCAATTGCTGGACCTGGGCTTTTCCGTCTTTCCAGTGCAGCGCGGAGACAAGAAGCCGCTGGGCAAATGGAAATCCTATCAGACTGAGCCAGCGGACCTAGCGACCGTGCGCCAGTGGGCGAAGTCGGACGCCAATATCGGGATTGCTACGGGCGCAGTCTCCGGCCTGCTTGTGCTGGACCTGGACAGCGACGACGCGGTGAAGCAAGCCGAGGCGCTTGGCATCCCCGACACCATCACCGTGCGAACCGGCAAGGGCGTTCACGTCTATTTCCAGCATCCGGGCGGCACGATCGGCAATCGGGCGGGCATCCGTCCCGGCGTGGATATTCGCGGCGACGGCGGCTATGTGGTCGCGCCCGGAAGCCTGCACCCGTCCGGCTCGACCTATGAATGGGGTAATCCCCCTGGCCTGTTCAACCTTGCTCCCGTTCCGGCCTGGCTGTCGGATATGCTGCGCACGCCTACGCTGGTCGAATATGAAGCGGACAAGGTGCGCAACGCCCCGGCTGGCACCCGCAATGCTCAACTGAATAAGTCGGCGTTCCGCCTGGCACAAAGTCATATCGACACCGTGGAGGCACGCCGCGCCCTTGGAGATGCAGCGAACGATGCGGGCTTAGATGGCGATGAGACACGGGACACGCTTGCAAGCGGCCTCACCGCTGGGCGGAAGAAGCCCAAGCTCGACCCGTCAGAGGATGACATTGCGCTGGCCTTCACGGCCCTGCACGGCAATTCCCTGCGCTTCGATCATAATGCCGGATCATGGTTTGAATGGGATAGCACGCGCTGGCGACCGGACAATTGCCATCGCGCCTTTACCTATGCGCGCGAGATGGCGCGGCGGCACGGGGCGGCTGGCAAGGCGAATTTCGCCGGGGGCGTTGAACGCTTCGCGCGCGCCGATCCTGTTCATGCGGTAACAGCGGACGGGTGGGATCGTGACCCCTATTTGCTGGGCACGCCTGGCGGGACGGTGGACCTGCGCACCGGCGACTATTTCCCGGCGCGACCTGCCGACATGATAACGAAACAGACCGGCGTTGAACCTGAGCATGGCGAGCCGACGTTGTGGCTTCGCTTTCTCGACCAGGCCACGGCGGGCGACCGCGATCTTATGCGCTTCCTGCAACAGATGGCGGGCTATTGCCTCACTGGCCTGACGAACGAACACGCGCTGTTCTTCATCTATGGCCCCGGTGGGAACGGCAAAAGCGTATTCCTTAATGTCCTTAATCATATCATGGGCGACTATGCCACCACGGCGGGCATGGACACCTTCACGGCCAGCAAGAGCGATCGGCACCCGACCGACCTTGCCATGCTCAATGGTGCGCGGATGGTATCAGCCAGTGAGACGGAGGAAGGCCGAGCATGGGCCGAAAGCCGGATCAAGCAATTGACGGGCGGCGACAAGATCAGCGCGCGGTTCATGCGGCAGGATTTTTTCGAGTTCGTTCCTCAGTTCAAACTTGTGATCGTGGGCAATCATGCCCCGGTGCTGGCTAATGTGGACGATGCGGCGCGGCGGCGCTTCAATATCGTGCCGTTCACGCAAAAGCCGGTGCAGCCTGATCGGATGCTGGAAGAAAAGCTGAAAGCGGAAGCGGGCCGCATCCTCGCCTGGGCTATAGCTGGCTGCAAAGATTGGCAGGCAAACGGGCTTGTTCGGCCTGAGATCGTCACGGCGGCGACGGCTGACTATTTTGAGGATCAGGACTTGTTCGGGCAGTGGATCAATGACCGTTGCGACCGTGCCCCCGGTAATTGGGAAATGCCCACACCGCTCTATAACGATTGGGCGGAATATGCCCGTGCCGCTGGCGATGATCCTGGCACGCAAAGGGCGATGAGTAGCAAGCTAAAGCGGAACGGTTTCCAATTTCGCAAGTCGGGCAGCGTCCGGTCCTATCGCGGCCTGGCACTCAGGCCGAAAGGCGGCTTCCATGAATAAGGGACGCATAGGGACGCTTAAAGCGCTTCTTCCTGATGATCGTTCATGCGCGTGCGCGCACGTATGGGGAGATAGGGATTATCCGTCCCTAAGCGTCCCAAGCGTCCCTGCCCTGGGGCGGACCAATGACCGCACCCGCTTTCACGGCACGCCAGATTGCGAGGGAAATAGGCAGGCTCTCCCCCGACTGGCGCAACCCCGAACGCTACTTTGAGAACCGGCACGAGATCGAGCGCGAGCTGCGCCGCTTGGCCCGACAACTGGAAAGGATGGGCAATGGCTAATTGGCCCTACAACACGACGACATGGAAGCGGCTGAGGGAAGCGCACCTGTCCATGCACCCGCAATGCGAGGGATGCGAAGCCATGGGCAGGCTCACCCTCGCTAACACGGTGGACCATCGTGTCGCTATCAGCGACGGCGGGCATCCCTTCCCTGGGCATGATGGCCTCGCCTCCTACTGCGCACCCTGCCACGGGGCGAAGACGGCGCGGGGCACTGAGGCGGGCGCGATCAAGAGCACGAAGCCAAGGCGCGGGTGCAACCCGGATGGCACGCCGCTTGATCCGGCGCATCCATGGCATGGCGGCATTAATTGGAAAACACCGAAAAAATCGCTCAGAGCTGACGCCAAGGGACCGACGCCCAACACACAGACTCAATTAGTTTCAAAGGACAACCGAAATGGGTAAACGCGGTCCCGGTGCGGGCAGGCTCAAAGCGGCGGCTGCGGCGGCACCGGCCATCGTATCGCACCCTTGGGAACAGGACGGGATGCCGCAGGCCGAACAGGTGCTTGCCTTCCTGCGGACCTTGCCGATCGTGTCGGGCTTGATGGCGGGCGAAACCATGGAGCTGCTCGACTTTCAGGAACAGTTCGTGCGCGGCATCTATGGCGACGTTGATGACCTGGGCAAGCGCCGGGTGCGACTGGCGGCGCTGAGCGTAGCGCGCGGCAACGGCAAATCCGCGATCCTGGCGGGCCTGTCGCTGGCGCACCTGCTAGGGCCGATGCAGGAACCCTATGGCGAGTGCTATGCCGCCGCGCTCGACCGCGAACAGGCCAGCGTCCTTTTCCGCATGTGCCGGGCCTATATCGAGGCGGTGCCATGGATGGCGGCGCGCGTGAATATCAAGGATTGGCACAAGGAGATCATTGACGAGGAATCGCAATCCATCTGGCGCGCGCTCACGTCCGACGCCCGAAAGGCGCACGGCTTGGCCCCGTCATTCTGGATTGCCGACGAAGTGGCGCAATGGCGATCCCGCGAGCTGTGGGACAATCTGGCGACCGGCATGGGCAAGCGGGCGTCGGCGCTGGGCGTGACGATCAGCACGCAGGCAGCGGACGATCTGCATTTCTTTTCGGAGATGCTGGACGCGGAACCGAACCCAACGACCTATGTGCAGCTTCACAGCGCCCCCGATGATTGCGCGCTGGACGATCGCGGGGCGTGGATGGCTGCGAACCCGGCGCTGGGGGCGTTCCTCAACGAAGAACAGTTTGCCGACGCGGCGGCGCGGGCGATGCGCTCGCCATCCTTCGCGCCATCGTTCCGGCTGCTCAACCTCAACCAGCGGATTGCCGCAGAGGGCCGTTTCATCGAACAGGCGGATTGGGATGCGAACGGCGATCCTTTCGATCCGATCGAGCTGGAGGGGCAGGCTTGCTATGGCGGACTTGACCTGTCCAGCACACGCGATCTGTGCGCCTTCTCGCTATGGTTCCCCGATCATGGCAAGCTGCTCACCTGGCATTGGGTGCCGCACGACACGATAGGCGAGCGGGTGGAGCGCGACCGGGTGCCCTATGATCGCTGGGCCGATGATGGGTTTATGGAGCGCACCGTGGGCCGGGCGACCGATCGCGTGGCGATAGCGCGGCGGCTGGCGGACGTGCGGCAAGCCTATGACGTGAAGGGCATTGCTTTCGATCGCTGGCGCTTCGAGGACTTGGGCAAGCTGCTATCGGACGAAGGGATAGACCTGCCCATGGCCGAGTTCGTGCCGGGATTCAAAAGTTATGCCCCCGCTGTCGATGCGTTCGAGCGCGCGGTGCTGGCAGGCCGGATGCAGCACAATGGCAACCCGCTGATGCGCTGGCAGGCGGGCAATTGCATCGTGGAAACGGACCCGGCTGGAAACCGCAAGCCGACGAAATCGAAAAGCCTGGACCGGATCGACGGCATCGTGACGGCCATCATGGCTTGCGGGCTGGCGGACAGGGACGAAGGGCCGCAGGTGTATCGAGGCAGCGGCCCTATGTGGGTTTAGGGACAATATGCCTCTATCAGTGCTGCGCGCGCGAGAGTATTAGCCGGTAAATGTCGCAAGTTCGGATGATCAACTAAAAACTTCGAAATAACATCTCGAACGATAAGGCTACCCACACCATCCGGGATGCAGTCTTTGCTTCGTCCATGTTCAAAACTATCGGCTATTGCTGTGACGTAACCAATGCAAAAAGCATTATCGGAAGCCGTTTTCTTTTCGCAGAATTCATGGAGTTTCTGACCATTTATGTAAAAACTGGGATTATGTTGGGCGATAGCTGGCGGCGCGAACAGCAAGCCGACCATAATAGCAAAAGAACCGGCATTCCGCATTTGACCCAATTCCCTGTTTGTGCCCTAATAAGCGTGACGGACCTGTGCGCTAACACAAGCCCGCCACTGACCAAAACGATCCTACGGAGATCATCATGGCTAACACCGATCTACGGGCGGACTCCGCCCTTGTCACCATACCGAATCGCCTGCCCCCCATGCCTGCCGTGCAGCGTGTGCTGTTGCGCTATGCGCGCCACGATCGCGAAACGCTGGAGGCGTTCCTGTCCGTCGCAATAGACTTGCTCGACCTTGTGGACGGCGACATTGACCGCGAAGATGCTACCGATCTGGAGGACGACTTTGCGTTGTCCGCCATGGCAACCGACTATGCCGGAAGCGGCCCCGGCTGCTCGATCAGCGATCAGGACGCGGGTGCCTATGTCGAATGGCACACCATGCGCGGAAGCCAAAAGCGCGGGCCGAATATCCTTGCTGGGCACGAGGACGACGAGGACGACGACGCGGCAGAACAGGACGACCACGAAGGCCAGTGCGACGAGGACGGCGTGAATACCGCCTTCGACTATGTGCGCTTCACCTACGGGGCCAGCGGGCCGGGCTGTATGCTCAGCGATCCCGGTGGCGAAGTGCTGGCGCATTGACCCCTGCCCCCGCATTAGCGGGCGGGGGCATTTTCTATTTGCAGATTCTACAAATGGCCTTATGTAGGTTCTACGAATGGAGAACATGATGAACGCGAAGCAACTCGAACGCCGCCTATCAGTCTTTGGCGCTAACGCATCTGCCCTGGACGTGGTGACGCGCAAGCTGCGTGAATCATTTAAAGTGTCGACCGCTGGTCGCGGCATGAACGCTCACAGTCTGTCGACCGATGAAGTGGCCTGGATCATCGCTGCCTACGCCGGATCTGACGTGGCCGCCCGCGCTTCCGAAACTCTCGCCCGCCTGGCCGAATTGATCGGAGTAGGAGCCGCTTCGGCGTTTCGCCACAGCAATGATTTTCTAGCCACCCTCCAAGTCGTTTTAGGCAACCCAGATTGGGCTTGGGAAGTTTGGGAAGTGCGAATCTGCCGGAACCTGCCGATCGCCAGCATCCATTATCGCAACGGTCAAATCGAAAAGTTTGTTGCGCCGGAGTTCGTTGAGCACGGCGCTGGGTATGGCACATCCGCTTTCCGCTCAGAGGGCGTGTTGTCGGCGGGCTTCCTCCACCAGCTCGCGATCGACCTGACCGGCATCAACGACGCGCACGAATAATGCTTCGGAAGCTCTCCAAGTCCTGCGGCCGACGCGGTGCGGCCAAAAGCGAAAAGCCCGATGCCTGGGGAGCGGCATCTGCTGATGCTTTCATGGGGCACAATCGGGCGTCACCGCACAAATCCTATTCGCTGTCCTACATCAAACCATTTGGGTTAAGCGATTCGAGACCGCCTCTCTCCAAGGCGTCCACCGCCGCGTCTGGCATTGCGGAAGGGGTGCACCCCATGGAGACGTTTTGCCCACGTTGTGAAGCGTCGGCTCTCACCGCGCGGGGGGCTTCGGCTCCCCGCCAGATTGAAAGTGCTATGTCATGAAAACGAGTGACTTGATCGAACAGCGGGCGGCGATCGTCACCCGCATGAACGCTGCCCATGAGGCAGACGACAACGGCGGTTTTGAAGCTGCGGAGAACGAATTGCGCGCGCTCGACGGCAAGCTGGACCGCCAGCGCAAGATCGACGCAGCCGACCGCGCCGAACCCGGCAAACCCCTCACGGGCACGACCGACGAACATCTGGACCGTGAGTTGCGCAATTTCTCGCTCACCCGGATCATTGCCCACAAGGCGGGCCTGGGCGTCGATGCTGGCCGCGAAATCGAGTTGCAGGCCGAGCTTGCCAAGCGTGCGGGTAAACCGGCGCAGGGCTTCTATGTCCCTACCGAGATTTTCGAGACGCGCGCCGTGCAGACGACCAGCAACAGCGGTGCGATCCTGCCGACCGACTTTCGCCCTGACCTGTTCGTCAACGCCCTGACCGCTTCGGCTGTCATCACGACGCTGGGCGCGACCGTCCTCACCGGCCTGACCGGCAATGTGGAAATCCCTCGCGAGACGGGATCGCCTGCCGTGGGCTGGGTCGCTGAAAACGCGGCGCTGAGCACGGGCAATGCGACGTTCGATAGCCTGACCCTCTCCCCGCACCATGTCGGCGCTATCAGCGAGATCAGCCGCAACATGGTCATGCAGGCCAGCCCGAACGTGGAACAGCTCCTGCGCAACATGCTGGCGCGCAATATCGCGCTGGAGATCGACCGGGCCGCGATCAATGGCAGCGGCGTGGGCGCGGAGCCGCTGGGCATCCTTAACGATACCGATGTGCCGACACTGGCCTTCGACACCGACCTGTTCACGACGACCGCCAACATGATCGGAGCGGCGGACCTGGCCAACGTATCGACCGCGCGCGGCTTCCTCGCCACCAACGGCGTGAAGTCGGACGCGATGAAAACCCGTGATGCAGACGGCAACCCTATTGCGGTGGGCGTCACGTTCCATGGCGAGCCGGTGCAGTTCAGCAATCAGGCGCCGTCGAACCTGGGAACGGGCGATGACGAACACACGCTGATCTATGGCGACTGGCGGGACTTCCTTGTCGGCGTCTGGAGCCAGCTGGACATTCTGGTGAACCCCTATGCGGAGACGGCGTACAGCAAGGGCAACCTGCTTATCCGCGCGATGGCCACGGTTGACTTTGGTATCCGCCGCCCCGCGTCCTTCATCGCCGCGACCGGCATCACGGTAGGAGCCTGAGCCATGACCGATCCCTATGCACATTTCGTCAACGCAGCCAGCGCCCCGGCACGGAGCGCCAAAGCGGTTACGACCCACAACACCAATCCCCTGGCGGACGGCGCGACACGCGGCCTGTATGTCGGCGTTAGCGGCGACATTGCCTGCCGTCTTCTGGGCGACGATACCGACGTGCTGGTGAAGGCCGCGCCCGTGGGCATCCTGCCTTTGCGTGTGACGCACGTTCGCACGACTAGCACGACCGCTACCAACCTGCTGGCGCTCTATTGATGGACGGGGCGGCATCCCTTGAACGGCGCGCGGTGACGGAGCTGCGCGCCGCTGGGCGTCGGCTGGAAGGCTATGCCGCCCTATTCGGCAGCGAAGCGCGTATCGGCTCTTTCGTGGAGACGATCGCGCCTGGTGCTTTCCGTTCGGCCCTTGCTGGCGACGTGCTGGCGCTGCTCGACCATAACGAGGGGCAAGTGCTGGGCCGCACCCGTTCGGGAACGCTGCGGTTGACTGAGGATAGCCGGGGGCTGGCCTTCTCGCTCGACCTTCCCGACACGGCGGCGGGGCGCGACGTGCTGGCGCTGGCGCAGCGCGACGACTTGGGCGGCATGTCCTTCGGCTTCAAGGTGCCGCGCGGTGGGGACGACTGGCACGGCGAAAAGCGGACGCTGCGGACGATCAACCTGAAAGAGATCAGCGTGGTTTCGTCCTGGCCTGCCTATCCCGACACAGAGATTGCGCTGCGGAGCCGTGGCCATGATGGCCACACCTTGCGCCGTCGCCGCGCTCTCATACTGGCGGAGGTGGCCCGTGCCATTGGCTGACCGCATCCTTTCCCGCTTTGGCTTTGAACGTCGCAATGATGCGGCAGACCCGTCATGGGCCGCTCTCGCGCCCGGCGTCGGCTATATGGCTGGCGTGTCGGCGCGCTGCGCTGAAAATCTTAGCACGGTGCTGGCCTGCACCAACGCCATTGCCACGGCCCTCGCCTATGTCCCTGCCCTGGTTTACCGGATCGACGGCGACGGCAACCGCACGGAGGCGATGGCGCATCCCTTGCGGAAGATCGTGCGCGGCGGCGTCAATCCCGGCATGATCTGGCCCGATTGGCTGGAGCACTGGATTGCATCGGCCCTGCTCACCGGCAACGGCCTTTCGGAGATCGTGCGCAGCGGCAACGGGCAGCTTATGGGCTTTCGCTATATCCCTTGGGGCATGGTGACGGTCGCTGAGCTGACAAGCGGACGCCTCGCCTATGACGTGTCGGATGGCAGGGGCAACACCCGGCGCTTGCTGGAGGGCGAGGTGCTGCACCTGCGCGACCGCACCGATGATGGCCTGATCGGGCGCTCGCGCCTGTCGCGGGCGGCTGAGACGGTGGCGGGCGTCCAGGCGGCGAACAGCCATGCAAACGCCTTCCTGGGCAATGCAGCGACCCCCAGCGGCGTCATTGAAAGCGCGGCGGCTTTGACGCCAGTGCAGCGCACCGAGCTGCGCACGGCCTTTGCATCCCGTCACCAAGGCGCGGCGAACGCGGGCAGCACGCTTATTCTGGATGGCGGGCTGACGTGGAAGGCGGCGCAGATATCCCCTGAGGATGCCGAGTTGCTGGAGACGCGCAAGTTTGGCGTGGAGGAAATCTGCCGCCTGTTTCAGGTGCCCCCGCCGATCGTGCAGGATTATTCGCACAACACTTTCACGAACAGCGAGACGGCGGGCCGGTGGTTCGCCACCTTCTGCCTGGCCCCCTGGGCGCGCAAGATCGAGGCAGAGTTTGCTCGCTCTGTGTTCCCGACCAATGGCCCCTATGAGCTGGAGCTGGATCTGTCTGGCTTCCTTCGGGGCGATCCTGAAACCCGCTGGGCAGCGCATAAGATCGCGCTCGACGCGGGCGTGCTCGATGCTGACGAGGTTCGCCAGATTGAAGGCTGGAACAAGCGCGGCGCTGGCGTCCGTAGTCCTGCCCCCTCGAATCAGGGAGAACAGGCCGATGGCTGATATTGTCACCCTGACGGAAGCAAAGCAGTTCCTGCGCGTCACCCATGACGGCGATGACGCGACCATTGGCTTGATGATCGCTGCGGCGTCCGATGCTGTCGCGGAATATGCCGACGCCTATGTCGCGATAGGGGAAGCGCCCCCGCGCCTCAAAATGGCGGTGCTCACCCGCGTGGCTATCATGTTCGACCAGCGGGACAGCTTGGAGGCAGGGAAGGGCGAACGCGCTCTTATCCAGTCGCTGCGGGTGCTCGACCTATGAGGGCCGGGACGCTCGACCGCACCGTGACCATCCAGCGCATGACGCTGGTCGATGACGGCTATAGCTCTGTGGAGACATGGGCCGATTGGCAGACGGTCCCTGCTCAGGTTGTGCAGGAAGGCGGGCGCGAGTTCTTCGCCGCCGCTGCGGTCCAGGCCGAACAGCGGGTGCTATTCCGTATGCGCTGGCTCGACGGCGTGACTGTGCTCGACCGCGTTTCTTATGACGGGCGACCACACAACATCATTGGTGTGAAAGAGCTTGGGCGGCGCGAGGGCACCGAATTGCTGACGGTGGCGGCTGGATGACAGCACGACGCGCTTTGATCCGTGAAGCCGATCTGCGGCGGTGGGCGCGCGTCTCGCGTGAAGAAGGCGTGTCGATCCGTGGGCGCGTGGCTATGGACGGGTCGATAACCATTTCCCTGTCCCCGGCTAAGGCTGCTGACGATGACGCTGGCGATTTGGACGATCGTCTGGGCAAGTTCGCGGCACTATGAAAAACCGCTATCCATATGCGACGAGCTTCCTTGACCGCCATCAAAAGCGCCGCTGGCGTTTCCGGCGTAAGGGATATCCGACCTATTATTTCAAGGCTCCGCACGGGACGAAGGACTTTGAGCGCGAATACGCCGCCTGTCTGGAAGCTGAGCCGATCCGCGCGGGTGCGGAGCGTCTAAAGCACGGCAGCGTCTCAGACGTGATCGCGCGCTATTACAGTGACAATTCATTCCTCGACCTGAAAGACGCCACGAAGGTTGTCTATCGCGGCGTGCTGGAGCGTTTCCGCGCCGCTTTTGGCGACGACCCCATGCGTCATTTTGATGCGGAACGGATCGCGCGTCTAATGAACGCCATGCGCCATAAGCCCCACGCGGCCGCACGTCTGCGCAAGCTGCTGACGCAACTGTTCATCATCGCCCGCCGCGCCAAACTGGTGCCTCCGGGCTTCGACCCGGTGAAGGACACGCGCCCCCCAAAGGCCGAGAATAGCACTGGCTATCACCGCTGGACTGAGGACGAGCTTTCAGCCTTCGAGGCTAAGCACCCCCTGGGGACCAAGCCCCGGCTTGCCTTCGCTCTGCTGCTCTATGGAGCGCAGCGGAGTGGCGACGTTCGACTGATGACCCACGACATGATCGAGGGCGGGCGCATCATTCTGGACCAGAGCAAGACGAGCAATGCCGTCGATGTGCCTATGGTCGAGCCGCTGCAAGAGGCGCTGGGCGCTGGTCCTATGGGCATGGTGACGCTGCTGGAGAACAGGACCGGCGAGCCGTTCACGCCCAAGGGATTTTACAACATGCTCAAGCGGGCGTGTATCCAGGCGGGGCTACCGCATTGCTCACCCCACGGCCTGCGCAAATCGGCCGCACGCCGCTGTCGCGAAGCTGGATGCAGCGACGACGAAGGCATGGCGATCACGGGTCATAAGACTGTGAAGGAATACCGGCGCTATGCCGGAGACGCGAATCTGGGCCTGCGCGCTGATGCGGCAATGGCAAAGGTGATGGCTAACCGCGCTAAAAAGTTAGCCACAGAACGGTCGCAAACCACTGAAAAGGAGCCATTATGAGGGCGGTAGTGGATGCCCGACAAGGATTCGAACCTTGATTGACGGAGTCAGAGTCCGCTCTCTTACCATTAGAGGATCGGGCATCATGGGCGGGCCGTGACCCGCTTGGGAGGCCGCAGATAGGCGGCGGCCAGGGACAGGTCAAGAGGGTTTTTGGCCTCACGCGGATAGCAACGTGAAGGCGACTATGCGCTTTGCAAACCCAACACTGCAATAATCCTCCCCTGCAAGGGGAGGGGGACCGCCGCGTAGCGGTGGTGGAGGGGTGTCGCCCTATCGATAGCGCCACACCCTTCCGTCTGGCCTCCGGCCAGCCACCTCCCCTGCAAGGGGAGGATGGTTTCTTCCCGCACACGAATATCGGATGTGCAAAACGATATGAGCGCGAAAAAAAAAGCCCGCCGGTGCGCGTCACGCATCCGGCGGGCTTTTTGCGTTGCCAGTCAAAGGCAAGGTGCGGGATGGCCGCTCCCCGTACAGGAAACAGCCACCCGCGCCCTCGAAGCGTCAGTCCATGTCCTGCGTGGTGAAATCATCACCCTGCACGGTCGCCAGCGGATCGTTGCCGATCGCGGCTTCCGGCCCCTGGCGCAGCTCGGCGGCATGTTCCGCCGCGGCGCTGGCTGGTGCGATCAGGTCGACCTGGCTCGCCGCTCGCAGCGCGGCGCGCATGGCTGCATCCCGCGAGGAGGCGGCGACGCGCAGACGATTCATGCCCGCGCCGGTACCCGCCGGGATCAGGCGGCCGACGATGACATTTTCCTTCAGACCGACGAGCGTGTCCTTCTTGCCCTGAACCGCCGCTTCCGTGAGGACGCGGGTGGTTTCCTGGAAGGACGCTGCCGAGATGAAGGAGCGGGTCTGGAGCGAGGCCTTGGTGATGCCCAGCAACACCGGCTTGCCAGCAGCAGGCAGGAAGCCCGGCGCTAGCTTGGCGTTGATTTCGTCCATTTCCTCACGATCGACCTGCTCGCCCACCAGCAAGGTGGTGTCGCCGGACTCGGTGATCTCGACCTTCTGCAACATCTGACGAACGATCGTTTCGATATGCTTGTCGTTGATCTTCACGCCCTGCAAGCGATAGACTTCCTGGATTTCCGCGACCAGATATTCGGCCAGCGGCTCGATACCCAGAACTTCCAGAATGTCATGCGGATCGGGCGAACCGCCGATCAGATTGTCGCCGCGCTTGACATAGTCGCCTTCCTGAACGTCGATCACCTTGCTCTTGGGGATCAGATATTCGACCGGCTCGCCGCCATCCTCAGGATTGATGGCGATCTTGCGCTTCGCCTTATAGTCCTTGAGGAACTGGACGCGGCCCGACACCTTGGCGATGATGGCATTGTCCTTGGGCTTGCGCGCTTCGAACAGCTCGGCCACGCGCGGCAGACCGCCCGTGATGTCGCGGGTCTTGGCGGCTTCGCGGCTGACACGCGCCAGCACGTCACCGGCCTGAACCGTCTGTCCATCCTCGACCGACAGTGTCGCACCCACGGCCAGCATGTAGCGGGCCGCTTCGCCCGAACCATCGTCCAGCAGGGTCAGGCGCGGACGCAGATCCTCCTTGGTACGGCTCGAACCGCGATGCTCGGTGACGACGCGCTGGGCGATGCCGGTCGCTTCGTCGGTCTGTTCGGTCAGCGTCTTGCCGTCGATCAGGTCGACATATTTGACGATACCCGGACGCTCGGTGATCACCGGCATGGTGAACGGATCCCATTCGGCGATCCGGTCGCCCTGCTTAACCTGTGCGTTATTCTCGAACAGGATGGTCGCACCATAAGGCAGGCGATGCACGGCGCGTTCGCGGCCTTCATTGTCGATGATCGCCAGTTCGCCGTTGCGGGCGAGCGACAGGCGGCGGCCACGGCTGTCCGTGATCGTCGGCATGTCGCGCAGTTCCAGCGTCCCGTCGGCAATCGCTTCCAGGTTCGACGTTTCGTTGAGCTGGGCCGCGCCGCCGATGTGGAAGGTCCGCATCGTCAGCTGGGTGCCAGGCTCACCGATCGACTGGGCCGCGATGACGCCCACCGCTTCACCGATATTGACCGGCGTACCGCGGGCAAGGTCACGACCATAGCATTTGCCGCAAACGCCCATCTTGCTTTCGCAGATCAGCGGGCTGCGGATCTTCACCGACTGCGTGCCGATCGCTTCGATCTTGGCGATCATCGGTTCGTCCAGCAGCGTGCCGATCGGGATGACGATGCTGCCATCCTTGCTGTCGATAATGTCCTGCGCCGTGGTGCGGCCCAGGATACGTTCGCCAAGCGACGCGATGGTCGAACCGCCCTGGACGATCGCCTTCATCTCCAGCGCGCGGTCGGTGCCGCAATCTTCCTCGACGATCGTGCAGTCCTGGCTAACGTCGACCAGACGGCGGGTCAGGTAACCCGAATTCGCCGTCTTGAGCGCGGTGTCGGCCAGACCCTTGCGGGCGCCGTGGGTGGAGTTGAAATATTCAAGGACGGTCAGGCCTTCCTTGAAGTTGGAGATGATCGGCGTTTCGATAATCTCGCCCGAAGGCTTGGCCATCAGGCCGCGCATCCCCGCGAGCTGCTTCATCTGCGCCTGGCTACCACGCGCACCGGAATGCGCCATCATGTAGATCGAGTTGATCTGCGCCAGGCGACCGGTCTGCGGGTCCTTGGGCTGGGCGCGGATTTCGTCCATCATGGCGTTCGCGACGCGATCGCCGCAACCCGACCAGGCGTCGATCACCTTGTTGTATTTTTCCTGCTGGGTGATCAGGCCGTCCTGATATTGCTGCTCATAGTCCGCAACCAGCGCCTTGGTCTCGTCGACCAACGTCACCTTGCTGTCGG
The DNA here is from genome assembly GCF_002288285.1 of Sphingobium xenophagum. Classification (NCBI taxonomy): domain Bacteria; kingdom Pseudomonadati; phylum Pseudomonadota; class Alphaproteobacteria; order Sphingomonadales; family Sphingobiaceae; genus Sphingobium; species Sphingobium xenophagum. Next base: position 380,389 of record NZ_CP022745.1, on the reverse strand, counting down.
GGATGACCATGTCGTCCTTGCCGAACGAAATGCCGGCCTGGAACGCGTGGCGGAAGCCCAGCGCCATGATGGCGTCGGCGAACAGCACCGTGTCCTTCTGGCCGGTGTGACGATAGACCTCGTCGATCACGTCGCCGACGTCCTTCTTGGTCAGCAGGCGGTTGACGACGTCGAAGGGCACCTTGTGATTCTTGGGCAGGCATTCGCCCAGCAACATGCGGCCCGGCGTCGTTTCATAACGCTTGAGGTAGCTGTTGCCCGCCTCGTCGGTCTGCGGCACGCGGCTGATGATCTTGCTGTGCAGCGTCACCGACTTGGTGAACAGCGCCTGATGCACTTCCTGCATGTCGCTCAGCAACATGCCTTCGCCCGGCTCGCCTTCGCGTTCCATCGACAGATAATAGATGCCCAGCACCATGTCCTGCGACGGCACGATGATCGGCTTGCCGTTGGCGGGCGACAGGATGTTGTTGGTCGACATCATCAGCACGCGCGCTTCCAGCTGGGCCTCCAGGCTCAGCGGAACGTGAACGGCCATCTGGTCACCGTCGAAGTCGGCGTTGAAGGCCGAGCAGACCAGCGGGTGAAGCTGGATCGCCTTGCCCTCGATCAGCACGGGTTCGAACGCCTGGATGCCGAGGCGATGGAGCGTCGGTGCGCGGTTCAGCATCACCGGATGCTCGCGGATCACCTCGTCCAGAATGTCCCAGACTTCCTTGCGCTCCTTCTCGACCCACTTCTTGGCCTGCTTCAGGGTCATGGACAGACCCTTGGCATCCAGGCGGGCGTAGATGAACGGCTTGAACAGTTCGAGCGCCATCTTCTTGGGCAGGCCGCACTGGTGCAGCTTGAGTTCCGGCCCGGTCACGATGACCGAACGGCCCGAATAGTCGACGCGCTTGCCGAGCAGGTTCTGGCGGAAGCGGCCCTGCTTGCCCTTGAGCATGTCGGACAGCGACTTCAATGGACGCTTGTTCGCACCGGTGATGACGCGGCCACGACGGCCATTGTCGAACAGGGCGTCGACCGCTTCCTGCAACATGCGCTTTTCGTTGCGGACGATGATGTCCGGCGCGCGCAGTTCCATCAGCCGCTTCAAGCGGTTGTTGCGGTTGATGACGCGGCGATACAGGTCATTGAGGTCCGACGTCGCGAACCGGCCACCGTCCAGCGGCACCAGCGGGCGCAGTTCTGGCGGGATCACGGGCACGACGTCCAGGATCATCCATTCGGGGCGGTTGCCCGAATCGATGAAGCTTTCGACGACCTTCAAACGCTTGATGATCTTCTTGGGCTTCAGCTCCGACTTGGTCGTCGCCAGCTCTTCCAGCAGAACCTGCTTTTCGCCTTCCAGGTCGAGGTCCATCAGCATCTGCTTGACCGCTTCGGCGCCGATCCCGGCGGAGAAGGCGTCCTCGCCATATTCGTCCTGCGCGTCGAGCAGTTCGTCCTCATTGAGCAGCTGATATTTCTCCAGCGGGGTCAGGCCCGGCTCGATGACGATATAGCTTTCGAAATAGAGGACGCGCTCCAGCTGCTTCAACTGCATGTCGAGCAGCAGGCCGATGCGCGAAGGCAGCGATTTCAGGAACCAGATATGCGCAACGGGAGCGGCCAGTTCGATATGGCCCATGCGCTCGCGGCGCACCTTGCTCACCGTGACTTCGACACCGCACTTCTCGCAGACGATGCCCTTGTACTTCATGCGCTTATACTTGCCGCACAGGCATTCATAATCCTTGATCGGGCCAAAGATACGCGCGCAGAACAGGCCGTCACGTTCGGGCTTGAACGTGCGATAGTTGATGGTTTCGGGCTTCTTGATCTCGCCGAAGGACCAGCTGCGGATGCGCTCTGGCGAGGCAAGGCCGATCTGGATCTGGTCGAAAGTCTCGGTCTTGGCGACCGGGTTGGCGAAGTTGGTCAGTTCGTTCATTTTTCATTCCCTCATGAGGGCAAAATTCTGGTGCGGGACGGGGCAGGGGCGCCGCATCGCAGCGACGCCCGCAAATCCCTTATTCCGCCGCTGCCGCGAAGCCGCCTTCATCCTCTGGAATTTCATCCAGCGAATTGAGTTCGACGTTGAGGCCCAGCGAGCGCATTTCCTTGACGAGCACGTTGAAGCTTTCGGGGATGCCCGCTTCAAACGTATCGTCGCCCTTGACGATCGCTTCATAGACCTTGGTGCGGCCGACCACGTCATCGGACTTCACCGTCAGCATTTCCTGCAACGTATAGGCGGCGCCATAGGCCTGGAGCGCCCAGACCTCCATTTCCCCGAAGCGCTGGCCACCGAACTGCGCCTTACCACCCAGCGGCTGCTGGGTAACGAGCGAGTAGGGGCCGATCGAGCGGGCATGGATCTTGTCGTCGACAAGGTGATGCAGCTTGAGCATGTAGATGATGCCGACCGTGACCTTGCGGTCGAACTTGTCGCCGGTGCGGCCATCGAACAGGTCGCTCTGACCCGACGAATGCAGCCCCGCCAGTTCCAGCATGGTCGACACGTCCGCTTCGCGCGCACCGTCGAACACCGGCGTCGCCATCGGCACGCCGCGTTCCAGATGCTCGGCCAGATCGACGATCTGTTCGGGCGTCCGCGCTTCGATCTCGGCGGCATATTGCGGGCCATAGGCGGTCAGCAACCGATCCTTGACGGCGTCGGGCATCTCGCCCGCCGACGGGTTGGGATTGGCCTCGCGCCATTCTTCCAGCGCATGCTTGAGCTGCTGGCCAAGGCCGCGGGCAGCCCAGCCCAGATGCGTTTCGAAAATCTGCCCGACATTCATGCGTGACGGCACGCCCAACGGATTGAGCACGATGTCAACATGGGTGCCATCCTCCAGGAACGGCATGTCCTCGATCGGCAGGATGCGCGAAATGACACCCTTGTTCCCGTGACGGCCGGCCATCTTGTCGCCCGGCTGCAGCTTGCGCTTCACCGCGACGAACACCTTGACCATCTTCAGCACGCCCGGCGGCAGTTCGTCGCCACGCTGCAACTTGTCGACCCGGTCCTCGAACTTGTCGACGATGACCTTTACTGCTTCGTCATATTGCGCCTTGACCGCTTCGATGCCGGCCTGACGGACATCGTCCGCGACCGCGAACTTCCACCATTCGTGACGCTCGACTTCGCCCAGCAGAGCCTCGTCGATCTCCACGCCCTTGCGTACGCCCTTGGGCGCGGCCGTGGCGGTCTGGCCCAGCAGCATTTCCTGCAGCCGGTTGAAGGTCGCACGGTTGAGGATGGCCCGTTCGTCCTCGCGATCCTTGGCGAGGCGGTCGATTTCCTCCCGCTCGATCGCCATGGCGCGTTCGTCCTTGTCGATGCCGTGGCGGTTGAACACGCGCACTTCAACGACCGTCCCGGCAACGCCCGGCGGCAGACGCAGCGAGGTGTCGCGCACGTCGGACGCCTTTTCACCGAAGATCGCGCGGAGCAGCTTTTCTTCCGGGGTCATCGGCGATTCACCCTTGGGGGTGATCTTGCCGACCAGAATGTCGCCCGGCTCCACTTCGGCGCCGATATAGACGATGCCCGCCTCGTCGAGGTTGCGCAGCGCTTCCTCGCCGACATTGGGGATGTCGCGGGTGATGTCTTCCGGCCCCAGCTTGGTGTCGCGGGCCATGACCTCAAACTCCTCGATATGGATCGAGGTAAAGACGTCATCCTTCACGATCCGTTCGGAGATCAGGATGGAGTCTTCATAGTTGTAGCCATTCCAGGGCATGAACGCGACGAGCGTGTTGCGGCCCAGCGCCAGTTCGCCAAATTCGGTCGAGGGACCGTCGGCGATGACGTCGCCAGCCTCGATCAGGTCGCCGACCTTCACCAGCGGACGCTGGTTGATGCAGGTGTCCTGGTTGGAACGCTGGAACTTCTGGAGCGTGTAGATGTCGACGCCCGACTGGCCCGGCGCGATGTCGCCGGTTGCGCGGATGACGATACGGGTCGCGTCGACCTGATCGACGATGCCCGCCCGCTTGGACGCGACGGCCGCGCCGGAGTCACGGGCGACCGTGCCTTCCATGCCGGTGCCTACGAACGGCGCTTCGGCCCGTACCAGCGGCACGGCCTGACGCTGCATGTTCGATCCCATCAGCGCGCGGTTGGCGTCATCGTTTTCCAGGAACGGAATGAGCGATGCGGCGACCGACACCAGCTGCTTGGGGCTGACGTCCATCAGGGTGATATGGTCGCGTGGGGCCATCAGGAACTCGCCAGCTTCGCGGCTGGAGATGAGATCCTCGACGAAATGGCCGTCGGCATCGACTTCGGCGTTGGCCTGCGCGATCGTGTGCTTGGCCTCTTCCATGGCGGACAGGTACACGACCTCGTCCGTCACCTTATGGTCGATGACCTTGCGATAAGGCGTTTCGATGAAGCCATATTTGTTCACCCGGCTGAAAGTCGCCAGCGAGTTGATCAGGCCGATGTTCGGGCCTTCGGGCGTTTCGATCGGGCAGATACGGCCATAATGGGTCGGGTGAACGTCGCGGACTTCAAAGCCCGCACGCTCGCGCGTCAGACCACCCGGCCCAAGCGCCGACACGCGGCGCTTGTGGGTGACTTCCGACAGCGGATTGGTCTGATCCATGAACTGCGACAGCTGGCTGGAGCCGAAGAATTCACGCACCGCGGCCACGGCGGGCTTGGCGTTGATCAGGTCGTTGGGCATCACGGTCGATACGTCGACGCTCGACATGCGCTCCTTGACGGCGCGCTCCATGCGCAGCAGCCCGACGCGATACTGGTTTTCCAGCAATTCGCCGACCGAACGGACACGACGGTTGCCCAGGTTATCGATATCGTCGATTTCGCCCTTGCCGTCCTTCAGGTTCACCAGTTCCTTGACGACGGCCAGAATGTCCTCGGTCCGCAGCGTGGTGACGGTGTCCTCTGCGTCCAGGTCAAGACGCATGTTCAGCTTGACGCGGCCGACCGCCGACAGGTCGTAGCGCTCAGGATCGAAGAACAGGCCGGCGAACAGCGATTCCGCCGTTTCCTTCGTCGGCGGCTCGCCGGGGCGCATGACGCGATAAATGTCGCTCAACGCCTGATCGCGTTCCTCGGCCTTGTCGGCCTTGAGCGTATTGCGGATCCACGGGCCGGTGCTGACATGGTCGATGTCGAGCAGTTCGAGGCGGTCGACGCCCGCCTTGTCCAGCTTTTCCAGATTTTCGGGCGTAACTTCGTCACCGGCCTCGATGTAGATTTCGCCGGTGCTTTCGTTGATCAGGTCATAGGCGCTGTAGCGGCCATAGACTTCCTCGGTCGGGATCAACAGCGTGGTCAGGCCGTCCTTTTCCGCCTTGTTGGCGGCGCGGGGGCTGATCTTGTGACCGGCGGCGAACACGACTTCGCCCGAATTGCCATCGACAATGTCAAAGGCCGGCTTCAGGCCGCGCCAGGCTTCGGCCAGATAGGGAATCTGCCAGCCGCCTTCGCTGCGCACGAAGGTCACCTTGTTGTAGAAGTGACCCAGAATTTCCTCGGCGGTCAGGCCCAGCGCATAGAGCAGCGCCGTGACCGGCAGCTTGCGCTTGCGGTCGATGCGGACGTTGACGATGTCCTTGGCGTCGAACTCGAAGTCCAGCCACGAACCGCGATAGGGGATGACGCGCGCGGCGAACAGATATTTGCCCGACGAATGGGTCTTGCCCCGGTCATGATCGAACAGCACGCCCGGCGACCGGTGCATCTGGCTGACGATGACGCGCTCGGTGCCGTTGACGATGAAGGTGCCGTTGCCCGTCATCAGGGGCATGTCGCCCATATAGACGTCCTGCTCCTTGATATCGAGCACCGAACGGGTTTCGGTGTCCTGATCCACTTCGAACACGATCAGGCGCAGGGTAACGCGCATCGGCGCTGCATAGGTGATGCCGCGCTGACGGCATTCCTCGGTGTCGTATTTCGGGTCTTCCAGCTCGTAATGGACGAAATCCATTTCGGCGGTGCCGGCGAAATCGCGGATCGGGAACACGCTGCGCAGCGTCTTTTCCAGCCCCGACACATAGCCGATCGACGGGTCCGACCGCAGGAATTGTTCATAGCTTTCGCGCTGAACCTCAATCAGGTTCGGCATCTGCACCACTTCGTGGATGTCGCCGAACACCTTTCTGATGCGCTTCTTCGCGCCGGTGTTGCTGATGGAGGGAGCCTTGGTCGCCATGCGTTGTCCTTGCCTTCGTTCGTCGCGTATTTTTCGCATCGCAGCGAAAATTCAGCCTGAACGCGAATGAAAAGGGGTGATTCGCCCTTCCGCATCCACGCAAAAAAGTGCGGGTCGGGACTGTCCGAACCGCACTGTCAGCGTCTTGTAACCCGCCAAATTCGCCCCATACTGCCAGTGATCGTGCGCAATGCGACCCTGTACCCCGGACGATTCGGGAGACGGTTCCTGCCGTGCCGTAAAGCTGCCTGAACCGGATTTCGAAGGTCGCATATAGGGCAGGCCTCCGCCTTTGTGAAGGGGGTAAGCACCGCTGCTTCCTTGCCGCCAGGGCGCCATTTTCGCCTGCGCCTTCCCTTTTGCGGCAACAGCTGCTATATGGAACCTGCTTACGTCGCCTTTTGACGGATATCGGACTGCCTTCAGGCTTCTCCTCTTGTCCCCTATCGCGCCTCACAAAGCCGGGATGTGCGAATAATCGCGCGTCCCCCTCAAATCATGCGCAATGCAGGACAGACTGGAACGAATGCTGAAATATAAGGAACCCGATTTTCAGGAACGCAGGGCACTCGCCACACAGGCGCGTGACAAGGCACTTGCCAAGTTGCGGGCCAAGCCCCCGGTTGATCCGGAGCTGGCGGCCCAGCGGGCTGCCGCGGCACAAGCCAAGGCGGCTGCCGAACTGGAAAAGCGTCAGCAGGCCAAGCTCGCCCGCGAAGAAGAACGCGCCGCCAAGGCGGAACGCGCTCGTCTGGAGGCGGAAGCTGCCGCTGCTGCGATCAAGCCGGTATTGACCGACGAAGAGCGCAAGGCCGCGCGCGATGCGCGCTATCAGGCGCGCAAGAGCCGTAAAGGCGCGCGGTGACGGCCTGGCCCGGTCGCGCCCCTCGCGCGGCCGACACCCTATATGATCGCTTGGTCCGGCATGGTGCCGGGCGCGATCCAACTCATATGTTACGCGGCACTGGCCGCAAGGAATCATTTTGCATACCCATTCAAACAAGACTCAACGCCGTACCCTTTCGATGTTCGACAGGAAGCGGCCCTTTCATCCCGGCCTGACGCCGGGTGGCACCCTGTCCACGGTTCAGCTCAAGCAGATCGTTGCGGATATGGTGGGCTGATATTGGAATTGTCGGGGGAGCGCCGATTGGCGCTCCCTTTTTTCTGTCATTCACAAAGGAGGCCCTATGAGCCGTACAGCAATCCGTCCCTTCCTGATCAGCAAGGATGAAGAAGGTCATTTCCGCCTCACCGTGCGCGAAACCCGCTATAATTCGCAAGGCTATCCGCTGACCTCGTCGCTGCTTCAGGACGAGAAGTTCAAGACTGCCGCCGCCGTCCGCGCCTTTGCACGCGACGCGTTCCGGGCAGAAGCCGGTCAGTTCGCGACGAAATAATCGGCGGTTTTCAGGGTTGCTGGGCGTCGCTTGGCGGCGTTCCCGGCGCTGGCGCAATCTTCACCGTTTCAAAACGGTCCATGCGCCGCACCCCGGCCAGTCCGGTCGGCGCTGGCGGTGCAGGCATGGCGACCGGCACCCGCCGACGCATACAGTCACGCTTGTCGGCGCGCGGGGTCTGGTCGCAATTCCACAAGGCCCGCTGCAACCCACTCTGCGTGTCGTGAATGTAGGAAAACCGCATCGCGGCCAGATTGGCCAGCGTCAACGGCAACTCCTTCGGCGCGTCATTTGCCGTCCACCCCATGATCCGGCATTGGGATCGCCCGGCGCAAAAGGTGCGGGCGCTTTCGGGCCAGCTGTCGGGTTTGCTGCCGCGTGGTAACTCCACCAGGAAACTCCGCATGTCAGCCAGGGCGATCAGCCTGACGCCGCCCACGCTCTTGCCGATCTGATCAAGACCGATCGCCTGCCGTGCCTGCGCGGCGATCGCGTCGGCGCTGTCGGCCATCGGCGTGATGGCGCCCGGCAGCAGCGGGGTCGCCATGCTGTGCGCAGGGGACAGGCGCGCAATCCGGCCGATCAGCGGCTCACCGCCATCGATGGTGCGCGTGCGAAAGGCTGGCGGTGTCCCCCACCAGCCGCGCCACCGGAAAAAAAGATGCGTCCCCACCCGCGTCAGCTTGTCCAGGCTGCCGCTCCAATAGGGCACCACCCAATCGGTATGATAATGGGTGGCATAGCCCACCGGCTTGAACACGTCGCCTGCCAGCGCGCCGCGCGCAATGGCGCGCGCCCTGTCCCATGCGGCCGGGGAGGGGGTGCGGGCCAGCGCGCCGTCGCAGCTGAAGGTGAACTGGCAACCCGTGGTGCGTTCCTGCCCCTGAAAGACGACGCCGCACACCGTCTTGGGAAAGGCGGGATGGCGCACGCGATTGAGGACGACCTGCGCGACGGCGCGCTCGCCCACGGCATCGTCGCCCGCTTCATAGATTTGCGCCGCGGCCAGGCAATCCACGGCGCGGGCCAGATCCGTCTCGGACCCTTCGAACCGGAATGGCCGCGCCGCCGGGTTGGCCAGCCGGGAAAAGGGGATGGCGGCATTGAGCGCCCGCGCGCGGTCGGCGGGCAGGGCATAGACCGCCACTGGCTCCACCGGCGGCGGCGGGCTGGGTGGCCGCACCCCGTGGGATAGACCCCTCCGGGCAAAATGCGCTTCGCCCGCCTCGCGCGGCGCGCGCGCTTCCCACCCCGCCACAGCGGCAGGCAGGCCAGCGAACAGCGCCAGCCAGACGATCCACATCCAAGGACGCGGCTCGCTGGAAACAGAGTCACCCGTCATTGCGTGATGATCATTCCGGCAGGAAATCGGGCACCGACAGATAGCGTTCGCCGGTGTCGTAGTTGAAGCCCAGCACCCGGCTGCCCGCTGGCAAATCCTTCAGCTTCTGCGCGATCGCCGCCAGCGTCGCGCCCGAAGAAATGCCCACCAATATGCCTTCCTCGCTGGCCGACCGCCGCGCATATTCCTTGGCGTCGGCGGGATCGACCTGGATCACCCCGTCCAGCAATTGCGTGTGCAGGTTCGCCGGAATGAAGCCCGCGCCAATGCCCTGAATGGGGTGGGGGCCGGGCTGGCCGCCGCTGATGACATGCGACAGGGTCGGCTCGACCGCATAGATCTTGATCCCCGGCCAGGCCTTTTTCAGCACTTCGGCCGTGCCGGTGATATGCCCGCCTGTGCCGACGCCGGTGATCAGCACGTCGATCGGCGCGTCGGCGAAATCGGCCAGTATCTCCTGCGCCGTAGTGCGGGCGTGGACCGCGATATTGGCCGGGTTTTCAAACTGCTGCGGCATCCAGCTACCGGGCGTCTGCGCCACCAGTTCCAGCGCGCGCTCGATCGCGCCCTTCATCCCCTTTTCGCGCGGGGTCAGGTCGAAACTGGCGCCATAGGCCAGCATCAGCCGCCGCCTCTCGATCGACATGCTTTCGGGCATGACGAGCACCAGCTTGTAGCCCTTGACCGCCGCGACCATGGCCAGGCCAACGCCGGTATTGCCCGATGTCGGTTCGATGATGGTGCCGCCCGGTTGCAACTCGCCAGACGCTTCGGCGGCCTCGATCATGGCCAGCGCGATCCGGTCCTTGATCGACCCGCCCGGATTGGAGCGTTCCGACTTGATCCAGACTTCCGTGCCTTCGGGCGCATCGCCAAACAGCCGGTTCACCCGGACATGCGGGGTGTTGCCGATGGTTTCGAGTATCGTGGCAGCTTTCATGGGGCTTTCTCCTGGCTGAGGTCCGCCGCCCTTATGTCGGGTGGGTCGAAGGTGCGTGCAAGGCGCAATTCGGGAAAGAGACGCGCCCAGAACAGCGTGATGACGATAGCACCGATACCGCCACCAATGACAGCGGCAACCGGCCCGACCAGCGCGGCCAGAAATCCGCTTTCCGCCTCGCCCAGTTCGTTGGAGGCGGAAATGGTCAGTTGCGACAGGCTCGATACCCGCCCGCGCATCGCGTCCGGCGTGTGAAGCTGGACCAGCGACTGCCGCACGAACACCGAAATCATGTCCGCCGCGCCCAATATCACCAGCGCGCCGATGCCGAATTCCATCGCGATGCTGCGCGGCAGGAAGGCGGTGCAGCCAAATGCGATCGTGGCGATGCCGAACAGGATGACCGCGCCCAGCATCTTGATGCCGACTTCATTCCTCAATGGCCGGAACGAAAACCACAGCGCCATCAACCCCGCGCCGACCCCCGGCGCTGCGGCCAGATGGCCCAGGCCCGCCGATCCCACATGCAATATGTCGCGCGCATAGACCGGCAACAGCGCAGTCGCCCCCGCCAGCAGCACCGCGAACAGGTCCAGCGTGATGGTCGCCAGCACCAGCCGGTTGGAACGCACATAGCTCAGCCCGTCGATCATCTGGCGGATCGGGTGGCGGGTGACGTCGCGCGCGGCCTGCGGCACCGGGCCGATCAGCATCATCGCGCCGAGCGCCACCCCATAGAGTATCGCAGCCAGCGCATAGGCGCCCCAGGGCGTCGCTGCATAGGCATAGCCGCCCAGCGCTGGCCCCACGATCGACCCGGCCCGCCACACCACGCCCGATATGGCGATGGCGTTGGGCAACACCTCGCGCGGCACCAGATTGGGGGCCAGCGCGCCATAGGCCGGGCCGTTGAACGCGCGGGCGATGCCGACGATGACGGCGATGCCGAATATCAGCGGCAGCCCGACCCATCCCTCGAACGTCGCGAAAGCCAGCAATCCGGCCGCTGCGGTCAGCATCGTCAGCGTCAGCCGGGTGATCATCCGCCGGTCATAATGGTCCGCGACCCATCCGGTCAGCGGCGTCAGGAAAAACAGCGGCAAAAATTGCGCCAGGCCGATCAGCCCCAACTGCGCCGAAGCCCCCGCCGTCGTCATGGTCTCGCGCGCGATATTATAGGCCTGCCAGCCCAGCACGATCATCATGCTATATTGCGCCAGCACCGCGGTCATCCGACCGATCAGATAGGCCCGGAAATCGCCGAAATGCAGCGGATGGCGATGCGGGGAGGGGGCTGTCATGCCACCGGCTTTAGCCGCTGTGCGGGCAAACAGGCAACCATGGCGCGGGGCGATGGGCGCAGCTTTTCTTGGCCGCGCCATGCCATGGCTTTTGCCGTCTCCCTCCATCGTCCGTTCGCCCTGAGCTTGCCGAAGGGTTGAAAAGGACAAGGCTTCGACAGGCTCAGCCCGAACGGCGGCTGGCAGGCTATGTCAATGACCTTACTTGAACAGGCTGCCCAAAATTCCGCGCACCAGCCGACCCGCAATCCCGCCGCTCGACGATTTGCGGCTCGATCCGCCGAACACCGCGCGGCCCAGTTCGTTGGCGACCTGCCGCCCGACCGATGAGCCAGCCGCGCGCGTCGCCGACTGGATCGCCTTGTCCAGCGCGGACGGCTTGGCCGCCTCGCGCGCGGCAGCGGCGTCGGCGCGGGCCTGCGCCTTGATCTCCTGTTCGCGCTGCTTGGCCTCCGCCTTGGCCTGCACGGCGGCGGTCCGCTCGGCTTCGTCCTGCGCCTTCTTCGCGGCGGCGGCGGCAGCGGCGGCATTGCCGCGCGCGGCCAGTATCTCCTCCGCCGATTCGCGGTCGATCGCCTCGTCATATTTGCCCGCAACCGGGGAAATCGACTGGATGATCGCCCGCTCCTTGGGGCTTACCGGGCCAAGCCGCGATCGCGGCGGCGCGATCAGCGTGCGCTGAACGATGCCGGGCGATCCATCCTCCTGCAACAGCGACACCAGCGCCTCGCCGACCTTCAATTCGGTAATCGCCGTCTCGACATTCAGGTCGGGATTGATGCGGAACGTCTCTGCCGCCGCCTTGATCGCGCGCTGGTCGCGCGGCGTGAAGGCGCGCAGCGCGTGCTGTACCCGGTTGCCCAATTGCCCGGCGACATCCTCTGGTATGTCTATCGGGTTCTGGGTCACGAAATAGACGCCCACGCCCTTGGACCGGATCAGCCGCACCACCTGCTCGATCTTGTCGGTCAGTGCCTTGGGCGCATCGTCGAACAGCAGATGCGCCTCGTCGAAGAAGAAGACCAGCACCGGCTTGTCCGGGTCGCCCACTTCGGGCAGCGTCTCGAACAATTCGCTCAGCAGCCACAACAGGAACGTCGCATAGAGTTTCGGGCTCTGCATCAGCTTGTCGGCGGCCAATATGTTCACATAACCGCGCCCTTGCTCATCCACCTTGATCATGTCGTGGATGTCGAGCGCTGGTTCGCCAAAGAAATGCGCGCCGCCCTGGCTTTCGAGCTGGAGCAATTGCCGCTGGATCGCGCCGACGCTGGCCTTGGTGACATTGCCATAACGCGCCGACAGCGTGTCGGCATTTTCCGCGCAAAAGCTGAGCATCGCCTGCAAATCGCCCAGGTCCAGCAGCAGCAGCCCTTCCTCGTCGGCATATTTGAACGCGATCGACAGCACGCCTTCTTGCGTTTCATTAAGGCCCATCAGCCGCGCCAGCAGCAACGGCCCCATTTCGCTGATGGTCGTGCGGATCGGATGGCCCTGTTCGCCATACAGATCCCAGAAGATCGCCGGATTGTCGGCATAGCTATAATCGGAAAGGCCGATCTCGGCCGCCCGCGCGACCAGCTTGTCGGCATTTTTGGCCGTCGGGGAACCGGCCATGGCGATGCCTGACAGGTCGCCCTTCACGTCGGACAGGAACACCGGCACGCCCAGCGCGGAAAAACTCTCGGCAATGCCCTGCAACGTCACCGTCTTGCCAGTGCCCGTCGCCCCGGCGATCAGGCCATGGCGATTGGCCCGGCGCAGGTTGAGCAACTGGCGGACGCCGCCATCCTTGTCCGGCGCGCCAAGACCAATGAAAATGCCGTCGCTCATCCCCGTTCCTTCCCCATAAAAAAGCCGTCATTCCCGCCTGCGCGGGAATGACGGAAACATTTTCACTATCCTCCAGCCGTCAAGGAAAGAGGAATGTTCATAAGGCGCTTATTTATCGCGCAGACGCACCGGCAGGAAAATCGGCTGCTGGCCGCGGCGCAACACCTGGAGCAGGATGGCGTTGCGGTTCTGCGCCGCCACCGCTTTCACTTGCGCGTCCAGTTCGGCCTGGCTGGTGATCGGGCGATTATTCGCGCTGATGATCACGTCGCCACGCCGCAGCCCCTTGGCCCCGGCATCGGTCGATCCGTCAACGGCAGTAATCACCACGCCGCGCGTATCGGCGGCCACGCCCAGCTGACGAATGATGCCGGGCGTCAGCGGGATCGCCGAAATGCCCAGCGACTGCTGCGCTGCCTGGCCCGGATTGGAATCCTGCTGGCTGAAATCCTCATCCTGCTGCGGGGCGAAGCTGGACAGCTCCTCTTCCGACGGACGTTCGCCCACAACGGCGGTCACCGTCTGGCGCTGGCCATTGCGCATCAGGACGATCGGCACCTTGCTGCCGATCGGCTGGTTGGCGACGATGGAGGACAGGTTCTGGTCCGGGTTAACTTCCTGACCATTGACCGACACGATGACGTCGCCCGCCTTGATCCCGGCCTTGTCTGCGCCCTTGCCCGGCTCGACGCCCTGGACGAATTCGCCGCGATTCTTGGCCAGGCCCAGCGAATCGGCCAGATCCTCGCCCAGCGGGCTGATCTGGACGCCCAGATAGCCGCGCTTGACGCTCTGGCCCTGGCGCAGGGTCGCGACGATCGGCGCGGCCTGTTCGGACGGAATGGCAAAGCCGATGCCGACATTGCCGCCCGACGGCGACAGGATCTGGCTGTTGATGCCGATCACATTGCCGCGCATGTCGAACATCGGGCCGCCGCTATTGCCCTGGTTGATCGACGCATCGGTCTGGATGAACTTCTCGTAACCGCCTCCCGTGCTGCGATGCACGGCGGAGATGATGCCAGCCGTCACCGTGCCCGACAGGGCGAAGGGGTTGCCGATCGCAACCACCCAATCGCCGACCCGCGCCTTGGTGCTGTCGCCGAACTTGACGAAGGGCAGGGGCTTTTTCGCGTCGATCTTCAGCACCGCCAGGTCGGTCGCGGGATCGCGGCCCACCAGCTTGGCGGTATATTCTTCCTTGTTGGTCAGCGTGACCGTGATCGAATCGACGGTCGCGCCTTCCGCGCCTGCCGACACGACGTGGTTGTTGGTGACGATATAGCCATCAGCCGAAATCAGGAAACCCGAACCCAGCGACTGGGCCTGCCGGGTCTGGGGGCGTCCGCCCGGCGCCTGGCCGAACAGGTCGCCAAAGGGGGTGCCGGCAAAGGGATTTTGCACCGCGACCCGCTGCTTGGTCGAAATATTGACGACCGCCGGTTGCAGCTTTTCGACCATATCAGCCAGGCTCGCGGGCGCGCCCGCCGGGGCAGCAGCCTGCAATCCTTCATTCTGCGCGGTCTGCGCCCCGACATTGGGGGACGTGATGGCAATGGCGGTGCCGCCCAGCAACAGGGCGCCGGTAATGGCATAAGCGTAACGCACTCGTGACGGTCCTCTCATGATCTTCAGGAAATGGAAGGCGGGACTCTCAAACAGAGAGCCGGTCATGCGCCGCCTTGCCTTAACCCTCATTGAATGATGCTGGTTCCGAAATGATCCGCAGCATCGGTGAACCCTTATTTGCGTCCCTGAAACTGTTGCAGAAACTCGTTATTGGGCGACAGGATGATATTGGTCTGTCCGGTCCGGTCGGGTGAGAAAGTATAGCGATAGCTCTGCATCGCCCGATAGAAATCATAGAAGGACGGGTCTTTGCCGAAACTTTCGGCATAGATGCGCGCGGCATTGGCGTCCGCCTCGGCGCGGATGATCTGCGCCTGCTTGGCACCCTGCGCCCGGATCGTCAGCGCTTCCTGCTCGCGCGCGGTGCGCATCCGCGTAAAGGCGCTTTCCAGCGGCGTGCCGTCGGGCAGGTCGGCGCGCTTGATCCGCACGTCGACAATCTCGGCCCCATATTGGCGCGCGACCCGGTCCAGCCCGGCCTCGATATTCTGCATCACCTGGCCGCGTTCGGGGCTGAGCAGCGCGGCGAAAGGCCGCTTGCCCAGTTCGTTGCGCAACGCGGAACCCAGGATCGGGCGCAGCGCGTCCGACACCCGTTCCTCATTGCCAGCGGCAATATACATGCGCAGCGGATCGACGATGCGATACCGGGCAAAGGCATCCACCTGCAAGCGCAGCTGGTCGGTGGACAGCACCTGCTGTCGCTCCATCTCGACCGAAAGCACCCGCTTGTCGATCCACACGATCTGGTCGATGAACGGCCAGCGCCAGATAATGCCAGCGCCGGTATTCCCGAACGTCTCGTTGGGCTGATAGCGGTTGATGATGTCCTTGGGATCGCCAAAGCGCACGATCACGCCCTGCCGGGTTTCCGGTACGATCGTCACCGTGCTGCCGACCAGGATCAGCAGGAACAGCGCGATCAGCGCAATCGCGATGGGTTGGCGCAATATGCCCCGCATCACTGGCCTCCCGTGCTGGCGGCAGAGCCGGTGGCCGGGGTCGCCTGCGCGCGGCGCTTGATTTCAGGCAATGGCAGATAGGGAGTCACATTGCCGCCTTCGACGATGGTCTTGTCGACGTTCGACAACACGCCCTCCATGGTTTCATAATACATGCGGCGGCGGGTCACGTCGGGCGACAGGCGATATTGTTCATAGACCTTGTCGAACGACGCGGCCTCGCCCTGCGCCTTGGCCGTCACCTGCTGGGCGGCGGCGCGCGCTTCGTTCAGATAGGTTTGCGCGGTCTGCTGCGCTGCCGACACGGCCTTGAACGCATCGTTCACCGCGCTTGGCGGATCGGCCTGCTTGATCGCGACGCCCTGAATGCGGATGCCCGAACGATAACCGTCCAATATTTCCTGCATCCGCTGCTCGACCTGCTGCTCGATCGCGGTGCGCCCAGCGCCCAGCGCATCGTCCAGGCTGACGCTCGCCAGCACGGCCCGCATCGCGCTTTCGGCGACTTCGCGCACGGCTGCGTCCGGGTCCGACAACTGGAACAGATAGAGTTCGGGGTTGCGGATGTTCCAGCGCACGGAATAGGCCAGATCGATGATATTCTGGTCGCCCGTCAGCACCAGATTCTCGCTTTCCGCGCTGGTCGATCCGACGTCGATGGTGCGGATTTCCTCCACATCCACGATCGACACCGTCTCGAACGGCGCAGGCAGGGTCAGGCTGATGCCCGGCGACAGGGTGCGGCTATATTTGCCAAGCAGGGTGACGACGCCCCGTTCCTGCGGGCCGACGCGATGAAAGCTGGTCAGCACCAGCCATAATATCACCAGCAGCGCGATCGCGGCGGGCCACAACGCCTTGCCATTGGCACGCGGGGGCAGGCCGCCAAAGCCGCCGCCACCGCCGCCCTGGCCAAAGCTTTCGCGACCACGGCGCAGCAATTCGTCGATGGCCGACGGGCCTTTCTGGCCGGTGGGTCGATTGGGCTGGGTCCATGGGTTGCGCGGGCCGCCGTCGCCGCCCGACCCCTTACCGTCATTGCCGTCCGGCCCGTCGCTCTTACCGCCCCAAGGCCCTTGAGCCATGCTCATGATGCCGGGCATCCACCCGAAAATTCTTTTCATGGCCCTTCTATAGGAAGGCTTATCCACGAAAAACAGTGCCAATGGCTGCGATTATTTCCTACAGGGCGTCGCCATGACCGATATCGCCGATTTTACCGCCCGCCTGACCGCCCTGACCGATGGCCGCGCCAGCGCCCCGCGCGTCAGGGACGGCGTCATGACCCTTGCGCTCGACGTGGGCGGGCTTGGCCCCGACCAGCGGGACGCGATCCTTGCCGCGATCCGCGAGGGCGGGCTGACCGTGCCGGGCGTCACGGACGTCCGCATCGCCCAGACCGCCGAGCGCCGCCCGCTGCGTATCATCGCGGTGGCATCGGGCAAGGGCGGGGTGGGCAAATCCACCCTGTCGGCCAATCTGGCGGTGGCGCTGCATCGGCTGGGCCACAAGGTCGGTCTCGTCGACGCCGACATTTACGGCCCGTCCCAGGCGCGTCTGATGGGCAGCGAGGACCAGAAGCCCCAGGCGCGCGAAAAAAAGCTGATCCCCGTCACCGGCGTTGCGGGTATTCCGATGCTGTCGATGGCGCATCTGGTCGAACCGGGCAAGGCGCTGGCATGGCGCGGGCCGATGGTGGGCAATGCCCTGTCGCAACTGATCGACGCCGACTGGGGCGACACGCAATTGCTGGTGGTGGACATGCCGCCCGGCACTGGCGACATTCAATTGACCATGGTGCAAAAGCATAAGCCGGCGGGCGCGGTCATCGTGTCCACGCCGCAGGATCTGGCCCTGATCGACGCGACCCGCGCCGTCAGCCTGTTCGCGCAGGTCGGGGTGCCGATGATCGGCCTTGTCGAAAATATGGCGGGCTATGCCTGTCCCCATTGCGGCGAAATTTCCGACCCGTTCGGGCAGGGCGGGGCGGAAGCGGCGGCGAGCGAAATGGACATGCCCTTTCTGGGCCGCGTCCCGCTCGCCATCGACATCCGCCGCCAGTCGGACGCGGGCGATCCCCCGGCCGCTGGCGAAGGCATTCATGCCGACGCCTTCCGCACCATTGCGCAGAGGGTGGCCGACTGGCTCGGCCGCACGGTTTGACTGTCCTACAGCGGGGCCAGGCTGTATGATCGGACTGGCATTGCGATAGGATCAGGCGCGCGCAACATTATGTCGCATTTGCCGGGAAATATGCGAAGCTAAGCGATAATCCTCCGTCCCCGGGAACGCCCCTGCCGCCTGCTTCGTCATAGCCGCAAAGGAGAATAGCCATGCCGCTGACCGCCCCTCAGGATATTGCCGACCTGCTCAACGCAACCCGCACCATCGCCCTGGTCGGCATATCCGACCGGCCCGACCGCGCCAGCAATCATGTCATGCAAGTCCTTCAGGACCATGGCTATCGCGTCCTGCCGGTCAACCCGCAGATTGCGGGCGAGCATGTTCATGGCGAATTTGTCTGGGCGCGCCTGTCGGACATTGGCGTGCCGATCGACATGGTCGACATCTTCCGCAACAGCGCGGCTGCTGGCGAAGTCGTGGACGAAGCCTTCGCCGCCGGGGCCAAAGCGGTCTGGATGCAGTTGGGTGTCATCAATGAAGCCGCCGCCGCCCGCGCCGAAGCCGCTGGGCTGAAGGTCGTGATGGACCATTGCCCGGCGATCGAAATCCCGCGCCTGGGCATCGCGCCGATCGCGGCGGAATAACGCTTTCCAGCCTGCGCTGCCCTCTCTATCAGGCGGCTATGGCGCGCTTCCCGCGAAAGAAAACAGGCCCGATCAAGGGCATTGACCGGCGCACGCTGCTGGTCGGCGGCGGCGCGGCGGCCGGGCTGCTCATCGCCTGGGCTGCCTGGCCGCGCCGCTATGCCCCTAACCTCAATGCCGCGCCCGGCGAAACGATCATCAATGCCTTCCTGAAGATCGATCGGTCGGGCCAGATCATCGTCATCGTGCCGCAGACCGAAACGGGGCAGGGCGTCACCACCCTCCTGCCCCAGATCGTCGCGGACGAACTGGGCGCGGACTGGCGCACCGTCGCGGTGCAAAGCGCGCCGGTCAGCCCTCTCTACGCCAACAGCCTGCTGGCCCGCGAATGGCTGGCGAATGACTGGACCCGGTTGCTGGGCGACGCGGGGGATTGGGCGCTGGGCCAATATGCCACCCGCAACGCGCTGATGCTGACGGGCGGCGGCACCTCCGTCCCGATGTTCCACGACGCCTGCCGCGACGCCGGGGCCGCTGCCCGCATCCTGTTGTGCAAGGCGGCGGCGGCGAACTGGGACATCCCCTGGGAAAGCTGCGACATCCAGAACGGCCTCATATCCGATGGCGGCGACCGGCGGATGAAGATCGGCGATGTGGTCGAACAGGCGGTCGGCTTCGACCTGCCCGCCATCCTGCCGCTGCGGCAGGGGCAGGACGGGCGCCTGTCGGGACAGGATCTGCCCCGGCTCGATACCCCGTCAAAGATTGACGGCAGCCATAATTTCGCCGCCGACATCCGCCTGCCCGACATGGTCTATGCCTCGATCCGGCAGGGGCCGATCGGCGACGCGATCCTTGCCGGGCTGGACGAACGGTCCGCCAGCGGCGTCACCGGCTTTATCAAGCTCATCCGTCAGGATCGCTGGCTGGCCGCCGTCGCCACCAACTGGTGGGCGGCGAACAAGGCGCTGGATCTGGCCGATCCCATATTCACCCTGCGCGGCACGCCGGTCAGCAGCGCAACCATCGACGACGCGCTGGAGGCCGCCTTTTCCGGCGCATCGGGCCGCCGCCTCTATGCGCAGGGCGACCTGCTGCCGGTGTTCGAAGGCGCGACGATCCTGGCCAGCGAATATCAGGTCGACGCCGGGTTGCATCTCGCTCTCGAACCGCTTTGCGCCACCGCTCGTGTTAGCGATGACGGCGCGGAAGTCTGGCTGGCGACCCAGGCGCCCGGCCTTGCCCGCGCCGCCATCGCCGATGCGCTGGGCCTGCCCGAAACCGCCGTCGCCCTCTATCCGCTCCATGCCGGCGGCAGCTTCGGGCGCAAGATGGATTGGGACGCCGGGGTTCAGGCCGCGCTGATCGCCCGCGATTTGGGTCGCCCGGTACAACTGCTCTGGTCGCGGCTGGAAGATGTGATTCAGGATCGCCCCGCTGCGCCAGCCCATGCCCGCATGGCGGCAAAGCTTGGCCGCAACGGCGCGATAGAAGGCTGGCTGGCCAAGGTTGCGGCCCCCTGCGCCATGACGCAGACTTGGGCGCGCATTGCCGATGGCGCGCCGCCGCACGAAGCGGCCGCTGCATCGGCGGACAAGGCCAGCCGTCTGGCTGTCGCGGGCATGGTGCCGCCCTATGCCATCCCCAACTGGGCGGTGGATCATTATCCTTGCGATGTCGGCCTTCCGCTCGGCTTCACCCGCAGCAACGCACATCTGCACAGCGCCTTCTTCACCGAAAGCTTCGTGGACGAACTCGCCCATCTGGCGGGGATGGAGGCCATGTCCTTCCGCATCCAGATGCTGGGCGGCAACCCGCGCCTCGCCCATTGCCTTTCCACCGCTGCGGCCATGGGCGGATGGCAGGGCGGCATCGCGGGCAGCGGGCAGGGGATCGCCACCCATATGATGAACGGCGCCTATGCCGCCGTGATGGTGGAGGCCGCCGTGCGCGGCAACCGGCTGAGCGTGGGCCGCATCATCGCCGCCGTCGATGTCGGTGATCAGGTCAATCCCGACATTGCCCGGCAACAGATAGAAGGCGGGCTGATCTATGGCCTTGCCTATGCCATGGGCGCATCCGTCCCCTATGAACGGGGCCTGCCGACCCGCGCGATACTGGGCCGCATGAACCTGCCGCGCCTTTCCGACATTGGCGAGGTGACGGTGGAACTGATCCGCAGCACCGCGCCGCCCGCTGGCGTGACGGATCTTGCCGCGCCGCTGGTCGCGCCTGCCATCGCCAACGCCCTGTACACATGGACAGGTCAGCGTTTGCGCAGCCTGCCGCTACTGGGAACGACATGACCCTGCCACCGGACCATCCCGCCATCCCCGCGCCCAAAGTCGGCGTCCTCCTCATCAATCTCGGCACGCCCGACGCCCCCGACGCGAAATCGGTGCGGCGCTATCTCGCCCAATTCCTGTCCGACCGCCGCGTGGTGGAAATCCCGCCCTTGATCTGGCAACCGATCCTGCGCGGCGTCATCCTCACGACCCGGCCCAAAAAATCCGCCCATGCCTACAGCCAGGTCTGGACCGATCAGGGATCGCCGCTCGCCTTCCACACCCGCGATACCGCCCATGCGATGCAGGCGGCGATGGGTGAGGGCGTGGTCGTCGACTGGGCGATGCGCTACGGCAATCCGTCGATCGCCTCGCGTCTTGCCGCCATGAAATCGGCCGGATGCGATCGCATTCTGCTCGGCCCGCTCTATCCGCAATATAGCGGCGCGACCACCGCGACCGCCAACGACGCCGCCTTTGCCGCGCTCCGGGCCATGCGCTGGCAACCGGCCATCCGCACCCTGCCGCCCTATCATGACGACCCGGCCTATATCGCCGCGCTCAAAATCTCGATCGAAGACAGCATCGCAAAACTCGACTTCTCCCCCGACGCCTTGCTCGCCAGCTTCCATGGCATGCCCGAACGCACCCTGCATCTGGGCGATCCCTATCATTGCCAGTCGGTCAAGACCGTCCGCCTGCTGCGCGAAGCCCTTTCGCTGCCCGTGCATATGAGCTTTCAGTCGCGTTTCGGGCGGGCCAAATGGCTGGAGCCGGAGACCGAATCCACCCTCGCCAAATTGGTACAGGACGGTGTCCGAAACATTGCTGTGGCAACACCGGGATTTTCGGCGGATTGCCTTGAAACTCTAGAGGAAATCGCCCTGCGCGCGAAAGAGGTTTTTTTGTCCGTAGGGGGTGAAAATTTTGCCTATTTGCCCTGTCTAAACGCGTCTGCCCCGGCTATCACTTTGTATCAGAGGCTGTTGGGCCGTGAGCTTTCGGGCTGGATAAACCAGGCCGGTTAAGTAGGGAAGGATGCGCATATGTCGAGAGTAGCGATCGTGACGGGCGGGACACGCGGCATTGGCGAGGCGATCAGCCTGGCGCTGCGTGACATGGGCTATACTGTGGCCGCCAATTATGCCGGCAATGAAGCCAAGGCGCAGGCCTTTACCGAAGCCACCGGCATCGCAGCCTTCAAATGGGACGTCGGCGATCATCAGGCCTGCCTGGATGGCTGCGCGGCGGTAACTGATGCACTTGGGCCGATCGATATCGTCGTCAACAATGCAGGCATCACCCGCGACGGCGTGCTGGCCAAGATGAGCTTTGACGACTGGAATGAAGTCATGCGCATCAATCTGGGCGGTTGCTTCAACATGGCCAAGGCGACCTTTGCCGGCATGCGTGAGCGCGGCTGGGGCCGGATCGTCAATATCGGGTCGATCAACGGGCAGGCGGGCCAATATGGCCAGGTCAATTATGCCGCCGCCAAATCGGGCATCCACGGCTTTACCAAGGCGCTGGCGCAGGAAGGGGCGAAAGTCGGCGTGACCGTCAACGCCATCGCGCCGGGCTATATCGACACGGACATGGTTGCCGCGGTGCCGCCTGCCGTGCTGGAAAAGATCGTGGCGAAAATCCCGGTCGGACGTCTGGGCCAGGCGCATGAAATCGCGCGCGGCGTCGCCTTCTTCTGCAGTGAGGATGGCGGCTTTGTGACCGGCAGCACGCTGTCGATCAATGGCGGCCAGCACATGTATTGATGATGACGGGCGACGCCTCGGATGGGCCGGATGATGGTCCCTTGGCGTCGCCCTTTGCCCCGCCGGTCAAGCGCAGCGTGACCATTGCCGGGCACCAGACCGCGATCAGTCTGGAACCCATATTCTGGGACGCCTTGCGCGATCATGCGCAGCGCGACGGCCTACCGCTCAACGCCCTTATCGCCCGCATAGACCTGGCCCGCATGGGCGCGCCTGATCCGCCCAATCTGGCGAGCGCGATCCGTTGCTGGCTGTTCGCGCGGGCGATTTGCGACAAAGATAATAATTATTCGCAATAGCGTTGACTCTGAGAAAGGTTCGCAATAGCAGCATCCCAACTTCAAAGGGGATTTGCTGCATATGTCCAACTCACTGTCACGCTCGTCCTTCCTGGCCCTTGGCTGCGTCAGCGCCATGGCCTTCGCGACGGGCGCCCACGCCCAGGAAGCGCCCGCCCCAAAGCTGGGCGGCATGACCGTCACCGACACGGCGATCGATGAATCCCAGGTCAAGGTCGAGAAGGCGGAATCACCCAAATATGTCCGCCCGCTGCTAGACACGCCCCAGACGATCACGGTGATCGGCAACCAGACAATTCAGAAGCAAAATCTGCTGACGCTGCGCGACGTTCTGTCCACCATTCCGGGCATCACCTTTGGCGCCGGCGAAGGTGGCGGCGGCTACGGCGACAGTATCAACCTGCGTGGTCAGAGCGCCAATACCGACATCAGCATCGATGGCGTCCGCGACAGCGCGCAATATAGCCGCACCGATCCCTTCAATGTCGAACAGATCGAAGTCACCAACGGCTCCAACTCCGTATTTGGCGGTTCCGGTGCGATCGGCGGCAATATCAACATCGTGACCAAGCGGCCCAAGGGCTATGACGAAACGCTGGTTCAGGCAGGCGTCGGCACGTCCGACTATTATCGGGCGACCATCGACAGCAATGTCCGCGCGTCCGATTTCATCGCCGTGCGCCTGAACGCCATGTATCATGAAAATGACGTGCCGGCCCGCAATGTCGATCGCTACAAGCGCTGGGGCGTCGCGCCGTCGGTCAAGCTTGGCGTCGATGGCCCGACCTCGCTGACATTGCTCTACACGCATCAGGAAGACAAGAATACGCCGCTCTACGGCGTGCCTTATTACAAGAACGCGCTCTATGACGGCATCCTCCCCGGCGCGCGCTATAGCGGCTATTATGGCTACAGGAATCTGGATCGTCAGGATCAGACGATTGATCAGGCGACCGCCATCTTCGACCATCGTTTCAGTGATCTCCTGGCCGTTCGCAACCTGTCGCGCTGGCAGCGGGTCGAACAGAAGCTGATCGTCAATCCGCCACAGGGCACCTATTGCCTTGCCAACGGCCAGACCCAGACCGGCGTGGCCTGCGCTGCGGGACAGGTGCCCGGCACCTATTATCCCAGCGGCCCGCGCGGCGGATTCCGCAACTCCGTCAACGACACGCTCTATAACCAGCTCGATCTGACCTTCACCATTCCCGGCGGCCATTCGCTCGTGCTCGGCACGTCGATGCTGCAGGAAGACTATGCGCTGGATAACGGCAACGTCCTGCGCAATGCTGGCGGCGCGCTGCCCAACCCGGTGCTCGATCCGATCAGCATCAGCAATCCAAACGCCATCTATACCGGCCCTGTCAACGCGATCCGTTCCGGTCATCAGGATGGCGACCTGTTCAACATCGCGGCCTATGCTTTCGCCGCGGTCAAGATCGTCGATCAGCTCGAAATCAACGGCGGCGTCCGCTACGAACATAATCGCGCCCGCTTCCGTGCGGATACGATTGCCACACCGGCAGCAGGTGGCGCCTATACCACTGGCCGGTCGCAGAACGCGACCGACAACCTCTTCTCCTACCGTATCGGGCTGGTCTACAAACCGGCGGAAAATGCCAGCCTTTACGTCGCTTACGGGAACAGCAAGAACCCCACGGCAACGACCGTCCGTGCTGGCTGCGGGCTGGCGGCGGAGGCCAACCTGTTCAACGACCCATGCGAGGCAAAGCCCGAACAGGCCGTCAATTACGAGGTTGGCGGCAAGATCGACCTGTTCGATGCAAAGCTGCAACTGACCGCCGCGGTGTTCCGCAACGAACGGACCAATTACCGCGTCGCCAGCAACGATCCGCTAATCGGGAACCTGCCGGTCAACGACGGCCGCAACCGGGTGAACGGCATCACCTTGGGCGCAACCGGGAACATCACCGACGCCTGGACGATCTTCGCCAACTACACCTATCTCGACACCAAGGTGATCCAGAGCATTTCGGACTATCAGAAATCGCAGGGCGTGGTGGATACCCAGGCGGGTAATCCGATGACCAACAATCCGAAACATTCGGGCAGCCTGTTCACCACCTATACGCTGCCCTTCGGCCTCGAACTTGGCTATGGCCTGACCTATCAGGGCAGCTGGTATCTCTCGAACATCACTGGCGCGACGATGTACAAGTCGGACGATTATCTGGTCCATCGCGCGATGTTGTCCTACCCCATCACGGAAAAGCTGAGCGCGCAGCTCAATGTCCAGAACTTCACCAACGAAAAATATTATACCAGCATCCGCAACAATGGCTGGGCCAATCCCGGCGAAGGCCGTTCGTGGGTGCTGACGCTGGGTTATAAATTGTAAACTCCGTTCCCCCGGCATTTGTCCCTTGCCGGGGGCGAGCGGGCGGGCGGCGATACACTCCATCCTCCTCGGGTCGCCGCCCGTCCGCCAATAAGTAAATAACGCAATTGATTCGCATTATGGTTCGCGTTATCGAGATAGGCATCGGATCAAGGGAAGGAAGGCGCTGCCATGCTCCATGCTGCAAGTCGGCCAGCCGACGATTTCCCGACCGACCTGTCGCATGATTTTGATCGCCCGTCCGCCATCGGCCTTGCCCGATCGCAACCGGAGGAACGGCCAGCGCCCGGTCGCTATGGCGCAGGCTCGCGCCCCAATATTCCGGTCATCGCGGCCATCCTGATCTTCCATGTCCTGCTGATCGCCGCGCTGGTCCAGGTCCGCAGCCATGTCCAGCGGATGCAGGAAGCCAAGCTGACGGTGGTCAATCTTTCGCCACCCCCGCCACCGCCGTCCGCCGAAACACCGCCACCGCCGCCGTCGACTCCGGAAATCGTGACGCCGCCGCCGATCGTTCAGACGCCGGTGCCGCCGGTCCAGACTGTGCAGACCACGCCCGATCCGGTGCCGGTGCCCACGCCCCAACGCGCTGTCGTGGCCGTGCCCACTCCATCACCGGCTGCCGTTTCGCCAGCCCCGCCCAGCCTGATCCAGGGCGGTGACCTGAGCGCCCAGATGATCGCGGGCAAGCCGCCGCGCTATCCCATCGAAAGCCGTCGCAAGCGGGAGCAAGGGACGGTCGTGCTGACCCTGACACTTGGGATCGACGGCGCGGTCGACAGCATCGCCATATCGCAGAGCAGCGGCTTTGCCCGGCTGGACGAAGCGGCGCGCGACGCGGTGCGCAAATGGCGCTGGTCGCCGGTCGTCCGCAACGGTCAACCGATGCGGGTCAAGGGCGTGGTCGAAATTCCCTTCGTCCTGCGCAGCGAAGCAGCCTGAAACGCGGCCCCAGTCATGCTCATTGCCATTCCCGACCTGATCGACGCCGCTGGTGTCGCCGCGATCCGCGCCCTGATCGACGGCGCGGAATGGGTGGACGGTAACGTCACGTCCGGCCCGCAATCCGCTTTGGCCAAGCATAATCTGCAATTGCCGGAAGACGCGCCCGCCGCCAAGCAGGCCGGGCAGATGGTGCTCGATGCGCTGGGCCGATCGCCCCTGTTCATAGCTGCCGCGCTGCCGCTCAAGATTTTCCCGCCCTTGTTCAACAGCTATGCGGGCGGGCAGGCGTTCGGCGTCCATGTCGACAATGCGGTGCGCATTCAGGCCGGGACCGGCTTTCGCGTCCGGTCCGACCTGTCGATGACTGTCTTTCTGGAAGAGCCGGACGCCTATGATGGCGGCGAACTGACGATCGAAACCAATTTCGGGGTGCAGAGCGTCAAGCTGCCTGCGGGCCACGCCGTCCTCTATCCTTCATCGTCGCTGCACCGGGTCGAGCCGGTCACGCGCGGGCGGCGCGTGGCCAGCTTCTTCTGGCTCCAGTCGATGATCCGTGACGATGCCGCGCGGCAAATCCTGTTCGATCTGGATCGCAGCGTACAGGAACTGGGCGGGACGCTTGGGCAGGAGCATGGGGAGGTGATCCGCCTGACCGGCGTTTATCACAATCTGCTGCGCCGCTGGGCCGAAAGCTGACGCTTAATTGCCGTCCGCGTCGACGGTGAATATCATCGGCTTGCCGCGCGATGCAGGCTCCCATCCCGCCAGCAAGGCGGCGCGGATGCCCCTGGTGACAATGGCGTCGTTGATCTGGAGGCGGCCGCGCTGCAAGCCTTTGAGCAGGCGTTTGGGCGGCGGAAATTCCAGCACCGCGCCGCGCTGGCAATCCTGCTGTGACAGGGCGATGGTCATGCCCTTCCAGCCCTCGGCATCGCTCCATTGCGGCTCGCGCCGGAGTTCCCATTCATATATGTCGCCATCGACGGAGACGGTTCCGGAAAGATTGTGCATGGGCGTCCGCATAGCAGCCTTGGCGTCAGGCACCACCCTTCATTCCAGCATCCTGGTGAGCGCGGGGGTCATATATTCCTGCGCGCCATCGTCTGTCCGCAGCACCAGCCGGGCGGGCAGGGCGTGGCGCGTGGCCAACGCCATGCCCTGCGCCGGGCCCATAACGGTGATCGTAGTGGCCCATGCGTCCGCCAGCATCGCATGTTCATGCAATACCGTAACGGATGCCACCCCCTGGGGGATCGGGGCGCCACGCGCCGGGTCGATACTGTGCGACAGGCGCGCATCGCCTTCCATGCGGAAGCGGCGATAGTCGCCCGATGTCGCGACCGAGAGGCCACATAGCGCGATGCGCAGCACGGGTATCGCCAGACCCGGCGGAGGCTCCACATCGACCCACCAGGGCTGCATGTCGGGCTTCACGCCGTCGCCGCGCAACTCGCCGCCGATTTCGATGAGGAAATTGGCGACCCCCAATGCCCGCAACCCAGCCGCCATGGCATCGACCGCAAAACCCTTGGCAATGCCGGAAAAATCAAGCGCGACATGGGCGATGCGGCGGGCCTCGTCGCCATCCAGTTCGATCGCCTGCCATGGCGCGCTATCGATCAAGGGGGCGGGGCGCGGACGGGCGGCGGGACCAAAGCCCCATTGATCAACCAGCGCGCCGATCGCCGGATCGAAGGCGCCGTTCGACAGCCGCGCCATGCCCAGCCCGGCCCGCAGCACCGTCAGCATGTCCGGCGGCAGGGTCATCCAATCGCCCACCGGCGTTCGGTTGAACCGGCTGATCGCGGAGTCTGCCTCCCAATTGCTCATCTGGTCGATGATGCGGGCCAGACCATCCTCGATCGCGGCCTGGCAATTGGCGGGCGGATCGACCAGCATGGCGGACCAGCTGGTCCCCATGGTCGGTCCGCCCAACGTCACGATACGGCCCGCCCGCGCTCGCCCGGCAAGCTGGTCGGGCGACAGGTCGGGCGGGATCGCGGTTCGGACTGCGTGGGTCAGGGCGCCAGCACTTCCAGCGTGCTGACATAGGATGCCCGCCGCTGCGGCGGACCGGCGGGGCGCGCAGGCGCAGGCGATGCGCCCGGTGCGCCGGCACCAGGGCCGCCGGGGCCATCACCCTCGCGCCCGCCACCGACACTGGCATTCAGCCAGTACATGCCCGGCTGCGGCCATGTGATCGCGACCTTGCCATCCTGATCGGCGACCAGGTCCATCTGGCCCAGCGCATCGCGATAACGGATGCCGCCGGGGATAACGGTGACCTTCAGGCCTGCCGCCGGCTTGCCGTCGAGCAGAAACTGGAAGCTGGCGGTTTCGCCCGACACCAGATCGTTGGGATGGGTCACGGGCACCAGTTCGATGCCCGATCCGGTCGGCTTGAACACCCCGGTGGTGGGCGCGCCCAGCGTCACGAAAATCTCGTTGCGATTGGACGCTTCAGCGACCTGCACGTCGGTCGCGCCCGCCGGAATGACACTGGCCAGCTTGTCCTTGGTCGTGCCGCGCGGCAGCCGTTCCTGCTTGCCGTTCAGCCTATAGCTGCCCATCATATTGGTCGACACGCTGCCGATGCGGTAGGTGCCCGGCTGGGTCAGATGCACGTCGAAGGTCGACCGATATTTGCCGGTCGCGGCATTTTCGATCTTCCCGATGCTGCCGTCCGGCTGGGTTACGACGATGCCGTCGGTCCGCATCGGCACATGCTCGAAATAGAAAAGATCGTTGGACACGGCAGCATCGACCGTCACCCAGCTTTCGCTGCCCGACAGGGTGGTCGAGGATGGCATCATCCACTGGCGGTGCGCCTGCGCCGCGGCGGGGAGCATAAGGGCGGCCAAGGCGCCCGCGATCATCAGTCTGGCTTTCATCATCTTATCCCCTATTTGCCGAAATTCAGGGCGACGGTGCCCAGTTCCGCATTGCCCTGCGCCTTGACGGTGCTGCCGGGCTTTGCCGGCCAGGCGAAGGGCAGGCGGACGACTTCGCGACCACCCACTTCGCGTGCCGCTTCCACGATCAGCGTGTAATTGCCGGGGCTGAGCGCGCCGAGCGGACCCTTGCCCGCGACAAAAGCGATCTTGTTGTCGCCGGGTGCGCGGGTTGCACCCGTCACGCCATCGGCTGGAAAGCTCATCGTCCGCCCCGAAGCGCGCCACCATTGCCGCACGTCGCGCAGCCATTTGGTGCCTTCCCCCTTTTTCATGTCATAATCATACCAGACCGACAGGGTGCGCGGCGTCGCCCCCTGTTTTTCGATCCAGATCGCGACATAGGGGCGGTGATATTCAGCCACCGACAGGCGCGGTATGCCGACCGAGAGGTTCAGCGTCTGCGCGGTGGCTGGCGCTGCAATCGTGCCTAGCGCGGCGGTGCCGGTCAGCAGCAGGCGATGGCTGATCTGCATGAAAATTCCCCTTAATGGATGAAGATGATGGCCAGCACTGCCGGCAGGGCCAGGCCGATGGCGACGAGCGGCCAGGTGCTGGGGCGCTTCTTCGCGTGCAACTGGAGCAGCAGCAGTCCGGTCAGCGCGAACAGGAAACAGGCGACCGAGAAAATGTCGATAAACCATTTCCACACCGTGCCGGTATTGCGGCCCTTGTGCAGATCATTGAGATAGCTGACCCAGCCCCGGCTGGTTGCTTCGCTGGTCACCGTCCCGTCGTTCCGGTCGATCGAGACCCATCCATCGCCGCCGGGGCGGGGCAACGCGAGATAGATTTCGTCGGCAGACCATTCCGCCTCGCCACCGCCGCGCTGCCCGGTCGTCTTTTCAACCCAGGCCGCGACCGGCGCAGGCAGCGGCTTTTTGGCATCGGGCGCATCATCTGGCGCAATCAGCTTGCGCAGATCGGTGGGCAAAGTCGCACTTTTCTCGATCGTCTGGGGCGATCCTTCGACATCGGCGGCATGGTTGAGCGTGATGCCGGTGAAAGCGAAAAGCAGCAGCCCGATCAGGCTGATCGCCGAACTGATCCAGTGCCAGCTATGCAGCTGCTTGAGCCAGAAGGATTTGGCGGACTTCTTCTTCTGCTGCTGCTTAAGGCGGGCGGTTCCGTGCATCGGATGGGTGACTGGTCCTGCGAGGATGGATGTCGACCGCATACCGCGAACGATTCGCAATTGCAAATGAGTCGCAGGAAGAATTTTGTATCAAAATGTATGGTGAGTGGCGGGGGACTGCTTAGCCTTCGCCGTTCGGTTCCACCAGCGCAATGTCCATGTCAGCGAGCGCCAGCCGCAGCAATTCGGCCATGCCCGCCCGCGCCGCTGCCGTGTCGCGCGCGGCGATCGCCTGAAACACGGCGCGGTGATCGGGCAGGGGATCGCGCGGCAACAATTTCTTGCGATGCTTGAAGGTCGTGGTCCAGCTCACCGCTGCGCCTACGGAACTGGCCAGCGCCTCCAGCGCGTCATTGCGGGTCGCGGCCAGGATCATATTGTGGAAGCGCTGATCAGCAGCGCGGCCTTCCGGGGTGGAAAGGCCATAGCGCCCCATATCGTCGAGCGCCGTTTCCATCACCGCCAGTTGCTCGTCGGTGCGGCGGCGTGCGGCAAATTCCGCTGCGGCTGGTTCGATCACGCCGCGCAGTTCGAACAGGTCGCGGATGAACCGAGAATCCGGTTCGCCCGCGAACATCCAGGCGAGCATTTCGGGGTCCAGCACATTCCAGCGATTGCGCGGCAGGACGCGGGTACCGGCCTTGGGGCGGCTTTCCAGCATTCCCTTGGCGATCAGGATGCGGACCGCCTCGCGATAGGCGGTGCGCGAAACGCCCAGGCGGTCGGACGCCTCAATCTCGCCTTCGAACAATTCGCCGGGCTGGTAGCGGCCAGTCAGGATAGCGGTGCCCAGATCGCGCGCGATCGTCTGGTGGATACGCAGCCCGCTCTCTTCCGATCCGACCTTGCGCCCGCTAGCCACTATATTCTCTCCCGTTTCAGTCCTCGAATATCGCCGTAGGACAATGCCGTCCACAAAGGAAGGCATCAGCTACCAGCCGCAGCGGCACGATGTCAGCATCAATCGTGCGCGTGGCGACCAAATCGACGAACCGGCGATGGCGGGATATTCCTCGTCCGGGGCTTTCATCTGAACTTCCCCGTCCAACCGCAGCATATTGCCGCCTTCGGACAGAAGCAGGCTGCCATTATCGGTATCGACCGCAATGTCCCATGTCTGCGGCCCGGTTTGCCGCCAGTCGAACACAGTGTCGATCGGGGCGCCCGATGCGGTCGCCATCGCCAGCGTCGCGCCGATGGGAGCGTCCTTGTTGGATGGCACTTCCAGGCTGGCTGACAGCAGGGTGACGGGTTCGGGCACGATTTCGGTCAGGATCGACAGCGCATTGATGCTTGGATCGAACACGCCGAAGCCGCCGGCCTCCCATATCCAGGGTTGGCCGGGATGCCAGTGACGGACATCTTCGCGCCACTGGATCGAAATGCGCTCTATCCTGCGCTGCGCTATCCACGCCTTCGCCTGCGCCACGGCGGCGGCATAGCGGCTGTGCCAACTGGCATAGAGGGTGACATTCTGCGCCTTGGCCAGCGCGATCAGCGCCTCCACTTCGGACACGGTCGCGCCCGGTGGCTTTTCCAGAAACACATGCTTGCCCGCCAGCAGCGCCTGCCGCGCGGCATGATAGCGGGCCTGGGGCGGCTGGCACAGGATGACAGCGTCCAGATCCGGCTCGCCCGCCAGCATCGCGCCGAGGTCGGGATAATTATGCACCCCGTCCCCTTGCGCGTTGCGGCTGGCGATGGCGACCAGATCGATGCCAGCCGTCCTGGCCATTGCGGGCAGGTGCTGGTCGCGCGCGATTTTGCCCAGCCCCACCAGACCTGCCCTGATAGTCATGCCGCGACCACCAGCTTGCCGTCGATCCGGCGATTGAGGCCGAGCGGATTGGACGCCTGCAAGGCCGCGGGCAGCAGCGCGTCCGGCACGTCCTGATAGCAGACAGGCCGCAGGAAACGCATCATCGCCAGCGTGCCGACCGATGTGGAGCGGCCATCGGCGGTCGATGGGAAGGGGCCGCCATGGACCATGGCATGGGTCACTTCGACGCCGGTGGGCCAGCCATTGGTCAGGATACGCCCAACCTTGCGCGACAGCACGGGCAGGAGCCGGGCTGCGTCGGCGCTGTCCGCGTCCGTCAGTTGCAGCGTTGCGGTCAACTGGCCTTCAAGGCCCGCGATCGTGGCGATGACTTCATCGATGCTGCTGCACCGGATCAGCACCGACGAAGACCCGAACACTTCTTCCGCCAGCAGCGGGTTCGCGCCGAAGGTCGCCGAATCGGTTGCAAAGAAAGCGGCCTTGCCGCGATTGCAGCCTTCCGCTTCCGTGCCGCGCGCGATGGTGGTGACGCCCTCCGCGCTTTCCAGAGCTGCAACGCCCTTTTCATAGGCGTCGTAGATGCCGGGGGTCAGCATGACCTGCGGCGCAGCACCGGACAAGGCTTCCGCCGCCGCCGCAACGAATGTGTCGAGGTCCGGCCCGTCCAGCGCGATGACCAGTCCGGGGTTGGTGCAGAACTGCCCCGACCCCATGGTCAGCGACCCGACAAAGGCCGTCCCCATCGCCGCGGCCCGGTCGGCCAGCGCACCGGGCAGCAGGACGACGGGATTGATCGAGGACATTTCGGCATAGACCGGGATCGGCTCCGCCCGTTCGGCCGCGATCTTCATCAGCGCGACACCGCCGCCGCGCGATCCGGTGAAGCCCACCGCCTTGACGCGCGGATCGGCAACCAGCGCGCCGCCCAGCGCCCGGTTGTTGCCGGGCAGGTAGGAAAACACGCCTTCATGCAGGCCGCACGCCTTGACCGCCGCCTGGATGGCGCGGGCGACCAGCTCGCCCGTGCCGGGATGGGCGCTATGCCCCTTCACGATGACAGGCGACCCTGCGGCGAAGGCCGAAGCGGTGTCACCGCCCGCGACCGAGAAGGCGAGCGGGAAGTTGGACGCGCCGAACACCGCGACCGGGCCGACCGAATGGTTGACGCGGCGCAGGTCCGCACGCGGCAGCGGCGCACGGTCGGGCATGGCGGGGTCGATCGTTGCGTCAAGCCAGTCACCCAGCCGCACATAGCTGGCGAACAGGCGCAACTGGCCTACGGTGCGGCCGCGCTCGCCTTCCAGCCGCGCCCGCGGCAGGCCGGATTCGGCCATCGCGGTTTCGATCAGCAGGTCGCCAATGGCGACGATCTGGTCAGCGACGGTTTCCAGGAAAGTGGCGCGGGCGTCGGGGGCCAGCGTCGAAAAACTGTCAAACGCCGCGTCGGCAAGCGCGGCGGCTTCCGCGACATCGTCCGGCATGGCGCTGGAAAAGGCGACGCTGCCCTTTTCGCCGGTGGCCGGGTGGATCGCATGGAATGGATCGCCGCCCTGACGCTCGCCTGCACCGACGAGAATGGCTCCGTTGAACATAATAGTCTCCATATTCATGAAATAGGGGGTCAGTGATTGTCGCGTGGCAGGCCCATGGTCTGGGCAATGCGCTGATATTTCTCCGCCCCTTCAAGGATCGCACCCGTATTCATCTGCCCCACGACGGCGCGCTGGATTTCCTGCCAAGGGGTTTGCGATGCGGGATATTTATAGCCGCCTGCGGCCACCAGCGCTGCACGCCGCGCTTCCAGTTCCTCTTCGGAAATCAGCACGTTAACGGTACCGGCGTTCAGGTCCATCCGCACCCGGTCCCCCGTTTCCAGCAGCGCGAGGCCACCCATAGCCGCCGCTTCGGGCGATGCGTTCAGGATCGACGGGCTGCCCGACGTGCCGGACTGGCGCCCATCGCCGATGCAGGGCAGGGCCGATACGCCCTCGGTAATCAGATAGGCAGGCGGGCGCATGTTGACGACTTCGGCTGCGCCGGGATAGCCGATCGGCCCCGCGCCGCGCATGAACAACAATGTCTGGTCGGTGATGCCGACCGACGGATCGTCGATGCGGCGATGATAATCCTCCGGCCCGTCAAACACGACTGCCAGCCCTTCAAAGGCGTTGGGATCGTCCGGGTTGGACAGATAACGGTCGCGGAATTCGGCGCTGATGACGCTGGTTTTCATGACGGCTGCGTCGAACAGGTTGCCCGACAGCACCAGGAAGCCTGCATCCTCGACCAGCGGCTGGTCATAAGGGCGGATGACCTTCTCATCCTCTATTTCCACGCCCCGGCAATTGTCGCCCATGGTCTTGCCGTTGACGGTCATCGCGCCTTCATGGATCAGCCCTTGCGCGATCAACTGCGCCACCACAGCGGGAACGCCCCCGGCGCGATAATAATCCTCGCCCAGATATTCGCCTGCAGGCTGGAGATTGACCAGCAAGGGAATCTTGTGCCCGACGCTCTCCCAATCCTTGAGCGGCAGGTCGACGCCGATATGGCGGGCAATCGCCGCCAGATGAATGGGCGCGTTGGTCGATCCGCCGATGGCGCTGTTGACCATGATGGCGTTGTGGAACGCATCTCTGGTCAGAATGTCGGATGGCTTGAGATCCTCATGCACCATCTCGACGATGCGCTTGCCGGTCAGATAGGCGGCTTCCTGGCGATCGCGATAAGGGGCGGGAATAGCGGCCGAACCCGGCAGCATCATGCCCAGCGCCTCGGCAAGCGAGTTCATGGTCGATGCCGTCCCCATGGTGTTGCAATAGCCGGTCGATGGCGCGGACGACGCGACGAGCTTGATAAAGCCTTCATCGTCGATCTTGCCCGCCGCCAGCAATTGCCGCGCTTTCCATACGATGGTGCCGGACCCGGTGCGCTCGCCCTTGTGCCAGCCATTCAGCATCGGGCCGACGGACAGGGCGATGGCGGGAATGTTGACGGTCGCAGCCGCCATCAGCAGCGCAGGCGTGGTCTTGTCGCAGCCGGTGGTCAGGATCACCCCGTCGAGCGGATAGCCGTACATCGCTTCGACCAGCCCCAGATAGGCAAGGTTGCGGTCCAGGCCCGCCGTCGGGCGCTTGCCGGTTTCCTGAATCGGGTGGACCGGAAATTCCAGCGCGATCCCGCCCATTTCGCGAATACCGTCGCGCATGCGTTCGGCCAGCACCATATGATGGCGGTTGCAGGGCGAAAGGTCGCTGCCGGTCTGGGCAATGCCGATGATCGGCTTGCCGCTGCGCAATTCCTCCAGGCTCAGCCCGAAATTCAGATAGCGTTCCAGATAGAGCGCTGTCATGTCGATATTGTCGGGGTTGTCGAACCAGGCGCGACTGCGCAATTTGAAGGCTGGCTTGGACGAATCACTCATTGGGCATCCTGACACTTGATGGACTATGGCACGTTGACGCGCTTGGCCTCCTGATATACTCAGACAAATAGGAATTCAAGAAGCTGTGTCGAGAACAAGTGAGGCGGATCGAGATTTTTACGAAAGCCGGTCCGCGATGAGCGCGTATCGGGTCATCGGCGATTGGGGAACGAGCAATCTGCGCCTGTTCCGGGTCGAGGACGGACGGATCGTCGCGCGCCGCGACGGGCCGGGCATCGCTGTCGCCGGGCGGAATGCGGAAGCCGCCTTTGTCGATACGGTCGCCCCCTGGCTGGCCGATGCCATGCCGCTTTCCGTCACCCTGTGCGGCATGGTTGGCGCGCGCGAT
Source organism: Sphingobium xenophagum (assembly GCF_002288285.1). Classification (NCBI taxonomy): domain Bacteria; kingdom Pseudomonadati; phylum Pseudomonadota; class Alphaproteobacteria; order Sphingomonadales; family Sphingobiaceae; genus Sphingobium; species Sphingobium xenophagum. The sequence goes on along the minus strand of NZ_CP022745.1, from coordinate 344,739 downwards.
GGCTGGGTAGAGGCTCCCTATGCTGATTGCCCGTCCGATGTGGAAGCCTGGCGCGCAGCCGCCACAGGCTTTGACTGGCGTGGCGTGCCGATCGCGATCATGGCGGGACTGGCCTGTACCGGCGCGGATGGCGTCCCCGACGTCATGCGTGGCGAGGAAGCGCAGATTTTCGGCGCCTGCGTGCGTGATCCGGCACTGGCGCAGGGCCGTCGCCTGATCGTGCTGCCGGGCACCCACAGCAAATGGGCCTTGGTAGAGGATGGCCGGGTGCTGGCGTTCCGCACCGTGCCCACCGGCGAACTGTTCGCCTTGCTGCGGGACGGATCGACTTTGGGGCCAAAGGATAGCGTCGGCGATGCCGCCGAAGAGGCTGCGGGCTTTGCCGAAGGGCTGGCGCGGGCGGGGGAGGGGGCTGTGCTGGCCGGACTGTTCGCCGCGCGGGCGATGCGGCTGCGTGCCGGGCGATCCGCCGATTGGGCGCTGGGCTATTTGTCGGGCCTGCTGATCGGGGGCGAAATAGCCGAAGCGCGTGCATTGCTGCGCGCGGACCATGGCGTGACGCTGATCGGCGATGCGCGCCTGTCGGATCGCTATGCCCGCGCGCTGGCCGTGCAGGGCGTGGAATCGCACCGTCTGGATGGCGACGCCTGCGCGCTGGCCGGACTGGGTTATGCTGGAGATATGTTGGTATGACGATGGACGATCTGTTGGCCGATGGCGCCCCGCCGATCGCCGCCATCCTGCGCGGCATCCGCCCGGACGAGGCGCTGGACGTAGCCGCGGCGCTGGTGGAGGCGGGCATCCGCATCCTTGAAGTCCCGTTCAACTCGCCCGACCCCCTCGTCAGCATCGGCGCAATGCAACAGGCCTTTGGCGACCGCGCGATCATTGGCGGGGGCACGGTGCTGAGCGTCGAGGCGCTGGAACAACTGCATGGTGTGGGCGGGCGCATCATGGTGACGCCCAACACCAACCCCGCCGTCATTGCGCGCGGTGCAGAACTGGGCCTTGACCTGCTGCCCGGCTTCATGACCCCCAGCGAAGCCTTTGCCGCGATCGCCGCGGGCGCGCGCCGGATCAAACTCTTCCCCGCCGCCCGGCTCGGCCCGGCCTATGTGAAGGCGATCAAGGATGTGCTCCCCAAACATATCGGCGTCTGGGCCGTGGGCGGCACCGGCGCGGACACGATCGGCGAGTGGCTGACGGGCGGCTGCGAAGGGATCGGCGTGGGTGGTGCGCTCTACCGCCCCGGCGACGATGCGGCGCTGGTTCGCGCGCGCGGGCGCGATCTGGTCGCGGCCTGGAAAGCCTGTCTTTGACGTCTGGGACAATCTGTCCCGATCGTCCGGCTTGAAACGCCATCGGCTTGGGGGCATGGACCGGCTATGGCCAATCCCTCTCCCCGCCCGGTGGCGATCGCCCGCTGGTTGCTGTTCGTCGCTGCGCTGGTGTTCTTCATGGTCGTGGTCGGCGGCATCACCCGCCTGACCGAATCGGGCCTGTCGATCACCCAGTGGAAGCCGATCACCGGCGCCATACCGCCGCTGACCCATGACCAGTGGATGGAGGCCTTCCGCCTCTATCAGCAAATCCCCGAATATCAGCAGATCAACCGGGGCATGAGCCTGTCCGATTTCCAGTTCATCTTCTTCTGGGAATGGCTGCACCGGCTGCTGGGGCGGCTGATCGGGATCGCCTTCGCCTTGCCGCTGGCATGGTTTGCGTGGAAACGCGCCATTCCGGCGGGTTACGGCCCCCGGCTGGTGGCGCTCCTGGCGCTCGGCGGATTGCAGGGGGCAATTGGTTGGTGGATGGTCAAGTCGGGCCTGACGTTGCGCACCGATGTCAGCCATTACCGGCTGGCGGTACATTTGCTGACGGCGCTTTTCATCATCGGCGGATTGATCTGGACCGCGCTCGATCTGCTGGCATTGTCGCGCAACAGCGGCGCCCGTCCGGCACGATTGCGGCCGCTGGCGCTCGTCGCGCTGCTGGCGCTGTTCGTGCAACTCATGTTGGGCGCTTTCACGGCCGGTCTGGATGCGGGCTATGTATCCAGCACTTGGCCGCTGATGAACGATCATCTGGTGCCGGAAGGGATCAGCTGGATGGGTTCGCTTTGGGCCACCGTCTCCAGTGATCCCTATCTCGTCCATTTTCTCCATCGCTGGTGGGCCTGGGGCGCTGCCGTTGCGCTCATCCTGCTGGCCCGGCAGGCCAGGCGCGCCGGACAGCGCGCACCCTCGATCGCGATCAATGCGGCGGTCGGTACGCAGATCGTGCTGGGCATCGCGACCGTGCTGAGCGGCATCGCCCTGCCGCTCGCCGTGCTGCACCAGGCGGTCGGCGCTCTGGTCGTGGCGTCGGCAGCCTGGGGCGCGCATGCCATTGGCACCCGACGCATATGATGGCGATGCGTGCAGCGGCGCTCTCGCTGGCGCTGCTGGTGCCAGGGGTGGCGCAGGCCGAAGCGATTGCCATCCCCTTCGCGCCGCCGGTCGATCGCAATCTCACCTATCGGATCGAGCAACACCGCCCCGTCGAAGGCAAGGTCAGCCGGTTCACCGCGACCCGCGACCTGCGGTTCGACAAGGTTGCGGACGGCTATATCCTCCACGCCACCTTGCGCACTATCGACAGCGATGCGCCTGCTTCGGGCGCTGAACCCTATGCCGCCGCGCTGACGCCGCTGATCGGGGTGGAGCATCGCTTTCATGTCGATGCCAGGGGACAGATTACAGCGCTCGACAATATGGATGCGGTCTGGGGCGCGGTAGAGGCCGGGTTGGCAAAGATGCAGGCGAGCTTTGCGCCAGACACCCCGCGGCACAAGGCCGTGCTGTCCGTACAGGCCTTGCTGTCGGGCCTGTCGCCGGAAGGGCGGCTGGCGTTGCTGGCGGGCGAGTTGCGACCGATCTTCCTGTTTGCTGGCGACACGGTGGAGGATGGCGCGGGGCGCGGCGTGCGGACGGTCGCTGGCGCGCCGCTTGGCCGTCCGGTCCCGGTCGAAGGCGTGCTGCGGGTGACGGCGCGGTCGGATGCCGCGCTCGATCTGGATGAACAATTGGCTGGGCAGGGGATCGTTGTCGGCGTTACTTACCACCTGTCGCGGCGCACCGGCCTGATCGAGCAGCAGCAACGCAATCTGGCGCTGGGAACGCGCGCGGTGACCGAAAAGCGGGATTTAACGCCTGCCGATTAGCAACGGGTATTATTTTACCCGTCAGCAAAGCCGCCGAATCTCTTGACTTACAGCCTGCCACCCGTCATTAGCGCCCCACTTCCGGGCGTCGGCAACGGCGTCCGGTTTCCTTTTTCATTCTGGAGAATTGGCACCATGAAGGCGCTGATGAAGACCACCAAGTCGGCGACGCCGGCGACGGTCGAAAAAAAATGGGTCCTGATCGACGCGGAAGGCCTTGTGGTCGGCCGTCTCGCTTCGACCGTGGCGAATATCCTGCGCGGCAAGCACAAGCCCAGCTTCACGCCCCATGTCGATTGTGGTGACAATGTCATCATCATCAATGCTGGCAAGGTGAAGTTCACCGGCAAGAAGCTGACCGACAAGGTTTATTACAAGCACACCGGCTATGCCGGCGGCATCAAGGAAACCACCCCGGCCAAGATTCTGGAAGGTCGTTTCCCTGAGCGCGTGCTGGAAAAGGCGATCGAACGCATGATCCCGCGTGGCCCGCTGGGTCGCCAGCAGATGCGCAACCTGCGCGTGTTCGGCGGCGCCGAGCATCCGCATGAAGCCCAGAACCCCGAAGTGCTCGACTTCGCGTCGCGCAACCGCAAGAACAAGGTGGGTGCATAATGTCCGATAACCGCCAGTCCCTGTCCGATCTCGCACAGATCGCTGCCGAAGCCGCCGCGGCTCCGGCTGCCGCGCCTGCCGCTGCGCAAGCGCCTGCTGCGGACGTTGCCGCCGACGCGCCCATCGCGCCGCCTGTGTCGACCATGCCGCTGCGCCAGCAGGAAATCGACAATCTTGGCCGCGCCTATGCGACTGGCCGTCGTAAGGACGCCGTTGCCCGCGTCTGGGTAAAGCCCGGCACCGGCAAGATCACGGTCAATGGCCGCGATCAGGAAATCTATTTCGCCCGTCCGACCCTGCGTTTGGTGATCAACCAGCCGTTCGGCGTCACCGACCGCACTGGTCAGTATGACGTGATCTGCACCGTCAAGGGTGGTGGCCTTTCGGGTCAGGCCGGCGCGGTCAAGCATGGCATCGCCCAGGCGCTGACCAAGTACGAACCGGCGCTGCGCAGCGCGGTCAAGGCCGAAGGCTTCCTGACTCGCGACAGCCGCGTTGTCGAACGTAAGAAGTACGGCAAGGCGAAGGCCCGCAAGAGCTTCCAGTTCTCGAAGCGCTAAGCGTTTCAGCTACTGTCAGACGATCGAGAAGGGGCCGGATTTCCGGCCCCTTTTTTGTTGGGCGTCGTGAGCGGGGGGGACGGAACAGGAGCGGGGTGTCATCTTCCCCCCGCCGTTCGTTTCGAGCGCAGTCGAGAAACCGCGGGCCACGTTTCTCGACTGCACTCCAAACGAACGGCGGAAGGTGAAGCTACGCCCAGCCGCCCGCTCACCCCTGCGCGCGAACAGCCTTGCGGCTGGCCAGGCCCATCATCACGAAGCCGGCGATGGCCGCGACGATATTGGCGCTGGCTGCGCCCATCGTGCCGTAAAGCGGCAACAGCGCGGCCTGCATCCCCAGCAACAGCGCGGTCGAGATGAAGGTGATGCGCAGCGACAGGCCCGCCCGGTCGGTCGCCATCAGCAGCGGGCGATAGCTGACCCCGATCAGGTCGATGCAGGCGGCGATGCCCAACAGCAGCAGCAGCGGATAGGCGGGCAGAAATTCCCGCCCGGCGATCAGCCCCAGCAGCGGATGGCCGATGGTCAGGATCAGCGCGATGATCACCGCGCCAGCGACCAGCGCCAGCCGGTTGGTACGGCGGAACAGCGCGCCCAGCGCCTCGCCCCCCTGACTGCCGCTGCGTGACAGCTCGACGAAGATGCTGCGCGACAGCAGGCTGGAAATCTTCGTCAGCGAATTGGCAAGCTGGTTGGCGAGGCGATACAGGCCCGCGCCGACTGGCCCGACGAACAGCCCGACCACCAGCACTGCGACCTGCTGTCCCATGGACGACAGGCTGGTCTGGAGGTTGGTGGCGGTCAGGAAGCCGACAATGCCGGGATTCTCCACCCGCGCATCCAGCGCCCGTCCCGCGCGCCACGCGCCGATCCGCCCGCGCCCTTCGCGCAAAGCGAGCCACCAATAGGCGAGCGCACATAATAGTTCCGCCGCGCCCCAGGCGATCAGAAAGCCGGTGATCGTCGGCATCAGCCAAAGCGCGGCGACGGCGCCGATCATCCGTCCGACCGGGATCATGGTTTCGGCGAGCGCGGCGGAATCGAACCGGTCGAACAGGCGCAATATGCCGGTGGGGCTGGACCGGATCGTGATCATCATCACCATGCAGAACAGCCATGCCTGCCACCCCATGCCCGGCGGCAGTTCCAGCAGGCCGCCAAAGGCCAGGATGATGACGGCGGCAATCGCCCCGCCGACCGCGGCGGAGGCAAGGTCGATCATAATGCAGAAACGCAGCACCCGGTTGAGCGCGTCGCCATTGTCCGCTGCCAGATGGGTCTGGCCATAGCGCACGACGATCTGCCAGCTGTCGAAACTGATGATCGTCTTGATGACGGTGGCCGCACTCAGCACCAGCGCGAACTGCCCGAAATCGGCCACGCCCAGCGTGCGAGTGACGATGGCGAGATAGGCCAGGCTCAAGACCGCGCCCACGCCCTTGCCCCCCAGCAGCCAGCCGGTATTGGCCAATATGCGGGAAAAGCCGTCCTGTGCTGCGCCGGGCTTGAACATCAACCAACCAGGTCCTTCAAACTGACCGCGACGTGCTCCTGCGCAGGCAGGAGCCCAGTTCCTCGCTCCGATCTGGGCTCCTGCCTGCGCAGGAGCACGCTGCGCTTTAAGCGCCCACTGAACCGAGTGCAAACGCCGCCTTTTTTTCGGCCAATTTCCCTTCTAAAGACCCGCCCCATGACCATCACCAAAGCCATCATCCTGTCCGCCGGGCAAGGATCGCGCCTGTTGCCGCTGACCCGCGACGTGCCCAAATGCATGATCGACTTTAACGGCCGCACCCTGATCAGCTGGCAGATCGCCGCGCTGGTCGCCAATGGCGTGACCGACATCGTGGTGGTGACGGGGTTCCGCACGGAACGGGTCGAGGATCATGCGCTGCAATTGTATCGCGAGACCGGCGCGCGCATCCGCTGCGTGTTCAACCCCTTCTTTCAGGTGGCCGATAACCTTGGCACCTGCTGGATCGTGCGGGAGGAGATGGACCGGGACTTCATCATCCTGAACGGCGATACTATCGTGTCGGACGAGATCGTCGCGAAGCTCATAGCCGGGACGCAGGATGCGATCACCGTGACAGTCGATGTGAAGCCCGACTATGACGATGACGATATGAAGGTGAATCGCGACGAGAGTGGTCGGCTGCACCATATCGGCAAGCGGCTGCTGCCGCCCGACACCAACGCCGAGTCGATCGGTATGCTGGCCTTCACCGGCGAAGGCCCGGCAATCTTCCGCAACCAGATCGACCAGATGATGCGTACCCCCGAAGGCGTCGAGCGCTGGTATCTGCGCGCGATCGACATCATCGCCAAGGGCAACCGGGTCGGCACCGTCTCGATCGAGGGGCTGGAATGGCAGGAGGTCGACTTCCATCAGGATGTCGAGGCGGCGACGGCATTGACCGCGAAATGGGTCGCCGAGGGGCGCTACGGGCGATAGAAGCGGCAGTCGTCAAAGAGGCTGCCGGTTACTTCATTTCGGTATCGAAATGAATTTGCAGCCACGTTTTTACCTTGTCCAGCTCACTGTCGAGCTTGACCGCAGACCCAAGGTCCGGCTGTCCCGGCCAGCCTGAATCCGCCACACGCACACCCGCCGCGCTGCGTGTCCCTTCATAGCGGGGGATGACGTGGAAATGGACGTGGGGGTCAACCATCATCAGCATCAGATAGTTGATCTTCGCATAGCCCACCGCCTTGGTCAGCGCCGCCTCGATCGCTACGGTGACGGTCTTGAGTTCGGCATGGGTGTCGTCAGGCAGGTCGCCAAAGGCCGTCGCGTCGCTTTTGGCCGCCAGGATCAGCGACCCCAGCGTCGGCTGGGCCGGGCGGAGCAGCACGACCCAGTGGGTGAACTCCGCGATCAGCGTGGCGGGCCAGCCGAATTTCTCGATCGTGGGGTTCATGGCCGGGCTTGCTCCATCCAGCTGACAATTGGCTGCCCGGACCGCTTGACGGCATAGGCTTGCGCCAGCCGCACGGCATGGACGATCAGGGAAATGACCGTCCACCAGGCCAGTGCGATCAGGCCGATGTCGGGCCGCCCGAACAGCAGCGACACGAACAGGATGACCATATTGGGGTTGCGCCGCGCGGTGATGAGGCGGAACTGGCTGTCGAAGCGCTGCCAGACATGGATGTCCATGCCGAAATCCTTGAGGAACATCCCCTCGATCAGCCGTTGCAGCACATAGCCTGCGATCACCGCCGCCATCACCAGCGCGAAGGTCTGGGTCGACAGCGCCAGCCCCCAATAGGCCAGCCCCGTCCCCCAGAAATACCACCAGAAGGGCGGGTGGACCAGATCGACGCCATGGTCGATCACATTGCCCCATTTGGACGAGGTGATGGTGCAGCGGGCAAGCTTGCCGTCCACCGTGTCTAGCACCATGAAGATGGAGCCGGACAGGAAGCCGGTCCAGTACATGCCCTGCGCGAACAACCATGTCGCAAGCAGGCACAGGGTCACGCCGATGACCGAAACCATATTCGGGGTCATGCGCAGCTGCGCCGCGATCCGGGTCAGCACCAGCGCCAGTTCGGGCCAGAGATATTTGGTCAGCAGGTCGGTCACGCCCTTATAGGCGCCGAAATAGCTGCGCCGCTCAATCTCGCGCCGGGTTGCCGGGGTCAGCCGCTGGATGAAGGGGCAGTCGAGTTTGCGCAGTTGACGGTTGTAGATCAGCGGGCCGTCCCGATAATCGATGATGGTCAGCGTGGCCCGGTGCACGGCGATCTGATCGGCGGATGGCGCAATCGACCGGTGGAGGTGCGCCATGACAAGCGCGTCGCCGTCCATGACGACCATCCCCGGCGAAGCCAGAACATGGCGCAGCCAAACCGGATCGAACACATAGTCCAGATTGACATGAAGGCGCGCGTCGGTCGCTTCGGGATCAGCCGTCATGCCCTCTGCGCGCGCCAGTCTTGCCAGCCGTTCGGCATTGGTCATACCCCACAACAGGGCAGGATTGGCGCCGATCAGCGACAGGCTGGGGGGCGACGATGCAAGGGGGGTGGTCATATTTCGCTCTTACCGGCTGGGCCGTCATTTTCAAGGAAGGCGGCGATGGCGTCTGCACCGCGTCGTGCCGCACCGGTTGGATCGCCCCCAACCGATTCCGCGAGGCGCTGGCGCTGTGCATCGATATAGTGGGGGTGCCGCGTTGCCGCCCGGTCCAGCGCCTGTTGCAGGTCTGACAGATCGTCCAGCACGTCGCCCAGCGTCCAAAACAGATAATCCGCATCGCCCTGCCACTGCACGCCATGGGCATTCAGGAACAGGCAGGGGCGCGGTATGGCCAGAAATTCATACACCTGACTGCTGACGTCACCCAGATAAATGTCCGCTCCGATCATATAGCTCATGTCGAACAGGCGATCCGAATCGAGATCGATCATGACCTTGCCAGGGATAGCGAGCGCGGTGATGGCGTCCCTTGCCGATTGCGGCGCATCGGCAAACAGGCGGACATGCGGCGCGACAACCAGATTGTAGCGATCCTGCGCGCTGAACCAGGCGATGACATCCTGCCCGAACCGATCCCAGGAGGATAGGGAGCGACGGAAATGCGGGGCGTAGACCACAGTTGGTCGATCATTGTCGAACAGCGGCACCCGCCGTCGCTGCATCTGCGCCATCAGGTCCAGTTTGACATAGCCGTTGGTCGCATAATGGCCGGGGCGGATCGTCCCAGCCTCCAGCAACCGCTGCTCGCTCTTTTCCCCGCACACCAGCACGAAATCGAAATGCCGGTCGCGCGGGTCCAGCATGATGGCCCGGTCGCCTGCGCCATGGGGCGTGAAGATCAGGCTGGTGTGGCGCGGCAGCAGGTGGCGGATCAAGGTGGTGGTACGTTCCGGCACGACAATCGCATCGAACCCGCGCAGAAAGGGAAGCGCGCTCAGCAGGGTGAGCAAGCGCGAATGACGGCCGATGCCGATCGCGCGCAGCAAACGGGTGATCCGGCCCCGACCCAGCAAATGCACATCCGGCGCGAACGCCGGGTAAATATCGGCCAGGCGTTGCATGACGCGCACATGCGCTTCGCTGGCCAGCGCGATGGTCGGGCGATGACCCGCGGCTGCCATTTCTGCTGCAATCGGCAGGGCATGAAACAGGTGATGGGGTTCGCCAATGAACAGGAAAAGGACGCGCATGAATGGCCGTATCAGGGGGTGGCGCCCTCTTGCCACGGGCGGCCTGGATTGACCAGATGCAAGCGAACCTGGCGTGCGAACTCGTGCGCAAACACAATGGTGCAGCTTGACTAAGCGGTCCCTATATTGTTCAGGGGCGTGGAAACGGGATAGCAGGACTTATTCAGATGGCCGAATTTGCGTTGCCCAAGAACAGCAAGATCAGCGGCAAGGGTGTGACCCACCCCGCACCCGCAGGCGCGACGAAGGTGCGCAGCTTCAAGGTGTATCGCTACGATCCCGACTCCGGGCAGAACCCGCGTTACGACACCTATGAGATTGATCTCGACAATTGCGGCCCGATGGTTCTGGACGCGCTGATCAAGATCAAGAATGAATATGATCCGACGCTGACCTTTCGCCGGTCCTGCCGTGAAGGGATTTGCGGTTCCTGTTCGATGAACATGAACGGCAAGAACGGGCTGGCCTGCACCACCGCGATCGAGGAATGTTCGGGCAAGGACGTGCGGATCACGCCGCTGCCGCATATGGATGTGATCAAGGATCTGGTTCCTGATTTCACCCATTTCTACGCGCAGTATAATTCGATCCAGCCCTGGCTCAAGACCGTGTCGCCGCCGCCATCGGGCAAGGAGCGGCTCCAGTCGCCCGCCGATCGCGAGAAGCTGGACGGCCTTTACGAATGCATCCTGTGCGCCTGCTGCTCGACCAGCTGCCCATCCTACTGGTGGAATTCGGACAAGTTCCTCGGCCCGGCCATCCTGTTGCAGGCCTATCGCTGGCTGGCGGACAGCCGCGATGAATATACCGGCGATCGTCTCGACGAACTGGAAGATCCCTTCCGCCTGTATCGCTGCCACACCATCATGAACTGCGCGAATGTCTGCCCCAAGGGTCTGTCTCCGGCCAAGGCGATCGCCGAAACCAAGAAGATGATGGTCGAGCGGCAGCTCTGATTGTCGTGAGTAAGACCGAGGCGATGGTTGCCGCCGCACCGGCGGAGGATTGGAGCGGTTGGCGGCGCTGGGGCGATTCGGACAGCGTCGATTTCCCCTCGGTCATCGGCAGCGGTTATGCGCGCAGCGACGCGCCGGGCAAGGCGCGGGTCGCGCTGGAGGTGCGACCGCAGCACATGAACCGCTTTGGCAATATGCACGGCGGTTTTGCCGCAGGCTTTGCCGATCACGCCTATTTCATCGCGCTCTGGGCGATGGGGCGTGAGGATCAGATGGCTGCGCTCACCATTGACCTGTCGATGCAATATCTGGGCCTGGGCAAGCGCGGTCTGACGATGATCGCCGATGTCGAACTGCTCAAGGAAACGGGCAAGATGCTGTTCCTGCGCATGACGATCGCGCAGGGCGATGGCCTGATCGCGGCCTCTACCGCTACATTGCGCAAGGTCATTGTGGCCAAGTGACAGGTGTGGTTACCCGATATGAGGCGCTGATCGCGGCTGGCGAATTGCGCGCCGATCCCGATCAGCGCGCGGCGGCGTTGCGACTCGACACTTTGCAGCAGCAATTGGAGGCGGTTCCCGCACGCGGTTCGACGCTGTGGAAGCTGCTGCGCAAAATGCCTGAGCCGCCGCGCGGCCTCTACATGTGGGGTGGGGTCGGTCGCGGCAAGTCGATGCTGATGGACCTGTTCTTCGACACGGTGAAGATCCAGCGCAAGAAGCGCGCGCATTTCCATGAATTCATGCTCGACGTCCATGCGCGGCTGGCGGAAGCCCGCAAGTCGGAGAAGGGCGATCCGATCCCGCCGGTCGTGGAGTCGCTGGCCGATGAAGCGCGCTTGCTCTGCTTTGACGAAATGGTCGTCAATAATATGGCTGATGCCGCGATCATGTCCCGTCTGTTTACCGGACTGCTGGAAAAGCGGGTGACGATCGTCACGACGTCCAACCGCGAACCCGATGAACTTTACAAAAATGGACTTAACCGTCAGCTTTTCCTGCCCTTCATCGACCTGATCAAGGATCGTCTGGACGTCCTGACGCTGAACGGCCCGACCGACTATCGCCGCGACCGGCTGGGCGACGCGACCTTATGGCACTGCCCCAATGGCGATGCGGCGACGGTCGCGCTCAGCACAGCATTTTTCCGCCTGACCGATTATCCCCCGTCAGACCGCGCCCATGTGCCCTCGGAGGACATAAAGGTGCAGGGCGGGCGGACGCTCCATGTGCCAAAGAGCCTGAAGGGCGTGGCGGTCTTTTCGTTCAAGCGGTTGTGCGCGGAGGCGCGCGGCGCGCCCGACTATCTGGCGATCGCCCGGAAATATCATACGGTGATCATCGTCGGCATCCCGGTCCTGGGGCCGGAGAAGCGCAATGAGGCCGCGCGCTTCGTGACGCTGATCGACTCGCTCTACGAGTATAAGGTGAAGTTGCTGGCGTCGGCGGACGCGGAACCGGCGCGGCTCTACCCGGAGGGAGACGGCGCGTTCGAATTTGAACGGACGGTATCGCGACTGATGGAAATGCAGTCGGACGATTATCTGGCGCTGGGCCACGGTCCCAAATAGGTACCGCAGCGGGCACGGCCCGCCGTGTGCTGCCGTCATCATGACGCAATCTTCTTGCTGAAAACGGGGAAAAACAGACCGGATGCTCTCCGTCGGGAAAGCATCCGGCAGGATACCGCTGCAGGGACAGCTCGACGGCCAGGGTGGGAGCCGGGAGCGACAGGGTGTTGCTGCTCTTATCGCAATTGCGAATGAGTTGCAAAGATAATTTGCGCTTACGGCCTTTGTTAGTTGAAACCCCTGCATTATCGGCTTAAGCGGGCCATCAATTCCAGAGTTTACGTCTTGGAGGATGACAGACATATGGCCCGTAACAAGATCGCGCTCATCGGCGCTGGTAACATTGGCGGCACGCTCGCGCATCTCGCGGCCCTGAAGGGGCTGGGCGATATCGTCCTGTTCGACGTCGTGGAAGGCGTGCCCCAGGGCAAGGCGCTCGACCTGTCCCAGTGCGCATCGGTCGAAGGCTTCGACGCCAAGATCACCGGCAGCAACGATTATGCCGATATTGCTGGCGCCGATGTCATCATCGTGACCGCCGGTGTCGCGCGCAAGCCGGGCATGAGCCGCGACGACCTGCTGGGCATCAACCTGAAAGTCATGAAGGCGGTGGGCGAAGGCATTGCCGCCAACGCGCCCGACGCCTTCGTCATCTGCATCACCAACCCGCTCGACGCGATGGTTTGGGCGCTGCGCGAATTTTCGGGCCTGCCGCACAACAAGGTCGTCGGCATGGCCGGCGTGCTGGACAGCTCGCGCTTCAACCACTTCCTGGCCGAAGAATTCAACGTGTCGGCCAAGGACGTCACCAGCTTCGTGCTGGGCGGCCATGGCGATACCATGGTGCCGGTGATCGAATATTCGACCGTTGCGGGCATCCCCGTGCCTGACCTCATCAAGCAGGGCCGCTCCACCCAGGAGCGTATCGACGCCATCGTTCAGCGCACCCGTTCGGGCGGCGGCGAAATCGTCGCGCTGCTCAAGACCGGCTCTGCCTTCTACGCGCCCGCCACCAGCGCGATCGCGATGGCGGAATCCTATCTGGGCGACAAGAAGCGCCTGCTGCCCTGCGCGGCCAACCTGACCGGCCAATATGGCGTCGACAATCTCTATGTCGGCGTGCCTGTCATCATCGGCAAGGATGGTGTCGAGCAGGTCATCGAAATCGAACTCAACGACGAAGCCAAAGCCAATCTTCAGGTTTCGGTCGACGCCGTCAAGGAACTGCTGGAAGCGTGCAAGGGTATTGATCCCTCGCTCGCCTGACACTTCAGAGCTGCACCATCCCGTTTCAGGTAAGTGCGCAGCCTGGAACGGGATGCATTCGACCAAGTGCCACGTCCACAGAATGTAAAGGGACACGCATGTCCATTCTGGTGAACAAGAACACCAAGGTCATCACCCAGGGGATGACCGGTGCCACCGGCACCTTCCACACCGAACAGGCGCTCGCCTATGGCACCCAGATGGTTGCCGGGGTCACGCCGGGCAAAGGTGGTTCGACCCATATCGGCCTGCCCATGTTCGACACGGTGCTGGAAGCCAAGACCAAGACCGGCGCGGATGCGTCGGTCGTTTACGTGCCGCCGCCATTTGCGGCCGATTCGATCCTGGAAGCGATCGACGCGGAAATTCCGCTGATCATCTGCATCACCGAAGGCATCCCCGTCCTCGACATGGTCCGCGTGAAGCGCGCACTGTCGGGCAGCAAGTCGCGCCTGATCGGCCCGAACTGCCCCGGCGTGCTGACCCCCAATGAATGCAAGATCGGCATCATGCCCGGCAGCATTTTCAAGGCGGGCAGCGTCGGCGTCGTGTCGCGTTCGGGCACCTTGACCTATGAAGCGGTGTTCCAGACGTCGAACGCTGGCCTGGGTCAGACCACGGCGGTCGGCATTGGCGGCGATCCGGTCAATGGCACCAACTTCATCGACGTGCTGGAACTGTTCCTGGCCGACGGCGCCACCGAATCGATCATCATGATCGGTGAAATCGGCGGTGACGCGGAAGAGCAGGCGGCGCAGTTCCTGATCGACGAAGCCAAGAAGGGCCGCAAGAAGCCGATGGCTGGCTTCATCGCCGGTCGCACGGCCCCTCCGGGCCGTCGCATGGGCCACGCTGGCGCGATCGTGTCGGGTGGCAAGGGCGACGCGGAAAGCAAGATCGCCGCGATGGAAGCGGCGGGCATCAAGGTTGCGGCCAGCCCGTCCGAACTGGGCACGACCCTGCTGGAAGTGCTGAAGGGCTGATCAGGCCTGTAAGGCGGTCGGGCTGCACCCCGGCCGTCCTTTGCCCGACCGCGACTGCACGCGGCACGGATGGGATATGATGATGGGTTACGAAAACCAGGATTTTGAAGTCGAGCAAGGTCCAAGCTGGGCGCGACCCAACTGGCCGCTGGCGGATACGGACGACCTGACTGGGGCGATGGACCCGACCCAGATGCAGGTGGCCGTAAAGGCCGCCGCCAAGTCTGCGGGCAAGTCTGTGTCGGACGCCGACATAGCGCAGGCGGCAGAGGACGCCATTCGCGCGCAGATGTTGATCCGCACCTATCGCGTGCGCGGTCATCTCGCCGCCAATCTCGATCCGCTTGGGCTGACCCAGCGCGACTTGCCGGCCGATCTGACGCCGGAATATCATGGCCTGACCGATCCGGCGAAAAAGATATTCCTGGGCGGCACGCTGGGCCTGCAATTTGCGACCGTGACCGAAATCGTCGCGATCCTGCGCGCCAATTATTGCGGCAATGTCGGCCTGGAATATATGCACATCGCCGATGTGGAGGAACGCCGTTTCCTTCAGGAGCGGATGGAAGGCAAGGACAAGGAAATCATCTTCACGCCAGAGGGCAAGAAGGCGATCCTGGCCAAGGTCATCCAGGGCGAACAATATGAAAAGTTCCTGGGCCGCAAATATGTCGGGACCAAGCGCTTTGGTCTGGACGGCGGCGAATCGATGATTCCCGCGCTCGAAGCGGTCATCAAATATGGCGGCCAGTCGGGCATCCGTGAAATCGTCTATGGAATGGCCCATCGTGGCCGCCTGAACGTGCTGGCCAATGTGATGGCCAAGGGCTTTCGCGTTATCTTCCACGAATTTTCCGGTGGCACCGCGAACCCGGAAGATGTCGGTGGTTCGGGCGACGTCAAATATCATCTGGGCACATCGACCGACCGCGAATTTGACGGGGTCAAGGTCCACATGTCGCTGGTCCCCAACCCCTCGCACCTGGAAACCGTCGATCCGGTGGTGCTCGGCAAGGTGCGTGCGCAGCAGACGTTCCGCGACGATCTGGCCAAGCATGAGCAGGTTTTGCCGGTGCTCATCCATGGCGACGCGGCCTTTGCGGGTCAGGGTATCGTCTGGGAATGTCTCGGCTTTTCCGGGGTTGCGGGTTACAATACCGGCGGCTGCATCCATTTCATCGTCAACAATCAGGTCGGTTTCACCACCAGCCCGCAATTTTCGCGCGGCTCGCCCTATCCGTCCGACGTGGCGAAGGGTGTGCAGGCGCCGATCCTGCATGTGAATGGCGACGATCCCGAAGCGGTGACTTTCGCCTGCAAGCTGGCGGTCGAATATCGCCAGACCTTCCATCGCGACATCGTGATCGACATGTGGTGCTATCGCCGCTTCGGCCATAATGAAGGCGACGAACCCTCGTTCACCCAGCCGCTGATGTATGCGAAGATCCGCCAGCATCCGCCGGTCAGTGAAGTCTACGCCACTCGCCTGAAGGCGCAGGGCGTGGTCGACGATGATTATGTCACCAAGACGACGGGCGACTTCGTCAACCATCTGGAAGACGAGTTCGAGGCGTCCAAAAGCTATAAGGCCAACAAGGCCGACTGGTTTGCGGGTCGCTGGTCGGGACTGCACAAGCCAGCCGATGCTGAAACCGCGCGCCAGAGCGTTGAATCGGCGATCAGCCCCAAGCTGTTCGACAGCCTGGGCAAGACGCTGACCACCGTGCCGCAGGGCCACACCGTCCACAAGACGCTTCAGCGCGTGCTGGATGCCAAGGCGGAGATGTTCAAGTCAGGCGCGAATTTCGACTGGGCGACGGGCGAGGCGCTGGCCTTCGGCTCGCTCCTGTCGGAAGGCTATGGCGTGCGATTGTCGGGACAGGATTCCGGTCGTGGCACGTTCAGCCAGCGCCACTCGGTCTGGGTCGACCAGAATACCGAGAAGAAATATATCCCGCTGTCGACCGTGCCCCATGGCCGGTTCGAGGTGCTGGATAGCCCCTTGTCCGAATATGGCGTGCTGGGCTTTGAATATGGCTATGCGCTGGCCGACCCCAAGAGCCTGGTGCTGTGGGAAGCGCAGTTTGGCGACTTCGCCAATGGCGCGCAGATCATCTTCGACCAGTATATCGCATCGTCGGAAACCAAATGGCTGCGCTCCAACGGGCTCGTCTGCCTGTTGCCGCATGGCTATGAAGGGCAGGGGCCGGAACATAGTTCGGCGCGTCTGGAGCGCTTCCTGCAACTGTGTGCGGAAGGCAATATCCAGGTCGCCAACATCACGACGCCAGCCAATTATTTCCATGTCCTGCGTCGCCAGATGTTGCGCCCGTTCCGCAAGCCGTTGATCATCATGACGCCCAAGTCGCTGCTGCGGCACAAGCTGGCGGTAAGTCAGGCGCAGGACTTCCAGGGCGATACGCACTTCATGCGCATCCTTTCGGATACCAACCCGGCGCCGGACGCGGAAACGGAGCGTCTGGTCCTGTGTTCGGGCAAGGTCGCCTATGACCTGATTGAGGCGCGCGATGCGGCGGGTGACAAGAATACCCAGATCGTGCGTATCGAACAGCTCTATCCCTTCCCGACCGATGCGCTGGCCATCCGTATCAAGCGGATGACCAATCTGACGGAAGTGATCTGGTGCCAGGAAGAACCGCGCAACAATGGTGCATGGTTCCATGTGGAGCCTTATATCGAGGAAGCGCTGGCGAGTGCCGGCAAGGCGCCGATGCGCGCCCGCTATGCCGGTCGCAAGGCATCGGCGTCGCCCGCCACGGGCCTCGCCAAGCGCCATGTCGCCGAACAGGGCGCCCTCGTCGCCGATGCGCTGGGTCACAGCGTTCGTGAAGAAATCCGTCGCCAGAAGAAAGGCTGAACAAGCTCATGGCCACCGAAGTCAAAGTCCCTACTCTGGGCGAATCCGTTACCGAAGCAACCGTGGGCCAGTGGCTCAAAAAGCCCGGTGAAGCCGTCGCGCTCGATGAGC
This sequence comes from Sphingobium xenophagum, assembly GCF_002288285.1. NCBI lineage: Bacteria > Pseudomonadati > Pseudomonadota > Alphaproteobacteria > Sphingomonadales > Sphingobiaceae > Sphingobium > Sphingobium xenophagum. Next base: position 327,420 of record NZ_CP022745.1, on the reverse strand, counting down.
CTATCGTCAGCCTGGAAACCGACAAGGTCGCGGTCGACGTGCCCGCGCCGGTCGCAGGCACTCTGGGCGACATCATCGCCAAGGAAGGCGAGACGGTGAATGTCGGCGCATTGCTGGCGCTGATCAATGAAGGCGCGGCTGCTGCTGCCGCGCCTGCCGCTGCGCCCGCCGCCAAGGCGGAGGCCGCCGCGCCTGCACCGGCCGCTTCGGCCCCTGCACCTGCTGCATCGGACGATGAGGAGGGCGGCAATCTGACCCTGTCGCCCGCCGTGCGCCGTCTGGTGCTGGAGCATGGGCTGGACCCCAGCAAGATCAAGGGCACCGGCAAGGATGGCCGCCTGACCAAGGATGATGTGACGGCGGCTGTAGCGGCTGGCACGGCGAAGGCGGCGGCCGCGACGGCGGCGGATTCGGCCCCTGCGGCTGCGGCACCGGCGTCCGGTCCCGGTCGCGCGCAGGAACGGGTCAAGATGACCCGCCTGCGCCAGACCGTCGCCAAGCGCCTGAAGGAAGCGCAGAATAATGCCGCGCTGCTGACCACTTTCAACGATGTCGACATGAGTGCGGTGATCGAGGCGCGGGCCAAGTATAAGGACCTGTTCGAAAAGAAGCATGGCGTCCGTCTGGGCTTCATGGGCTTCTTCACCAAGGCCGTCTGCATGGCGCTGAAGGACATTCCGGGCGTCAACGCGCAGATCGAGGGCGACGAGATCGTCTATAACGATTTCTGCGACATTTCGGTCGCGGTGTCGGCGCCGACCGGTCTGGTCGTTCCGGTCATCCGCAACGCCGAAAGCATGAGCGTGGCGACGATCGAAAAGACGATTGGCGACTTTGGCCGCAAGGCGAAGGAAGGCAAGCTGACTATGGAAGATATGAAGGGCGGCACCTTCACCATCTCCAATGGCGGCGTGTTCGGCAGCCTGATGTCCACCCCGATCATCAACCCGCCCCAGTCGGCAGTGCTTGGCCTCCACCGCATCGAGGATCGTCCAGTGGTGCGCGATGGTCAGGTCGTGGTGCGTCCGATGATGTATCTGGCGCTGTCCTATGACCATCGTCTGATCGACGGTCGCGAGGCGGTGACCTTCCTGGTCGCGGTAAAGAATGCGATTGAAGATCCGACCCGTCTGCTGATCGACCTGTAAGGCTTATTTCCCACGTGCTCCTGCGAACGCAGGAGCCCAGGGCGGAGAAATGCAACGAAAGCGGGATATGTCTATCTGATGGCCGGCCGACGCAATGGCACCCTCTATCTGGGTGTTACAAGCGATTTGGCTGGCCGGGCATATCAGCATCGAAACGCTTTGGTTGAAGGCTTTACGAAGCGACATGGCTGCACCATGTTGGTGTGGTTTGAGGCATATGATGAGTTGCAGGAAGCGAGGCTTCGCGAACTGCAGATGAAGAAATGGAAGCGCGCCTGGAAGATCGAGTTGATCGAACGGGAAAATCCGCAGTGGCGGGATTTGTTCGAGACGCTGTTCTGACGACGCCCTGGGTTCCTGCGTTCGCAGGAACACTATGAGGAAGAAGAACGATGGCCGAGTATGATTATGACGTTCTGGTGATCGGCGCTGGCCCAGGCGGCTATGTGGCCGCGATCCGGGCGGCGCAGCTGGGCCTGAAGGTCGCGTGCGCGGAAAGCCGTGAGACGCTGGGCGGCACCTGCCTTAATGTGGGCTGCATCCCGTCCAAGGCATTGCTTCATGCGTCGGAACTCTATGACGAAGCGGCCAACGGCACGCTCGCCAAGCTGGGCGTCAAGATCGACAAGATGAGCCTCGACCTGTCGACCATGCAGGGGCAGCGGGTCGACGCGGTCAAGGGTCTGACCGGCGGCATCGAATTTCTGTTCAAGAAGAACAAGGTGACCTGGCTCAAGGGGCTGGCGAGCTTCACCGGCGCAAACACGGTTACAGTGGGCGGCGAAACGGTGACGGCGAAGAATATCGTTATCGCCACCGGATCGTCGGTCATGCCGCTGCCGGGTGTCGAGGTGGACAATGCCGGCGGCCAGATCGTCGATTCGACCGGTGCGCTGGAACTGGACAAGGTGCCGGGGCATCTGGTCGTTGTCGGCGGCGGCGTCATCGGCCTGGAACTGGGCAGCGTGTGGCGTCGGCTGGGGTCCAAGGTCACGGTCGTGGAATATCTGGACCAGATCCTGCCCGGCATGGACGGCGAAATCCGCAAGGAAGCCAACAAGATCTTCAAGAAGCAGGGCTTCGAATATCGGCTCGGCACCAAGGTGACCGGCGCGAAGGCGGGCAAGAAGGGCGTGACCCTGACCGTCGAGCCTGCTGCGGGCGGCGCGGCCGAAACGATCGAGGCGGATGTGGTTCTGGTGTCGATCGGCCGTCGCCCCAATACGGATGGACTGGGCCTCGACAAGATCGGGCTGGAACTGAACAAGCGCGGCCAGATCGAAACCGATCATGAATTCGCCACCAAGGTGCCCGGCGTCTGGGCGATCGGCGACGTGATCCCCGGCCCCATGCTGGCCCACAAGGCCGAGGATGAGGGCATTGCCGTTGCCGAGAATATCGCGGGCCTGACCGGCATCGTGAACCATGACCTGATCCCCGGTGTCGTGTACACCAAGCCTGAAATTGCAGGCGTCGGCTTGACCGAGGAACAGGCCAAGGAAAAGGGCCCGATCAAGGTCGGCAAATTCCCGATGATGGCCAACAGCCGCGCCAAGACCAATCATGAACCGGACGGCTTCGTGAAGGTCATTGCCGACGCTGAGACCGATAAGGTGCTCGGCGTGTGGATCATCGCCGTACCGGCAGGCACCATGATCGCGCAGGTCGTGCAGGCGATGGAATTTGGCGCATCGAGCGAGGATATCGCCTATACCTGCCACGCCCATCCGACGCATAGCGAGGCGATCAAGGAAGCGGCGATGGCGGTGACCGGCAAGCCGATCCATATGTGATTGCACAGCAGATCAGGACAAAGAAGGGCCTCCGGTTTCGGGGGCCTTTTTTGTTGGTGATTATGCCCATTGCAAACTCGCTACCCAAATCCTCCCCTTTAAGGGGAGGGGGACCGGCGAAGCCGGTGGAGGGGTGTCATGCTATCGAGAGGGCGACACCCCTCCGTCTGGCCTACGGCCATCCACCTCCCCTAGCAGGGGAGGATTTTATGTTTGACGGCCGTGGTCAGAAATCAGGTCGCTTCTTCGCCTGAAACGCAGCCACGCCCTCGGCAAAATCGGGCAGGGTGAAGGCGTCGCGGAACATCGCCAGCGTCACCTCGTCATCATCGGCCTGACCGTCCAATATGCGACGGATAATCGCCTTGGACGCGCGCACGCTGTGCTGCGCATTGGCGGCGATGGTGCGGGCCAAAGCCGTTGCGGCGGCCAAGGGATCGACGGCGATCTCGTCGATCAGGCCGATGGCGAGGGCATCGTTCGCGCCGTGCAGCGCGCCGGTGAAAAGGATGCGTCTGGCACGCGCCGGTCCCACCAGATCGACCAGCAATTTGGTGTCGAACAGCGAATAGACGATGCCGAGTTTCGCGGGCGTGATGCCCAGCCGGGCGGTAGGGGCGGCGATGCGCAGGTCGCAGGCGATGGCGAGGCCACAACCGCCGCCAACACAATCGCCGTCAATGGCCGCGATCACCGGCTTTGGCGCATGGGCGAGCGCATATTGGCTGGCGCGGATGGCGGCCTGATTGGCTATGCGCCAGGCTTCGTCGATGCTGTGCCGGGCAAATTCGCCGATGTCCGCCCCGGCGCAGAAAATGCCGGGCGTGGCGGAGCCGAGGATCAGGACGCGGACGGCGTCGTCGGCCATCGCCTGCGCCACCAGCACGGGCAGCTCTTCCCACATCGCCTGCGTCATGGCGTTACGACGCGCCGGGCGGTCAATCAGCAGGCGGGCGATGGTCCCGTCCCGCTCCAGCCGCAAGCTCATGTGGGCCAGCTTTGCAGGAGGGGAACGAGATCGTCGAAATGGTCGATGACGGCGTCGGCCGCCAGATCCTCGACCGGGCCGTCGAGGAAACCGAAGCTGACCGCGACGCTGGGGATGCCCGCATTGCGCGCGCCCGCTATGTCGTTGATCGTGTCGCCGATGAAGATTGTCCGGCCACCACCCGCGCGCTCGATCATGGCGCGGATGGGGGCGGGATCGGGCTTGGCGACGCCCACCGTGTCGCCGCCCACGATGCTGGCGAAACGCGGCGTCAGGCCAAGCTGATCGATCAACGGGATGGTGAAGCGCTCTGCCTTGTTGGTGCAGATGGCCAGCTTGACGCCTGCCGCGGCCAGCGCGTCCATCGCGGCGATCAGGCCGGGATAGGGGACGGAACGGGCGCTGAGATTATCCTGATAATAGTCGAGCAGGACGGGCAGCAGCCGGGCGAGCGTCGCGTCGTCATAGCCGCCCGAAGCGTCGAGCGCGCGTTCGAGCATGACCTTCGCGCCCTTGCCGACAAAGGGGCGGATGGCCTCCACCGGGAAAGGCGGTCGGTCGATCGTCGCGATGGCGTGGTTGACGGCGGCGGCAAGGTCGCCGCTCGTGTCGATCAACGTGCCGTCCAGGTCGAAACCAACAATATCGAAATTTATGTTTGCCATGGCCGCGCCATGCCGCGAGCGCGGTGGCAAAGGCAAGCCAAACATGGCAGAGCCGAAGGCCACAGACCCATTTTCGAGGGACAGAGATATCGTGACCGCCAGCCGTCCAGTCGCCCGCCCATTGGCCGTCATCATCCTGGCCGCCGGGCAGGGCACACGCATGAAATCGTCGTTGCACAAGGTGTTGCACCCGGTTGCGGGACGCCCGATGCTGCTGCACCTGCTGGCGAGCGTCGCGGCGCTGGAGCCGGAGCGGCAGGTCGTGGTGGTCGGCGCTGGTCGGGAGCAGGTCGAGGCAGCGGTGGCGGGCACCGGCGCGGTGATTGCGGTGCAGGACCAGCAGCTGGGCACCGGCCATGCCGTTGCACAGGCGCATGATGCGCTGGCCGGATTCGCGGGCGATGTGTTGATCCTCTATGGCGACGTACCGCTCGTGAGCGGAGCGACGATGCGGGCGATGCTCGATCGGTTGAACCGGGGGGACGATCCGCGCGCGGTCGTGCTGGGGTTCCGACCGGACGACGCTGCCGCCTATGGCCGGATCATTGCCGATGGGCAGGGTATCATCGGGAAGATGGTGGAATATAAGGACGCCAGTGAGGCCGAACGGGCAGTCACTTTGTGCAATAGCGGGCTGATGGCGGTGCGATCGACCGATCTCTTCGTCCTGCTGGACCAGATCGGTAACGATAATGCCGCTGGCGAATATTATCTGCCCGACATCATCATGCTGCCCGGTGCGCCCAGTGCGGTGATCGAGACGGACGCGTGGGAAGTGGCGGGCGTCAACAGCCGGGTCGAACTGGCGGGCGTGGAGGCGATGTGGCAGGCGCGCCGCCGGGTAGAGGCGATGCGCGAAGGAGCGACGCTGGTGGCGCCGGAGACAGTGTTCTTCGCCCATGACACGATATTGGGCCGCGACGTGGTGGTGGAACCGAACGTCGTGTTCGGGCCGGGCGTGCGGGTGGCGGACGGGGTGGTCATCCACGCTTTTTCCCATCTGGAAGGGGCCAGCATTGAAAGCGGCGCGGTTGTCGGACCCTATGCACGGCTGCGGCCCGGTGCGCAGATCGGCGTCAAGGCCAAGGTCGGCAATTTCGTCGAGATCAAGAAGGCCGTGCTGGGCGAAGGAGCCAAGGTCAATCACCTGTCCTATATTGGCGATGCCAGCGTGGGTGCGGGGGCCAATATCGGCGCGGGGACGATCACCTGCAACTATGATGGGTTCTTCAAATATAAGACCGAGATCGGCGCGGGCGCCTTTGTCGGGTCGAACAGCGCGCTGGTCGCGCCGGTGACGATCGGCGATGGCGCGATCGTGGCGGCGGGAAGCGTGGTGACGCGGAATGTGGAGGCCGACGCGCTGTGTCTGGTCCGACCCGCGCAGGAGGCAAAGCCGGGCTGGGCCAAGCGGTTTCGTGCGCGGATGATGGCAAAGAAGGCGGCGAAGTGAGAAAAGGCTGCGTGCTCCCGCGCAGGCGGGAGCCTAGATCGGAGCGTGGGACTGGGCTCCCGCCTGCGCGGGAGCACGTTGTGGGATGAAGCTGGTCCAGCGGCATCCCCGGTTGGCGGGACTGGTCTGTACGCTGATCCTGATTCTGGCAGGGGCTAGCTGGCTGATCCGGAACGCCAGCGCCATGCCACAGGTTCGGCTGGCCGAGATTGCGCTGCCCTTCCCGGCCGACGCGGCGCGCGATCCTGTTACCGTCGCGCTGCTGACCGATACGCATATGTCCGGGCCGGACAACAGCCCGGCGCGGATGGCGCGGATCGTGGCGCAGATCAACGCGCTGCGCCCGGATCTTATCCTGCTGGGCGGTGACTATATTGGCGATGACAAAGGCGGGGCGACCTATGACGCGCGGGCAAGCATCGCGCCACTCGCCGGGCTGCGCGCGCCGCTGGGCGTGGTGGCGGTGCTGGGCAATCATGACAGCCGCAGCGCATTGAACCGCGTTGCGTTGAGCAGTCGGGACTGGGTGGTGGCTTTCTCGCGGATCGGCATCACCCTGTTGCAGGATGGCGTGGTGCGGCGCGGGCCGCTGGTGATCGGCGGGCTGAAGGATATTTATACGCGAAAGCCCGACCTGCCCGATACGATGACAGCGATGGCGCGAATGGGTGGCGCGCGGCTGATCCTGTCGCACGGGCCGGATGTGTTTCCCGCTCTGCCGAACACGCCGTCGTTGACACTGGTGGGGCACACCCATTGCGGGCAGGTGGCTTTGCCCTTTGCCGGGATCGTCTATGTGCCGTCGAAATATGGGACGCGCTATGGCTGCGGCCTGTATCGCGACGGGGCCAAGACGATGATCGTCGCGGCCGGGATCGGCACCAGCGGATTGCCGTTCCGGTTGCTCGCCCCGCCCGACATCTGGCTGATCACGATAAAGCCGACACCGAACTGAACATATTAAACTGAACGCCCCCCACCTTGACGGGAGTGGCCATTGCCGTGACACGCAATACTAACGATTATCCGGCACAGACGCCGGGCATCCGCGTCCCTTATCAACTCTGAAAGGCTCCCCCGGCTCATGTGCGGCATCATTGGCATCATCAGCAACAGCGACGTGGCGGAGCGGCTGGTCGATGGGCTAAAGCGGCTGGAATATCGCGGTTATGACAGCGCGGGGGTCGCCACCATTCATGACGGAGCGATCGAGCGGCGACGGGCGGAGGGGAAGCTCGCCAATCTGGTGACCGAGTTACGCGACGAGCCGCTGCCCGGCACGACCGGCATCGCGCATACACGATGGGCCACGCACGGCGCGCCGACGACCAGCAACGCACACCCCCATGCGACGCGCGAAGTGGCGCTGGTCCACAATGGCATTATCGAGAATTTCAAGCCGCTGCGCGCGGAACTGATGGCGCGGGGCCGCATCTTCGACAGCCAGACCGATACCGAGGTGGTCGCCCATCTGGTGAGCGAACTGGTGGAGCAGGGAGCGTCGCCCAAGGAAGCCGTGGCCCAGGTGCTGCCGCGCCTGCACGGGGCGTTCGCGTTGGCGATATTGTTCCGCAGCCATCCCGACATGCTGATCGGCGCGCGGCTGGGATCGCCTCTGGTGGTCGGCTATGGCGATGGTGAGACCTATCTGGGGTCGGATGCCTTGGCGCTGGCGCCGCTGACGCAGAAGATCGCCTATCTGGAAGAGGGCGACTGGGTCGTCATCACGAAAAATGGCGCCGAGATTTTCGACAAGGATGATGTGCCGGTCGAGCGGGCCGTGACGGTCTCCGGCGTGTCGGGGGCGATGATCGACAAGGGCAATCATCGCCACTTCATGCAGAAGGAGATTTACGAGCAGCCGGTCGTCGTCGCCCAGACGCTGCGCGCCTATCTGCGCCGGATGGAGAATGAGGTCGCCATGCCGGACATGGATTTCGATCTGGGGGCGGTGAAGCGCATCACCATCGTCGCCTGCGGCACCAGCTTCTATGCCGGGATGGTCGCCAAATATTGGTTCGAGAAATTTGCCCGCGTGCCTGTCGACATCGATGTCGCGAGCGAGTTCCGCTATCGCGACCCGGTGCTGGAACCCGGCGGCCTGGCGCTGTTCATCAGCCAGTCGGGCGAGACGGCCGATACGCTGGCGGCGCTGCGCCACGCCAGGGCGGCGGACCAGATCATCGCTGTGGTGGTGAACGTCCCGACCAGTTCGATGGCGCGCGAGGCTGACCTGTTGCTGCCGACCCATGCCGGGCCGGAAATCGGCGTGGCGTCGACAAAGGCCTTTACCTGCCAGCTGGCGGTGCTGGCTGCGCTGGCCGCCAATCTGGCGCGGGCCAAGGGGCTGCTGACCCCGGCAGAAGAAGCCGAGATCGTCTGGCACCTGTCCGAAGCCCCTGCCGCAATGAACGAGGCGCTGGGCCATGATGGCGACATAGAGGCGATGGCGCACCTGATCGCCCCGGCGCGTGACGTGCTGTATCTGGGGCGCGGGCCGGATTATCCGATGGCGCTGGAAGGGGCGCTCAAGCTCAAGGAAATCAGCTATATCCATGCCGAGGGCTATGCGGCGGGCGAGATGAAGCATGGCCCGATCGCCCTGATCGACGAAGCGGTGCCGGTGATCGTGATCGCGCCGTCAGGCCCGCTGTTCGAGAAAACCGTGAGCAATATGCAGGAAGTGCAGGCGCGCGGCGGCAAGGTGGTGCTGATTTCGGACGCGGAAGGGATCGCACTGGCAGGCGAGGGCTGCATGGCGACGATCGAGATGCCCAACGTCCACCCGCTGATCGCGCCGCTGGTCTATGCGGTGCCGGTGCAATTGCTCGCCTATCATGTCGCGGTGGCCAAGGGGACGGATGTGGATCAGCCCCGGAATCTGGCGAAGAGTGTTACGGTGGAGTGAGCGGGGGATGCGGGTCCGGGTCAGTTTACGATCGGGAGTGCCACCCACTAGCGTTCGGGCTGAGCTTGTCGAAGCCCTGTTCTTTCTTGCAGTGGGTAAGAATGCACGGAGAAAGTGCGGCCCTTCGACAGGCTCAGGGCGAACGGGGTTGCGGGGGTGGAAATTGCCCAGAAGCGCCCGCAAATTCCTCCCCTGCAAGGGGAGGGGGACCACGAAGTGGTGGAGGGGTCTCACCCTATCGCGAGGGGGGCACCCCTCCGTCTGGCCTACGGCCATCCACCTCCCCTTACAGGGGAGGATGACCGGGAACGACCAAAAGCCGGTCAATCAATTGCAAATAAATCTGGCCCAGAGCCGGACTAAGTAGGGTTTCGTTCCGGTCCATCTAGGGCGGCAGGAACAGTCCACGCAGAAGGCAAATCTGAAAAGTTGCCCCACAGGTTCCACTTTCCATTGGCCGGATCAAACGATGCCAGTCCCCATCGGGGCGGATCAGGCCAGCCGAACCAATCCCGATCAATCAAAAACAAAACTTCATTGCTGAATTCGGCAACGAACTCCATTCCCATCTTTCGCGCCCAATCGTGGTCGTCTCCGAGTGCAGATACCGCGGGCCAGTCGTTTAAGCCCGCGCGCCGCCAAGCAAGCGGCCAGCTTGCGCGTTCGCGAAACCCCTTCTTCATGGAATGAGATCGCAAAAAGCCCGACCTCCATGGGTTTGATTCCCAGAACATTATCGAGTTGGTTCCTCGTGCCCAATCGCCTCCTTTATGCTCCGAAAGCCGACAGGCCGCCACCCACCCTTATAGTGCCTTCTCACCCACCCCCAGGCGAATTATGGCCGCCCGCTGGGACCGGCCCGCCGCTTTGGGCGTGGGCGTGGTCGGGGTTGTTGTCCCATTCGATATGATAGAGATCGAAGCGCCGGTCGCGCAGGTTGCGGACGGTGCCTTCGGCGCGGGCCCAGCTGAGGTCAGCCAGGTTGACGTCGGCCATGGTCAGGGTTTCGACATTTTCGGATGATTCCGCCGCAATCCCGTCCCGCGCGAAGGGCAGGTCGCAGGGAGTCAGGATGGCGCTCTGGGCATATTGGATGTCCATATTGTCGACATTGGGCAGGTTGCCGACATTGCCCGACATGACGACATAGCATTGATTTTCGATCGCACGGGCCTGCGCGCAATAGCGCACGCGCATATAGCCGGCGCGGGAATCGGTGCAAAAGGGGACGAAGATGATGCGCGCGCCCTGATCCACCAGGCGGCGGGCGAGTTCGGGAAATTCGCTGTCGTAGCAGATGAGGACGCCGATCGGCCCGCAGTCGGTCTGGATCACGTCCAGCGCGTCACCGCCCTTGATATTCCACCAGAAGGCTTCGTTGGGGGTCGGGTGGATTTTTTCCTGGGTGTGAAGCGATCCGTCGCGGAGCGCGACATAGGCGATATTCTGGATGTCGCCATCATCGGCGCGGGTCGGGTGGGAACCGCCGATGATGTTGATATTATATTCCAGCGCCATGCGGCCCAATTCCTTGGTCAGGCGGGGCGTATAGTTGGTGAGTTTGTCGATCGCTTCCATCGGGTTGAGCTTTTTCGTCTCGAACGACAGGAGGGGCAGGGTGAAGAGTTCGGGAAAGACGATGAAGTCCGAGCGGTAATCGGCGGCGACATCGACGAAATATTCGATGTTGCGGATAAACTCGTCAAAATCCTGCACGGCGCGCGCCTGTAGCTGGCAAGTGGCGAGGCGGACGCTTTCGACGCCGCGCGGGACGCGCATTTCGGGCGCTTCGTCCGGGTCGACATAGGGATTGCGCCACACCAGATGCGCAGCATGGCCGTCCGACTGCTTGTCCTCCGGCAGGTAATTTTCGAGGACGCCGAGCGGTTCGAAGCCGTTTTTAAGCTGGAAGCTGACCACCTGGTCGCGGATCTTGCCCTGCACGACCTTGTCGAGATAATCTTTCGGTCCGTCCACCTTGCGCTTGGTGCGCAGATAGCCGGGCATGCGACCGGCGATGACGATGCCGTGCAGGTCGAGTTGTTCAACCAGTTCCTTGCGCTCGTCATAGATGCGCTGGCCAATGCGCAGGCCGCGCAGCTTGGGATCAACCGCCATTTCGTAGCCATAGAGCCATTCGCCCGCCGCGCTGTGGCGGGTGCCAAAGCCGTTGGCGGTGATTTCGTCCCAGTCATGGGGGGAGAAGGCCATCGACTTGCTGACCCGCATGGTCGCGCAATAGCCCACGACCTTATTGTCGTAGAGCGCGACGAAACAGCCATCGGGGAAATTGTTGATCTGGCCCCGGACTGTCGCGGGGGAATAATTGGGCAGGCCCGGATAGACGCGGGCTATCAGCCGCAGGATGGCGCGCACGTCGGACGGCACGGCGGTGCGGACTTCCAGGCGTTTGCGGGCTGTCGTTGTCATCTGCGCGTCTCCTGTAAGGTCAGTCCCGAACGGAGAGAGGTTTCCTTCCGGTCGGTTGGCCAGTCGTGAAAAAGGCGGCTCCGTTGCACGGCGCCGCCTCGTTCCGTTTGCGAATTGAAAGCCTCAAGCAGCTATCAGTTCCATGTCGCCATTTCGGCTTCCAGATTGACGCGGATCGTTTCGAAAAACTGTTCCGTGGTCATCCATGCCTGTTCCGGGCCGATCAGCAGCGCCAGATCCTTGGTCATCGCGCCATCCTCGACAGTCTTGACGCAGACGCGCTCCAGCGTTTCGGCGAATTTGGTGACGTCGGGCGTGCCGTCGAACTTGCCGCGGAAAGCAAGTCCCTGGGTCCAGGCGAAGATCGAGGCGATCGGGTTGGTCGAGGTCGCCTTGCCCTGCTGGTGCTGGCGATAGTGGCGGGTGACGGTGCCGTGGGCGGCTTCGGCCTCGACCGTCTTGCCATCGGGCGAGAGGAGCACGGAGGTCATCAGGCCGAGCGAGCCGAAGCCCTGCGCAACCGTGTCCGACTGGACGTCGCCGTCATAATTTTTGCAGGCCCAGACGAACTTGCCGCTCCACTTGAGCGCGGAGGCGACCATGTCGTCGATCAGGCGATGTTCGTACACGATGCCCGCCGCCTTGAACCGATCGGCAAATTCTTCGTCGAACACCTGCTGGAACAGATCCTTGAAGCGGCCGTCATAGGCCTTCAGGATGGTGTTCTTGGTCGACAGGTAGAGCGGCCATTTGCGGTCGAGCGCGTAGTTCATGCTCGCCTTGGCAAAGTCGATGATCGACTGGTCGAGATTATACATGCCCATGGCAACGCCGGCGGCCGGGAAGTTGAACACTTCCTTTTCGATCTTTTCGCCATTGTCGCCGTCCCACACCATGGTCAGCTTGCCGGCGCTGGGGACCAGGAAGTCGGTCGCCTTATACTGGTCGCCAAAGGCGTGACGGCCGATGACGATCGGGTCGGTCCAGCCGGGAACGAGGCGGGGGACATTCTTGATGACGATGGGTTCGCGGAACACGACGCCGCCCAGGATGTTGCGGATGGTGCCGTTGGGCGACTTCCACATCTGCTTGAGGTTGAATTCCTCGACCCGCTGTTCGTCAGGGGTGATGGTGGCGCACTTCACGCCGACGCCATATTCCTTGATGGCATTGGCGGCATCGACCGTAATCTGATCATTGGTCTCGTCGCGCTTTTCGACGCTCAGGTCGTAATATTTCAGGTCGATGTCGAGATAGGGGAGGATCAGGCGTTCGCGAATCCATTGCCAGATGATCCTGGTCATTTCGTCGCCGTCAATTTCCACGACCGGGTTTTTCACCTTGATCTTCGCCATGCGCCTGTTCGCCTTCTTCATTCTGGGTGGATTTGCAAAACGCCCTAGGCAAAGCGCGGCCAATGTTCAACCGTTCTGGCGGGGATTCTGGCGTTCCGGGCAGGCAAGGATACATAGCGCGGCATCGGTCGTTGTCAGGGCGAGGGTCTCTCCCTAAAGACGGTGGCTATGGAAAATAACGAGATCACGATTGCCGCCGGCGGCAATGTAAAATGGCGCTTCCCCAGGTTCATCCGGAAGGCGTGAAATTCGGCCTGATCGCTGCGGCTATCACGGGCGTTTTCTTTCTGATGGGTTGGGAAGTGGTCGGCTGGCTGATGCTGATCGTGACGATGTGGGTGCTGGCCTTCTTCCGCGATCCGGTGCGGGCGGTGCCGCAGGATGAAGGCGCGATCATTGCGCCCGCCGATGGTCTGGTGACGCTGATCCAGAAAGTGCCGCCGCCGCGCGAGATGGCCGGGGCGGCGGGTCTTGGCGATCAGCCGTTGATCCGCGTGTCCATCTTCATGAGCGTGTTCGACGTCCATATCAATCGCACGCCGATCGGCGGGACGATCAAGTCGGTGGTCTATATTTCGGGCAAGTTCCTGAACGCTGACCTGGACAAGGCGAGCGAGGATAATGAACGCCAGCATATATTGGTCGAGCGGCACGACGGGCTGCGGATCGGCTTCACTCAGATTGCGGGTCTGGTCGCGCGGCGGATCATGCCGTTCGTCAAACCCGGCGACATGGTGGCGGCGGGGCAGCGCATCGGCCTGATCCGCTTTGGCAGCCGGGTGGATGTCTACCTGCCCGCCGGGACGGCGCCGCGCGTGATATTGGGGCAACGAACGGTGGCGGGCGAGACCATATTGGGTCAGGTCGGCGACCGCCGCGTCATTGCGGGCATCCAACAGTGAGGCAGCGCCGCGCCGTGCCACGGGGGTTGCGCCGGGGAATCACCCTGCGGATGGTTGCGCCCAATGCGGTGACGGCAATGGCGCTGTGCTTTGGCCTGACCGGCGTGCGGTATGGCATATCGGGTGAATGGGAGCGGGCGGTCCTGTCCATCCTGTTCGCAGGCGTGCTGGACGGCCTGGACGGGCGAATCGCCCGGTTGCTGCGTGGCGAGAGCCGCTTTGGCGCGGAACTGGATTCGCTGTCCGATTCGATTGCGTTCGGCGTGGCGCCTTCGCTGATCCTGTATCTATGGTCGCTTTATGCGATGCCCAAATTCGGCTGGATTTTCGCTCTGGCCCATGCGCTGTCCTGCGCCCTGCGGCTGGCGCGGTTCAACGCCAATATCGATGTCGATGTGCAGCCGCACAAGTCGGCTGGCTTCCTGACCGGCGTGCCTGCGCCCGCTGGCGCAGGGTTGACCTTCGTGCCGCTCTATCTGTGGCTCGTGACGGGGGAACCGATTTTCCAGGCCTGGTATGTCGTGGCGCCCTGGACCGCGTTCATCGCCTTCCTGATGATTTCCAACATTGCGACCTATAGCTGGTCGGCCTTGCGGTTGCGCAAGCGGATCAGGCTGGAAACGATTGCCCTGGCCGGATTGCTGGCCGCCTCGCTGGTGACCGATCCCTGGCTGACGCTGCTGCTGATCTGCGGCATATATGTGGCGCTGATCCCGTTCGGCATCCTGTCCTACGCCAAGGTCCGCCGTCAGCGCGAGGCCAATCCCGGCCCAGCCTGAATATCGTCAAGCGGCGAGCATGCCGTTTGGCAGGGCGCGGTTGGCGCTGCGCGCGGAGGGGATGACGCGCGGGCGGCGGATACGGACATGATAGACGGGCGCGTCCTGCGGAATGGGCTGGAACAGCAAGGCCGCCACCATTTTGTCATGATAGTGGAGCAGCATCCACGCGATCGTGCCGATGGCCATCATGAAGGCCAGGGTAAACAGGGTCACTGCAACGAATGTGAACATGGAGATCACTTTCTATCTTGCCATTTGCACGGCTTGTCCCACAATGACGGTCCAAACGGCGGTTAAGCCTATTTGTTCCGCTTGTTCACGTTATGTTCCTATCTTTGGGGCAAGTCAACCCCTTGCGCAATGTTTCGCCTGCCGTTAAAGGCGCGCCCTATTCCACATGGGAATCGACATATCCGGTGCCGGCGGGGTCTTTGAGGCTCCTTCCCGGTTCCTGATTCCCAGAGGCACAACCGGAAGGAGAATATCTTATGGCGGCACCTGTCGTCACCATGCACCAATTGATCGACGCTGGCGCGCATTTCGGCCACCAGACGCATCGCTGGAACCCGCGCATGAAGCCGTACATCTTCGGCGAGCGCAACGGCATCCACATTCTTGACCTGTCGCAGACCGTGCCTTTGTTCGGCCGTGCGCTCGACTTCGTGTCGTCGACCGTCGCTGCTGGCGGCAAGGTGCTGTTCGTGGGCACCAAGCGCCAGGCGCAGGACCCGATCGCCGACGCTGCGCGCAAGTCCGGCCAGCATTTCGTCAACCATCGCTGGCTGGGCGGCATGCTCACCAACTGGAAGACGATTTCGGGTTCGATCAAGCGTCTCAAGACCCTTGAGGAAAAGCTGTCGGGCGACACCCATGGCTTCACCAAGAAGGAAGTGCTCCAGATGACTCGCGAGCGCGAGAAGCTGGAACTGTCGCTGGGCGGCATCCGTGACATGAACGGCATTCCCGACGTCATGTTCGTGATCGACGCCAACAAGGAAGAACTGGCGATCAAGGAAGCCAATACGCTGGGTATCCCGGTCGTTGCGATCCTCGATTCCAACGTTTCGCCCGACGGCATCGCTTTCCCGGTTCCCGCGAACGACGACGCCAGCCGCGCCATCCGCCTGTATTGCGAGGCCATTGCCGCCGCCGCCACCAAGGGCAACCGTGGTGCGCAGCAGGCTTCGGGTGTCGACCTGGGCGCGATGGACGAGCCGATGGCTGAAGAGGTTGTCGCCGAAGCCTGAAGGCGTCGCACAACCGTAAGACTGACAGGCTAGGGCGCGCTCTTTGGAGACGCGCCCTAGTGCTTGTTCAAGACCCGCTTGTTTGAACCACAAATATATTAGGAGCCGAAACATGGCCGATATTACCGCCGCCACCGTCAAGGAACTGCGCGACCGTTCGGGCGCCGGCATGATGGATTGCAAGAAGGCGCTGACCGAAACCAACGGCGACATCGAAGCAGCGACCGACTGGCTGCGCGCCAAGGGCCTGGCCGCTGCGCAGAAGAAGTCGAGCCGCACCGCGGCCGAAGGCCTGGTCGGCGTCGCCGTTGCCGGGACGAAGGGCGTTGCCGTCGAAGTGAACAGCGAAACCGATTTCGTCGCCAAGAACGAGCAGTTCCAGGATTTCGTCCGCACCGTGTCGACCATCGCGCTGGAAAGCGGCGTGAGCGATGCTGAAGCGCTGCTGGCGGCATCCTATCCGTCGGGCGGCACCGTGTCCGAAAAGCTGGTCGCCAACATCGCGACCATCGGCGAAAACCAGAATGTCCGTCGCGTCGCGCATGTGTCGGTGAACCAGGGCGTCGTCGTTCCCTATGTTCACAACGCCGCCGCACCGGGCCTGGGCAAGATCGGCGTGCTCGTCGCGCTGGAAGGCGACGCGCCTGCCGACACGATGGAAACGCTGGGCAAGCAGATCGCGATGCACATCGCCGCTGCCTTCCCGCTGGCGCTGTCGGCTGCCGACATCGATCCTGTCCAGTTGGAGCGTGAGCGCGCCATCGCGACCGAGAAGGCCGCCGAATCGGGCAAGCCCGCCGAGATCATCGCCAAGATGGTCGATGGCGCGGTGGCCAAATATGCCAAGGAAAATGCGCTTCTGTCGCAGCTGTTCGTGATGGACAACAAGACCCCGATCGCCGACGTGGTGGCCAAGGCCGCCAAGGAAGCGGGCGCGTCGATCACCCTGACGAGCTATGTCCGCTTCCAGCTGGGCGAAGGCATCGAGAAGGAAGTCAGCGACTTTGCCGCCGAAGTCGCGGCAGCGGCTGGCGTTGCCTGACGCATAGTCGGTTCGCTTTGGCGCGTCGGTCGGGAAACTTCGCTCGACAGACGCGCAGCGAACGGACAAGGGGGTGGCGTGAATCGCCAAAACCCCGCTTCACATACTGGCGCGCACTGCTAAGGTGCGCGCCATTTCCTTGCCCAGAGTTGGGCCCCGACCAGATGGAATTTGCCCCGCATGACCCGGCCATCCTTCAAGCGCATATTGCTGAAATTGTCTGGCGAGGTGCTGATGGGGTCGGGCCAGTTCGGGATAGACCCCGAAACCGTCGATCGGGTCGCAGGGGAGATCGCCGCGGCCAAGGAAGCCGGGTTCGAGCTGTGCGTCGTGGTGGGCGGCGGCAATATCTTCCGTGGTCTTGCCGGAGCGGCCAAGGGCTTTGATCGCACCAGCGCCGACTATATGGGCATGCTGGCAACCGTCATGAACGCGCTGGCGGTACAGAATGCCCTGGAGAAGATGGGGTGCGACACGCGCGTCCAGTCGGCAATTCCGATGGCGTCGGTGTGCGAACCCTATATCCGGCGCAAGGCGGTGCGGCATATGGAAAAGGGCCGGATCGTCATCTTCGCGGCTGGCACGGGCAACCCCTTCTTCACCACCGACACGACCGCCGCCCTGCGCGCGGCCGAAATGAATTGCGACGCGATCTTCAAGGGCACCAGTGTCGATGGCGTCTATAATGCCGATCCCAAGAAGGTGCCCAGTGCCACCCGATATGACGAAATCAGTTTCGACCGGGTGCTGAACGACAATCTCAAGGTCATGGACGCCAGCGCGATTGCGCTGTGCCGTGACAATCATATTCCCATCGTCGTGTTCAACATCCGCGAAACCGGCAATCTGGCGACTGTGCTGGCCGGGCAGGGTGTGGCGACGATCGTACAAAATCAGGAGAGCTGATCACATGGCGCAATATGACAAATCGGACCTGGAACGCCGCATGGCCGGCGCGGTCGAATCGCTCAAGGGTGATCTTTCGGGCCTGCGCACCGGGCGTGCCAACGTGATGCTGCTCGATCCGGTGACCGTCACCGTCTATGGCGCATCGATGCCGCTCAATCAGGTGGCGACCGTATCCGCGCCCGAACCGCGCATGTTGTCGGTGCAGGTGTGGGACAAGACCAATGTGGGGCCGGTGGACAAGGCGATCCGGTCTGCGGGGCTGGGCCTGAACCCCATCGTCGATGGACAGACGCTGCGCCTGCCGATCCCCGACCTGACCGAGGAACGCCGCAAGGAACTGGCCAAGCTGGCGAGCAAATATGCCGAAGCCGCGCGCATCGCGGTGCGCAACGTGCGGCGCGACGGCATGGACAGCCTGAAGGCCGACGAGAAGAAGGGCGAAATCAGCGAGGACGAACGCAAGCGCAAGGAAGCTGAAGTCCAGAAGCTGACCGACGGCGTGATTGCCGAGCTGGATGCGACCTTCGCGGCCAAGGAAAAGGAAATTCTCGGCCAGTAAGCCGGGATGTTCCGCCCATGATCCGCGCAACCCCCACCGACTGATGGCGACGCAAGTCCGGCCCGATCTGTCCCAGGCCGCGCCCGCCCATGGCGCGCGCCATGTCGCCATCATCATGGACGGCAATGGTCGCTGGGCGAAGAAGCGGCTGCTGCCGCGGATCGCCGGTCATCGTGCCGGGGTGGAAGCGGTGCGGCGCGTGTCGCGCGCCGCGCGGGAGATGGGACTGGAGTGTCTGACGCTCTACGCTTTCTCGTCGGAAAACTGGAAGCGGCCCGCCAGCGAAGTCGCGGACCTGATGGGGCTGCTGCGCCATTTCATCAAGGCGGATCTGGACGAATTTCATGCCAATGGCGTGCGGTTGCGGATCATCGGCAATTACAAGGTGCTGGAGCCTTCGCTGGTCGCGCTGATCGATGAGGCGGTGGCGCGCACCGCGGGCAATAGCGGGCCGATCATCGCGATCGCGCTCAACTATGGCGCGCAGGATGAGATGGTGCGTGCGGTCCAAACTATGGCGCAGCGGGTCTCGGCGGGCGAGATTGCCGCCGACGCGATTGGCGTGGGCGATATTGATGCGGCGCTCGACACGGCTGATCTGCCGCCGCTCGACCTGCTGATCCGCACGTCGGGTGAGCAGCGCCTGAGCAATTTCATGCTGTGGCAGGCGGCCTATGCCGAGTTGTATTTCACTGACATGCTGTGGCCCGATTTCGACGCCCAGGCGCTGGCGCAGGCGCTGGATGCTTTCCGTTTGAGGGACCGCCGTTTCGGCGGGCTGTGAGCGGCATGGGCAGTGAATTGCGCACCCGCGCCGTCGTGGGCGTCGTGCTGATTGCGGTGGCGCTGGGTGCGTTGCTGTCTGGCGGACTGCTGTTCTGGGCGCTGCTGTCGGTGGCGGGCGTGCTGATGCAGGCCGAATGGGCCGATTTGAGCGGCGCATCGGCCGATCACAAGAAATTGTCGATGTACGCCGTTTCGGTGCCGCTGGCGATATTATGCCCGCTGGCCGCTGGCCTGTCCTGGTTTGCGATCGGCCTGCTGGTTGCGGCTTTCCTGTTCGTGATCGGGGCGACCCGATCCGTCCGGCTGGCGCTGGGTGTGCTGTATGTCTGCCTGCCGGTCATGGCGCTGCTGTTCCTGCGCGGGCAGGGGCCGAACATCTTTGGCCTGACGCTGGCGCTGTGGGCGCTGGCCCTGGTGTGGGCGACGGATATTGGCGCCTATTTTGCGGGTCGGTCGATTGGCGGGCCAAAGCTGGCGCCGCGGATCAGCCCGTCCAAGACCTGGTCGGGGCTGGGTGGCGGCGTAGTGGCGGCGTTGCTGATCGGGTTTCTGTTGCACCGTTTTGCCGGGCTGCCGATCGAACTGGCGGCGGCAAGTGGCCTGCTGGCGGTGGCGGCACAGGCGGGCGACCTGCTGGAAAGCGCGATGAAGCGGCGGGCGGGGGTCAAGGATAGCGGATCGCTGCTGCCGGGTCATGGCGGCGTGCTGGACCGGCTGGACGGGGTGGTGACCGCCGCGCCGCTGGCCGCCCTGCTCTATCTGATGCTGGTGCTGCGATGACGCGGAAGGTTTCGATTTTCGGGGCGACCGGGTCGGTGGGCCAATCGACTCTGGACCTGATCCGGCGGGATCGCGACGCCTATGACGTGGTGGCGCTGACGGCGAACAGTGACCTGGACAGTCTGGCGGCGCTGGCGCGGGAGGCGGGAGCCAAGGTGGCTGTCATCGGTCAGGAGCGGCTGTACGGCGCGCTGAAGGAGGCGCTGGCCGGGACGGGGATCGAGGCGGCGGCGGGCGAGCAGGCGCTGGTCGATGCCGCTGGGGCCGGGGCGGACTGGACGATGGCGGCGATCGTGGGGTGCGCAGGGTTGCGGCCGACCATGGCGGCGCTGAAGGCGGGCGGTACGGTGGCGCTGGCCAACAAGGAATCGCTGGTGTCGGCGGGCGGGTTGATGATGGCGGCGGCTGGCGTTTCGGGCACGACATTATTGCCCGTGGACAGTGAGCATAATGCGATTTTCCAATGCCTTGCCGGTAGTTCTTTAGAAGATGTCGCGCGCATTACGCTGACCGCCAGCGGCGGGCCGTTCCGCACCCGCAGCCGGGCGGAGATGGCCGACATCACCCCCGCGCAGGCGGTGGCGCATCCCAACTGGTCGATGGGCGCCAAGATCAGCGTCGATAGCGCGACGATGATGAACAAGGGGCTGGAGCTGATCGAGGCGGCGCATCTGTTCCCCGTCGGTCTCGACCGGATCGAGATATTGGTCCACCCGCAATCGGTGATCCATTCGATGGTCGAATATCGCGACCGATCGACGCTGGCGCAGCTGGGATCGCCCGATATGCGGATACCGATCGCCCATGCGCTCGCCTGGCCCCAGCGGATCGCGACGCCGTGCCAGCCGCTCGACCTGGCCCGGATCGGCCGGCTGGATTTCGAAGCGCCCGATCAGGATCGCTTCCCCGCTTTGCGCCTGACGCGCGAAGCGGCGGCGGCTGGCGGGGCGATGCCCGCGATCCTGAACGCAGCCAATGAGGCGGCGGTTGCGGCGTTTCTGGGCGGCAGGATCGGCTTCCTTGATATCGCCATGATTGTGGAGGAAGTATTGAACCGCTATAGCGCGCCGACGCCCTCCACGATTGAAGACGTGCTGGCGGCGGACGCCGGTGCGCGTGCCGTGGCGGGCGATGTGATGGAAAGATTGACGGTTTGATCCACAATCCCGGTTTTCTGCTGACTGTTCTGGCATTTGTGGCGGTCATCGGGCCGCTCGTTTTCGTGCATGAACTGGGCCATTATCTGGTCGGGCGCTGGTGCGGGGTGAAGGCGGAGGCGTTTTCGATCGGCTTCGGGCCGGAACTGTTTGCCTGGGTCGACAAGCGCGGCACGCGCTGGCGCGTCGCGGCTCTGCCGCTGGGCGGCTATGTCCGCTTCAAGGGCGACATGAACGCGGCCAGCATGACCGATCCGGCCTGGCTGGAACTGCCCGCCGCCGAGCGGGCGCAGAGCTTTCCGGCCAAGCCGCTGTGGCAGCGCGCGGCGATCGTGGCGGCGGGACCGGCGATCAATTTCCTGTTCGCCATCCTGATATTGGCGACGTTCGCCTTCGTGCATGGCGAAAGCCGGACTCCGGCGGTTGCGGGACAGGTGCAGCCGGGCAGCGCGGCGGCGGCGGCGGGAATATTGCCGGGCGACCGGATCGTGTCGCTGGGTGGGCGCGAGATGACGACCTTCGACGATATTCGCCTCTACGCCCAGATCCGTCCCGGCGAAGCGGTCGCCATGGTGATCGAGCGCGATGGCAGGACGTTCGCCAAGGACGGCAAGATCGGCAGCGTGACCGAGGATGACGGCTTCGGGAACAAGTTCCAGATCGGCCGGTTGGGGCTGGCCCCCGGCGATCCGGTGGTCGAGCCGGTAAGCCTGTTGCGTGCACCGGTGGTCGCGGTGGAGCGGACAGGGCAGATCGTCCGCACCATGGTCGAGACGATGGGGCAGATCATCAGCGGTGGCCGATCGGTCAAGGAACTGGGCGGCCCGTTGAAGATCGCGCAGGTTTCCGGGCAGGCGGCGACGATGGGGCTGGAAAGCTTCATCTTCTTCGTCGCGCTTATCTCGATTAACTTGGGGTTCATCAACTTGTTGCCAATCCCGATGCTGGATGGCGGGCATCTGCTGTTTTACGGGATAGAGGCGGTGCAGCGGCGGCCGGTCAGCGAACGGGTGCAGGAATGGGCCTATAAATCTGGCCTGGCGGCGCTGCTGACCATGATGGTGCTGGTGACTTTCAACGATTTGTCGTCTTTCGGGCTTTGGAAAAGCCTGTCCGGCTTGATCGGCTGACGCGCATGGGGCAGGGAGGCGCGGTTTGGCGTCGTCTGTGTCGGCGGAAACAATTTTATACTGTTTGAGGTGATGCGGGTGACAGCGATGATGAGCAGCAAGAGGCAGCGCCCGGTCGTCACGGCCCTGTTGGCGACGACGATGATCGCCGGGCTGACAGCGGTTCCGGCAAAGGCGCAGCAGGCTGCTCCTCCGGCCGGCGCACCGACGCTGGCGCCGCCCGTTGCCCCGGCACCGGTGGGTACGATCCGCGCAATCAATGTCACCGGCACCCAGCGGCTGGAGCCGGACACGATCCTGTCCTACACCAAGCTGCGCGTCGGCCAGCCCTTCACCCAGGAAACGCTCGATCAGGGTCTGCGTGACCTGTACGAGACCGAACTGTTCGCCGACGTCCAGATCCGCAACGACAATGGCACGCTGACGGTCGAGGTGAAGGAAAACCCGGTCATCAACCGCATCGTGCTGGAAGGCAACAAGCGGCTGAAGGACGACAAGATCCGGCCCGAAATCAAGCTGGCCCCGCGCCAGATCTATACCCGTTCCAAGGTCCGCGCCGATGTGGCCCGCATCATCGAACTTTATCGTCGTCAGGGCCGCTTTGCCGCCAGCGTCGAACCCAAGATGGTGCAGCTCGACCAGAATCGCGTCGACATTGTCTTTGAAATTACCGAAGGGCCAAAGTCCAAGGTCCGCCAGATCAACATCATCGGCAATGACAAGTTCAAGGACGGCGAACTGCGCAGCCAGATGGTGACCAAGCAGTCACGCTGGTTCCGCATCTTTTCGTCGGGCACCAGCTATGATCCCGATCGCCTGGCCTATGACCAGCAGAAGCTGCGCCAATTCTACCTGACCGAAGGCTATGCCGATTTCCGGGTGATTTCGGCCGTTGCGGAACTGACGCCGGACAAGCAGGACTTCATCATCACCTATGTGGTGGAAGAAGGTGATCGCTACAAATTTGGCGATGTGAAGGTCGAATCCGACATTCGCGACCTGTCGGGCGATGGGCTGACCAAGCGCCTGCCGATGAAGAAGGGCGACTGGTATAACGCCAAGCTGGTCGAGGATACGGTCGATACGCTAAGCGAGACTGCCGGCCTGTTCGGCTATGCCTTTGCCGATGTGTCGCCCGATTTCCAGCGCGACAAGGATACGCTGACGATGGGGATCAATTTCCGCATCGCCAATGCGCCGCGCGTCTATGTCGAGCGGGTCGACATCAACGGTAATACGTTGACGCAGGACAAGGTGGTACGCCGCGAATTCCGTCTGGCCGAAGGGGACGCCTTCAACAGCTTCCTGGTCAAGCGGTCGAAGGACCGGATCAACTCGCTCGGCTTCTTCCAGGAGAAGCTGGACGTGGAGCAGAAGCCCGGTTCCGCGCCTGACCGGATCATCCTGGAAACCAATGTGCAGGAAAAATCGACCGGCGAATTGTCGCTGTCGGCCGGTTTCTCGTCGCTGGAACGCTTCATCGTGTCCGCATCGATCACCCAGCGCAATTTCCGCGGCAAGGGCCAGGAACTGCGCACGTCCGTCAATTATTCGGCCTATAGCAAGTCGGTCGAAGTCGGGTTCACCGAACCCTATTTCATGGACAAGAATATCGCGCTGGGCGGCGACATCTATCGCCGCGATCTCAACAGCTTCCGGTTCCTGGGCAACGGGACCAACAGTCGCGATACGACCTATGAACAGACGACCACCGGCTTTCAGATCCGGGCCGGCGTACCGATCACCGAATATATGTCGCTGGCGCTGCGTTACAGCCTCAATTTCGACGATGTGACGCTCGACAGGGCGACCTATTATTCCGATCCCGATGGCGCGGGTCCGCTGGCGGAGCGTTGCGATCCGCTGCTCGCCGGTCGCTATCTGTGCGATGCGATTGGCAAGCGCACGACATCGTCGCTGGGCTACTCGCTGATTTATGACACGCGCGACAACCGCATCCGCCCGACGCGGGGCAACAACGTGGTGCTAAGCCAGGATTTCGCGGGCCTGGGCGGCAGCGTGAAATATGTTCGCACGCGCGTCAACGCCTCCAAATTCTGGCCGCTGGGTGCGGGTTTCATCTTCTCCCTGTCGGGTGAGGGCGGCTACATTCATTCGCTGGAAGGTGAGCGGCTCGACCCGGACGGCAACCCGACCGAGCGCATCCGGCTGGTTGATCGGTTCTTCCTTGGCGAACCACAGTTCCGCGGCTTCAACATCCGCGGCGTGGGTCCGCGGGTGAAGCGTTACTTCCTCCAGGCCACGACCGATGAGAACAACAACATCACCGGCTATGACCGGGTCACTGGCCGGAACAACATCACCGACGACGCGCTGGGAGGTCGCATCTATTACCAGGCGCGGGCCGAAGTGGAGATACCGCTGGGATCGGGCGCGCGTGAAATGGGGCTGCGGCCGTCGATCTTTGTCGACGCAGGCGCGGTGGCCGGCATCAAGGATCCGGTGCTGATCAACGGCAATGGCAGCTTCGCCGGCTATTGCGACCCAACGGACAGCGCACCCACCGGATCGACGCGGGTGCGCGCCACCGGCACGGCGCGGTCGCCGGTCTGCGGCACCAATTTCACCTTCTCGGGCGGCAATTTCGAGGAAGAATATCTCGGCGACACGCTCAAGCCGCGCCTGTCGGTCGGCTTTGGCGTCAACTGGAACTCGCCCTTCGGCCCGTTCCGTATCGACATCGCCAAGGCGCTGCTGAAAGAACCAGGGGACGACACCAAGCTCATCACCTTCAACGTAGGGACTCAATTCTGATGAAGACCATTATCAAGGCTGCGGCGCTCGTTTTCGCGCCGATGACCGCCATTGCGCTGACCGCCGTTCCGGCCGCAGCCCAGTCCAAGATGGGCATTGCCGTCGCTGACCTGCAGCGCGCGGTCGGCACCAGCGCCGCCTATACCGTCGCCCGCACCCAGATGCAGACGACCTACAAGCCGCAGATCGATGCGTTCAACGCGCGCAAGACTGCGATCGACGCCGACCTCAAGACGAAGGGCGACGCGATCCAGAAGGCGCTGACCGCAGCGGGCAACAAGCCGACCCCGGCGATCGAAACCCAGTATCAGGCGTTCCAGCAGTCGCAGCAGAGCGCCCAGGCCGAACTGCAGCGCATGGGCCAGCCGATCGCGCTGGCCAATGCCTATGTCGAAGAACAGATCACGGCCAAGCTGTCCGACGCGCTGAAGGCTGCGATGGCGAAGGCGAAGGTCGATCTGGTGCTGGCCCCCGATGCGACCGTGTCCTATCAGCCGACCGTCGACATTACCGATGCCGTCGTGACCGAAATCAACGCGCTGGTGCCCAGCGTGTCGATCACGCCGCCGGCCGGCTGGCAGCCGGGCCGTCAGGGTCAGGCCGCAGCCCCGGCTGCCGCGCCTGCCAACCCGGCGCAGGCCCCCAAGTCGCGCTGATAGATAATGGCGGGAGAGGTTGAAACGATCAGCGCGCGTGGCCCGATGGATGTCCGTCGGGTCATGGCCGCGCTGCCGCATCGTTACCCGATGCTGCTGATCGACCGCGTGGTGTCGCTGGTGCCCAACCAGTCGATCCACGCGATCAAGGCGGTGTCGGTGAACGAACCCTTTTTTCAGGGCCATTTCCCGACCCGGCCGATCATGCCGGGCGTGCTGATCGTCGAAGCGATGGCGCAGGCGGCGGGCGTGCTGGCGGTGGAATCGATGAACCTGGCCGATTCGGGCAAGCTCGTCTATTTCATGAGCATCGACGGCGCGAAATTCCGGTCGCCGGTGGAGCCGGGCTGTCTGCTCGACCTGCATGTCGAAGTGACCCAGAATCGCGGCGCGATCTGCAAGTTTGCGGGCAAGGCGATGCTGGGCGACAAGCTGGCCGCAGAAGCACAGTTCGTCGCGATGATCAGCGACCCGCCCAAGGATTGAACTATTCCTGTCACCCCAGCGAAAGCTGGGGTCTCGCTTCCTCTGTTGCATGCGAAGAAAAGTGAGATCCCGGCTTCGCCGGGATGACGGACTATTGCCACAAGGCGTCAAACCCGCTAACGGCGCGCCTTCGCACTTTTCCCGCATCCACAGCCGGTCGGAACCGGCACATTACGGAGCACGACGCCATGAAGGCCGATATTCACCCCGACTACCACATGATCACCGTCCAGATGACCGACGGTACGACGTTCCAGACCCGTTCGACCTGGGGCAAGGAAGGCGACAAGATGGCGCTCGACATCGACCCCAAGTCGCATCCGGCATGGATCGGTGGCCAGCGTCAGCTGGATCAGGGCGGCCAGGTGGCGCGCTTCAACAAGCGCTTTGGCGGCCTGACGCTGAAGAAGTAATCGGCCTTACAAAGGCAGGAATGAAAAGGGCGCCCGCGAGGCGCCCTTTTTGTTGGTGGCGGAGATGGGTGGGTTGGGGACGGGCGGCTTTACAGGTGCAAGCACCGTATAGGAGGCATGAATCTCACCGTCACCCCAGCGAAGGCTGGGGTCTCAGGCGTAGATGCGCCACAGTCGGATAGGGCGCGGGGCGGCTACGCAATAAGCCAAGGGCGTTATCTCTATCGGCCTCCCAGCCGCCAACGCAGCGCGCGCCGAATATAATCGAAACGACACTGGCTCCGCTTTGAGGAAGAAGCCAATCCAGATTGGCGTGATATGTCAGACGTTATCTTCTGACGCCTGAGACCCCAGCCTTCGCTGGGGTGACGATCAAGGAAATGGCCGATTCCAAGTCACGGCGCAGCATATTCCGGCGGCAATTTCTGGTCGCTCCCGATCATCCCCCCCTGCAAGGGGAGGTGGATGGCCGTAGGCCAGACGGAGGGGTATCCGCCTCTCGATAGGGTGACACCCCTCCACCACTTCGTGGTCCCCCTCCCCTTGCAGGGGAGGAATGTGCGGGCGCTTCTGGTCGCCTCCTGTCCATCCGCTCTGCGCCCTCTAAGAGCGCGGCTTTTTCAGGCTGATCGATCCGCGTCCAGAAACGCCGCCACGTCGTCCAGCACGACATCTTTTGACAGGAAGGTCTGGCCGATGCCGCGGGCGAGGAGGAAGGGGAGGGTGCCGGCCGCCATTTTCTTGTCGTGGAGCATATGGCCGACCAGCGCCGCGCCGTTGGCGGTGACGTGGGCGGTGGCGAGATTGTGGGGCAGGCCGACGGCTTTGAGATGCGCGGTGACGCGATCGGCATCGGATTGGGGGCAAAGGCCGAGATGCGCGGAATAGCGGAAGGCGAGCGCCATGCCGGCCGCTACGCCCTCACCATGCAGCAGCGTGTCGCAAAAGCCTGTGTCGGCCTCCAGCGCGTGACCGAATGTGTGGCCAAGGTTGAGCAGGGCGCGGCGGCCAGACGTCTCGCGCTCGTCATCGGCGACGATCGCCGCTTTGGCGCGGACGCTGCGTTCGATCGCGATGGTGCGGGCTTCGGGATCTCCGGCCAGCAGCGCCTGCGCATTGGCTTCGCACCAGCCGAAGAAATCGGGATCGTCGATCAGGCCATATTTGACGACTTCGGCATAGCCCGCGCGGGTTTCGCGTTGGGGCAGGCTGTCGAGCGTCGACGGGTCGATCAGGACGAGGGCGGGCTGGTAGAAGCTGCCGATCAGATTCTTGCCTGCCGCCGTGTTGATCGCGGTCTTGCCGCCGACCGACGAATCGACCTGAGCCAGCAGCGTGGTGGGCACCTGGATGAAGTGGCAGCCGCGCTTGAGGATGGAGGCGGCAAAGCCCACGAGATCGCCGATCACGCCGCCGCCAAGCGCCACGACATGATCGCCGCGCTCAATCTCCAGCGCCAGCAGCGCGTCGAGCAATTGTTCCAGATGCCGCCAGCTTTTCGTCTGTTCGCCCGGCGGCAGGATGATCGGTTCCAGCGTCACATTTGCGGCGCGCAGGCTGGCGTCAAGCCGGGGAAGCTGGGCGGCGGCGACATGGGCGTCAGTGACGACGACGATCCGCCCCTTGCGCGCATAAGGGGCCAGGATGGCGCCAGCGCGGTCGAGCGCGCCCTGTTCCACGATGATGTCATAGCTGCGCGCGCCGAGCGCGACCGGGACTATTGCCATGCCGTCAGATGCTCCATGATGCGGTCGACCGTGATGTCGTGGGGTGCCGCGATACTCTTCACATGAATGGGGGCGAGCGCGTAAACCGGATTGCGGACCGCTGCCAGATCCGTCAGCACCGTGCGGGGATCGCGATCCTTGAGCAGGGGGCGGCCTTCGCGGCGCGACACGCGATCGACCAGCACGTCGATGTCGGCGTCCAGCCATATCGCGGTCGCCTGATCCAGGATCAGCGCGCGCGTGTCATCCTGCATGAAAGCGCCGCCGCCGGTCGCGATCACCTTGGGCGCGCCGTCCATCAGCCGGGCTATCACACGGCGTTCGCCGTCGCGGAAATGGGGTTCGCCATAGCGGGCGAAAATCTCCGTAATGGAAAGCCCGGCGGCTTTTTCAATCTCTTCATCGGCATCGACGAAAGCGACGCCAAGCCGCGCGGCAAGCCGCCGTCCGACGGTGGATTTGCCCACGCCCATCATGCCTACCAGGACGATGGGACCGCGCTTGGCGTGAGTAGCGGGGAATTTGCTGTTTCGCTGCATGGCGACCGGGGCTATACAGCCAGCCGTCACAGAGGCAAATCGCATCTTTCCCTGTCGTTTCGCATGATGGCGGGACCAGCCGTAGCAAGGACTCATGAAGAACAACCGCAATTTGAGCAGTTTTGAGGGCGCTGGCCGCCGTCGTGGTACGCGCCTGCCGATCCTGCCCATCATCCTGGTGGTGCTGGTCGTCGCGCTGCTGGCCTTCCTGTGGTCGCGCGGTGGCGAGCAGCCGCAGCAGCGTGTCGAGAAAGTCATCCCCGCCGAGAAGCTGGGCCAGTAACGCCCATGCGCAGGTCCGGGGGTAAGGCGAAATGGGCGTTCGGCAGCTTTGCGCTGGCATTGGCGCTGCCCGTCGTGGCGCAGCAGGCGCCCGAATCGCTGTTGCCGCCCGGTTTTGGCGACGCGCCCGAAACACCAGCGCCAGCCCCCGCGCGCCCCGCGCCCGCGCCAACGCCCGGCGGCGTGCCAGCCCCCGCGCTCAATCCCGCGACCCCGCCCGACCTGGCGCTGCTGCCGGATGAGGCGGCCAATGCCGCCGAAGAGGAACTGACGCCGGAAGAACTGGCGGCGCAGAAGGCCAAATATGACCTGCCCGAAACGGCGCGCCGCTCGCTGGACCGCATCGGCCCGCTGACGCCCGCGACGCGCGGGATGGAGCCGAACGCCTTTGGCAACCAGTCGGGCAAATTCCTCGCCACGCTGATGCAGCAGACCCATGCGCCGATCATGTCGCGCTGGGCCGCGATCCTGCTGCGGCGGGCGCTGTTGTCGGCGGTGGATACGCCGCGCGATATTGACGGGGCGGACTGGGTGGCCGAGCGCGCCTGGCTGCTGCTGCGCATGGGGGAGGCGGACAGCGCCCGGCTGTTGGTGCAGAGCGTCGATCCCGACCGCTATTCCCCGCGCCTCTATGCCATCGCGATGCAGACCTATCTGGCCAGCGCGGACCCGGCCGGTCTATGCCCGCTGTCGGAAGGGGCGCTGCGTTTCAGCAAGGAGCCGGGCTGGGACATGACGCGGGCGATCTGCCCGGCCTTGTCGGGCGATCAGGGGTCAGCCAGCGGTGCGCTCAACCAGGCGCAGCGGCGCGGCGTGGTGCGCGGCGTCGACTATCGGCTGGCGGAAAAGCTGGTCGGCACCGGCTTCAATGCGCGCCGTTCGGTGAAGATAGAATGGGACGGGGTCGATCGGCTGACCGCCTGGCGCTTTGGTCTGGCGACTGCGCTGAATGTCGAGATTCCCGACGCGCTATATGGCACGGTCGGAACGCATGTGCGGGCGTGGGAAGCGCGTGCGCCCGCGCTGGCGCCGGTGCAGCGCCAGCCGGCGGTCGACATCGCGGCGCGGCTTGGCGTGTTTTCCAACGCGGCGCTGGTTGATTTCTACAGTCAGTTGGCGGCCGATGGCGATGCGCCGACGGAGATTGCCGACCGGATCGACGCGCTGCGCACCGCCTATACCGGTGCGACGGTGGGCGCGCGGATCGGCGCGATGCAGACTTGGTGGCAGGATGGCGCACGGCCTGACTATGTCGGGCTGATCGCGACGGCGCGGGCAGCGGCGGCCCTGCCGGTCGCGCAGGCCGACGCGCGCGATGCCGCCAATCTGGTCGCGGCGATGATGACCGCCGGCTATGATCGCAATGCGGCGCGCTGGGCGCGGGCGCTGGGCCAAATCAATGGCGATGGCGCGGCGCAATTCTGGGGGCTGCTCGCCGTTGGTGCGCCAAGCCCGGTGGTCGACATCAACGAAGGCCGGATAACCGGCTATATTGGCGAAGCGGGGCCGCAGAAGGGCCGGATGCTGATCGCGGCGCTGGCGGGTCTGGCGCGGCTGTCGGCCAATGACATGGCGAGCCTGGCGCGTGATAATGGCGTCAATCTGGCCGCCAACAGCCGCTGGGCGCGCGCGATTGGCGCGGCGGCCCAGCGCGGCGAAAAGGGTACGGTCGCGCTGTTGGCGGCGGTGGGGATGCAGGGGAGCGACTGGAACCGCCTGTCGCCGGAGCATCTCTATCATATCGTCGCCGCGCTTCATCGCGTCGGGCTGGACCCTGAAGCGCGGATGATCGCGGCGGAGGCGATCACGCGGCTTTGATGGGTGACGATGATGCCCTGATCGACCGTTTTCTGGAAATGATGGCGGCGGAGCGGGGCGCGTCGCGCAACACCTTGCTGGCCTATCGCGCCGACCTGAACGGCGCGGGTGCACTGATTGGCGGCCTGGCCGGGGCAAGCAAGGAGGCGCTGGGCAGGCTGGCGGGCGAATGGGCGACGCTGGCGGCATCGTCCGTGGCGCGCAAGGCATCCGCGCTGCGGGCCTTTTACGGGTTTCTGGAAGAAGAAGGGCTGCGCGCGGATAATCCCGCCAGCGCGCTGCCGCGCCCGGTGATGCGGCGTCCATTGCCCAAGATTTTGTCGGGGGCCGAAGTCGATATGCTGTTCGCGCTGATCGCCGAGCGGCTGGCGGTGGCACATCCGGCGCCGGGCGATCTGCGGCTGTCGGCATTGATCGAGCTGCTGTACGGGTCGGGGCTGCGCGCGACCGAGCTCGTCTCCCTGTCGCGCCGGGCGCTGGCGGCGGATCGACCCTTCCTGATTTTGAAGGGGAAGGGCGGGCGCGAGCGGCTGGTGCCGATTTCCGACCGGGCGCGGGCCGCGGTTGCAAGCTGGCTGACGCATGTGCCGTCCGAAAGCGCCTGGCTGTTTCCGTCGGGGAAAAGCTATTTGAGCCGTATCCGCCTGTACCAGATCGTCAAGGCGCTGGCGGCGGCGGCGGGGATAGCGCCCGAACGGGTCAGCCCGCATGTGCTGCGCCACGCTTTCGCCACCCATTTGCTGGAGGGCGGGGCGGATTTGCGCGCGCTCCAGTCGATGCTGGGCCATGCGGACATCGGCACGACGCAAATCTATACCCATGTGGACAGCCGCCGCCTCGTCGAACTGGTCAACAGCCGCCACCCATTGGGGCAGATGGTGCCGAAAATGCCGCAGCCGCGCGTTGACGACGACGCTTCATCGCCCTAACGCCATGCGCCATGGTCAGCTTTCTGGAATTTGAAAAGCCCGTTGCCCAACTGGAAGCGCGCATTGTCGAACTGCGCGCCACTGCCAGCGTCGGCGACATCAATATCGACGGCGAAATCGCGACGCTGGAGCAGCGCGCGGCCAAAATGCTGGCCGATACCTATGCCAAATTGACGCCCTGGCAGAAGACGCAGGTGGCGCGTCATCCCGAACGTCCGCATTTCAAGGATTATGTCGCGGGCATGTTCGACAATTTCCTGCCGTTGGCGGGCGATCGCGCCTTTGCCGACGATCAGGCGATACTGGGCGGCTTTGCCACGCTGGGCGAGCGGCGGGTGATGGTGATCGGCCATGAGAAGGGCGACGATACCGCCAGCCGGGTGCGGCACAATTTCGGCATGGCCAAGCCCGAAGGCTATCGCAAGGCGATCCGCCTGATGGAACTGGCGGATCGGTTCGGCCTGCCGGTGGTCACGCTGGTGGATACGTCGGGCGCTTTCCCCGGCGTGCAGGCGGAAGAGCGCGGGCAGGCCGAAGCGATTGCGCGGTCGACCGAGGCGTGCCTGAAGCTGGGGGTGCCGATGGTGTCGGCCGTGGTGGGCGAAGGCGGTTCTGGCGGCGCGATCGCGCTGGCGGCGGCCAATCGCGTGCTGATGTTCGAACATGCCGTCTATTCCGTGATTTCCCCCGAAGGCTGCGCGTCGATCCTGTGGCGCACCGCCGACAAGGCGAGCGACGCGGCCACGGCGATGCAGGTGACGGCGCAGCATCTGAAAAATCTGGGCGTGATCGACACGATCGTGCCCGAACCAGTGGGCGGCGCGCATCGCGATCCGGTCGAGGCGATTGCCAGCCTGGGCGCGGCGATCGAGGCGGAACTGGCGGCGCTCGACGGGATGGATGCGTCGGCGCTGCGCACCGACAGGGCGAACAAATTTCTCGCCATCGGCGCTTGAACGACGCTTGACGGGGAACGCTCCGGCCTTTCTTCTCGTTACGATGCGGTAATTGAGGAGGAATTCAGGGGATGAACTGGAAGTTGTCTCTGGCATGCGCCGGAGTGGGCATGGCCGCGCTGGCGGCTGCGCCTGCCGTCGTGGGCCAGCAGCGTGCCATACGCACCACGTCGTCGATCAGCGCGCAGGATAAGGCGAGCGGGGCCAAGCAGCATCCTGAACTGCTCAAGGAATTTGGCGGCGCCTATGCAGGGCCGCAGGCGCGCTATGTCGAGAGCGTGGGGCGTCGCATCGCGGTGCAATCCGGCCTGTCCAACGCGCAGAGCGATTTTACCGTCACGCTGCTCAATTCGCCGGTCAACAACGCCTTCGCGATTCCTGGCGGCTATGTCTATGTCACGCGCCAGTTGATGGCGCTGATGAATGATGAGGCGGAACTGGCCGGGGTGCTGGGGCATGAAGTCGGCCATGTCGCGGCCCGCCATGGCCAGCGGCGGCAACAGGCGGCGCAGCGCAATGCGATCGGCGGCGCCTTGCTGGGCGTTCTGACTGGTGCGTTGCTGGGCGATTCGGGCTTTGCCGGGCTGATTCAGAAAGGGATCGGCACGGGCAGCCAGTTGCTGACGCTGCGATTTTCACGCACGCAGGAATATGAGGCCGACGATCTGGGCATTCGTTACCTGGCGTCGGGCGGCTATGATCCGCGCGCTTTATCGGGGATGCTGGCGTCACTGGCGGCGCAGAGCAATCTGGATGCGCGGGTTACGGGCAGTGCGCGGACCATGCCGGAATGGGCGAGCACCCATCCCGACCCCGCATCGCGCGTCGCGCGCGCGTCCAAAGGCGCAGCGAACAGCGGATCGAAGAGCGTGGTGCGTAACCGGGAAGCCTTCCTCAATGCGCTTGACGGCCTGCTCTATGGCGATGATCCCCGGCAGGGCGTGATAGAGGGTAACCGCTTTCGCCATCCCGACCTCCGCCTGAGCTTCACCGCGCCGACCGGATTTGGCATGGAAAATAGCGCGGATGCGGTTTCGGTGACGGGATCTGGCGGGCAAGCGCAATTTGGCGCGGCGCCCTATTCCGGCAATCTGGCGGCCTATATCGACAATGTCTTTGCGAAACTGGGCGGCGCCAATGGCAGCGTGCCGGAAGGTGAGGCGCGCCGCACGACGATCAACGGTCTGCCTGCCGCGTGGCGCACCGTGCGTGCCAACAGCCAGTCGGGTGCAGTCGATGCGACTGTTTTCGCTTATGATTTTGGCGATGGGAAGGCCTACCACTTTCTGTTGTTGACAGCAGCGGGACAGGGCATCGGCCCGTTCAACACCATGGTCCAGTCGGTCCAGCGCCTGTCACCGCAGGAAGCTGCTGCCATCAAGCCCCGCCGGGTCGATGTCTTGACGGTCAAGGCGGGCGATACTGTCCAGTCGCTCAGCCGGCGCATGGCCTATAGCGATTATCAGCTGGAGCGTTTTCTGACGATCAACGCGCTGGCAGCGAATGCATCGCTGCGACCAGGGCAGCGCGTGAAGATCGTCACCTGGTAAAGTCAAACGAAAAGGGGCGGCGAAGTTGCCTTCGCCGCCCCCTGTTTCGACAATGTGTCGGGCTTACTTCAGGTTGCCCGAAACGTTGTTGAAGGTGCCGCTGAGCTTCGTGCCCAGGCTGGTCATCGCGCCAATGGCAGCGACGGCGATCAGAGCCGCGATCAGGCCATATTCAATGGCGGTCGCGCCCTTTTCGTTCTTCAGCATCTTACGGATGAACTGCATGTGATGTCTCCTTGTCTTGAAACTGCGTTTAACTACCCGGCCGCCCCGCTCAAATTGATGTGGTCAGCAAGGAATGAATTAGAGAAGGTCAGTTGAAAAACGGTTAATGGGGATCGAACGGCTGTCAGATATTGATGGTTAACGGGACGTTACTTCATGGGCCACGTTGTTCCACATGCCTGTCGTCTTATTTGCGACGTTCGTCAGAGCAGTGATCATGGCGAGCACAACCATGGCGATAATCAGGCCATATTCGACCGCGGTCGCCCCACGTTCGCATCGTATGAGCCCCAAGCGGGCGATGATTTCGATGAACCCGCGCATATGGCTTCCAGTTCGCTACAGACAGTCCCGCATAGACCTGTAAAAGACGCGCGGTTAACAAAGCCCTTTCATCGGACCTTTATGGACAGTTTTTCGCCTTTATGGGTGGTGGCCGCCGCCCTGATCGACGCGGACGGCCGCGTTCTTGTGCAGCAAAGACCGCCTGGTCGGGCGATGGCAGGGCTATGGGAGTTTCCCGGCGGCAAGCTGGAACCCGGTGAAACGCCCGAAGCGGCGCTGATCCGCGAGTTGGAGGAGGAACTGGGTATCCGCACCCATGCCAGTTGCCTGGCGCCCGCAACCTTTGCGAGCGAGCCGCTGGGCGACAGGCATTTGCTGCTGCTGCTCTATGTCTGCCGGAAATGGGAAGGTGTGGCGCAGGCGCGCCATGCCACCGCGCTGCAATGGGTGCGCCCCGCGCAGATGTACGGACTGGATATGCCACCCGCCGACCTGCCGCTGATCGGGATATTGGAGGCTTTGCTCTAAGGGGGAGGGGACGGCGCCCCCTCCCGGCGACATAAGTCAGCCCTCGGCCGGCTTGCTCTGTAGCTGGACGTAATTCTGGATGCCCATGCGCTCGATCATTTCGAACTGGGTTTCCAGCGTATCGATATGCTCCTCCTCGCTTTCGAGGATATATTGGAACAGGTCGCGGGTCACATAATCGCGAATCGATTCGCAATAGGCGATCCCATCCTTGAGCGGGGGCAGCGCTTCATATTCCAGCGCCAGGTCGGCCTTCAATATTTCCTCGACCGTTTCGCCGATCTTGAGGCGGCCAAGCAGCTGAAAATTGGGCAGACCGTCGAGGAAGAGGATGCGCTCCGCCAGCTTGTCGGCGTGCTTCATCTCGTCGATCGATTCCTCATATTCAAACTTGGCGAGCTTTTCGACGCCCCAGTGATTGAGGATGCGATAGTGCAGGAAATATTGATTGATCGCGGTCAGCTCATTTTTGAGGACCTCGTTCAGATAGTCGATGACCTTCGGGTCGCCTTTCATGGCGGATACTCCGGCTTGGGGGGGATTAAGGCCGGACTATAGGCGTCGGGTTCGTTGCTGTTAAGCCAAAAAACCTTGATATTCCGCCATTTTATCGTCCGCTATTGCGCCGGCTTCGCGATCGGCAAGTGCGGATGATTTGCAATGCTATCAGGCCGAGGCGCGTTCCGCGGCGATGATCGTGCGGGCGAAGGGAACGCACTGGCCGCATTTGGGGCGACGGCCAAAGCGCGCATAGGCGCTGCAGGGCGTGTCGGCGCCATCGCGCACAGCTTCCTTCAAGTCCTTTTCACGAATGGCATTGCAAACACAGACGACCATCGAGACACTCTCCTGATAGGGAGAGAGATAGCGCAGATGATAATAGGTCGCAATAGTAATCAGCTGCTCTTGCGAATCTTTTGCGGTTGGCCGCGGATCAGGCTGCGCCAGAGCCATTCCACCGGGCCAACGGCGAATCGCGACAGCCAAAGCGGCGACCAGAGCAGCATCAACGCCCAGGCGCCCAGCACGAAGGGCAGGAGCAGGGCGGGGCGGACATGGCCGAACAAGCCCAGCCCCCAGCCATAGAAGAGCGAGGTCATGAGCAGGGTGGATCCCAGATAATTGCTGAGCGTCATTCGCCCGGTGGCAGCCAGGCGGGCGACCAGCGGGTGATTGCGATGACGGGCAAGCAGCCACAGGATGAGCGCGGCCCAGCCCACGGCAAGCGGTATGCGGAAGGGGAAGGACCAGAGCAGGACGGTGCCGAAAGCAGGTAACGGGGCAAAGCCACTGGCGATGATCCAGATGGCAAGGCCGATCATCGGTGGCAGGCCGATGAGAAAGCAATGGCGCGCGGTGCGCCAATATTGATCGGCAGGCCAGCGGCCCGTGAGAAAGCCGCCCTTGAGCATCGCCATGCCCAGCAGCATGAAGCCCAGCACGTCCAGGGCGGTGAACATGAAACCCCAGAACCATTCGCCGGGGAAAGAAGCGAGCTTGTGCGACAGGATCGTACCGAAGCCGCTGCGATAGGTGGCGATGTCCGCGCGGACGCCGGGGCTGGCCGGGTCCGCCAGCGATGCCATGAAGGTCGCAAAGCCGTTGCGCGTGGCCGTTCCCGCGCCGGGCAAGGCGGCGGCATGGCCCCAGGCATAGAGGGTGGCGAGAAAGGCGGCACAGATCAGGAAGTGAAAAAGGAAGATCAGGAAAGCGCTTTTGACGAGCGCCATGGGTTCCTGTCGCACGAAGCCGAGCGCCACCAGACTGACGACCGCATAGATCGCCAATATGTCCCCCACCAGAGCAGCAGATAATGGGCCATGCCTATGACGAACAGCCAGCCTGCGCGGATCATCTGGCTGCGGCGGCCGTCACGCCCGGCCATTTCCTCCCGGTCGATCAGCAACAGCATCGACGCGCCGAACAGCATGGCGAACAGCGCGCGCATCTTGCCGTCGAACAGAATCAGGCTGCTCATCCAGAAAGCGATGTCGCCAATGCCGAGCGGCCCCGATGCCGCCGGGTTGAAATAGGCGGATTGGGGCTGGGCGAAGGCCGTGATGTTCATCCACAGGATGCCCATCACCGCGCAACCGCGCAGCACGTCCATGGCGGGGATACGGGGGGATGTCATGACGCTTCCTTGAAGGGGACTGGTCAGCGGCGCAAGCCTCTGCCAAGGCGCGTAGCCATGATTGATGGCTCCAGGCAATGGCGCAAGCAACGGATCAGCGACGCCTTCGGCGCGGCGGCGGCGCATTATGATGACCATGCCGGGCCGCAGCGGCTGGCGGCGGCGCTGGTGGCAGAGTTGGCCCAGCGGCAAAAGCCCGATGGGATCACGCGGATATTGGAAATTGGTTGCGGCACCGGGTTCCTGACGCGCGACATTCAGGCGCGCTGGCCGGGCGCAGAGATGGTCGTGACCGACCTGTCGCCAGGGATGCTGGAACAGGCCGCGTCCGCAGGCCATGTCGCGGGGCGGTTCCTGACGATGGACGGGGAAGCGCCGATCTTCGACGGGCCATGGTTCGACCTGATCGTGTCCAGCCTGGCGTTCCAATGGTTCGATGATCTGGCGAGCGGCATTGCGCGGCTGGCGGAGCTGTTGCGGCCGGGCGGGAGCCTGATTTTCTCGACCATGGGGCAGGGCAGCTTTGCCCGCTGGCGGGCCGCGCACGCGCGGTGCGGACTGGTGGCTGGCGTGCCGGATTATCCGACGCTGGACGACTTGCGCGCTATGCTGGCGCGCTTTGGCGACGCCTTCGCCTTTGACGAGGAGTATGCGCTGGATTGCGGCGGCGCGCGGGGGCTGATCGCCCATTTGCGCGGGATTGGCGCGGTGGTGCCGGGCGAAGGGCGCGCGCCGCTATCGCCGGGCGATTTGCGGCGGGTGATGGCCGCATTCGAGGCTGAAGGCAGCAATGATAGCTATCAGGTTCTGTTTGGACGGGTGACGCGAGGCGTGGCGTGATCCGGCAGGCGTTCAAAACCTAATCCGATAGCGAGATCGTCCCAGTGCGGGTTCAATTCCTCAATCATGCTGATTTTCCAGGCGCGGTTCCATTTTTTCAAGCGTTTCTCGCGGAGGATAGCTTCATCCATCGTGCCGTGCTGCTCGAACCACATGAGGCGGTTTACGCCGTAATCACGGGTGAAGCCGGGGACTGCACTGGTGCGATGCTGGTGGAGGCGGGCGATGAGGTCTGATGTAACGCCGATATAGAGGGTGCCGTTGCGTTGGCTGGCCAGGATATAGACGCAAGGCTGGCGGATTCGCATGGCGTGATTTTAACAATAGCCGTCGTTCCCACGGAAGTGGGAACCCATGTTGCACCGAACGGTAGGCGCGGGGGTACGCTACGGGCGGGCGCGTTGCGCGCCGATTGTATCCAGGTGCGTAACGGGCGTTGGGTCCCCGCGTCCGCGGGGACGACGGGGGTTTGGGATTAAAGTTCGCTGTCCATCAGCTTGGGGAAGAAGCCTTCATGCGCGGCGCGCAGGTCGGTGAGGGGGACGCCGGCAACGGTCGATCCGCCGGTGGTGCCGATACGGATTGCGCCCGGAATGTCGATGCCTGGTGATGCGGTGACGACATAGCGGCCCTGATCTTCGCCAAAGGCGGCGGCGGTGGAGAGCGTGTCGTCGAGCTGCGCGCCGATTTTGCCCGCCAGCGCCATTTCGGCGATCGTGACGATCAGGCCGCCATCGGCAATATCATGAACGGCATTGACCGAACCCGATGCGACCAGGGTGCGGATCATGTCGGCATTGGCGCGCTCGGCAGCCAGATCGACCTTGGGTGCTTCACCCGCTTCACGACCGGCGATTTCGCGCAGCCAGATCGACTGGCCCAGATGCGTGCCCAAAGCGCCTTCTGGCCCCCCGATCAGCCAGATGGCGTCGCCTTCATTCTTGAACGCGACCGTCGCCATCACATCGACGTCCGCCAGCAAGCCGATCCCGCCAATTGCGGGCGTAGGCAGAATCGCGCTGCCGCCGCCGGTCGCCTTGCTTTCGTTATAGAGCGACACGTTGCCGCTCACGATCGGGAAGTCCAATGCGCGGCAGGCGTCGCCCATCCCGTCAAGGCAGCCGGTCAGCTGTGCCATGATTTCGGGGCGCTGGGGGTTGGCGAAGTTGAGGCAGTTGGTCACGGCCAGCGGCTTTGCGCCGACCGCGCTCAGGTTGCGATAGCATTCGGCAATCGCCTGCTTGCCGCCTTCATAGGGGTCTGCATAGCAATAGCGCGGGGTGCAATCGGTGCTGATCGCAATGCCTTTGCTGGAGCCGTGGACGCGAACCACGGCCGCATCGCCGCCGGGGCGCTGGACTGTGTCCGCGCCGACCATATGGTCATATTGTTCCCAGATCCAGCGGCGGCTGGCGATGTCGGGGCTGCCCATCAGCGTGATGAGGTCCGCGCCGATGTCGGTGGATTCGGGGATGTCGCCGAGCGGCTGGACGCCCGACCAGGCCTTATAGTCGTCCACCGGCATGGAGGGGCGATCATAGAGCGGGGCGTCGTCCGCCAGCGGAGCCAGCGGAATGTCGCACACGGTTTCGCCATGATGGACCAGGACCATGCGACCCGTGTCGGTGACTTCGCCGATCACCGCGAAATCCAGCTCCCATTTGTGGAAAATGGCCTCTGCAAAGGCTTCGCGGCCCGGCTTCAAGACCATCAACATGCGCTCCTGGCTTTCGGAGAGCATCATTTCATAGGCAGTCATGCCGGTTTCGCGCTGCGGCACGGCATCCATGTTGAGGAGCAGGCCGACGCCGCCCTTCGACGCCATTTCGACGCTGGAGGAGGTGAGGCCCGCCGCGCCCATATCCTGAATAGCGACGATCGCGTCGGACGCCATCAGTTCAAGGCAGGCTTCGATCAGCAGCTTTTCGGTGAAGGGATCGCCGACCTGCACGGTCGGGCGCTTGGCGTCGGCATCGTCGCCGAAATCGGCGCTGGCCATGGTCGCGCCATGGATGCCGTCGCGGCCGGTCTTGGAGCCGACATAGACGATGGAGTTGCCAACGCCGGATGCTGCCGAATAGAAAATCTTGTCGGTGTCCGCGATGCCCACGGTCATGGCGTTGACCAGGATATTGCCGTCATAGGCGGGGTGGAAATTGACTTCGCCGCCCACGGTGGGCACGCCGACGCAATTGCCATAGCCGCCAATGCCGCGCACGACGCCGCTGATCAGGTGGCGCATCTTGGGATGATCGGGCCGACCGAAGCGCAGCGCGTTCATATTGGCGACCGGGCGCGCGCCCATGGTGAACACGTCGCGCAAAATGCCGCCAACGCCGGTCGCTGCACCCTGATAGGGTTCAATATAGCTGGGATGGTTGTGGCTCTCCATCTTGAAGATCGCCGCCTGACCATCGCCAATATCGACCACGCCTGCATTCTCGCCGGGGCCGCAAATGACCTGCGGGCCAGTGGTCGGCAGCTTCATCAGGTGGATCTTGGAGCTTTTATAGCTGCAATGTTCCGACCACATGACCGAGAATATGCCCAGTTCCGTGAGGTTCGGTTCGCGGCCGATCGCTTTCAGGACGCGGTCATATTCTTCCGGGCTGAGGCCATGTTCGGCGACGATTTCCGGGGTGATGTGGGGAGCGGTGCTGGACATGTGCGCGCCTTTAGCGGGGCGGCGCAGGATTCACAATGGTGGGTATGGTGGTGAGTTGGAAGTGAAAAGGTTGCTAATCACACACTCGTGGCGTGATAACTATTTCCACGTCGATTTTCGGCATCCCTTCGTGCGGAGATCTGTCGCGCCCGGTTTGAACGTCAAACTTTATATCGGCGGCCCTTAATGCATTTATTACGGCAGTCTCACAATCTGTCGGATTGGTTGGATCGAGGCATCGTACGCCAATACCACTGAGGGGCGCATTGCTTAACCCCATGAACGACGGATTCTGGACTTGCCATCCTGCATTGCGAAAGGCGGCACTGATTCCGGAGTTCAACGCTGGGGCATCAGCGCAGGCCATGTCCGAACCTATACTTATCGAGCACTTCGTCCCCGCAAGGGCAGTTTGGATCTTGGTTCGTTGGTCTGCCAGAATGCGGCGAGGCATTAATTCTTCGATCTTGGCTTCGAGCAATTCTATTCGTGCTTTAGCTTCATCTGGAGATGCTCCATCGAGTTGGCGGCGATAATCCAAAATCTCATCATCTCGCAACTTAAGCCGTGCTTCTAATGACTCTATTGTATTAGATTTCAAATGGGTAACTACAAGCCAGATGACACATGCAACGACTATTATGGCTGCTAGATATATAATCGGAGCAGCCTTAATTGCGTTCCACTGTAGTTGAATGTCGTTGTTCATTGTGCGGGCATATCAGGGCGCTTTGAGTTCGCAAAACATAGAATACAAGAGCGCAAAAGAAAAAGGCCGGACCTTTGGGGAAAGGTCCGGCCCGGGAATGAGGAAGCTGGACACCTCGAAAAACTCTGGCGTTTGATCGGCGGATTTGATTCACTTCGTCGGCGATGCGTAGGAGGCGATGATGGCAAGTCAGCCTGGTTTCTTCGATCTTTCGGACCGGTACGATGCGCTGAGCGCGGCGGGCGATCCGCTGGAGCGATTAGCGGCAGTTGTGGATTTCGAGGTTTTCCGTGGTCCGCTGGTGG
The DNA here is from genome assembly GCF_002288285.1 of Sphingobium xenophagum. Lineage (NCBI taxonomy): Bacteria > Pseudomonadati > Pseudomonadota > Alphaproteobacteria > Sphingomonadales > Sphingobiaceae > Sphingobium > Sphingobium xenophagum. The sequence goes on along the minus strand of NZ_CP022745.1, from coordinate 285,564 downwards.
CAGCGCTTCGTCGCTGCGTTCGCGGCAAGGGTGGGCGACCGCCCTTTGATCCGGTGCTGATGTTCAAGATTCTGGTTCTACAGGCGCTCTATTCGCTGTCGGACGAGGCCGCCGAGTTTCAGATCAAAGACCGGTTGTCATTCCAACGGTTCCTGGGCCTTGGGCTCGATGGCACCGTGCCGGATGCGACCACGGTGTGGCTGTTTCGGGAACGCCTGGTAAATGCCAAGGCCATAGACAAACTTTTCGCTCGCTTCGACGCTGCCCTCAAGGATCGGGGCTATCTCGCCATGGGCGGGCAAATCATCGACGCTACGGTCGTGCAGGCACCCAAACAGCGCAATACCGAAGCGGAGAAAGCAGCGATCAAGGAAGGCGGCGTGCCCGAGGGCTGGAAGCCGGCCAAGACCCGGCAAAAGGACCGTGATGCGCGCTGGTCGATCAAGTACAGCAAGGCCAAGATCAAAGAGGGCGCCGATCCCAAGGCGGCTAGGCCGGTCGATCTGGCCATCCCGATGTTCGGGTACAAGAATCATATCGGCATCGACAAAACCCATGGGCTGATCCGCACCTGGGATGCCAGCGCCGCCAATGCCCATGACGGCGCACGGCTGCCGGTTCTGATCAGTAAGGACAACACTGCCTCCGGCGTCTGGGCTGATACCGCCTATCGATCCAAGAAGAACGAGGCGTTCCTGGCCAGTGGCATGTTCACCAGCCACATTCACCAGCGGCGTAAACCGCGGCGAGCGTTGCCTGAGCGGATCGCCAAGGCCAATACCCGGCGTTCCAAGATCCGCGCCCAGGTCGAGCATGTGTTCGCCGGGCAAAAGAACCGCATGGGGCTGGTCGTGCGCACCATCGGCATCGCCCGCGCTACCATCAAGATCGGCATGGCCAACTTGGCCTATAACTTCCAGCGCTTGGCCTGGCTCGAAGGGCGAACTGCGCCTGCTTGATATGAACCAAGCGCTACCGACGGTAAATCCGGCCACTGCGGCACCGGCAATATCGAAATCACCGACAAATACGCTGCAACATCACTCCTTCCACGCCGCCTCAATCCGCACCGTCGACCCTACACGCAAATCCAGCGGTTCTTCGAGGTGTCCAGCTGCGTGCGTCTTAGACGTGGCAGGCCTGTGCGCCTTTGCCGGGCACGGTGATGGTGACTTCGTCGCCCGCGCCGCTGACTTCAAAGCCTTCGGCCGTGAAGGGCTTGCCGACTTCTTCCGCCTTCAGCGTGGTGGCGGGGCCGCCCTTTTCAGTGCGCAGCTGGGCCGTCTTGTCGTCGCTCATATAGTCGACGAAGATCAGGCTGTTGTCCTTGCACCGGAACTGCTTGTTGGCCTTGACCGACGGGGGCAGCTCGACAGGCGCGGCATTGGCCAGTTCGGCAGCCATCGGATCGGCAGGGCCGCCAACGACTTCGGGTTCGTCATTCTTGTTGCAGGCGCTCAGCAGAGTGAGCGAGGCAACGGCGATCAGGGGAATGTAAAATTTCATAGCGGTCCTTCTATGTGCACCTGCAACATCCTGCGTCAACGCAAAACTGCGCTTAATCCCCCATCGCTATCATATGACGTCATGACGACACGATGACAGTCATGAAAGCGGGTACGAAAGCCGGTGTGATGGCTTGACCGGGGCGGCAGTGGCGGTCAATGCAGGGACATGGCAGACGATAGCAGCACGGCCCCTTCCAATTCGGCCCTTGATCCGGCCAGTCTTTCTTTCGAGGATGCGCTGCGCGCGCTCGAAACGATCGTGCGGCGGCTCGAAAGCGGCGACGTGCCGCTCGACGAGTCGATCTCGCTCTATGCGCAGGGCGAGGAGCTGCGCAAACGCTGTACGGAGCGGCTGGCGTCGGCGGAGGCGCGGATCGCCAAGCTGACGACAGACGCCAGCGGCGCCGTAACCGGCGCGCAGCCGTTCGGCGCGGAATGAGCGGCATGATCGGGGGAGAGACGGCCTCCGCCGGGGCATTGGTGAAGGCGCGCGCGGCAGAAGTCGCGGCCGCGATCGACCGGGCGTTCGACCATCTGCTGGGCGTGCCGGACGATCCACGGGCGCGACTGTATGAGGCGATGCGCCACGCCGCGATCGGCGGCGGCAAAAGGTTGCGGCCATTGCTGGTGCAGGCGACCAGCGACCTGTTCCATCTGTCACGCGAATCGGCGCTGCGGGTCGGCCTGGCGATCGAGTGCATCCATGTCTATTCGCTGGTGCATGACGATCTGCCCGCGATGGACAATGACGACATGCGCCGGGGCAAGGCGACCGTCCACAAGGCGTTTGACGAGGCGACGGCCATATTGGCCGGCGATTGCCTGCACGATCTGGCGTTCCAGATCCTGTCCGACGAGGAAACCCATCCCGACCCGTTCGTGCGGATAGAATTGGTGCGCGCGCTGGCGCTGGCCAGCGGTCCTGCTGGCATGGCGGGCGGGCAGATGATGGACCTGGAGGCGGAACATGCCCGGTTCGACCTGGCCACCGTCACCCGGCTGCAAAACCTAAAGACCGGGGCGCTGATCGCCTTTTGCGTCGATGCCGCCGCGATCATGGCCCGCATCCCGGTCGATGCCCGCACCGGCTTGCATGGCTATGCGCGCGACATCGGACTGGCGTTCCAGATTGCCGACGATCTGCTGGATGTAGAGGGCGACGCGACGCTGGCGGGCAAGGCGCTGGGCAAGGATGCGGCGGCGGGCAAGGAAACCTTCGTGTCGCTCCTGGGCGTCGATCGGGCGCGGGCGCAGGCGCACATGCTGGTCGATCAGGCCAAGGCGCATCTGCATGGCTATGGCGCGGAAGCCGACCTGCTGCGCGCCATTGCCGACTATATCGTGGAAAGGGATCGCTAAACGGCATGAGCAAGCAGCGCATAGGTGTCTATCCCGGCACGTTCGACCCGATTACATTGGGGCATATGGACATCATCCGGCGCGGCGCGAAGCTGGTCGACCGGCTGGTGATCGGTGTGACGACCAACATCAGCAAGTCGCCCATGTTCAGCGATGAGGAACGGCTGGAGATGGTCCGGCGCGAATGCGCGGCGATCGACGCCGACATTGTGGTCGTCGGCTTCAACTCGCTGCTGATGGACTTTGCCGAATCGCAGGGCGCAAGCGTCATCATTCGCGGGCTGCGCGCGGTCGCCGACTTTGAATATGAATATCAAATGGCGGGGATGAACCAGCAGATCAACGCCCGCGTCGAAACGGTATTCCTGATGGCGGACGTGTGCCTGCAACCGATCGCGTCGCGACTGGTCAAGGAAATCGCGCTCTATGGCGGGCCGATCCATAAATTTGTGGGGCCGGTGGTGCGCGACGAAGTCGTGGCGCGGGTAGAAAAACTGGGACGCAAGGGCAGCGTATAAGCTCGCTCAGCCTGCGTTCAGTTGCCAATCGCGATCAGCGCGCTATCAGGACGGCCAAGATATTGAGGAAAGTAAGTCCCATGCGTTTCACCTGCGCGCTCAAGACCGTGGCGATCGGCATCGCCCTCACTGCGTCCGGCATGGCCTATGCCCAGGGCGGCGGTAGCAAGGGCGATGAATTGAAGAAGGCGGAGGCTGCGGCGCGGGCGGCGGAGAATGCCAAGTCGCTGGGCGGCGACCTGACCCCCAAGCTGCCGCCTGCGGTGGTGCCGGCCGATCCGCAGAATATCTGGGATCTGGACCTGTCGAGCGGCGGGCGGGTGCGTATCCAGCTGCGCCCCGACATCGCGCCCAACCATGTCGAGCGGATCAAGGAACTGACCCGGCAGGGTTTCTACAATGGCCTGAAATTCCATCGCGTCATTCCCGGCTTCATGGCGCAGGGCGGCGACCCCAAGGGCGACGGCACGGGCGGTTCGACGTTGCCGGACCTGAAGGCCGAGTTCAACCCGATGCCCCATCTGCGCGGTACCGTGTCGATGGCCCGCGCCCAGAGCGAGGATAGCGCCAACAGCCAGTTCTTCATCGTGCTGTTGCCCAGGATGCAGCTCGACAAGAAATATACGGTGTTTGGCCGGGTGATCGAGGGCATGAATTATGTCGATGCGATTGCGCAGGGCGAACCGCCCGCCAACCCGACCGTGATCCTGCAAGCATCGATCGAGAGCGACGGCAAGCCGCCGGTGACCGCGCCGGTCGCCCCGGTTGCGCCGTCGATTATTGGCGCGCCGGCGAAATAAGCGGGAGAAGGGGCTGGTTCGTCCGGCCACCATCCCTTCGCTTTATCATGATTATAGCACCGGGTGTTCCCGCCTTCGCGGGAACACCGATAAAGGCTGAACAGGGCAGCGTTTAGACCATGCGCGTAGACCTTTTCGATTTCGACCTGCCGCCGGAGAATATTGCGCTGCGGCCTGCGTCGCCGCGCGATAGTGCGCGCTTGCTGCTGGTGCCGGGCGAGGGCGACTTTGCTAACCTGAGCGTGCGTGACCTGCCCTCGCTGTTGCGGGCGGGCGATGTGCTGGTGTTCAACGATACGCGCGTCATTCCGGCCCAGCTGGAGGGGATGCGCGGCAATGCGCGGATCGGCGCGACGCTGCACAAAAGGCTGGGGCTGCGCCAGTGGCAGGCCTTTTTGCGCAATGCCAAGAGGGTGCGTGACGGTGACCGGATCGATTTCGGCGCGGGGGTCACGGCCATCGCCGGGCCGCGCGACGATGATGGTGGGGTGACGCTGAGCTTCGAGGGCGAGGAGCCGGTGGAGATATTGCTGGAGCGGGCAGGGCGGATGCCATTGCCGCCCTATATTGCCAGCAAGCGTCCGACCGACGAGCGCGACCGGGCCGATTACCAGACGATGTTCGCGCGGGAGGATGGTGCGGTGGCAGCGCCCACGGCTGCGCTGCATTTCACCCCGGAATTGATGGCGGCGCTGGCGGAGCGCGGCATCGTGACCGAGACGCTGACGCTGCATGTGGGCGCGGGGACATTCCTGCCGGTCAAGGCGGACGATACCGACGATCATCGGATGCACGCCGAATGGGGCCGGATCGAGGCGGCGACGGCGGAGCGGCTGAATGCCGCACGCGCGGCGGGCGGGCGGCTGATCGCTGTTGGCACCACCAGCCTGCGCCTGCTGGAAAGCGCGGCGGGCGAGGATGGCATCATCCGTGCCTTTGCCGATGAAACCCGGATTTTCATCACGCCGGGCTATCGGTTCCGGGCGGTCGACGGGTTGATGACCAATTTCCATTTGCCCAAATCGACCCTGTTCATGCTGGTCAGCGCGCTGATGGGGACGGAGCGGATGCGGGCGGCTTATGCCCATGCGATCGGGGCGGGCTATCGTTTCTACAGCTATGGCGATTCGTCGCTGCTGCTGCCGTGACGCCGGGATGATCCGGGGCGGCATTTTGTGCTAGGCCAGCGCGCATGAGCAAGCAGGCGGGAAGCGAGGAAGGCGGGCGGTCCCGGCGCGAGGAGATACTCGCGATCGCGGCGCAGCTGTTCGCGCGCAAGGGCTATCGTGGCACGTCGATGCGCGACATTGGCGAGGCGTCCGGGGTGCTGGGCGGATCGCTCTATCACCATATCAAGTCCAAGGACGCGCTGTTCGTCGAATTGCATAATGGCGCCCTCGATGAAGCGGAGGCGCGGATCGCAGCCGCGGTGGCGGACGTCGCCGATCCGTGGGAGCGGCTGGAAGCGGCGTGCGTTGCGCTGCTGGAGGTGCAACTGGCACCCGATTCGCTGACGACGCCGATGATGAATGATTTTCGCGAAGTGCCCGACGATGTGCGTATGCAGCTTGTGGCGCGGCGCGACCGTTTCGAGGGGCTGTTCCGGGCGATCGTGGCCGACCTGCCTTTACCGGCGGGGATCGACAGGTCGATCTATCGTAATCTGCTCCTGTCGCAACTCAACGCGGCGGCGGACTGGTTCCGGCCCGGTCGCCTGACACCCCGCGAGATTGCGGTGCAGGTCGCGCGGATCTTCCGGCACGAGGGTTAGTCCCGCCGGGCCAGCGCCACGGGCAATTCGCTGCGCAACAGGTCGAGCAGGCCGGTAATCTTGGGCAAGAGGTGGCGGCGCTGGGGATAGACGGCCCAGATCGGCTCATCCTCCATCGCGAAATTGGCGAGCAGCGGCACTAGCGCGCCGGACGCGATATGGGGCAGGACGTAGAATTCGGGCAACTGGCATATGCCCATGCCTGCGATGGCGGCCTGCGCCACCGCTTCCCCGCTGTTGCAGCGCCAGCGGCCGCGCGGGCGGATGGTTTCGATCCGGCCCCAGGAGCGAAACTGCCAACTGGTCGTGGTGCCGATCAGGCAGTCATGATGGGCAAGGTCGGCAATGGCGTTGGGCGTGCCGCGCGCCGCGAGATAGGCGGGGGCGGCGCAGGTATAGAGGGTGCGCGAGGCAATGCGCGTGCCGATCAGGCGGCTATCGGCCAGCGTTCCCGTGCGGATCGCCATGTCATACCCTTCGCCGATCAGGTCCACCAGCCGGTTGGTCAGCTCTATCGTGACAGCGAGTTTGACATAGCGTGCGGCGAATGCGCGGACGATGGGGGCGATGAAGCGCTCCCCCATGGCGGTCGAGCAGGTGATGCGCAGGTCGCCCTGCGGTTCCGCCCTTCGCTGATCAGCGCAATGGCTTCGTCCCGTTCCGTGACGATACGGCTGCAATGGTCGTAGAAGAGGCGGCCCGTGTCGGTCAGCCGGACGGTGCGGGTCGTGCGGTGAAAGAGCGGGCGTTGCACCCGATTTTCCAGCGCGGCGATCGCGCGGCTCATATGGGTGGTGGACAGGCCGAGCGCATCCGCGCCGCCCTTGAAACTGCCCGTGGTCGCCACGGCGACAAATTCGTCTATCCCATCCCAGCCGCGCATGGATTATCCCTGATATGAAATAATGAATTGCAACAATCCCTCCTTATCGCGCGGGTGGGATATTGCTAGGGCGGAGCCATATCAGAACAGGAGCTTTCCCCATGAAAACCCGCGCCGCCGTCGCCTTTGAAGCCAAAAAGCCGCTGGAGATTGTCGAGGTCGATCTGGAGGGGCCAAAAGCGGGTGAAGTGCTGGTCGAGATCATGGCGACCGGCATTTGCCATACCGACGCCTACACGCTGGACGGGTTCGACAGCGAGGGCATTTTCCCGTCGATCCTGGGGCATGAAGGCGCGGGCATCGTGCGCGAGGTGGGACCGGGCGTTACCAGCGTGCAGCCGGGCGATCATGTCATCCCGCTCTACACGCCCGAATGCCGCCAGTGCAAAAGCTGCCTCAGTGGCAAGACCAACCTGTGCACCGCGATCCGCGCGACGCAGGGCAAGGGGCTGATGCCCGACGGCACGACGCGCTTTTCCTACAAGGGCCAGCCGATCTTTCACTATATGGGCTGTTCGACCTTCTCCAACTTCACCGTGCTGCCCGAAATCGCGGTGGCAAAGATCCGTGAGGACGCGCCGTTCGACAAGAGCTGTTATATCGGTTGCGGCGTGACCACGGGCGTGGGCGCGGTGGTGAACAGCGCCAAGGTGACGCCGGGGTCCAACGTCATCATCTTCGGCTTGGGCGGCATTGGCCTGAACGTCATTCAGGGCGCGAAGCTGGTCGGCGCGGACATGATCATCGGCGTCGACATCAATGACAGCAAGGAAGAATGGGGCCGCCGTTTCGGCATGACCCACTTCGTCAATCCCAACAAGGTGGACGGTGACATCGTCCAGCATCTTGTCGCGCTGACCGATGGCGGGGCGGACTATACGTTCGATTGCACCGGCAATACCGGGGTGATGCGCACCGCGCTGGAGGCGTGCCATCGCGGCTGGGGCGAAAGCATCATCATCGGCGTCGCCGAAGCGGGCAAGGAAATCAGCACCCGCCCGTTCCAGCTGGTCACTGGCCGGGTGTGGAAGGGCAGCGCGTTCGGCGGGGCCAAGGGCCGGACCGACGTGCCCAAGATCGTCGACTGGTACATGAACGGCAAGATCGAGATCGACCCGATGATCACCCATATGCTGAGCCTGGAAGAGATCAACAAGGGGTTCGACCTGATGCATGCGGGCGAGAGCATCCGCAGCGTCGTTGTGTTCTGAGCGGAGAGCGATCCATGTTTACCCATGTCTATTTCGGCACCAACGACATTGAAAAGGCGCGCGCCTTCTGGGACGCGACCATGGGGGCGCTGGGCTATGCCGCGGCCCCCTATCCCAATGGCCTGATCTATCCGTCGGCCAGCGGCGCGGTGGTGGTCGCCAAGCCTGCCGATGGCGCGCCAGCGACCTCTGCCAACGGCCATACGCTGGGCTTTGCCGCGAAAAGCTATGCCGAGGTGGACGCCTTTCACGACAATGGCGTTGCGGCAGGTGGGACGAGCGAAGGCGCGCCGGGCTTCCGGCCCAATTCGCCCGGCAATATGTATGGCGCCTATCTGCGTGACCCGGATGGCAACAAGATTTGCGCCTATGCGCCCAATGTCGGCCCGAAGGATTGAACGGCGTGGAGACCGTTTCGGAAAATCGCGCCTTTGGCGGCGTGCAGGGCGTGTATCGCCATGCATCGGCCAGCACGGGGACGGACATGGTCTTTTCCGTGTTCGTGCCGCCGCATGAGGCGGGGGCGAAGCTGCCGGTGGTCTGGTATCTGTCGGGCCTGACCTGCACCCATGCCAATGTGACAGAGAAAGGCGAGTTTCGCGCGATCTGCGCCGAACTGGGGCTGATCTTCGTCGCGCCCGACACGTCGCCGCGGGGCGAAGGCGTGGCTGACGATCCCGATGGCGCCTATGATTTCGGGCTGGGTGCCGGCTTTTACGTCGATGCGACCGAGGCACCCTTTGCGGCGCATTACAAGATGTGGTCCTATGTGACGGAAGAACTGCCCGCGCTGATCGCAGCAGAATTTCCCGCCGACATGGGGCGGCAGTCGATCATGGGCCATTCGATGGGCGGGCATGGCGCGCTGACGATCGGGCTGACGCTGGCGGATCGGTTCAAGGCGGTGTCGGCCTTTGCGCCGATCGTCGCGCCAAGCCAGGTGCCATGGGGTCAGAAGGCGCTGTCAGGCTATCTGGGCGATGACAAGGCGGCGTGGCGCAAGCATGATGCGGTCGCGCTGATCGAGGATGGCGCGCGGGTCGATGCATTGCTGGTCGATCAGGGTGGGGCGGACGGGTTTCTGGACAAGGAACTACGCCCGGACCTGCTGCGCACGGCTTGCGACGCGGCGGGGATCGACCTGACGCTGACGGTGCGGGACGGCTACGACCATAGCTATTATTTCATCTCCACCTTCATGGCGGATCATCTGCGCTGGCATGGGGAAAGATTGGGGCAAGGGGCATGAGCGATAGGGTTTTGAGCGACTATTATGCCGCCTTCAATCGCGGGGACAGCGCCGCGATGCTGGCGCTGCTGACCGACGATGTGGTGCATGAGCCGAGCCAGGGCGCGGTGCGCAACGGCAAGGCGGCCTTTGCCGAATTTCTGGACCATATGAACCGCTGCTATAGCGAGACGGTGATCGAGCCTGTGTTCCTGACATCGGCCGACGGCACGCGGGCGGCGGCGGAGTTCATGCTGGAGGGCGAATATCTGGTGACCGACGGCGATTTGCCAGCGGCAGCCGGGCAGCGATACCGGCTGCGCGTCGGCGCGTTTTTCGAGATACGCGACGGCAGGATCGCGCGGGTGAGCAACCATTATAATCTGGCGGACTGGCTGGCGCAGGTGGGGTGAGGCCCGCCATAACGGGAAGCGATTGATACCCTTTGCAAGTCCTGCACGAAAATCCTCCCCTGTAAGGGGAGGTGTCAGCGCGTAGCGATGACGGAGGGGTGTCACCCTATCGATAGCAGGACACCCCTCCGTCTGGCCTGCGGCCAGCCACCTCCCCTTAAAGGGGAGGATTTTCTGATCATTCGATCTGGCTGACGTCGCGCACTGCGCCCTTGGCGGCGTTGGTGGTCATGGCGGCATAGGCGCGCAGGGCCGGTGAGACGTCGCGCTTGCGGCCAAAGGGTTTCCACGCCTTTGCTCCCATCTTTTCCATTTCGGCGCGGCGTTCGGCCAGCACGGCATCGTCCAGGTCCAGCTTGATCACGCGATTGGGAATGTCGATGACGATCGGATCGCCGGTCTGGACCAGCGCGATCAGGCCGCCTTCGGCTGCTTCGGGCGAGACATGGCCGATCGACAGGCCCGACGTGCCGCCCGAAAAGCGGCCATCGGTGATGAGGGCGCATGCCTTGCCCAGCCCCTTGGATTTCAGATAGCTGGTCGGATAGAGCATTTCCTGCATGCCCGGCCCGCCCTTTGGCCCTTCATAGCGGATGACGACGACGTCGCCGGCCTTGACCTCATTGCCCAAAATGCCCGCGACCGAGGCGTCCTGACTTTCATAGACGCGCGCCGTGCCGTGGAAAGTGAGGATGCTGTCGTCCACGCCCGCCGTCTTGACGATGCAGCCTTCGGGCGCAAGGTTGCCATAGAGGACGGCAAGGCCGCCATCCTTGGAGAAGGGATGGTCTGCGGAGCGGATCACGCCCGTTTCGCGGTCCAGGTCCAGTTCTTCCCAGCGAGCGGACTGGCTGAAGGCGGTCTGGGTCGGGACACCGCCGGGCGCCGCGCGGAAGAAGGCGCGGACTTCATCGCTATTGGTGCGGCCAATATCCCAGCGGGCGAGCGCTGCGGCCATGGTGGGCGCGTGGACGGTCGGCAGGCTGGTGTCGACCAGCCCCGCGCGCTCCAGTTCGCCCAATATCGCCATGATGCCACCGGCGCGGTGCACATCCTCCATATGCACGTCCTGCTTGGCGGGCGCGACCTTGCACAGGCAGGGGACGCGGCGCGACAGGCGGTCGATGTCGGCCATGGTGAAATCGACCCCGCCTTCATGGGCGGCGGCCAAAAGGTGAAGCACGGTGTTGGTCGAGCCGCCCATGGCGATGTCCAGGCTCATCGCATTTTCGAACGCGGCGAAGCTGGCAATCGTGCGCGGCAGGGCGGTGGCGTCATCCTGTTCATACCAGCGCTTGGCGAGATCGACGATGACATGGCCCGCTTCACGGAACAGCCGTTCGCGATCGGAATGGGTGGCGAGCGTCGAACCATTGCCGGGGAGCGAGAGGCCAAGCGCTTCGGTCAGGCAGTTCATCGAATTGGCGGTGAACATGCCAGAGCATGACCCGCAGGTGGGGCAGGCGGAACGTTCGATGGTTTTGACTTCTTCGTCGGTATAGCTTTCGTCGGCAGCGACGACCATGGCGTCGACCAGGTCGAGCGCCACTTCCTTGCCGCGCATCACGACCTTGCCCGCTTCCATCGGCCCGCCGGAAACGAACACGGCGGGGATATTGAGGCGCATCGCGGCCATCAGCATGCCGGGCGTGATCTTGTCGCAATTGGAGATGCAGACCATCGCGTCGGCGCAATGGGCGTTGACCATATATTCGACGCTGTCGGCGATCAGATCACGACTGGGGAGCGAATAGAGCATCCCGCCATGACCCATGGCGATGCCGTCATCGACCGCGATGGTGTTGAATTCCTTGGCGACACCGCCTGCCGCCTCGATCTCGCGAGCGACCAACTGGCCCAGATCCTTGAGGTGGACATGGCCGGGGACGAACTGGGTGAAGCTGTTGACCACGGCGATGATCGGCTTGCCGAAATCCTCATCCTTCATGCCCGTCGCGCGCCACAGCCCGCGCGCGCCCGCCATGTTGCGGCCATGGGTGGTGGTTCTGGAGCGATAGGCAGGCATGGTCGATGTCCCTGAAAAGATAATCCTCGCGGGCGGCTCTATACCCGTTGGGTTTGGGTGTGAAATATATTATTGATGCCCCATTAGGTCGCAGGACATATGAAATATGGACATCCGCCAGTTGCGGCATTTCGTCATGGTCGCCGAAACGCTGCATTTCGGGCAGGCGGCGGAACGGCTGCATATGACCCAGCCACCACTCAGCCAGTCGATCCTGATGCTGGAGCGCGAACTGGGCGCGCCGCTGTTCGCGCGGACCAAGCGGCGGGTCGCGCTGACCCCGTTCGGGGCGCAATGGCTGGAGCAGGTGCGCCCGGCAATCGCCGTGATCGACGCGCTGCCGGATGCGGCGCGGCAGTTGCGCGAGGGGCGGGCCGGGCATCTGGCGCTCTCCTTTGTCAGCACCGCAGACTATAGCGTGCTGCCCGCGCTGGTGCGCCGCTATGCCGCGCTGTTCCCGCAGGTTGAAATCCGCCTGACGGAGGCGACCAGCGACGTGCAGATTCCGGCATTGCTGGCGGGGCAGGCGCATGCGGGCATATTGATCCCGCCCGCTGATGCGCCCTTGCCGCCGGACCTGTGCTATCGCCGCCTGATCCGCGAGCCGCTGGTCGCGGCGCTGCCGGAGCAATGGGTGGAGGCAGGGGCGATCGATGCGGCGGCGATCGTGTCGCTGCCGCTGATCCTGTTCCCGCGCGCGGTGGCGCCCGCCTTTCACGATCTGGTCACCGGCTATTATGCGGCGCGCGGCGCGCAGGCCAATATCGTGCAGCAGGCGATCCAGATGCAGACGATCATCAGCCTGGTGTCGGCGGGGCTGGGGATAGCGCTGGTTCCGGCTTCGCTGCGCAATCTGGCGCGGGCGGGCGTGGTCTATGCCGATCTTGGCGATCCGCCGATGCTGGAAACCGGGCTGGCGTGGCGGCGGGAGGACGAGACGCCGACATTGCGCCAGTTTCTGGAATTGGCACAAGGGGCATGAGAAGATCGCTGGCGCGGGCTTTACCGGCTGGCATCGCCGGGCGTAGAGCAAGGGCATGACAATGGAAGATGATGCAGGTCGCCCCGCAGCGACGGTAGTGATCGTGCGCGATCGACCCGATGGGCCGCCCGACATATTGATGATGGAACGGGCATCGACCATGGCCTTTGCCGCGGGCGCGCTGGTCTTTCCCGGCGGCGGGGTGGACGCGCATGACCATGCGCTGGCGGCACGGATCGATCATGGGCTTGAACAGGATGAGGCCGCGGCGCGGATCGCGGCGATCCGCGAAACGATCGAGGAAAGCGGGCTGGGTGTTGGCCTGATCGGGGGCCTGAACGGGGATCTGGCGGACGCGGTCGACGGGCCGACGGTATTGTCGTTGCGGCAGGGGTTGCTGGCCGGGACGATGCTGGGCGATTTGCTCGACAGCCATGGCCTGACGCTGGCGCTCGATCAGTTGACGCCCTTTGCCCGATGGCATCCGGCACCGTTTGAAAAGGCGATCCGGGTCTATGACACGCGCTTTTACATCGCGCGCGCGCCCGACGCACAGGAAGCCGTCGCCGACGCGACGGAGAATGTGCATCTGTTCTGGAGCAGCGCCACCGCCACGCTGGCGCGATGCGATGCGGGGGATGGGCGTATCATCTTTCCCACCCGGCGCAATCTGGAGCGGTTGGCGCTGGCGGGAAGCCATGCCGAGATGATCGCCCATGCCGCCGCCCACCCGGTTGAAAAAGTGCGGCCATGGGTGGAAGATCGCGACGGCGAACAGCATTTATGCATCCCCGATCATCTGGGCTATCCCGTCACATCGGAACCTTTCTGGCAGGTCCGGCGTGGTTAGGGGATGCGTCAAATCCACATGTTCCTGCGTCACATCCTGTTCTGGGGCGCTTTGCTCTGCCTGATCCTGCTGGCCTATGCCGTGCTGCGGCAGCGGCCGCAGGACCTGCCCTGGACAAAGATCGATCTTGATCAGCCGATTGGCCTGTTTACCGGGCGGAAGCTGGCGGCGCTGACGGGGGAGCGGGCGCAATGTCTGGCGCTGCTGGAACAGGCGGGCGTGTCCTATAGCGCGATGGAGCCGGGCGGGTCGGGGCAGTGCGTCTATGATGATGCCGTACGGCTGAAAGCCGAACGCGGGGCACTGGCCTACGCCCCGGCGGCAGTCGCGCCTTCCTGCCCGGTGGTGGCTGCGCTCAAGTTATGGGAGTGGCAGGTGGTCCAGCCTGCCGCGCAGCGCATCTATGGCCAGCCGGTCGCTTCGCTGCGGCATTTTGGCAGCTATAGCTGTCGGCGGATGTACGGGCGCAGCGCTGGCGATTTCAGCGAGCATGCGACCGCCGATGCGATCGACATTGCTGCCTTTGTCCTGGCGGACGGGCGGCAGATCAGCGTGCTGAACGACTGGGAGGGCAAGGCCAGGGACGCTGAGTTTCTGCGCGCGGTGCGGGACGGGGCGTGCGACCTGTTTTCGACCGTACTGTCGCCCGACTATAACAAGGCGCACCGCGATCATTTCCATCTGGATCAGGCGGAACGCGGCGCGACCGGGTGGCGGGCGTGCCGGTGACATTGCTCCGCTAAATACGTCATGCCAGCGAAGGCTGGCATCCCATTTTTCTTTTCGGCGCTTGAGCAAAAGAAGGGAGATCCCAGCTTTCGCTGGGATGACGTGAGGATTTTATTGGCCGAAGCCGCTTTCGCGCGCCAGCGCCACCGCCTCACGCGCTGCCGCCAGTAGCGCGCCGCTCTTGGCTTCGCATTCGCGCTGTTCATATTCGGGGGTGGAATCCGCAACGATCCCGGCCCCTGCCTGCACATGCATGACGCCGTCTTTCAACACGGCGGTACGCAGGACGATGCAGCTGTCCATATTGCCGTCCGGGCTGAAATAGCCGACGCCACCGGCATAGGCGCCGCGGGTTTCAGGCTCCAGTTCGGCAATGATCTCGCACGCGCGGACTTTGGGTGCGCCCGATACGGTGCCCGCCGGAAATCCTGCAAACAGCGCGTCGATCGCATCCTTGTCCGGCGCCAGCTGGCCAACGACGTTGGAAACGATGTGCATGACATGGCTGTAGAATTCGACGGTGTAGCTGTCGGTCACGGTCACGCTGCCAGCCGTTGCGACGCGGCCGACGTCGTTGCGGCCAAGGTCCAGCAGCATCAGATGTTCGGCCCGTTCCTTTGGATCGGACAACAGGCTTTCGCGGTTGGCGGCGTCCTCCACGGCGTTTTTGCCGCGCGGGCGGGTGCCTGCGATCGGGCGGATCGTGACTTCGCCGTTACGGGCACGAACCAATATTTCCGGCGACGATCCGATCAGCGCAAAGCCTGGCAGATCGAGATAATAAAGGAAGGGCGATGGATTGATCCGCCGCAGCGCGCGATAGAGAGCGATCGGCGGCAGGCTGAACGGGCTGGTGAAACGCTGCGCCAGGACGACCTGAAAAATATCGCCCGCGACGATATAGTCCTTGGCCCTGGTCACCATGGCGGCATAGCGGCCAGGCTCCAGAACCGGGGTCACTGCGATGTCGGCCATGTCCGCCGGGGCGGGGGTGGCGGGCAGCGGGGCGGCGAGGCGCGCGGCGGTCGCGTCGATCCGTTCGAGCGCGGCGTCGATCGCCCGATCAGCAGCGCCTTCGGCATCGGTAAAGCTGCCCTTCCACACCGGCGCGACGAGATAGAGGGCGTCGGCCAGCCGGTCGAATATCAGGATCACGGTCGGGCGCACGAACAGCATGTCGGGCAGGGCGATAGGATTGGGCGCGGGGCGGGGCAGTTTTTCGACCAGCCCGACCGTCTCATAGCCGAAATAGCCGACAAGGCAGGCGAGCGCGGCGGGCAGGGCGGGGTCAAGTTCCGCGCGGCATTCGGCGACCAGCGCCCGCAACGCCGTCAGCGCGTCGGCCTCGATCGGCTCGAACGCAGTGCGGTCGGTCGCCCATTGGCGGTTGATCTGCGCCTTGTCGCCATCGGCGCGGAACAGGAGGTCGGGGGCGAGGCCGATCAGGCTGTGGCGACCGCGCACCGCGCCGCCCTCCACCGATTCAAGCAGGAAGTCGCCGCGATCCGCCTCGAACAATTTGAGCGCGGCGGAAATGGGCGTGTCGGTGTCGGCAATCTGACGCCGCCACACCAGCGCCGATTCGCCCCGCGCCAGCGCCGCGCGCGCGAAAGCGATGCCGTCCCCGCCCGTTGCGCCCATATTATTGGCCGCCGCTATTGGTGGCGGTCAGCGCCGTGCGGGCTTCTGCCACAGATTTGGCATTGCGGGTCACGCCCAACTCTTTTTCGACCGCGCGCTCGAACTGCTGGCCATATTCCTGGCCGACGACTTCGCTCAGCTGATCGCGTACCTGCTTCAGCAGTTCAGGCTGATCCTTGGCATCGCCGCGCTGAATCGCGTTCAACTGGACGACGAACTGACCGCGATCCTGACCGATCGGCAGGGTCTTGACCGTGTTGGGGGCCATCGAGAAGAGAATGGCGACTTCCGCGGGGGGACGCTGTTCACCGCGCATGATGTCGGCGCGGCGGCCGCCCAGCACCTGCGGCGCGGGCAGCTTGACGCCGACAGCGGCGACGGCATCGGCCAGTTTCATGCCCTTGGCGACCTTGGCACGAATCTCCTCGGCCACCTTCTTGGCTTTCTCATTCCCCTGGTTGAGCTGGTACTGCGCCTGCACCAGCGCCTTGACCTTCGCCAGCGGCGGCGGCGCGGCGGCGACGATGTCAGTGGGGGCGATGAGCGCATAGCGTTTGTCCGGGGTGATCGGCACCAGCTGCGCGTCGTCATCCGCGCTCATGGCGAAGGCAGGCGCGATCAGCGGTTGCAGGTCAGGGGAGGGGACATAGGCCGAATCCTCGACCTGCTTGCCGGTGGCGAGTAGCAGCGGGCTGGTTTCGAGTTTCAGGCCATTATCCTTGGCCACTTCATCGAAGGTGCCGCCATCGGCAATCTGATCCTCCAGCTTGCCGGTCAGTTCGGTGAGCAGCGCCTTTTCCTTCTGCGCGCGCAATGTCTCGACAATCTCGCTGCGTACCGCGGCAAGCGGACGGGCCGGGGTTTGCGTGATTGCGGTGACGCGCAGCACGATCCAGCCAAGCGGTCCGCGCACGGGACCGACAATGTCGCCCTGCTTGGCGGCAAAGGCGGCATCGGCAACCGCCTTGCCCGCCGACCCGGTGAGAGCGGCCTGGCTTTGATCGGTCAGCGTCAGCGCTTCAAGGCCGGCGTCCTTTGCGGCGGCGGACAGCGCGGTGCCGCCCTTCACCTTGTCGGCGATCGCCTTGGCACCGGCCTGCGTCGGCAGCACCAGCTGTTCGACGCTGCGGTTTTGCTTGGCGGCATAGGCGGCCTTGTTCTGATTATAGGCGGCGGCGATTTCCGCGTCGCTGGGCTGCGAAGCCTGCGCGAACCGCTGGGCATCGATCACCGCGTAGCGGATGCGGCGCTGTTCGGGGATGGTGAAGCGGTCCGCGTTGCGCTTGTAATAATCGGTCAGTTGCGCGTCGGTCGGCACCTTGTCGTCCAGAAAGGCGACCGCCGGGATCGCGGCGATCGTACCCTGCCGCGCTTCCAGCAGCAGCGATGCGTAAGGCAGTACCAGCGAGTCGGAGAGCTTGACGCCAAGGCCCACCGGACCCAGCAACTGGCGCTCCAGAATTTCGCGGCTGATGTCATCGCGCAGCGCCTGTTCGGTGATGCGTTCGCGGATCAGCAGCGAACGGAAATTATCCTGGCTGAAATTGCCCGCCGCGTCCTGAAAGGCGGGGATCTGCGCAATCTGGGCATCCACCAGCCGCTTGGAAATATGCACGCCCTGATCGTCGGCAAAGGCGCGCAGCGTCAGCGATGCGACCAACTGGTCGAATACCTGTGTCGCGCCGCCCTGTGCGAAGAATTCGCCGATCGTCAAAGCGGGATTGGACCTGCGGGCATTTTCATAGACGCGCTGGATGCGATCCTGCACTTCGCTTTGCGACAGGCTGTGGCCGCCAGCCTTGGCCGCCGTGCCGCCGCTGCCGCGCAGGGTGCTGCCGAACTGGCCGTTGGACAGGTCGCCCAGGATGAAGGCGCCGGCGATGACGGCCAGGAAGAGGATCGCAAAGACCGCGCCGAACCGGGAGCGAGTGAAGCGGCGAAAGACAGCAAGCATGAAAATGTCCGAACAGCGGGCGTGATGGCGGTCGCTTTAAGGCGGTATAGGCGCGGCGGCAAGCGCCCACGGTCATGCAATGTCTGGCGCAGCCAGTCTGGACAAATGCACCCGCCCCGTTCATCGCGACCACGCGTGCAGCAAAAACAAATATGGGGAAATATAATCCATGAACAGGCGTAAACTTGTCGTCGGCAACTGGAAGATGAACGGCCTTAAGGCGCATCTGGGCGAAGTCGAAGCGATTGGCGGCATCGCGGCCAATCATCAGGGGGTGGATGTTGGACTATGCGTGCCAGCGACTTTGATCGCGGCGGCGGCGCAGGTTCGGGGCGGTGCCTTTATCGGGGCGCAGGATTGCCACATGAACGCCAGCGGCGCCCATACCGGCTGCCTGTCCGGCGCGATGCTGGCCGAAGCGGGGGCAGGCTGGACAATCGTTGGTCATAGCGAGCGGCGGCAGGACCAGGGCGAGAGCGATGCTGATGTGGCGGCCAAGGCGCTGGCGGCAAAGGCGGCGGGCCTGAAGGTGATATTGTGCGTGGGTGAAAGCCTGGACGTGCGCGACGCGGGCGATGCCGAGGCGGTCGTTTCGGCGCAGTTGCTGGCGTCGCTGCCAGAAGGCGCGGCGGCCGACTGGCTGGCGATCGCCTATGAACCGATTTGGGCGATCGGCACCGGGCGGATACCGACAATGGAGGCGGTCGACGCGATGCACCGGGCGTTGCGGGATGCGCTGGCCAGCCGGATCGGCGACGAGGCAGCGGGGATGCGTATTCTCTATGGCGGATCGATGAATGGTGACAATGCCGCGGAATTGATGGGAATCGCCGATGTCGATGGCGGGCTGGTCGGCGGGGCCAGCCTGACGGCGGACAAGTTCGCGCCGATCATCGCGGCTGCTGATTAATCCCAACCTCCGTTCGTTTCGAGCGAAGTCGAGAAACGCTGGCGCTATTTGTGCGGCTTCTCGACTGCGCTCGAAGCGAACGGATGGTGTGTTAAGCCAAAGACGCCACGCGCAATGGTTGCCCCCGCGACGCTTCGTCGCTATGTGCGCGGCAACATATCCCATTTCCGGACAGAACCCGTCGCATGTTCACTTTTCTTCTCGTCGTGCAGGCGATCATCGCCGCCCTGCTGGTTACCGTCATCCTGATGCAGAAGTCGGAAGGCGGCGGGCTGGGCGTTGGCGGTAGCCCGGCGGGCTTCATGTCGGCGCGCGGCGCGGCGGATTTCCTGACGCGATCGACCACGGTGCTGGCGACGATCTTCGTCACTTTGTCCATTGTCATGGCGGTGATCGCGTCGGTGCGTCATGCGCCCAGCGACATCGACACGTCGCTGGTCAAGCAGGCGCCGGTCACGCAGAACGCGCCGGCCACCAGCGCTGACCCGCTGGCGGGTGCGGCGAATGCGGCTGGCAACAGCGCCGTTCCGCTCGCCAACTAACCCGTTCACCGACATTTCCAATATTTTTTGAGCGCGCGTGGATTCGCGCGCTTGCTCTTTGTTGTTCTGAAAGGCTAGGCCTCTTCTCCCATGACGCGGTATATTTTCATCACCGGCGGCGTGGTCTCCTCGCTTGGTAAAGGCCTGATGGCTGCATCCCTGGCAGCGCTGTTGCAGGCGCGGGGCTATCGCGTGCGAATCCGCAAGTTCGATCCCTATCTGAACGTCGATCCGGGCACGATGTCGCCCTATCAGCATGGCGAAGTCTATGTGACCGACGACGGGGCTGAGACTGACCTGGATCTGGGCCATTATGAGCGCTTTACCGGCGTTTCCGCGCGCCAGAGCGACAATGTGACGCAGGGCCGCGTCTATCAGACGATCATCACCAAGGAACGGCGCGGCGACTATCTGGGCGCGACGGTGCAGGTCATTCCGCACGTCACCGACGAGATCAAGGCGTTCGCGCTGGCCGATACCGACGATATTGATTTCGTGCTGTGCGAGATTGGCGGCACGGTGGGCGACATCGAATCGCTGCCTTTCATGGAGGCGATTCGCCAGCTGCATAATGATCTGGACCGCGGCCAGTCGATCTTCGTCCATGTGACGCTGGTGCCCTATATTGCGGCGGCAGGTGAGCTCAAGACCAAGCCGACCCAGCATAGCGTGCGCGAACTGACGTCGCTGGGCATTCAGCCCGACATTTTGCTGTGCCGCTGCGAACAGCCTTTGCCCGAAGGCGAACGGCGCAAGATCGCGCTGTTCTGCAATGTGCGGCCCGAAGCCGTCATCCCCGCGCTCGACGCCACCAGCATCTATGCGGTGCCCGCGCAATATCATGCCGAAGGTCTGGACGCCGAAGTGCTGCGCGCCTTTGGCATCGAAGGGTCGCCGATGCCGTCGCTGGAGCGGTGGGACGACATCATGGACCGGCAGCAGAATCCGGAAGGCGAGGTCACGATCGGCGTGGTCGGCAAATATGTCGGCCTGCCCGACGCCTACAAATCGCTGCACGAGGCGCTGACCCATGGCGGTTTTGCCAATCGGGTGAAGGTGAAGATCAAGTGGATCGACGCCGAACTGTTCGAGAAGGGCGACGATGTCGCCGCGTTCCTGGAGCCGATGCACGGCATTCTGGTCCCCGGCGGCTTTGGCGTGCGCGGGTCGGAAGGCAAGATCGCCAGCGTCAGATTCGCGCGTGAACGCAATGTGCCATTTTTCGGCATTTGCCTGGGAATGCAGATGGCCTGCATCGAGGGTGCGCGCAATACGGCGGGCATAGCGGATGCTTCGACCACCGAATTTGGCGAAACGTCGGAGCCGGTCGTCGGCCTCATCACCGAATGGATGAGCGCGGAAGGCTTGCAGAAGCGCACCGCCGAGACCGATCTGGGCGGCACGATGCGGCTGGGCGCCTATCCCGCGAAACTGACCGGCAACAGCGTGGTCGCGGGCATTTATGGCGCGGACGAGATCAGCGAGCGGCATCGCCATCGCTATGAGGTCAATGCCGGCTATCGCGAGCGGCTGGAAAAGGGCGGGCTGATTTTTTCCGGCATGTCGCCCGACGGCACGCTGCCCGAAATCGTCGAACGCCCCGACCATCCCTGGTTTGTCGGCGTGCAATTCCACCCGGAACTCAAGAGCAAGCCGTTCGACCCGCACCCGCTGTTCGCCAGCTTCATCGAAGCGGCGGTCAAGCAGAGCCGGTTGGTGTAATTATCCGTCGTCATGCCGGGCCTGACCCGGCATCCAGGGCGGGTTTGTGCCGCCCTGGATGCTGACGTTCGTCAGCATGACATGTGGCGTTTCACCCCGCAGGCGTCAGTTTCAGCATCCGGCCCTGCGATCCCCGGTCGCCATCCTCCAGCAGCCAGAGCGCGCCGTCCGGCCCCTGTTCCACTTCGCGGATCCGGGCGCCCATGTCCCACTGGTCGGCCTTGGCAGCGTTATCGCCGTCCAGCTTTACGCGGACCAGGCTCTGGCTCGACAGACCGCCGATGAAGAGGCTGTTCTTCCATTGCGGGAAGAGGTCGCCGGTATAATAGAGCAGCCCCGCCGGTGAGATGACAGGGTTCCAGCTGACCTTGGGCGCTTCAAATCCGTCGCCCGGTGCATGGTCGGGAATCGGCTTGCCATCATAATGGTCGCCGTTCGATACTTTGGGATAGCCATAGTTGAGGCCCGGTTTGACGAGGTTCACTTCGTCCCCGCCCTTTGGCCCCATTTCCTGTTCCCACAGGCGCCCATCCTTGTCGAAGGCGATGCCGAGCAGGTTGCGATGGCCATAGGACCAGATCGCCGGGTTAAACCCCTGAGCGGCAAGCGGATTGCCTGCTGCGGGCGTGCCGTCCAGATTGAGGCGCAGCACCTTGCCCAGCGTGGCCTTGGGGTCTTGGGCGGGATCGAATTTCTGCCGCTCGCCATTGGTGAAGAAGAGATATTTGCCGTCCGGCGAAAAGGCGATGCGGCCCGAATAATGGCCATTGCCATCGACATAGGGGCTGGCGCGGAAAATGACCTGAACGCCGTCCAGCCGGGTCGTCCCGTCGCTGGCCTGGTCAAAGGCGCCCTTGGCCAGCGCCACGCCCTTCACCCCGTCGCGGCTTTCGGAAAAGCTGAAATAGACAGTCTTGTCCTGCGCGAAATGGGGGGAGAGGACGACGTCCATCAGCGCGCCCTGACCAGCGCTGTCGACCGCTGGGATGCCCGCGACCGGAATTTTGGTGCCGTTTTTCGGATCGAACAGGATCATCTCGCCCGCCTTTTCCGTCACCAGCGTGCGCCCGTCGGGCAGGAACGTCATGGCCCAGGGGGCGTCGAAGTCGGCGATGGTCGCGACCTTGAACGGCTTGTCCGGCGTGGCGGCATTCTGGCCGGTGGCATTGTCGGCCGAACAGGCAATGAGGATAAGGGGCAGGGTAGCGATAAAGCTTCGGGTCACGCTTTTCTCCGTTCGCCCCCCGATCAAGCCGGGGGCAGGCTCTGAGCGAAGTCGAAGGGCTATGCTGAGCATGGCGAAGCACCTCTCTTCGTTCGGTGGAGGGCTTCGACTTCGCTCAGCCCGAACGGTTAGAATACAGCAGAACGAATAATGTTGCAGATTATCGGCGGCCTGCCTATATGACGCCTGCTTCCTTACATCGTCAAACATGTCAGGGTCGCAGGCACACCGCCTGCGGCAGCGGCGGGTTTATATAGTCTGGAGATTGCATGGCGGACATCGCCGCACTGACTGCGCTGATCGAACCGGAGGTGAAGGCTTTGGGCTTTGACCTTGTGCGGGTGAAGCTGTTTGGGCAGGGCGATGAGCTCACGCTTCAGATCATGGCCGAGCGTAGGGAAACGCGGCAGCTGGTGATCGACGATTGCATGACGATCTCGCGCCGCCTGTCGGACCTGTTCGATGAGGTTGATCCGATCGAGGAAGCCTATCGGCTGGAGGTCAGTTCGCCGGGGATCGACCGTCCGCTCACCCGCCTGCACGATTTTGTCGAATGGGGCGGGTTCGAAGCGCGGATCACGGTGACCGAGCCGATCGACAATCGCAAGACGTTCAAGGGCGTGCTTGGCCCGGTCGAGGGCGAGAATATTGGGTTCAAGGATACCAAGGTCGGGCATGTCGTCATCCCCTTTGGCCTGATCGACACTGCCAAGCTGGTGCTGACGGACGCGCTGATTAATGCTACCATGCCGCTCTCTGCCGAGGGTGCGGACGATATCGAAACCGAAGGATAAGGGTTCTTTCCATGGCAAACGCCATTTCCGCCAACCGGGCCGAACTGATCGCCATCGCCAATTCGGTGGCCAGCGAAAAGATGATCGACAAGGCGATCGTCATCGAGGCGATGGAGGACGCGATCCAGCGCGCTGCGCGGGCGCGTTACGGCGCCGAGAATGACATTCGCGCCAAGCTGGACCCCGACAGCGGCGACCTGCGCCTGTGGCGCGTCGTCGAAGTGGTCGATGTGGTCGAGGATTATTTCAAGCAGGTCGACATCAAGGCCGCGCAAAAGTTGCAGAAGGGCGCAGTCGTCGGCGATTTCATCGTCGATCCGCTGCCCCCCATCGACCTGGGCCGCATCGACGCCCAGTCGGCCAAGCAGGTGATCTTCCAGAAGGTCCGCGATGCCGAGCGCGAGCGTCAGTATGAGGAATTCAAGGACCGCGTGGGTGAAATCATCACCGGCGTCGTGAAATCGGTCGAGTTCGGCCATGTTGTCGTCAATCTGGGCCGGGCCGAAGGCGTCATCCGCCGCGACCAGCAGATCCCGCGCGAAGTCGTCCGCGTTGGCGATCGCATCCGGTCGGTCGTGCTGAACGTGCGCCGCGAAAATCGCGGGCCGCAGATTTTCCTGTCCCGCGCGCACCCCGAATTCATGAAAAAGCTGTTCGCGCAGGAAGTGCCCGAAATCTATGATGGCGTCATCACCATCATGGCCGCCGCGCGCGATCCGGGCAGCCGCGCCAAGATCGGCGTGATCAGCCGCGATTCGAGCATCGATCCGGTCGGCGCCTGCGTCGGCATGAAGGGCAGCCGCGTGCAGGCCGTCGTGCAGGAAATGCAGGGCGAAAAGATCGACATCATCCCTTGGTCGGAAGATACGGCAACCTTCGTCGTCAACGCGCTTCAGCCCGCCCAGGTCAGCCGCGTGCTGATCGACGAGGAAGAAGAGCGGATCGAAGTCGTCGTTCCCGACGATCAGCTGTCGCTCGCCATCGGTCGTCGCGGCCAGAATGTCCGCCTCGCCAGCCAGCTGACCGGCAAGGCGATCGACATCATGACCGAAGCCGACGCCAGCGAGAAGCGGCAGAAGGAATTCGTCACCCGGTCCGAAATGTTCCAGAACGAACTGGACGTGGACGAGACGCTGTCGCAGCTGCTGGTGGCCGAGGGCTTTGGCGAGCTGGAAGAAGTCGCCTATGTCAGCATTGACGAACTGGCCTCGATCGAAGGCTTTGACGATGATCTGGCGGGCGAATTGCAGAGCCGCGCGCTTGAGGCGCTGGAGCGGCGCGAAGCAGCGTCGCGGGAAGAACGGCAGGCTCTGGGCGTCGAGGATGCCCTGGCCGACATGCCGCACCTTACCGAAGCGATGCTGGTGACGCTGGGCAAGGCGGGCATCAAGACGCTCGACGATCTGGCAGACCTTGCCACCGACGAACTGGTGCAGAAGAAGCGCGTCGACCAGCGCCGCCGCAAGACCGAAAGCGCCGAGGACAAGGGTGGCATTTTGGCCGCCTATGGCCTGTCGGACGAGCAGGGCAATGAGATCATCATGGCCGCCCGCGCGCATTGGTTTGAAGATGACGCATCCGCGTCGGGGCTCGAGAACGAGGAAGCCTGATCCGCCATGCCGTTCGTTGATATTCGTCTGGCCGGTAGCGTCACGCGCGAGCAGAAAGCCGCGCTGGTCGCCGACATCACCCAGTCGCTCGTTGAGCGGCTGGGGAAGCCGGCGGCTGCCGTGCAGATCAATATCACCGAACTGAGCCTGGAAAATTACGCGGCGGGCGGGCAGCTTTTGGCCGACCGCGCACCAGCGCCCTCTCATAGGGAGGACGCCATTGCTGCGGACACTCCCCGATGAGCGTTTAGGCCTATCCAATAGCGTTGGGGTTGCC
The DNA here is from genome assembly GCF_002288285.1 of Sphingobium xenophagum. Lineage (NCBI taxonomy): Bacteria > Pseudomonadati > Pseudomonadota > Alphaproteobacteria > Sphingomonadales > Sphingobiaceae > Sphingobium > Sphingobium xenophagum. Next base: position 260,611 of record NZ_CP022745.1, on the reverse strand, counting down.
AGTCCATCCGTTTTGGCGGAGGGGCACGCATGACCGAACGCAAATGCATATTGACCGGCGACCGCGCCGACCCTGAAACGCTGATCCGCCTGGCGATCGGACCGGACGGGCAGGTGCTGCCCGACGTCCGCGCCAAGGCGCCGGGGCGGGGCGCCTGGATCGGCGTCAGCCGGGCCGAGCTGGAAACCGCGCTCGCCAAGGGCAAGCTCAAGGGCGCGATCGCGCGTTCCTTCAAGGACGGGGCGCTTCAGATCGAGGCGGACCTGCCCGAACAGATCGAACAGGCGTTGCGGCAGGATCTGCTCAGCCGTCTGGGGCTGGAGGCGCGCGCCTCCATGCTGCTCACAGGTTCGGAAAAAATCGATACTGCGTGCCGCAAGGGGCTGGTCAAATTGCTGCTCCATGCCGCCGATGCGGCGGCCGATGGCAATCGCAAGCTGGACCAGGCGCTGCGCGTCGGGCAGGAAGCGGAAGGCAGCGATCTTGCAGGTATCGTCTTGCCTGTGGACCGCGAGGCCCTATCTATGGCAATGGGGCGCGATAATGTCGTCCATGTTGCGGTGACCGACTCGCGCGCGGCATTGCGCCTGCGTGCGGCCCTGGGCCGCTTGGAAAGCTATCTGGGTTGCGTTATCGAGGCGCCCGCGCAGGCGGAGGAGCGATCCTCCGCTGCGCAGGGTGCCGAGATTGCATGGAATGATGCGTCGGTGCCTGCACCGGCCGGTGATGAAGTGAAGGGTTAAGTTCAGTCGTATGAGTGACAGCAAGGAAGACAAGCCGGTTCTGGGCCGCAAGCCGCTGGGCATCAAGCGGACCGTGGAATCCGGCCAGGTGCAGCAGCAGTTCAGCCATGGCCGCAAGAATACGGTCGTGGTTGAGGTGAAGCGGCGCCGCGTCCTGGGCAAGCCGGGCGAAGCCGCCGGCGCTGCGCCCGCTGCTGCGCCACAGGCCGATCCGGTGCCCGCCGCTCCCGCGCCCGCAGCGCCCCGTCCCGCCGCCCCACCGCCGCAGCAGCAGCGCGCGCCGCAGCCTGCCCCCGCGCGCCAGTCGCCGCCGCAAAGCCTGATGTCGCGTCAGGAATTGCAGGCCAAGCTGCTGCGCGAAGCAGAAGAGGCGCGCATGAACGCGCTGGAGGAAGCGCGCCGTCGCGAAGCGGCCGAGCGCATAGCGGCTGCCGAAGATGAAAAGCGCCGGGCCGAGGAAAATCGCCAGGCTGCCGAAGCTGCCGCGTCCGCGCCCGCTGTCGAAGAAGCCAAGGCTCCCGAAGCGGCGCCAGCAGCCGAAGCACCCGCCGCCGCTGCGCCGCAGGACAGCGCCGCCGCGCCCGAAGCGGCTGCACCGACGGACGAGCAGCCCGCAGCCACCACTGCCGCGCCGCCGCCGCCGCGTCGCTTCACCCCGGTCACCCCGATCAAGCGGCCCGAACCGGCCAAGCCCGAACGCGCCAAACGGGGCGAGGATAATCGTCGCCAGGCTGGCAAGCTGACCGTCACCAAGGCGCTGGCCGATGACGACAGCGCCCGCGCCCGCAGCCTCGCTGCGCTCAAGCGCGCGCGTGAAAAGGAACGCCGCGCCCATTATGCCGGTGGCTCCAAGACGCGCGAAAAGCAGTCGCGCGACGTGGTGGTGCCAGAAGTCATCACCGTGCAGGAACTGGCCAACCGTATGGCCGAAAAGGGCGCGGACCTGGTCAAGTCGCTGTTCAAGATGGGTCAGGCGGTCACGCTCAACCAGTCGATCGATCAGGATACCGCCGAACTGCTGGTCGAGGAATTCGGCCACCGCATCCAGCGCGTGTCCGAAGCCGACGTCGAAATCGGCATCGAAGGCGATGTCGATCCGGTCGAATCGCTCAAGGTGCGCGCGCCTGTCGTGACGATCATGGGCCATGTCGACCATGGCAAGACCAGCCTGCTCGACGCGCTGCGCGGGACCGATGTGGTCGCGGGCGAAAGCGGCGGCATCACCCAGCATATCGGCGCCTATCAGGTGACGACCAAGGGCGGCGACATCATCACCTTCCTCGACACGCCGGGCCATGAGGCTTTTTCGGAAATGCGCGCACGCGGTGCGAACGTGACCGACATCGTCATTCTGGTGGTGGCGGCCGACGACGGGCTGATGCCGCAGACGATCGAGGCGATCAATCATACCAAGGCGGCCGGCGTGCCGATGATCGTGGCTATCAACAAGTGCGACAAGCCCGAAGCCAACCCGCAAAAGGTGCGTGAGCGCCTGCTCGAACATGAAATCGTGGTCGAGGATATGGGCGGCGACGTGCAGGACGTGCAGGTATCCGCGCTCAAGAAGACCGGGCTGGACGAGCTGATCGAGAAGATACTGCTCCAGGCCGAGCTGATGGAACTGACCGCCAACCCCGATCGCGCCGCCGAAGGCAATGTGATCGAGGCGCAGCTCGACAAGGGCCGTGGCGCTGTCGCCACCGTGCTGGTGCGTCGCGGTACGCTCAAGGTCGGCGACACGTTCGTCATCGGCGCGGAAAGCGGCAAGGTGCGTGCGCTGGTCAATGACAAGGGCCAGCAGGTCAAGTCCGCCGGTCCTTCGGTCCCGGTCGAGGTGCTGGGCCTGTCTGGCGTGCCGATGGCAGGCGACCAGATGACGGTCGTGGAAAATGAAGCGCGCGCTCGTGAGGTTGCCGCCTATCGTCAGGAACAGATCACCCGCAAGCGCACCGCATCGGTGCCGACGAACTTTGAAAATATGTTCTCGGCATTGAGCACGAAGGTCATCGAATATCCGGTGGTCATTCGTGGCGACGTGCAGGGTTCGGTCGAAGCGATCGTCAATGCGCTGAACCGCATTTCGACCGACGAGATCAAGGTGCGTATCCTGAGCTCCGGCGTGGGTGCGATCACCGAAAGCGACGTTACGCTGGCATCGGCCAGCCGCGCGCCGCTGATCGGTTTCAACGTCCGTCCCAATGCCAAGGCGCGTCCGCTGGCGATCCGCGAGAAAATCTCGCTGCGCTATTATGACGTGATCTACGACCTGCTCGAAGAAGTGCGCAATGAAATGGCGGGTCAGCTGGCCCCCGAACGCATCGAAACGATCGTGGGTCGCGCCGAAGTGTTGCAGGTGTTCCCTGCGGGCAAGAAGGACAAGGCGGCCGGGCTTCTGGTCAAGGAAGGCGTCATCCGCAAGGGGCTCAATGCGCGCCTTACCCGCGACGATGTCATCGTGTCCAAGACGGTCATCCACTCGCTGCGCCGCTTCAAGGACGATGTGTCCGAAGTGCGCGCCGGCATGGAATGCGGCGCCGTGTTGCAGGACACCAACGACATCAAGCCGGGCGATACGCTCGAACTGTTCGAGGTCGAGGAACGCGTCCGCACGCTGTGATAGGAAAGACATGGCCCCGGCTTTGGTCGGGGCCATGAGGTTTATATATGTCCAGTCAAACCCAAGGCCCGTCCGTTCGTGCGCTCCGCGTAGGGGAGCAGGTGCGCCACATTCTGTCCGACATTCTCCAGCGCGGTGACGTGCATGACGATGTGCTGGCGCGGCATGTCGTGAGCGTCACGGAAGTCCGCATGTCGTCCGACCTGCGCCACGCGACCGCCTTCATCAAGCCGTTGCTGGGGCGGGACGAGGAAGTGGTGCTGAAGGCGCTGCGGACCAACACCGCCTATTTCCAGCGCGAGGTCGCCGCGCGCACGCGGCTCAAATATGCCGCGAAGATCAAGTTTCTGGCCGACGACAGTTTCGACGAGGGCAGCCATATCGACAAGTTGCTGCGCGATCCCAAGGTTGCGCAGGATCTGGTCAAGGATGATGACGCGGATTGATTGCCGCCCACATTGTTCTTCGCCATGATGGCACTCCCCAGGCGGACCGGCATGTGATGGCATGTCCGCGCATGTGCAAGAATGAGGATCGAGCGATGCGGATGATGTGGCTGTTTGGCGTGGCGGCAGCATTGGGCGCCATCACCCCCGCCGCCGCCAAGGATCCCGCGATCCACCCCGCCGTCATCAGCGATCCCGCACCGGACGCCGCCCATCCGGCCGGCATGAGCGCCTTCGTCCTGCCTTCGGGCGATGGCGCGATGAACGCCGTCATGTACACCGCCGCCGGGGCCGGGCTGCATCCCACACTGCTGTTGCTTCACGGCTTTCCCGGTAACGAGCAGAATCTGGACCTGGCGCAGGCCGCGCGCCGGGCCGGATGGAATGTGCTGACGCTCCATTATCGCGGGTCGTGGGGCAGTCCGGGCAATTTCTCCTTCGGCAATGCGTCAGACGATGCCTTTGCCGCGCTGCAATTTCTCCAGCAAGCCGCGACCGTCGCCAAATATCGCATCGACACCAGCGCGATCGTGGTGGCCGGGCATAGCATGGGCGGCTTCATGGCGGCGGACATTGCCGCCGCCGAACCGCGCGTGGCCGGGCTGTTCCTGATCGACCCGTGGGATCCTGCGCAGACCGTCGCCGCGCTGGCGAGCGCGCAGGGCGAAGCGGCGTGGAAGGCGGAAGTGGAGAGCGACCTGCCGCCGCTGCATGGCGCGACCTATGACAGCCTGACCGCCGAGATAAAGGGCAATGGCGAGAAGTTCGACCTTGGCCGCCGACTGGCGGGCTATGGCCGTCGTCCGCTCACCATCCTTGGCGCTGAGAAGGGGCTGGGGGCCGAAGCGCGCACGGTGGCGGCGGATGCGCAGGGGGCCAATCCCAATGCGCGGCTGATGGTCTGGCCGACCGATCATAGTTTTTCGGACAAGAGGATTGCGCTGGCCGATGCGCTGGTTCGTTTCCTCTCTGGCGTCGCGCCGACCATCCGCTAAGCGTCGGGCATGGCAAAGCTCTATTTCTATTATAGCTCGATGAATGCGGGCAAATCCGCGACGTTGCTGCAATCGGACTTCAACTATCGCGAGCGCGGCATGGCGACGATGTTGTGGACTGCCGCGATCGACGATCGCTTTGGGCATGGCCGCATTGCGTCGCGCATCGGGCTGGAAACGGACGCGCATCTGTTCGATCCTGCGGTCGATATTTTCGCCGCCGTCGCGCGCCAGCATGCGGTGACGCCCCTGTCCTGCGTTCTGATCGACGAGGCGCAATTTCTGACCCGCGATCAGGTGTGGCAGATCGCCGCCCTTTGCGACGATCTCAACATCCCGGTGCTTTCCTATGGCCTGCGTACCGATTTTCGCGGGGAGTTATTTGAGGGTAGCGCCCACCTGCTGGGGCTGGCGGACACGCTGAGCGAGATCAAGACGGTGTGCGATTGCGGACGCAAGGCGACGATGAACCTGCGCGTGGATGGGCAGGGGCGGGCGGTGCGCGACGGCGCGCAGACGCAGATTGGCGGCAATGATCGCTATGTCGCACTCTGCCGCCGCCATTATCGGGAACAGATGGGCGGCTGACAAGCGGCCTGCCGCGGTGTAGGCGCGCGTCCATGCACGGCTGGATCATCCTCGACAAACCCCATGGCCTCGGTTCGACCCAGGCCGTCAGCGCGGTCAAGCGCGCGTTGCGAGACAGCGGGGCTGGCAAGTGCAAGGTCGGCCATGGCGGCACGCTCGATCCGCTGGCAACCGGCGTGCTGCCGATCGCGATCGGCGAGGCGACGAAGCTCGCCGGGCGGATGCTCGACAGCGACAAGGAGTATGAGTTCACAATTCAGTTTGGGACGCAGACTGATACACTCGACTGCGAAGGCAAAGTGATCGCTACAAGCGACTATCAGCCTGGTTTCGGGGCATTGGAAACAATTTTGGAACAGCAGTTTCTCGGTGAAATCGAGCAGATTCCTCCTGCCTATTCCGCTCTTAAAATCGACGGTGAACGGGCATATGATCGTGCCCGTGCTGGCGAAGATGTAACGATGCCGACACGCAAAGTGACGATTATGTCATGGCGTTACATCGCAGAAGGTTTTATTGGCGAATGGGATGCTAGCGAGCAATATGCGACGTTGGGCGTCACAGTTTCCAAGGGCACCTATATTCGCAGCCTTGCCCGCGACATTGCGCTGGCGCTCGGCACGGTCGGCCATGTGACCATGCTGCGCCGGATCAAGGCGGGGCCGTTTACCCTCGATTCCGCGATTTCGCTGGACAAATTGCGTCATGCTGCTAACGAGCGCGCCATCGGTAGCCTTATGCTGCCGCTGACGGCGGGGCTGGACGACATCCCGGCTCTCCCCGTCTCGCCCGATCAGGCCCTGATGCTCCGACAGGGGAAGGTTCTGACCGGGATCACTGCCACCACTGGCCTTCATCTGGCGATGGACGGGATTATCCCCGTCGCGCTGGTCCGGTCGGATGATCATCAGATCATCGTGGTGCGCGGTTTCAACCTGATGTCGAAGGATGACGAATAGATGACGATTACTGCCGAGCGCAAGGAAGCGCTGATCAAGGAATATGCCCGCGCCGAGGGTGACACGGGTTCGCCAGAGGTCCAGGTTTCGATCCTGACCGAGCGGATCACCAACCTGACCGAGCATTTCAAGGGTCACCACAAGGATAATCACAGCCGTCGTGGTCTGCTGATGATGGTCAACAAGCGTCGTTCGCTGCTGGACTATCTCAAGAAGAAGGATCAGGCGCGCTACGCCGACCTGATCGCCAAGCTGGGCCTGCGCAAGTAACGCGGACCTTCAACGGGACGGCCCCCATGCGGGGCCGTTTCTGATTCTGAAACATGGCGTCGGGCAATCCGGCACGGCGTTCATGATACGGGGGACACTTCCCCACACCGTTCGGGCTGAGCCTGTCGAAGCCTTCTGCCGAGCGAAGCGAAGTTTGCTTCGCCTGCGCTCAGCTAAGCCCTTCGACTTCGCTCAGGGCGAACGGATATGAGGAGTTCGCTCCTCACCCATGGAGCCTCACCGGCTCCGCCAAAGGCCCCGCCCGGCAATAGGGCCGATGCGGGCGAAGGAAAAAACTATGTTTGATGTCAAGAAAGTATCGATCGAGCTGGCCGGCAAGACGCTGACCCTCGAAACCGGCCGCATCGCCCGCCAGGCTGACGCCGCCGTGCTGGCGACCTATGGCGAAACCGTGGTGCTGTGCGCCGTGACCGCCGCCAAGAGCGTGAAGGAAGGCCAGGATTTCTTCCCCCTGACCGTTCACTATCAGGAAAAATATTCCGCCGCCGGCCGCATTCCCGGCGGCTTTTTCAAGCGTGAGCGCGGCGCGACCGAAAAGGAAACGCTGGTTTCCCGCCTGATCGACCGCCCGATCCGTCCGCTGTTCCCCGAAGGTTTCTATAACGAAATCAACGTTATCGCCCAGGTGCTGTCGTTCGACGGCGAAAGCGAGCCGGACATTGTGGCGATGATCGCCGCGTCGGCTGCGCTGACCCTGTCCGGCGTGCCCTTCATGGGACCGATCGGCGCGGCCCGCGTCGGTTACAAGGATGGCGAATATCAGCTCAACCCGTCGCTGGACGAGGCAAAGGCCGGTGAACTCGACCTGGTCGTCGCCGCGACCTACGACGCTGTGATGATGGTCGAATCCGAAGCCAAGGAGCTTTCGGAAGAAGTCATGCTGGGCGCCGTCCTGTTCGCGCATGACGCGAGCAAGAAGATTGTGGACGCCATCATCAGCCTGGCTGAAAAGGCGGCCAAGGATCCTTGGGACATGCCGCAGGGCGACAATCTCGATGACCTGAAGAAGAAGCTGAAGAAGCTGATCGGCAAGGACATCACCGCCGCCTACAAGCTGACCGACAAGTCGGCGCGTTCCAACGCGCTGAACGAAGCCCGCGCCAAGGCGAAGGCGTCGTTCGTTGCCGATGGTCTCGACGCCCAGACCGTAATGGCCGGCATCAAGCTGACCAAGAAGCTGGAAGCGGAAATCGTGCGCGGCGCCATCCTGAAGGACGGCAAGCGCATCGACGGCCGCACGACCACGCAGATCCGTCCGATCGAAGCAATGGTCGGCTTCCTGCCCCGCACCCATGGTTCGGCCCTGTTCACCCGCGGTGAAACGCAGTCCATCTGCACCACCACGCTGGGCACCAAGGACGCCGAGCAGATGATCGACGGCCTGACCGGCCTGCATTATGAAAATTTCATGCTGCACTATAACTTCCCGCCCTATTCGGTCGGTGAAGTCGGCCGCTTCGGCGCGCCGGGTCGTCGTGAAGTGGGTCATGGCAAGCTGGCCTGGCGTGCGCTGCACCCCGTGCTGCCCAGCAAGGACGAATTCCCCTACACGATCCGCGTCCTGTCCGACATTACCGAATCCAATGGTTCGTCCTCGATGGCGACTGTCTGCGGCGGTTCGCTGTCGATGATGGACGCAGGCGTGCCATTGAAGCGCCCGGTGTCCGGCATCGCCATGGGCCTGATCCTGGAAGGCAAGAATTTTGCCGTCCTGTCCGACATTCTGGGTGATGAAGATCATCTGGGCGACATGGACTTCAAGGTGGCCGGTACGTCCGAAGGCATCACCACGATGCAGATGGACATCAAGATTGCGGGCATCACGCGCGAAATCTTTGAAACCGCGCTTGCCCAGGCGAAGGAAGGCCGTGCCCACATCCTTGGCGAAATGAGCAAGGCGCTGGCTTCGACCCGGACCGAACTGTCGGCCCATGCCCCGCGCATCGAGACGTTGCAGATCGACAAGTCGAAGATCCGCGAAGTCATCGGCACCGGCGGCAAGGTCATCCGCGAAATCGTCGCCGAAACCGGCGCGAAGGTCGACATTGACGATGAAGGCCTGATCAAGATCAGCTCGTCCGATCCGGCGCAGATCGAGGCTGCACGCAAGTGGATTCTGGGCATCACGCAGGAAGCGGAAGTCGGCAAAATCTATGACGGCAAGGTCGTCAACATTGTCGATTTCGGTGCGTTCGTGAACTTCATGGGGGCAAGGACGGTCTGGTCCATGTTTCCGAAATGAAGAATGAGCGCGTGGAAAAGCCCACCGACGTCGTGTCGGAAGGCCAGGAAGTGAAGGTCAAGGTCCTGGAGATCGACCCGCGCGGCAAGGTGCGCCTGTCGATGCGCGTCGTCGATCAGGAAACCGGCGAAGAACTGGAGGATACGCGTCCTCCCCGCGAAGCGCGCGAGCCGCGCGGTGATCGTGGTCCGCGCCGTGATGGCGGCGGCGACCGTGGCCCGCGTCGCGAAGGCGGCGAAGGTCGTGGCGATCGCGGTCGCGGCCCGCGCCGCGATGGTGGCGATCGTGGTCCGCGTCGGGAACGCAGCGAAGGCGGCAACGAAGACGGCCCGGCGCCGGGTGGTCTGCCCGACTTCCTGACCCAGGATTGATCGTTCATCCGACGAACTGAGGTTAAAATGGGGCGTCCGGTTCAGCCGGGCGCCCTTTTTTTATGTCGGGCGCGCAATGGACTAATTTCGATCAAGGCATAGAATCAAAGTTCTGCTACTGTAACGATAGATCATTTGGGGAACATCCATGCAGCGGAGCAATGCGCGCTTTGTCGAACGCCTTCCGCTCGTCCTCGACCGGCCAGCTTATGCCTATGGACTGACGCTGCTCTTTTCCGGCGCGGCGTTGCTGCTGCGGATTGCGGCCGAACCGCTGCTGCCCAATGGCTATCCGTTCGTCACCTTCTTCCCGGCGGTCATCCTGTCATCCTTCCTGTTCGGGATCGGGCCGGGCATTTTTGCGGCGATATTCTGCGGACTGCTATCCTGGTATGTCTTTATCGCGCCATTTTACAGCTTCGTCATGAACCCGGCGGTGGCCGTCGCCATGCTATTCTATATCGGCGTGGTGGCCGTCGACATCATGCTGATTCATTTCATGCAGCGCGCCAATTTTCATCTGGCGGTGGAGCGCGAGCGCAGCCGCGCGCTGGCGGAAAACCGGGAGCTTCTGTTCCACGAACTCCAGCACCGCGTATCCAACAATCTTCAGGTCGTCGCGGCCATGCTGGCGCTTCAGCGTCGCCATGTCGATCATGATGTGGCGCGCAAGGCGCTGGACGATGCGTCCGCACGGCTGGCGCTGGTGGGCCGCATCAGCCGTGCGCTCTATGATCCGTCAGGCAAGGGGCAGGACATTCGCGGCTTCCTGACCGCGCTGTCCGCCGACGTGCTGGAAGCGAGTGGTCGCACCGACATCGATGTTGCGGTGACAGCGCCCCACGGGCTGGCGATCGAGCCGTCCGTCACCGTGCCGCTGGCGCTGATCGTCGCGGAATCGGTGAGCAATGCGATCGAACATGGCCTGCCCGACCGGCCCGGCAAGGTGGCGGTGATGCTGGAGGAAGTGGAGGGCGCGCTGGCGCTGCGCATCGTTGATGACGGTCATGGCGTTGCCCCGGACTTTCAGCATGATTCCAGCGAATCGCTGGGGCTGCGCATTGCCAATGCGCTGGCGGCGCAACTGGGCGGGCGCTTTTCGCTGACGCCGGGCGCGAATGGCGGCGCAGTGGCGCGGCTCGATCTGCCTGCACGGACAGCCTGTTGATCCTGACTCCATTCTGCCGCTTGGCGGCAGCGATCCGCTCGGCTATGACCCGCCCCATGCTGATGAAAACCGTAACGCGCATCGGCGCGGCCACCGCCCCGCTTCTGCTTGCAGCCCTGCTTGCAGGTTGCGCGACGTCCAAGAACAAGGCCGACACGCAATATGTCGCCCGTGACGTGTCGACCCTCTACAATAGCGGCAAGGACCGGCTCGATCGCGGCCAGTATAAGCTCGCCGCCGCGCTGTTCGACGAAGTGGAGCGTCAGCATCCCTATTCGCCCTGGGCGCGCCGGGCGCAGCTCATGTCGGCGTTCAGCTACTATATGAACAGTGACTATGCCGAATCCATTTCGGCATCACAGCGCTTCCTGTCGATCCATACCGGCAACAAGGACGCGCCCTACGCTTATTATCTGATCGCGCTCTGCTATTATGAGCAGATTGCCGATGTCAGCCGCGACCAGAAAATCACGCAGCAGGCGCTAGACGCGCTGGGCGAACTGATCCGCCGCTATCCCGACACACGCTATGCCGCCGATGCCCGGTTGAAGGTCGATCTGGTCAACGACCATCTGGCCGGCAAGGAAATGGAAGTGGGCCGTTTCTACCAGCGGCGTGGCCAGTGGCTTGCTGCCACGCTGCGTTTCCGCACCGTCATCGATAAATATCAGACCACGACCCACACGCCCGAAGCGCTGGAGCGGCTGGTCGAATCCTATCTTTCGCTCGGCATTCTCGACGAAGCGCGCAAGGCCGCGGCCGTGCTGGGCGCCAACTATCCCGGCACCAAATGGTATACGCGCAGCTACAAGCTGATGCAGGAACATGGCGGCACGGCGTAGTCGCCTTTCTTGCCTGTTCCCCTTTTGTGCATTGACGGGTAGAAGCGCGTCATGCTGAGCGCCTTGTCCATCCGCAATGTCGTGCTGATCGAGGCGCTGGACCTGGATTTTGGCGCTGGCCTGTCCGTGCTGACCGGGGAAACGGGGGCGGGCAAATCTATCCTGCTCGATTCGCTGGGGCTGGCGCTGGGCGCCCGCGCCGATAGCGGGCTGGTCCGCACTGGCGAGGCGCAGGCCAGCGTCACCGCGACCTTCGACCCGCCGCCTGCCGGTCATCGCGCCGCGATGCTGCTGGCGGACAATGGCATCGAGATGGAGCCGGGCGAGCCGCTGCTGATCCGCCGGACGGTGAAGGCCGATGGCGGGAGCCGCGCCTTCGTCAATGATTCAGCCTGCTCGGCTGCGCTGTTGCGCGAACTGGGCGGGTGCCTGGTGGAAATTCACGGCCAGCATGACGATCGCGGTCTGCTCAATGCGCGGGGGCATCGCGCGCTGCTCGATGCCTATGGCGGCTGCGATGCAGGCGCGGTCGGCGCGGCATATGGGGCCTGGCGCAAGGCGGCGAACATATTGGCAGAAGCCCGCGCGACCGTCGATACCGCCGCGCGCGACCGTGACTATCTGGCCCATGCCGTCGATGAATTGACCCGCTTTCGCCCCGAACCGGGGGAGGAGGCGACGCTGGCGGAAGAACGCGCGTCGATGCAGAAGGGCGCGCGCCTGACCGACGATCTGTCGGCCATTGCCGACTGCCTGACTGGCTCCGACGGTGGCCTTGCCCAGTTGCGGCAGGCGGCGCGGCGGCTGGACCGGATCGCGGCGGAGGATGAGCGACTGGCGGCTGTCCTCGAAGCGCTGGACCGGGCCGTGGTGGAGGCGGGCGAGGCGGAGGACCGGCTCGCCGAAGTGGCCGAAGCATTGAGCTTCGATCCCGCCCGGCTCGACGACATCGAAACCCGGCTGTTCGACCTGCGCGGCCTGGCGCGCAAGCATCAGGTGCAGCCCGATGATCTGGCCGACCTGTGCGTCGATATGGCCGCGCGCCTGACCGCGATCGAGGGTGGGGAGGAGCATATCGCCGCGCTGGAGGCGGACGTTGCCAAGAAGGCGGCGGCCTATCGGACCGCTGCGCAGGCGCTGTCGGACGAGCGCCAGCAAGCCGCCGGCAAGCTGGACGCGGCGGTCGCGGCGGAACTCGCGCCATTGAAGCTGGACGCCGCCCGTTTCCGCACCGTGGTCGCCTCGCTGGATGAGGGGCAATGGAGCGGGCAGGGCATGGACCGGGTCGAATTCGAGATTTCGACCAACCCCGGCGCACCTTTCGCCCCGCTGACGAAAATCGCGTCGGGTGGCGAATTGTCGCGCTTCATCCTGGCGCTGAAAGTCGCGCTGGCGGAGCAGGGCGGGGCGGACACGCTGATCTTCGACGAAATCGACCGGGGCGTGGGCGGCGCGGTGGCGTCCGCCATTGGCGAACGCTTGTCGCGCCTCGCGCGCAGCAACCAGATATTGGTCGTCACCCACAGCCCGCAGGTCGCGGCGCGGGGCGCTGGCCATCTGCTGATCGCCAAATCGAGCGACGGCACGGTGACGCGGACGGGCGTTCATGCGCTCGACGACGCGGAACGACGCGAAGAAATCGCGCGGATGCTGTCGGGCGCGGAAATTACCGCGGAAGCGCGCGCGCAGGCGGAACGGTTGCTGGAGCGGGTTTAGCCTGCGCGGGAACACGGACAATGGCATGGCAAGGGAAAGCATGATGACCCATAACCGTAGAGACATGCTGGGCCTGACCGCCGCCGCCATCGCCGCCAGCGCCATTCCCGCCACCGCGCAATCGGCCCAGCCCCGCTACGGCCTGATCGGCCAGATGATCGCCAAACCCGGCAAGCGCGACGCATTGCTGACCTGTCTGCGCGAAGGCACGACCGGGATGCCCGGCTGCCTGTCCTACGTCATCGCGCTCGATACCGCCAACCCCGACGCGCTGTGGATCACCGAAGTGTGGGACAATCGCGACAACCACATGGCCTCGCTCAAACTGCCCGCCGTGCAGGCCGCCATCGCCAAGGCCCGCCCGATCATCGCCGGTTTCGGGCAGCGGTTCGAAACGGTGCCGGTGGCGGGCATCTGAAACAGCGCGCGCCCGCTTTCACCGGAGCATAACAGCGGTTATGTCCACCCCTATGACCGATCCCGCCACTCTCTCCGAAGCCGAAGCTGCCAACCGTCTGATGCGTCTGGCGCGCGAAGTGGCCAAACATAACCGGCTCTACCATGATCAGGACGCGCCGGAGATTAGCGACGCGGACTATGACGCGCTGATCCGCGAGAATAATGCGCTGGAAGCCCAGTTCCCGCACCTCGTCCGCGCCGATTCGCCCAATGCGCAGGTGGGCGCGGCCCCCACCTCCGCGCTCAAGAAAATCCCCCACGCCGTCCGCATGATGAGCCTCGACAATGGCTTTGCCGATGAGGACATTGCCGAATTTCTTGCCCGTGTGCGTCGCTTCCTGGCGCTGCCCGACGATGCGCCGGTCGCGCTGACCGCCGAGCCGAAGATTGACGGCCTGTCCTGTTCGCTGCGCTATGAGAAGGGCGAACTGGTGCTGGCCGCGACGCGCGGCGACGGCGCGACGGGGGAGGATGTCACGGCGAACGTCCGCACCATTGCCGATATACCCCAGCGGCTGACGGGCGACGCGATCCCCGACCTGTTCGAAGTGCGCGGCGAGGTCTATATGGCCAAGGCGGATTTCACCGCGCTCAACGCCCGATTGCTGGAGGAGGCGGACGATCCGGACAAGGCGCGCCAGTTCGCCAACCCCCGCAACGCCGCCGCCGGATCGCTGCGGCAGAAGGACGCGAGCGTCACCGCCAGCCGCCCGCTGCGCTTCCTGGCCCATGGCTGGGGCGCGCACAGCGCCTTGCCCGCCGACACGCAACTGGGCGTGATGCAGGCGATTGCCGCCTGGGGTCTGCCGGTGTCGGACCGGCTGGTATGCGTCGACACGCTCGACGCCCTGCTCGCCCATTATCGCAGCATCGAGCGTGCGCGCGCCGACCTGCCCTTCGACATTGACGGGGTGGTGTATAAGGTTGACCGGCTCGACTGGCAGCAGCGGCTGGGCTTCGTTGCGAAGGCGCCGCGTTGGGCGATCGCGCATAAATTTCCCGCCGAACGCGCGCAGACGACGCTGGAGGCGATCGACATTCAGGTCGGGCGCACGGGCAAGCTGACTCCGGTGGGTCGGCTGACCCCGGTGACCGTCGGCGGCGTCGTCGTCTCCAACGTCACGCTGCACAATGCCGACGAGATCGCCCGGCTGGGCGTGCGGCCCGGCGATCGCGTCATCGTCCAGCGCGCGGGCGACGTCATCCCGCAGGTGGTCGACAATCTCGACCGCGACCGTCCCGGCGCGCCCTATATGTTCAAGCCCGAATGCCCGATCTGCCACAGCGAGGCGGTGCGCGAGGAGGGCGAGGTCGATTATCGCTGCACGGGCGGGCTGATCTGCCCGGCGCAACGGTTCGAGCGGCTGCGCCACTTCGTCAGCCGGGTCGCGCTCGACATTGAGGGGCTGGGGGAGAAGTCGATCCAGGAATTTCTGGACCTTGGCTGGATCACCGAACCGGCCGATATTTTCCGCCTGAAGCGCCACCGCCCCGACCTGATCGGCCGGGAAGGGTGGAAGGAAAAGTCGGTCGACAATCTGCTCGCCGCGATCGAGGCGAAGCGTGCGCCGGATGCCGCGCGGCTGCTGTTCGGCCTTGGCATCCGCCATGTCGGCGCGGTGACGGCGCGCGATCTGATGAAGCGCTATACGACGCTGCCGGCCGTGCGCGCTTTGGCGGAAGAGATTATGGCTCTGCGCGACCAGCCATTTGACACGTCGGCCAAACGCGACAAGGCGATCGCCGACCATATCGGGGTGGAAAATGTCGGCGCGGCGGTGGGCCATGCGCTCGCCGACTTCTTCCATGAACCGCACAATGTCGCGGCCTGGGACGATCTTCTGTCCGAAGTTACGCCGCCCGACTATGTCGTGGAAACCACCGCCAGCGCCGTCACCGGCAAAACCGTGGTGTTCACCGGCAAGCTGGAAACGATGAGCCGCGACGAGGCCAAGGCGCAGGCCGAACGACTGGGTGCGAAAGCGGCGGGATCGGTCAGCGCCAAGACCGATCTGGTCGTCGCCGGGCCGGGGGCCGGGAGCAAATTGAAGCAGGCCGCTGCGCTGGGGATCAAGGTGATCAGCGAAGAGGAATGGGCGGAGATTGTGAAGGCGGCGGGATGAAGCCGACAGCCCTTCGTTCCGAGCGGTCCTAAGCCGCCATCGCCTCCACCCCTGCATCATGGGCGCGCCGGGCGGCCATGATGTCGCCGACATGGGCTTCGGCCCAGCCGGTGATCTGGTCCAATATGCCGATTAGCCCGCCTGCCAGCGGGGTCAGCCGATATTCCACCGTCACCGGCACGGTGGCAAAGGCGGCGCGGCTGACCAGGCCGTCGCGCTCCAGGCTTTTCAACGTCTGCGACAGCATCTTTTGCGAAATCGCGCCGATCCGGCGACGCAGCAGGTTGAAGCGTACCGGCCGGTCCTTCAGGCTCAGCAGCACCAGCACCGCCCATTTGTCGCCGATCCGGTCGAGGATGTGGCGCGTCGGGCAGTTGGGATTATAGGCGTCGCCGATGCGCGGCGTTGGCGTGGCACTCATGGGCGGTATCCTCGACGTAACCAGGTGAAGGCAAAGTGCCTTCTTGCACCCCTGATAGCCAATTATCTATCTGGTTTCCATTGGTAACCACTTATGGAGATGGATATGAAAGTAGCGATCATCGGCGGCACGGGTCGCGCGGGGCAGGAAATCAGCGCGGAACTGGCCCGGCGCGGGCATCAGGTGACGGCGATCGCCCGTCATCCCGAAAAGGCGGTGCAGCATGCCGCGATCACTGCGGTTGCGGGCGACGTCAACCATCCTGAAGCGCTGGTGGCCGCAATTACCGGCCATGATGTCGTCGTCAGCGCAGTGATGTTTTCCGATACCGATCCAGCCTCGCTGGTGGACGTCGTGCGCCAGTCGGGCGTGCCGCGCTATCTGGTCGTGGGCGGCGCCGCCAGTCTGGAGGTGGCGCCGGGCGTGCCGCTGATCAGCACACCGGAATTTCCCAAGGAATATCTGCCCGAAGCCAGCCGGGGCAAGGCGTTCCTGGACTATCTGCGCGGCGTGGACGACATTGACTGGACTTATGTGTCGCCCTCGGTCTTCTTCTTCGTCGGCCCGCGCACCGGCAGCTTCCGGTTGGGCACCGACCAGTTGCTGAGCGACGCCGATGGCAAAAGCAGCATATCCTTTGCCGATTATGCCATCGCGCTGGTCGATGAAATCGAAACGCCGCGCCACAGCCGCCAGCGCTTTACCGTCGGCTATTGATGCGGGGGTAGGCGAGGGGGCTTAGGCCGCCCCCTCCACCTTGTCCTGCGTCCTGGTTGCAAAGTCGCCCGCGTCGTGACGCTCGTGCAGTTGCTCGTTCAGCGGGCCGCTTGTCTTGTTGACGATCCGTCCGCGCGCCACCGCCGGGCGGGCGTCGATCTGCCTGGCCCAGCGCAGGACATGGGTATAGCTGCCCGCGTCCAGAAACTCGGCCGCATCATAGGCGCGGCCCAGCACAACGCCGCCATACCATGGCCAGATGGCCATGTCGGCGATGCTATATTCATCGCCCGCCATATAGTCATTGTCCGCCAGATGCCGGTCCAGCACATCGAGTTGCCGTTTCACTTCCATCGCGTAGCGGTTGATCGGATATTCGTATTTTTCCGGCGCATAGGCGTAGAAATGGCCAAAGCCGCCACCCAGCAGCGGCGCGCTGCCCATCTGCCAGAACAGCCAGCTGAGCGCTGCCGTGCGCTTGGCCGGATCGGTCGGCAGGAAGGCACCGAATTTTTCGGCAAGGTAAAGCAGGATCGCGCCGGATTCGAACACGCGCTGCGGCGGGGAAACGCTATGGTCCATCAGCGCCGGGATCTTGCTGTTGGGATTGACCGCGACAAAGCCGCTGGAAAACTGGTCGCCATCGCTGATCCTGATCAGCCAGGCATCATATTCGGCGGCGCTGAACCCCGCCGCCAGCAATTCCTCCAGCAGGATCGTGACCTTCTGCCCGTTGGGCGTCGCCAGCGAATAGAGTTGCAGGGGATGCTGCCCCACCGGCAGATCCTTGTCATGGGTGGCGCCCGCAATGGGCCGGTTGATATTGGCGAACTGGCCGCCATTGGCCTTGTCCCACGTCCAGACGGCAGGGGGGGTATAGGTGTCGGTCATGCGCGCAGGCTCCAGCTTGTTCTACGCGCGGGAGGTAGGAAGCCATGCGCCGTGCCGCAACCGCTGCGCCTTTCTATCCGCCGCTATGTCGCACCACCAGCACGCTGACCGGCGACTGATGGACGATGGCCGACGCGTTCGATCCCAGCAGCTTCGACGACATGGATGGCTGATGCGATCCGATGATGATCAGATCCGCGCCGGTTCGTTCCGCTTCACTGATGACTTCATCGCGCACCCTGCCGCGCCGGGTCGAAAAACTGACCTGCTCTTCGGTCAGTCCGGCCTGCATGGACCATTGCCGCATCGCGGCCATGGCCTCATCCTCCTCCCGCTGATCGAAATCGCCGACCAGCAGATCGGAATAGCGCGATGGCAGGTGGTAGCGCACGTTGAGCAGGTGCAGCTTCCCCTGCGGCCCGGCGATGGCGGCAGCCCTAGCGATGGCGGCCTTTGCATTGTCCGGATCGTTGATGTCGACCGCGACGACGATTGTGCCGAAATGCATCCTCTGTCCTTTCCTGTTATGACTAGACAACGAGGACGGCGGAAAAGCGATGCGACCGCCATCAAAGAATGCGCTGGCGACATATCTCGCCGGAATGCGCAACAGACGGGAAATGTCGGCCGAAAAAATCACCGCGAAAATTTCGCTACTAATCCTTGACCCGCCTTTTGGTTGCACCATATGAGGGCGCGCTAGCACTCTCCTTCAATGAGTGCTAACAGCGACGCAGTTTATCGGGAGCAGGATAAGGCGAGTGCGGTTTTCGGGGGGATTCATCCCCGGATCGCGCGCCGGACCGATCCCAAACAGAAGGGAAAGGCAATCAACATGGCATTTCGTCCATTGCACGACCGTGTTCTCGTCCGCCGCATCGAAGCGGAAGCTAAGACCGCCGGTGGCATCATCATCCCCGACACCGCCAAGGAAAAGCCGCAGGAAGGCGAGATCGTGTCCGTCGGCACCGGCTCGAAGGCTGAAGATGGCAAGGTTACCCCGCTCGACGTCAAGGCTGGCGATCGCGTCCTGTTCGGCAAGTGGTCGGGCACCGAAGTCAAGGTCGACGGTGAAGACCTGCTGATCATGAAGGAATCGGACATTCTGGGCGTTGTCGCCTAACCCGATCCTTTTCCTGACTATTCCCATTTGCAAGAAAGAGGGTTTTTCCCATGGCTGCAAAAGACGTAAAATTTTCCCGCGACGCCCGTGAGCGCATCCTGCGCGGTGTCGACATCCTGGCCGACGCGGTCAAGGTGACCCTGGGCCCCAAGGGCCGCAACGTCGTCATCGACAAGAGCTTTGGCGCGCCCCGCATCACCAAGGACGGCGTCAGCGTCGCCAAGGAAATCGAACTGAAGGACAAGTTCGAGAATATGGGCGCCCAGATGGTGCGCGAAGTCGCGTCCAAGACCAACGACATCGCCGGTGACGGCACGACCACTGCGACCGTTCTGGCGCAGGCTATCGTCCGCGAAGGCATGAAGTCGGTTGCCGCCGGCATGAACCCGATGGACCTGAAGCGCGGTATCGATCTGGCCGTCATCAAGGTTGTCGAAGACCTCAAGGCCCGTTCCAAGCCCGTCGCCGGGACCAAGGAAATCGCCCAGGTCGGCATCATCTCGGCCAATGGCGACACCGTGGTTGGCGAAAAGATCGCCGAAGCCATGGAGCGCGTCGGCAAGGAAGGCGTGATCACGGTTGAAGAAGCCAAGGGTCTCGAATTCGAGCTGGACGTCGTCGAAGGCATGCAGTTCGACCGTGGCTATCTGTCGCCCTATTTCGTGACGAACCCGGAAAAGATGGCTGTAGAGCTGGCTGATCCGTACATTCTGATCCACGAAAAGAAGCTCAGCAACCTCCAGTCGATCCTGCCGATCCTCGAAGCGGTCGTTCAGTCGGGTCGCCCCCTGCTGATCATCGCCGAAGACATTGAAGGCGAAGCGCTGGCGACCCTGGTCGTCAACAAGCTGCGCGGTGGCCTGAAGGTCGCAGCGGTCAAGGCGCCTGGCTTTGGCGATCGTCGCAAGGCGATGCTGGAAGATATCGCTGTCCTGACCAAGGGCGAAGTGATCTCGGAAGATCTGGGCATCAAGCTGGAAAACGTCACGCTGGCGATGCTCGGCACGGCCAAGCGCGTCACCATCGACAAGGACAACACCGTCATCGTCGATGGCGCTGGCGACCATGACTCGATCAAGGGCCGCACCGACCAGATCCGTCAGCAGATCGAGAACACCACCTCGGACTATGACCGTGAAAAGCTCCAGGAACGCCTGGCCAAGCTGGCTGGCGGCGTTGCCGTCATCAAGGTTGGCGGCGCTTCGGAAGTCGAAGTCAAGGAACGCAAGGACCGCGTCGACGACGCCCTGCACGCCACCCGTGCGGCCGTTGAAGAAGGCATCGTCCCCGGTGGCGGCACCGCTCTCCTCTATGCCACCAAGACTTTGGCCGGCATGAAGGGCGCGAACGACGACCAGACCCGTGGTATCGACATCATCCGCAAGGCGATCGAAGCGCCGCTGCGCCAGATCGCCCAGAATGCGGGCGTTGACGGTGCCGTGGTTGCCGGCAACCTGCTGCGCGAAAATGACGAGACCCGTGGCTTCAACGCTTCGACCGACGTCTATGAAAACCTGGTGGAAGCCGGCGTGATCGATCCGACCAAGGTCGTTCGTGCGGCCCTGCAGGACGCGGCATCGGTTGCTGGCCTGCTGATCACCACCGAAGCGGCGATCTCCGAAGTGCCTGCCGACGACAAGGCGCCGATGGGCATGCCCGGCGGCGGCATGGGCGGCATGGGCGGCATGGACTTCTAAGTCCAACGCTCTCGCTATGACAACAAAGAGGCCGGTGGAGCGATCCACCGGCCTTTTTCATGGGTCAGCGCACCAGCACCGTCATCGGCAGTCGCGCGCGCACTGCAAAGCCCAGCGTCTCATAGAGCGCGATCGTCCGGTCATGGGCGGCATAGGCGTGCAGGAAGGGCGTCTCGCCCCGGTCCAGCATTGCCTGCATGACGATCCGCATCAATGCGCCCGCCAGGCCCCGTCCGCGAAAATCGGGGTGGGTGCAGACGCCGCTGACCTCCGTAAAGCCGGGCAGGCGCATGCGCTCGCCTGCCATGGCGACCAGTTGCCCATGGTCGCGTACCCCCACGAAGCGGCCCAGCCTGTGGGTCAGCGGGCCGAAGGGGCCGGGCCGTGTCAACAGCGACAGCGCGCGCATATCCGCCGCATCGCCTTCGTCCAGCACCTTCCACTCAAACGGCGGGGCGGGGGCAGGGATGACCTCCTTGGCAACCATCTGCGCCAGCGTCGCGGTCCGCGCGATGGTCATGCCCGGCGGCGCGACCGCGACATCCTGCCCGACCAGCCACATTTCGCTCTCGCCCGTCGCCAGCGCCGCCAGTGCGGTCAGCCTGTCCGCATCGTCATCCGCGCTCGCCGCAAAGGGGCCATAAGCGGGATCGATCCGCAGCGCGTCTCCATCGCCCTGCGCCAGCGCCGCCCAACCGCTGCGAAGCGCGTGCCAGACGGGGCGATCAAGCAGGTGCATCGGGCAGGCTCCAGGCTACGGGCTAAGATGCGGGTGGCATATCAGCCCGACTGGCCCGTTCAAGCCGCGCATCTCCCTTTCTGTCTCTGCTGCTGCGGTATTAACCAAAAAATAAAGGGAAAATGCGACACCGGGTCAGGGAACCGGAGACCCGCCAATTTGCGCGCTTTGAGGACATTGCTGGAAAAGCGCATGGCGCAGCGGACGGGGCAGGAAGCCGACGTGCGGCAGAGCCTGGTCGAATCCCTTTATGCGTCTCCTGCATCCCTGACCATTGGCGCGGCCACCGGCACCGCCGTGGGGATCGCCATCAGCAGCCTGAGCGATTTTGCCGCGATCCACGCGGTCGTCATCGCCGTGTGCGTCGTTGCCGCACTTCGCGTCGTTTCCGCCATTTTCTTTCATCGCCAGCTGGTTCGCGGCACCGCCGTAGCCTCGCGCAACTGGGAATTGGCCTATGAGCTGGGCGCCTGGGCCTATGCCGGGTTGCTGGGGCTGATGGGCTTTGTCACCCTGATCGGATCGGGCAATCCGGTCATCCACATGCTCAGCGTGTCGATGGCGACGGGCTATGCCGGCGGCATCTCCGGCCGCAATGCAGGCCGCGTCCAGATCGCCATCGGGCAGGTGTGCCTGGCCCTGCTGCCGACCGCGACCGGGCTGTGGATGGAAGGATCGACCGGCTATCGTGTCCTGTCGATCGCCATGGTCGCCATGGTGCTGGGCCTTGCCGAAATCAGTTCGACCACGCACCGAATCGTCGTCCAGGCGCTGATCGGCAAGCGTGACAAATCGCTGCTCGCTGAAAAATTCGAGCGACTCGCGCGCTTCGACAGCCTGACCGGCCTTGAAAACCGCATGGCGATGCAGATGCGGCTGCGCGACATCTTCGAAACCAGCCAGAAGCGCAATGACGCCGTGGCGATCCTGTGGATGGATGTCGACCGGTTCAAGGAAATCAACGATTCGCTGGGCCATATGGTCGGCGACCAGTTGCTGCGCGCCGTGGCGGAGCGGCTGGACGAAGTCGTGCAGGGCCGGGGCCGGATCGCGCGCTTTGGCGGCGACGAATTTGTCATCATCTGCCCCGATACCGACAGGGTGACCGCAGCGGCGATCGCGCAGGAAATCATCACCTATTTCGGCCATGGCTTCGACCTGTCCGACAATCATCTCCAGGTGACCGCGTCCATCGGCATTGCGGTCGCGCCGCAGGATGGGCGCGACATGGACGAGTTGATGCAGCATGCGGACCTCGCACTCTATGAAGCCAAGCGGGAAGGGCGCAACCGCGCATCCAGCTTCAACTGGTCGCTCAAGGAACGCTTCAACCGTGTCCATGAGGTTGAAACCGGGCTGCGCCGCGCGCTGGAGACCAACGAACTCAAATTGCTCTTCCAGCCGATCGTCGATCTGGAAAGCGGCCATATCGACGCTTGCGAGGCGCTGCTGCGCTGGGATCATCCGGTGCTGGGACCGATTTCGCCCGGCGAATTCATCCCGATCGCCGAAAGCATGGGCATGATCGAGGCGATGACCGGCTGGGTGCTGCGCGAAGCCTGTATCGCTGCGGCCTCCTGGCCGGGCGAGGTACGCATCGCCATCAACATCTCGCTCGCCTCGCTCAAGTCGCACGAGCTGCCCGGCAATGTCATTGCGGCGCTGCTGGAGACGGGGCTACCGGCCCGGCGGCTGGAACTGGAAGTCACCGAATCGATCTTCCTGGACGACAGCGGCCAGACCAACACGATCCTGCGCGAATTGCAGCGCATCGGCCTGCGGCTGGCGCTCGACGATTTCGGCACCGGCTATAGTTCGCTTTCCTATTTGCGTTCCTATCGGTTCGACACGCTCAAGGTGGACCAGAGCTTCATGGCCGGGGTCAGTTCCAATGCGGAGGATCGGGCGATCGTGCGCGCGATCGGCAATCTGGCGCGGGATCTGGCGATGGACACGGTGGCCGAAGGGATCGAAACGCCCGATCAGCTACTTCATGCGCGCGAGGCTGGCTTTACCAACGTGCAGGGTTATTTGTTCAGTCGCCCGGTGACGAGCGAGCGCGTTGCGGAAATGATTGCCGCCGGCCCGCTGGAAGGGGCCGAGCGCCCCGACCCCGTCATCCGCAAGCGGCCGCAGCGGCAGGCCTGACCCGCCGCCGCAGGGCTGCTTCAGCGCAGCTTGGTCTGCGCCGACGCCAGCCGACGCATCATCCGCAGGTCGCGGTCGGACAGGGATAGCGCCGTGTCCGTCCATGTTTCGACAATATCGGTCAGTTCGGCCAATGTCAGCGGATTGACCCGCCGACCCGCCCGGTTGATGCCGACATAACCGGCGTGATGGGCGCGATGGTCGCGAATCCATTGCGCGGTCGCCGCCTCGCCCTCGCCCGTTTCGACGACCTTGGCGACGATGCCCATCTCGCACATCTCGTCCGCGCTGTAGATGCGCCCCTCGGCAATCATCTCGCGCGCCAGCACCGGGCCGACGCGCCGCGACAATATCGAATAGGCGCCCATGCCGGGGAACAGGCCGAACAGCACTTCGGGCAGGCCGAACTTGGCCTGACGCTCGGCAATGATGACGTCGAAGCACATCAGCGCCTCCAGCCCGCCACCCAGCGCGTCGCCCTGCGCCAGACCGATATTGATGATGCTCATGTCGTTGCAGTGCCAGATGCGATCGACGATCTCGCAACAGGCGACGCCATAGCTGAGCAGGGTGGCGCGGTCGCGGCGCTGGATGCACTCGGCGAACATCTCCAGATCGCCGCCCAGGTTGAACACGCCGGGAAAGCGTGACCCCAATACCATGAATTTAAGCGGACCGTCGCGGCCGCTGCCGTCGGCACCGCCATAGACGCGCTTGCTTTCGCGCTGCCACGCCATCGTGTCGCGAATCAGGCCAAGATTGGAATTAGGCCGTTCATGCGGAGTCATGAAGGCCCACAATGTCGCCAGCTCCTCGTCCCAGCGCACGTCGATCTGGCCCAGATCGAACAGGGTGGAGCGGCTGGTTGGAACCGCAATTTCCGCTACGGAAAAGGCGGGTTGATCGGTGTCAGGCGCAAAATGCTCCTCACTCGCGGTCTCGACCACGTCCCTTGCCGGATTAAACCGTCCTGAATCAATCATGTGCGTCCCCGTTTTTCTATTACGACTGAACAGAACAGGCTCGCAGGGAGGATGCAATGAACCCTCCATCAATGAACAGAGCGTTAACTATTTTTGCTCAGCACTGTTGCAAACGCGTCGTCACAAATCGGCCCGAATGCGACTCGCTGTGGTGGAAATGCAACAAAACGACCTGCCATGGCCTCTGTTGATCGCCGCTCAGGCCTTTGTTAACCTTTATTAATTAGCAACGGTCGAATGAACGACCGCGATCAGGACTCCAAATTTGTCACGCTGGCCCTCCACGATGCGACGGGTGCGGCATGGCCGTTGCGCCTGTCGGCGGACTGCCTGCGCTTCATCGGTCCCTATCGCCGGGTCGAAGGCTTCAACGTCGATGCGCTGATGCTGTTTGAAGGTGTGCGCAAGGCGGGCTGAACCCTTGTGCCAGCGCCCGTTCGCTCATAAACGGCGCGCGTGACCCAGCCCCGTTTTTCCTTTTCCATCGCCGCCACTGACGGCAAGGCGCGCACTGGCGCTATCCAGATGCGGCGCGGCGAGATCCGTACGCCCGCCTTCATGCCGGTGGGCACCGCCGCCACGGTCAAGGCGATGCGCCCGGCCGAAGTGCGCGCGACCGGGGCGGACATCATATTGGGCAACACCTATCATCTGATGCTGCGTCCTGGCGCGGAGCGTATGGCGCGGCTGGGCGGCCTGCACGGTTTCATGGGCTGGGACCGGCCGATCCTGACCGACAGCGGCGGCTATCAGGTGATGAGCCTGTCCGCACTGACCAAGATGAGCGAGCAGGGCGTCGCCTTTTCCAGCCATATCGACGGGTCCAAGCATATGCTGACCCCGGAACGGTCGATGGAAATCCAGCGGTTGCTGGACAGCGACATCGTGATGGCGTTCGACGAATGCACGAAAAACGGCTGCACCCATGACGAGGCGGCGCGCTCGATGGAGCGATCGATGCGCTGGGCGAAACGTTCGCGCGACGGCTTTGACGCTGGCGGCGATCATGCGGAACGTGCGGCCCTGTTCGGCATCCAGCAGGGATCGCTGGACGAAGGGTTAAGGCGGCAATCGGCCCAGCAACTGATCGACATCGGCTTTGACGGCTATGCCGTGGGCGGCCTTGCGGTGGGGGAAGGGCAGCAGGCGATGTTCGCCACGCTGGATTTCGCGCCGGACATGCTGCCGCAGGACAAGCCGCGCTATCTGATGGGCGTGGGCAAACCCGACGATATTGTCGGGGCGGTGGAGCGCGGCATCGACATGTTCGATTGCGTGTTGCCGACCCGGTCGGGCCGTAACGGACAGGCCTTTACCTGGGCGGGACCGCTCAACATCCGCAATGCGCGCTTTGCCGAAGATACAGGGCCGCTCGATCCGCGCTGTACCTGCCCGGTCTGCACGACCTGGAGCCGCGCCTATCTCCATCATCTGGTGAAGGCGGGGGAAATGCTGGGCGCGATGCTGATGACGCAGCACAATATCCATTTCTACCAGTCGCTGATGCAGGCGATCCGCGATGCGATCGCGGCCGGGCAATTCGCTGCCTTCGCCGCCGATTTCCGCCGCGACTACCAACGCGCCTGAGCGATGGGTCATACCCCCCAACCTCCGTTCGAAACGAACGGGGGAAGTGAGGTTTTCGCGCTTCAGGGGATGACGCTGATCTCGATCTTGTAGCCGCCCTCTTCGGCATCATGGTCCAGCGGCGCGCGGAGCTGGCGCGACAGGCCGGTCAGTACCCGGCCATAGCGTTCGGCCAGATGGACCGTCATCGCGTCCGATCCGCGCAGCCCGTGCGACCGGACGCTCAGCAGCGCACGATCGTCGCGATCCGCCACCGCCCGTACCGCGATCCGCATCGTGCCTTGGGGGTCCAGCATCATCGCCAGTTCGACCAGTTCGGTCAGCAGGAAGGCGATCGGCACCGCAACATCCTGACTGATATGCAGGTCGTCCGCGTCGATCTGAATGCCGAAGCGGCGCGCCTGCGCGGGCGCTGTGCCGCGCAGGCTGGCGGACAATTCGCTGATCAGCGGGCGCACGCCCACGCCGCGATTATCCTCCAGTTCCGCGAAATGATTGCGGTGGACGACCGAAAGCGCATCGACCCGCCGCTGGATCGAGGCATAGGCTTCGACCGCTTCGGGATCATGGGCCGATCGGGCGTGCAGGTTGATCAGGCTGGCGATGATCTGGAGGTTGTTCTTCACCCGATGATGCACTTCACGGGTCAGCTTGCGCTGTGTTTCCAGTCCCTGCGCCATTTCCGCTTCATGGGTGGCGACATCTTCGCTGATTTCGCGGAAGGTTTCGCCCAGCGCGACAATTTCCTGCGCCGGGGTGCGCACCTTTTGCAGCGGCTCCAGCACTTCGCCCGGATGATAGGCCGCAACCGAACGGCGCAGCAGCACCAGCGGGCGGATCAACAGGCGATTGACGACGAACCAGCCGACCGCCGCCGCCGCAAACCACATGACGAGCGGCAGGAAAAGCGAGAGCAACCGCGCCAGGGTCGCCGGCGGATCGCGCACCGTCATGGTCAGCACCATGTCGGGCGGGTCGAGCCGCGCCGACAGGCTGCTGGCGCGGCCAGCGATCTGCGCGCCGCCGGGCCGGCTGATGACCATGCGCGCGTCGCCCTGCCGCAGGGTGAGCTGCCGGTTCTGCAAGGCGGTTGCAGGATCGGCGACGCTTTCGAGATGGGCCTGCGAATAATAGGCAAGGCCGACCAGCTTGCCATTGCGGCTGCGGACCCGGCTGACCAGGACGTTCGATGCGGGCAGGAGTTGCGCAGCCCTGCCTTTGAAGCGGGCGCCAAAGACGATGCCAGCCGGTTCGGGCGCGGCTGATCCGCACAGGCGCTTGCCGCGCCGGTCGTAGATGTAAAACAGCCCGCCATCGCGGTCATGCGAGGTCAGGAAAAGCTCCAGCCGCTGGCAGATACTCTGATCGCTACTGTCGTTGGCTAGGGTGTTGACGGTCAGTTCCAGTGCCGTCCGGTCCGATAGCAGATCCGCCGTCAGCTTGCGCGCACTCTGCGTCACCGCGACGCGGAGCAGGGCGTCCTTTTCAAGATCGGCGGTGCGGATCGCCTGAAGCGAGGCGATCAGCGCGATCAGCCCCAGCGGCAAAAGGGCCAGCGTCAGGATGAGGAACATCTTGACGCCTGTTGACCGGAGCAGACCGGCAAACGGCACGCCCGGCAATCGGGCGGCTCCGGTGCGGGCGGCCGGAGGAAGGCTGCCCCCGTTCATGGCTGTATCAGTCCAGCTTGCTCAGCAGGTCGAGCATTTCGGAGGGAATATCTTCATCTACAGC
This sequence comes from Sphingobium xenophagum, assembly GCF_002288285.1. NCBI lineage: Bacteria > Pseudomonadati > Pseudomonadota > Alphaproteobacteria > Sphingomonadales > Sphingobiaceae > Sphingobium > Sphingobium xenophagum. Next base: position 233,011 of record NZ_CP022745.1, on the reverse strand, counting down.
GCGCTGATACACGGTGCGGAGCGCCTGGGACACATGGCCATCTTCCTTGGGGGCACGCTTGCGGCGTGACGAAGCGGCAGGTTGGCCGCTGTCCGGGCTGGTCACGCCATCTGGCTTGCCCCCTCCCGCCGCCTTACGTTCCGTCGATGAAGAAACCAAAATGAGCCCCTCTGAAGCAATATCCGACACGCCAGTCTGCCCGTATTTGCGGGATTCTTATAGAACGTCAATTCGCCGTTCTACGCGATTGATACAAAATTCACGATAAAATCGAAAAATCCATATGGCTGCGAAACAAATCTGCCCGTTGATGGTTCCGGCGAGTGAAGCATTTTTTCTACGGCCGCGCTTTTGGCTATGTTTGGGGGCAGGGGGTTGCCATGACGGCAGTGACATTCCATCCTTTCCCATGCCGCCATAGGCAGGCACCGATGCTTCGGGATTTTACGCCCATTTTGGGCAGGGAGAAGATTTGACGATGTCGCTTGGACAGCAATTGCACCCCCATCTTCCGTTCCTGCGGCGCTACGCTCGTGCGTTGACTGGCAGCCAGGCACATGGCGACACCTATGTCCGTGCGACGCTGGAAGCGATCGTCGCCGCGCCGGAGGAATTTCCGTCCGACGTCGATCCTCGTCTGGGCCTGTATCGTACCTTCCACGCCATCTGGTCCTCTTCGCATCTGGAAGATATTCCGATGTCGGTCGGCGGCAGCCGCGAAGCGATTGCGCAGGCGCGCCTTGCCCGCCTGACCCCGCTGCCGCGTCAGGCTTTGCTGCTGACTGCGCTGGAAGGCTTCACCGTCGACGATGTGGCCTATCTGATCGACATGAGCAGCGCCGATGTGGAAGCGCTGGTCGAAGAGGCGCTGGGCGAGATCGAGGCGCAGACACGCGCCAAGGTGCTGATCATCGAGGATGAGCCGATCATCGCGATGGACATCGAAACCATCGTCCGCGATCTGGGGCATGACGTTACCGCCATTGCCGTAACGGCGGAGGATGCGGTGCGTGAAGCGCTGGCCGATCGTCCGGGGCTGGTGCTGGCGGACATTCAGCTCGCCGACGACAGCAGCGGCATTGACGCAGTGAAGGACATTCTTGCCGAATTCTCCGTGCCGGTCATCTTCATCACCGCTTTCCCGGAACGGCTGCTGACGGGCGAACGGCCCGAACCGACCTTCCTGATCACCAAGCCGTTCCAGCGATCGACCGTCAAGGCAGCGATTTCGCAGGCTTTATTCTTTGACGAGGCGACCGCGCCGGCCTGAACGGCGCCGCCTTTATGACGCAATGTTGGAACTCCCGATCATCGCTGGCGTTAATGAGGCGTAACGATCGGGAGACGGGCAATGGTTGAACCTGAAAAGCATATCGCGACCGAAGACGCGCGCAGCGGGTCGACGGAGCATGTCGTGCGGTATGTGCTGGGTATTTCGCTGGCACTCGCCGTCATCGTGATGCTCTTCGTTCTCTGGCGCTGACGGCGCGGATTGCGGAAACTGCTTTTTGACGGCACATGATTTAGGATGCGGGCGCATTTATGGCTTTGACGATGTCGGTTCATGGGATGAGGACGGCAACCAGCAAGGGGGGCGTACCCATGACTGATCATGTTGGCGACAGCCACGACGCTATCGGCGCAGAGATTATGTCGGCCGAAGACCGGGCGCCACTGTCGGACGCCGACTTCAAGCGTGAGCTTGCCGCGGTCATTCCGCATCTGCGCGCTTTTGGCCGGTCGCTATCGGGCAACCGCGATACGGCGGACGATCTGGTGCAGGAAACCCTGTTGAAGGCCTGGGCTGCGCGGCAGCGCTTTCAGGCTGGCACCAACATGCGCGCCTGGACCTTCATCATCCTGCGCAATCATTATCTGTCGCAAATGCGCCGTTCGCGCTTTCGTGGCGATTGGGACGACCTGACCGCCGATCGCATCCTTGCGGCACCTGCGTCGCAGGACAAGCATGTCGAACTGAGCGACATGCAGCGCGCCCTGCTACAGCTACCCCAGCCGCAGCGCGAGGCGCTGATCCTGGTGGGCGCTGGCGGTTTCGCCTATGAGGAAGCCGCCGAAATTTGCGGCGTCGCCGTCGGTACGATCAAGAGCCGCGTGGCCCGCGGTCGCGCCGCGCTGGAGCAGATCCTCGAAAGCGGGGAATTGCCATCGCGCCGCAGCCAGGAAACGACCGAAACGGCGGTGCTGGACGAAATCATGGATGATGTTGATCGGCTCAGCCGGGGCCGCGATCATGGCCCGCTGGAGGACTGACCGGAACGATCGCCCGACCTTGCCCGTTGTAGCTCGCATAAGGAGACGCAATATGGGCGATACCCCTTTAGAACGGGACGATCCGCCGACTCATTTCACCACCACCGAGCCATCGCGTGGCAGCGGGGTCGTGTTTGCGCTGGTTGCGCTCGCGCTGATTTTGGCCATCGGTTTTTTCTATCTGACCAACGATCGTCGCGATGATCGCCAGGCTGAAGCCGTGACGAGCGCTGCGCAATCGGTCGATGATGCGGCCAAGCTGGTCGGCGACGCGGCCAAAAATGCGGCGGACAAATTACGCGACGGCAACGGATCGAAAGCGGCGGATCAATAACGGCGCGATAGGCTGACACTGTAAAGCGGCTGGAGCGCGCAATCATCGCGCGCGCCACCCCCAATCCCATCACACAAAGCCATTCCCTCTCACAGTCGGGGGGCGCCCATTATGCTGCGACGGAGCCGATCGGGGCGAAGGCGAGGCTTTTAAGAGCCGATAATCCCCATGGCTGATCATGGGTTGACCGCGATCGGCGCACAGATTCAGGATTTCTTTGCCATTTTCGGGCAGGGTATGGCCCTGTCGGATTTTCTTACAGTCATTGTAAGGCCAAGTCCGACACCACCGGGACCGATAGTGCGACGATGATCAGGCTGTTCAAACATTATGTGCCGCATGCCGTGCTGCTGCTGGGGCTGCTCGATTTCGTGCTGCTGCTGTGCGCGGCGGAGGGCGGCTGGATATTGCGCGCGCGCCAGATTGGCATGGATATCGACCATGTGATGACCCGCATGGGCCCGTTGCTCAGCTTTGCCGTCGCGATCCAGACCGGCATGATCGCGGTCGGCGTCTATGGTACCGAAGCGCTGCAATCCATCCGATTCGCCTTTGCGCGCTTGCTGGTCGCTGTGTCGCTGGGCGTCATTTTCCTCTCCGTCCTCTATTTCCTGCTGCCCGGCATGACGCTGTGGCGCTCCAATTCGCTCTACGCCATGGGGCTGGCGATGGGTCTGCTACTGGCGGTCCGGCTGGTGCTCGGCTCGATGCTGGGCGGCGAAGCTTTCAAGCGGCGCCTTGTCGTGCTCGGCGCGGGCAATCGCGCCGATCGCATCCGCGAACTGGAAAAGAAGAAGGGCGCTGGCTATCTCGTCGTTGGCTATATCGCCATGAATGACGGGCCGCAGGTGGTGCAGGAAGCGATCAACCGCAGCGCCATCTATAACCTGTCCGATTTCGTCGTCCGCCTGAACGCCAGCGAAGTGGTGCTGGCGCTGGAGGAACGGCGCAACGCCATCCCGATGGCGGACCTTTTGCGGATCAAGACCACCGGCGTCCATGTCAACGATCTGTCGACCTTTCTGGAGCGGGAGACAGGGCGCGTCGACCTCGCCAGCGTCAATCCCAGCTGGCTGATCTTTTCGGACGGCTTTTCCGCCGGTCGCCGCATATCCAGCTTCGCCAAGCGATTGTTCGATATTCTGGCCAGTGCGCTGCTGCTGGCGCTGACCGGCCCGGTCATCCTGATCGCGGCGATATTGGTGAAGTTGGACAGCAAGGGGCCGGCTTTCTACCGGCAACAGCGTGTCGGCCTGTTCGGCCAGGAATTCTGGATCGTGAAGCTGCGCACCATGCGGACCGATGCGGAAGTCGATGGACAGGCGGTCTGGGCGGAAAAGGACGATCCGCGCATCACCCGGCTTGGCTATTGGCTGCGCAAATTGCGGATCGACGAACTGCCGCAGACCTGGACCGTGCTGAAGGGCGAAATGAGCTTCGTCGGCCCGCGCCCCGAACGCCGCCAGTTCGTCGAGGATCTGGAACAGCATCTGCGCTATTATGCCGAACGCCATATGGTGAAGCCCGGCATCACGGGCTGGGCGCAGATCAACTATCCCTATGGCGCGTCGATCGAAGATGCCCGGCACAAGCTGGAATATGATCTTTACTACGCCAAAAATTACACGCCATTCCTGGACCTGCTGATCCTGATCCAGACGTTGCGGGTTGTCCTTTGGCCCGACGGCGCGCGCTGAGGCGCTCGATATGGGCACGCTGCTTCAATTTGTCGGCGATTGGGGCCATGCGCTGGCGGCCGTGCTGTTTGCGGCGCTGGGCATCTTCATCCTGCGGCGGCGGGAAGAGGCCGTTGAACCGCGCATGCTGGCGGTCGCGTTGCTGCTCACCAGCTGCTGGGCGCTCTACATATCTTTTGGCGGCGTTTCCAAACCGTTGAGCGGCATCGGCGAAAGCATCCGCAATGCCGCCTGGCTGCTGGCGATGTTCGTCATGCTGCGGCGCGGGCCGGTGGGCCGGGCGGGACCGATCCTGGCGATCAGCGCGCTTTACGCCGCTGTTGCCGGGCTGCTGCTGCTTCAGACATCGACCGATCTGATCTGGCGGCAATTGTCGCCCGACAGCGACGTGCATCGCGCGCTGGTCAACGTGTCGCTGGTACTGCGGATGATGACCGCGATCGGCAGCCTGCTGCTGGTCCATCATCTCTACACCAACTGGCCCTCGCGTGAGCGGGTCGGGGTGGCGCTGTTGCTCGGCGCGCTGGCGGCGATGTGGACCTATGACCTCAATCTCTACGTGCTCTGCTATTTCGCGCCCGCCAGGGTCAGCGAACTTTACGCCCTGCGCGGCGTGTTGATGGCGCTGCTGGCCCCCGTGATCGCGGTGGGCATGCACAAGGATATGGCGGGCCGCCTGCAACTTTCGCGAACGCTGACCTTTCAGTCGCTCTCGCTCTTCGCCATCGCCCTCTATGTCATCGTCCTGACGGCAGCGGCGATCCTGATCGAACTGATCGCTGGCCCCTATGCCCGCGTGGTGGAAATCGGCGCTGTATTCTTCACCGCCGTCACCGCGCTGGTGCTGTTGCCATCGCCCCAGATGCGCGCGCTGTGGAAGGTGCAGGTCGCCAAGCATTTCTTCCAGCATCGCTATGACTATCGCACCGAATGGATGCGTTTTGGCGAGACGATCGGCCGCCCCGGCGACGATGCCGCGCCACTGGGCGAGCGCGTGGCCAAGGCCGTGGCCGACATCACCGATTCGCCCGCCGCCATGCTGATGCTGCGCGACGAACAGGATGCGCTGACGTTCGAGGCGCACTGGAACTGGGACGGCGGCCTGCCCGATGGCGCTGCGCTGACGCCTGACATGGTGGCGGCATGGGAAAGGAGCGGCTGGATCATCGATCTTGGCAAGCCCCGCCCCAGCGATGGCGCGCTGATATTCCCCGACTGGATGACGCAGGACCGGCGCGCCTGGGCGCTGGTGCCGCTGGTCCATTATGGCCGCCTGATCGCCGCCATCCTGCTCGCCCGCCCGCCGATCGACCGGCGGCTCGACTGGGAGGATTTCGACATGCTGCGCGCTGCCGGGCGGCAGGCCGCAACCTACATCAGCGAGGCGCAGGGGCAGCAGGCGCTGGACGATGCGCAGCGGTTCGAGGAGTTCAACCGCCGTTTCGCCTTCATCATCCATGACGTCAAAAATCTGGTGAGCCAGCTTTCGCTGCTCGCCCGCAATGCACAGCGTCATGCCGACAATCCGGATTTCCGCGCGGACATGATCCTGACCTTGCAGGAATCGGTCGGCAAGATGAACGATATGCTCGCCCGCCTGTCGCAGCATAACAAGGGCAAGGCGGAGGAGCCTCGTCCGCTGTCCCTGCGCGACATGGCCGATCAGGTCGCCCGCACCCGCGCGCGCCAGCATCCGGTCAATGTCGTCGGCACAGCGCCGCTGGCATTGGCCGATCCGGCGCGGGTCGAACAGATACTCACCCATCTGCTTCAGAACGCCATCGACGCCAGCGCGCCCGACAGCCCGGTCGATCTGCGTCTGTCCGCCGATGCCAGCGACGTGCTGGTGGAGATTGTCGACCATGGCCGGGGCATGAGCGCGGAATATATCCGCCGCGATCTGTTCAAGCCCTTTTCCTCCAGCAAGGCAGGCGGCTTTGGCATTGGCGCGTTCGAAGCGCGCGCGCTGGCGCAGGCCATGGGCGGGCGGATCGATGTTGAAAGCAAGATGGGCGTTGGCAGCCGGTTCACCCTGCGCCTGCCGCTCGCCCCCCGGAACGACAGACAAGAGAAAGCCGCCTGATGAGCGACACCCGCCCCAAATTGCTGATCGTCGAGGATGATCCGGGTCTCCAGCGCCAGTTGCGCTGGGCCTATGAGGATTATCGGCTGTTCATCGCGGGCGACCGGGACGAAGCGATCGAGATGTTGCGCGCGGAAACGCCCGATGTCGTGACGCTCGACCTTGGCCTGCCGCCGGACCCGGACGGCACCAGCGAAGGTTTTGCGACGCTGGCGGAGATATTGCGGATCAAGCCCGATACCAAGGTGATCGTCGCGTCCGGCCATGGCGCGCGGGAAAGCGCGCTCGATGCGATTGCGGGCGGCGCCTATGATTTTTACCAGAAGCCGGTCGATATTGACGAACTGGGCATGATCGTCCGCCGCGCCTTTCATGTTCATGCGCTGGAGCGGGAAAATGCCCGGCTGGCCGACACCGCGCCGGATGATGGGCGGGTGCTGGGCCGCCTGATCAGCGCGGCGCCCGAAATGATGAAGGTGGCCCGCACGATCGAGCGGGTGGCGAGCGCGCAGGTTTCCGTCCTGCTGCTGGGGGCGAGCGGCACCGGCAAGGAGTTGCTGGCGCAGGGGCTGCATGATGCCAGCCCGCGCCGGAACGGGGCGTTCGTTGCGATCAATTGCGCGGCGATCCCTGAGACGTTGCTGGAATCGGAACTGTTCGGCCATGAAAAGGGCGCGTTCACCGGCGCGGTCAAGACGACGCCGGGCAAGATCGAGCAGGCGCAGGGCGGCACATTGTTCCTCGATGAAGTGGGCGACATTCCGCTGGCGCTCCAGGTCAAATTGCTGCGCTTCCTGCAAGAGCGGTCGATCGAACGGGTCGGCGGTCGCAACCCGATAGCGGTCGATACCCGCATCGTTTGCGCCACCCACCAGAATCTGGAGGAGATGATCGCGGCGGGCAGCTTCCGCGAGGATCTCTATTATCGCTTGGCCGAAATCGTTATCCGCATACCCGCGCTGAAGGACCGGCCCGGCGATCCGGCGCTGCTGGCCCGCCATTTCCTGGCGCGCTTCGCGCGAGAGATGAACCCGCAGGTCAAGGGGCTGGCCCCGGACGCGCTGGCTGCGCTCGACGCCTGGCCCTGGCCGGGCAATGTGCGCGAACTGGAAAATCGCATGAAGCGCGCGGTCATCATGGCCGATGGCAAGCTGGTGACGGCGGCCGATCTGGACCTGGACGAGGAACGCGCCGCCGGGGGTGAGGTCGTGAACCTGAAGGCCGCGCGCGAAATGGCCGACCGTCGCGCCATCCGCCGCGCCATCGCCCGCACCGACGGCAATATATCGGGCGCGGCGAAGATATTGGGGATCAGCCGCCCGACCCTCTACGATCTGCTCAAACAATATCAGATGCAGGCATGAGCCGGACGCGCATCTTCCTGATCGCCGGGATCATCGTCCTGCTGCTGGGCGTGGCGGGCCTGTGGCAATGGCGCGTGCATGAACGGGACGGCAGCGCCGCGCTGGCGCGCGGACTGGCGGCGCTCGACCGGGGTGACGCGCGCACGGCGCGGATCGAACTGATGAATGCGATCAAGGGTGCGCCGCGATCCGTGGTCGCGCGGGAAGCGCAGGCGCGCACGCTGGTGGAACTGGGCGACGGGGCAGGGGCGCAGGTCGAAGCGGCCCGCGCGCGCGCATTGGGTGCGCCGCCGTCGCAGACCCGCGCCGTCATGGCGCAGGCGCTGTTGTTGCAGGGCGATGCCGCCGCTGCGCTGAAGGAAGCGCGCGCCGCCGATGTGCCCGACAGCGACCTGGACATGGCTGCGCGTGTGATCGCGCGGGCCGCCATGGCGCAGGGGGACATGGCGGGGGCGCAAAAAGCGCTGGCCAACGCGCTGGCGATCGCGCCCGATGATGCGGAAAACTGGGTCGAGCTTGGCCGCTTCCGGCTGGCGACCGGCGATCAGGCGGGGGCGATTGCGGCGGCTGACCGGGCGGTGGCGCTGAACCCTGCCGACGCGCGGGCATTGACGCTGCGCGGGGAGCTGACCCGCGCCCAATATGGCCTGACGGCGTCGCTACCCTGGTTCGACCGAGCGCTGGCGGTTCGGCCCGATTTGATCCCGACGATGGAGCAATATGCCGCGACGCTGGCCGATGCCGGGTCCGCCAGCGCGATGCTTGCCCTCACGCGCCGCATCCTGGCGCTGGACCCTGCCAATGCCCGCGCCTGGATGATGCAGGCGGTGATGGCGGCGCGCGCGGGCAAGGCGGATCTGGCCCGTTCGCTGCTGGACCGGACCCAGGGCCAGCTGGACGATGAACCGGCCACTCGCCTGCTGCGCGGCGTGCTGAACTTGCAGGAGGGCAACGCCGTCCTTGCTACCGAGGCGCTGGCCCCGCTGGTCGCGGCGCAGCCCGACAATCGCACCGCCCGCACCCTGTTGGCCCGCGCCCAATATATGACCGGCGATTATGCCACCGCCGCTACGATGCTGGCGCCGATCGTCGCGCAGCGCGATGCCGATCCCTATGTGCTGACGCTGGCCGCGCGTGCGCAGGAGGGATTGGGCGACCGGACGATGGCCGCCGACATGCTGGCCCGCGCCGCCTGGCCGGTGCGTGCTGCCGCCGATTCCTTTGCCAGCCCCCGCGACGCCGCTTTGGCCAACGGGCCGCCGCCCGCCAGCACCGCCACCGCGCGCGACAATATCCCCTATATCCGGGCGCTGCTGAGCACTGGCCGCACCGGCGAAGCCTTGGCGCGCGCCCAATCGCTGAGCCGCGCCAATCCCGGTGCGCCCGACGCCTGGCTGATCCACGGTGACGCGCTGGGCGCAGCGGGCCGCCCGGCCGACGCCGCGCGCGCCTATGAGGCCGCGGCCAATATCCGGTTCGACCGGGCCGCCGCCATGCGTCTTGCCGCGGCATGGGGGCAGGCGGGCAATGCCGTGCGCGCGGCGCAGGTCGTACAACTGTTCCTGACCCAGCATCCCAATGACGCGGAAGCCCAGCGCCTTGCCGCCACCGTCGCCATGCAGCGGCAGGATTGGCGCACTGCGCTGCGCCTGTTGCAGGCAGTGCGGGCGCAGACCGGGAATGGCGACGCCGTGCTGATGGCCGACCTGGCCCGCGCCGCACTGGGAACCGGGGATCGCCAGTCCGCGCTGGCCTATGCCGCCCATGCCTATCGCCTGATGCCCGCCAACCCGATGAGCGCCGACATCTATGGCTGGACGCTGCTGCGCACCGGCGACAAGGGGCCGGCGGCGGTCGATCTGCTGGAAAAGGCGGTGGCGCTGGCGCCCGGCCACCCGGTGCTGCAACTCCATCTGGGGCAGGCCTATGCCGCCGCCGGGCGCAAGGATGATGCGAAGCTGGCGCTGGGGCAGGCAGCGGCTACCAATTTTGCGGGGCGGCAAGAGGCTGTCGACGCATTGGCGGCGCTTTAGGACATCCTCCGCCCTGCGTCGCGTTGCGTGTCCCTTGTCCCGTTCGCTTCGAGCGAAGTCGAGAAACCTCAGCGCCACGGTTTCTCGCCTTCGCTCGAAACGAACGGAGGTTGGAGAATGGGCCCGGAACGACAGGAAAAGCGCGCGGCCCGCTTACGCCTTCTGCGCGTCCAGTTCCTCGACCCGCAGGCCCAGCCGCCGGATCTGCGCCGCGACCGGGGGCCAGACGGTTTCCAGAAAATGCGCCCGCTCCGCCACGCGCAGGCGGCGGGTTGCGCCGTCGGCGACGAACATGCCGACGCCACGCTTGACCACGACCAGCCCATCATCCTGAAAGCTTTGATAGGCCTTGGCGACCGTCAGCGGATTGGCCCCCTGCTGCGCGGCAAAGGCGCGGACGGATGGCAGCATGTCGCCATCGCTAAATTCACCGTCCAATATGGATGCGGCAATTATCTCTCGCAGGCGGAGATAGACGGGTTTGGAATCGTCGGCCATAACTGCATCAGTGCCATAATACAGCGATGCGCGCAAGCCAGTTGCTTGCGCTGGATCGGGTCGTTTGCGTAACTATCTGTCCCAGATCGATATGATGTCGTCATAATCTGGCCTTGGCCGCTCTTCCTGCGGTTTGCCGGGCGTCCCGATGAATATGAATCCGGCGATGCTCTCGCCCTCCTTGCCAAAGGCCGCGCGCACATTGTCATTATAGGTCGGCCATCCGGTCAGCCAGCCCCGGCAAAGCCCAGCGCATGGGTCGCATTGAGCAGGTTCATGACCGCCGCGCCCACGGACAATGTCTGTTCCCACGCCGGTATCTTGCTGCCCGCGACGGGGGCGGACAGGGCCACCACCAATGTCGGCGCCTGATGCGCGAACTGGTGCATCGCCTCTATCTCCAGCCGACCGGCATCGGGCTTTTCGGCGCGATAGGCGGCTTCGAGCAGGTCGGCCAGCGCCGCGCGCTTTTCCAGCGGCACGATGACGAAACGCCATGGCGCCAGCTTGCCGTGGTCGGGCGTGCGGATCGCCACCTCCAATATCTGGCGCAGTTGCGCATCGTCCGGGCCGGGCGCGATCAGGTCGCGCGGTTTGCCCGATCGGCGGGTCTGGAGCAGGGTGAGCGGGGTCGAGCGGTCATTGAACATCGCATCCAGATGGCGCGGCACCCGCTTTGACGCAAGGGCCGCCTGCGCTTTTGACAGATGCGAAATAGGCTCTAGTCTCGCGCCATCCTCTGGTCCCCGTTCGGCGGACCGGCACACATAAAAGACAAGGGTAGCTGATGGCGACCTCAATTTCTGGCACGGCGGCAGCGGGCAAGACCTGGCTTGGCCATCCGCGCGGCCTGTTTCTGCTGTTTTTCGCGGAGATGTGGGAGCGTTTTTCCTACTATGGGATGCGCGCCATCCTGATCTTCTACCTCACCAAACATTTCCTGTTCGGGGAGGACAGGGCCTATCTGCTCTACGGGGCCTATACCTCGCTCGTCTATATCACCCCGGTCATCGGCGGCTATCTGGCCGATCGATTCCTGGGGCCGCGCAAGGCGGTGCTGGCGGGCGGGCTGTTCATCGCCTTCGGTCATTTCCTGATCGCGGTGACGGAGGGGCCGGGGGGCAAGACCCGGTCTATCTCAACGGCTTCTATCTGGCGCTGGCCAGCATCATCGTCGGCACCGGCTTTCTGAAAGCCAATATCTCCGTGCTGGTGGGCGAACTCTATCCGCGCGACGATGCCCGCCGTGATCCGGCCTTCTCCATTTTCTACATGGGCATCAATGCTGGCGGGGCAATCGGCCCGCTGGTCTGCGGCCTGTTGGGGGAAACGATGGGCTGGGGCTGGGGCTTTGGCGCGGCCGGGGTCGGCATGTTGCTGGGTCTTGTGATGTTCGTCTGGCTCACCCCCTGGCTGCTGGGCAAGGGGAGCCGCCCGCGCCGCAGCAATTGCGCGCGCCAGCGGTTGCAGGCGTCAGCCAGGAATGGACCATCTATCTGGGCGCGATATTGGGCGTCGCCGCGATCTGGTTCGTCATCCGCTATGCCGAATTGCTGGGTTATGCGCTGCTCGCCTTCGCGGCGCTGACGGTCATCTACATCGTCTGGCGCACGCTCGGCACGCTGGGCAAGATCGATCGCGACCGCATGTTCGCCGCCCTGTTCCTGATCGCGCTCAACCCGCTATTCTGGGGTCTGTTTGAACAGACCGGATCGTCCCTCAACATCTTTACCGATCGCAATGTCGACCGCACCGTGCTGGGATGGGATATTCCCGCATCGATGTTCCAGTCGGTCAATTCCATCTTCATCATTCTGCTCGCGCCGCTATTCGCCGTGCTGTGGACCTTCCTCGACAAGCGCCGCCTCGAACCCTCATCCCCCGCCAAATTCGGCATCGGCCTCATATTGTGCGGCGCGGGCTTTCTGGTGCTGGTGGCGGGTGCGGCGATGGCGGGACAGGATCTGACCCCGCTGCTGTTCGTCATCCTCATCTACCTGTTCCACACCATGGCGGAGCTGTGCTTCTCCCCCGTCGGCCTGTCGGCGATGACGCGGCTGTCGGTGCCCAATATGGTCGGGCTGGTGATGGGCACCTGGTTCCTGGCGATGGCGGCGGGCAATTTCATCGCTGGCCTGATTGCCCGCGCGACCGGCAGCGGCGATGCGAACGGCGTGGCGCAGGTGCTGGACGTCTATAGTCGCATCGGCTGGTTTTCGATCGGGGTCGGCGTGATCGTATTGCTGGTTTCGCCAATGATCACGCGGCTGATGCATCTCGACACGATTGGCGCGGAGGAACGTCCATGAGGTTGATCTTGATCGCTGCGCTGCTCGTCAGCGCGGCTACCCCTGCCGGTGCGAAGAAGGACAGGGAAGCGCCCGCCCCGACACAGGGCAGTTCGGCCGAGCCGGACAATCCCTATCCCTCGACCTACAAGGCCTATCCCGGTGTCGCCACGGCGATCAGGGGCGCGACCATTTTCGACGGGGAGGGGGGCCGGATCGACAATGGCGTCATCTTCCTGTCCGATGGCAAGGTGACCGCGATCGGCGGCCCCGACACGCCAATCCCTGCCGACATCGCGGTGTTCGACGGCACCGGCAAATATGTGACACCGGGCGTCATCGACATACACAGCCATCTGGGCGATTATCCCAGCCCCAGCGTGGATGCGCTGTCCGACGGCAATGAAGCGACGTCGCCGGTCACCGCCCATGTATGGGCCGAACATAGTATCTGGCCGCAGGATGCAGGCTTTGGCCGGGCACTGGCCAATGGCGGTGTCACCAGCCTGCAAATCCTGCCCGGATCGGCCAATCTGTTCGGTGGGCGCAGCGTCACGCTGAAAAACGTCCCCGCCCGCACGATGCAGGGGATGAAATTCCCCGGTGCGCCCTATGGCCTGAAAATGGCGTGCGGCGAAAATCCCAAGCGGGTTTATGGCTCGAAGGGGCGGGAGCCTTCCACCCGCATGGGCAATATGGCGGTCAATCGCCAGACCTGGATCAAGGCGCGCGAATATCAGAAGAAGCGCGCCGCCGGAAAAGATCAGACCCGTGACCTTGGCATGGAAACGCTGGCCGATGTGCTGGAGGGCAAGATCCTGGTCCATAACCACTGCTACCGCGCCGACGAAATGGCCAATGTCATCGATATGAGCAAGGAGTTCGGCTACAAGGTCACGGCGTTTCACCATGCAGTCGAAGCATATAAGATTGCCGACCTGCTGCGCGATAACGGCATTTGCGCAGCGCTGTGGGGCGACTGGTATGGCTTCAAGATGGAAGCCTATGACGGGATCAAGGAGAATATCCCGCTGGTCCACCGGGCAGGCGCCTGCACCATCGTCCATAGCGATGATGAAAACGGCATACAGCGGCTCAATCAGGAGGCGGCCAAGGCGCTGGGGGCTGGCCGCCGGATGGGCATCGACATCGCTGACGAGGTGGCGTGGACCTGGCTCGCTATCAACCCCGCGCGGGCGATGGGGATTGCCGATCAGACCGGCAGTCTGAAAGTCGGCAAGATGGCCGACGTGGTGCTGTGGAACGGCAATCCGTTCAGCACCTATACAAGGCCGGAGAAGGTGTGGATCGATGGGGCGCTGCTCTATGACAGCGCCAATCCCAAACTGCGCCCGGTCAGCGATTTTGAACTCGGCCAGATCGGCGCGGGAGACGTGAAATGATGACGGCATCCAACATCCGTTCGCTTCGAGCGAAGTCGAGAAGCCCTCGCGCAGCCTTCGCGGCTCTTGCGCTGCTCTCCACCCCCGCGCTCGCCCAGTCCCTCGCCATCACCGGCGCGACCCTCGCCATTGGCGATGGCTCTGAACCCATCCGCAACGGCACTGTCCTGATCAGCGCCGGCAAGGTGACGGCCGCTGGCGCGGGCATTGCCATTCCGCCGGGCATCAAGGCCATCGATGCGGGCGGCAAATGGGTGACGCCGGGTCTGGTATCGGGATACTCGCGCGTCGGTCTGGTAGAGGTGCCTGCGGTCAACGAAACCAATGACGCCAGCGCGCGGTCGCCCTTTTCCGCCGCGATTGACGTCGCTCCGGCGATCAACCCGCTTGCCAACCCGATCGCGATCAGCCGCACGGCGGGCATTACCCGCGCCGTCGTCGTACCGTCGACCGGCATCGGCATTTTCGCCGGGCAGGGCGCGGTGGTGGACCTTGGCGCGGACATGAATGCCATCACCAGGGCGCGCGCCTTCCAATATGTCGAACTGGGCGAGGAGGGGGCCAAGGATGCGGGCGGCAGCCGTCCCGCCGCGATCCTGACCTTCAGGACGATGCTGCGCGAGGCGCAGGATTATGCCAAGGCGCCTGCCAGCTATGACGGGCGCTCGAAGGATGCGCTGCTCAACCGGGTGGATGCGCAGGCGCTGGTGCCGGTCGTCTCCGGGGCAATGCCGCTGATGGTCCATGTCGAAAGCGCGCGCGACATAGTGACCGTCCTGTCGCTGCGTCAGGATTTTCCTGCGCTCAAGCTCATTATCGCGGGCGCTGCCGAAGGCTGGATGGTCGCGCCGCAAATCGCGGCGGCCAAGGTGCCGGTGATCGCGGGCGGCCTCGACGACCTTCCCTCCAGCTTTGAAAAGCTGGCCGCGACCCAGAGCAATGTCGGGCGGATGGTGAAGGCAGGCGTCATCGTCTCCATGGGGCTGATGGACCGCGACGAAGGGCTGCAACTGCGCCTCGCGACCCAGCAGGCGGGCAATATGGTGGCGCTGAACAAGGTGCCGGGCGCCACCGGCCTCAGTTGGGGGCAGGCGCTCCGCACCATCAGCAGCGCCCCCGCCGAAGCCATGGGGCTGGGCGACCGGATCGGCTCACTGAAGCCGGGGCGGGCAGGGGATGTCGTGCTATGGGATGGCGATCCGCTGGAAATGACATCCGCGCCGATCGCGGTGTGGATCGACGGCGTGCCGCAACCCATCGACAACCGCCAGACAA
This sequence comes from Sphingobium xenophagum, assembly GCF_002288285.1. Classification (NCBI taxonomy): domain Bacteria; kingdom Pseudomonadati; phylum Pseudomonadota; class Alphaproteobacteria; order Sphingomonadales; family Sphingobiaceae; genus Sphingobium; species Sphingobium xenophagum. Next base: position 217,765 of record NZ_CP022745.1, on the reverse strand, counting down.
AGCTGCGCGACCGCTACGCGACGCCGCAGGAGGGCGCGCTGCCCAAGGCGTATGAATGGTAGGGTGAGGGGGCGGCGGTAGGGCGTGCAGCCGCTACCCGGTCCCGTTCGTTTCGAGCGAAGTCGAGAAACCTGCTCGGTGTTTCTCGACTTCGCTCGAAACGAACGGAGGTGGAGAAAAACCCTCAAGCCATCGCGCGCTATGCCGCAGTTGGGAAAAGGGGGAGGACGCTCGCTGTCCTACACCCGCCCCGCCTGCTAAAAGCGCGCCCGGTTCCTTCCCATCGTTCACACGCCATATTCGACCGCGCGCACCGCATGGCCGACCGCCAAACGTCACCCGAATTTTCCATAAGCGATATGGGCGAAGTTTGCGAAGTTTCGCATGCACCAGCCATCGCAGGATGCGTAACATCCTGTCCGCATCGCGCACGAAAATATCATGATTGCCGGGAAATATGCGAAGCTAAGCCCCGCATTTCCTATTCGACGCTTGCCCTTTGCCGGGCCGTCAGTTCATCGACAGGATCATGTTCCGCACCTGCGGATAGACCTGCTTTTCCCATTTGCTGCCGGAAAAGACGCCATAATGGCCAACGCCAGGTTGCAAATGGTGGCGCTTGAGGTGCGGGCGAAGGCCGGTGCAGAGTGCATGGGCCGCCGCTGTCTGGCCCACGGCGCAGACATCGTCCTTCTCGCCCTCGACCGTCAGCAGGGCAGTCTTGCGGATCGCGCCCGGATTGACGGGACGGCCACGGTGCATCAATTCGCCCTTGGCCAGCAAGGTACGCTGGAACACCAGATCGACCGTCTCCAGGTAAAATTCCTTGGTCATGTCCAGGACCGCGAAATATTCCTCGTAGAAACTCTTGATCTTGTCCGCCTCGACCGTCTTGCCGTCGGCCAGAAGCTGATAGAGTTCGCGATGCTGCGATCCGTGCCGTTCCATGTTCATCGCCATGAAGGCGGAAAGTTGTACGAAGCCGGGATAGACTTCACGACCGCGCCCGGCATAGCGGAAGGGGACGATGGAGATCAGATTCTTCTCGAACCAGTCGATCGGCTTGTCGTTGGCCAGATCATTGACCACGGTGGGCGCGACCCGCGTGTCGATCGGCCCGCCCATCAGCGTCATCGACTTGGGCGTCGCGGGGTCTTTATCCTCCGCCATGACCGCCACCGCCGCCAGCGCAGGGACGCAGGGCTGGCATACCGACAGCAGATGCGCGCCGGGGCCCATCGTCTGGAAAAAGCGGATTATATAATCGACATAATCCTCAAAGCCGAAACGCCCCGCCGCCAGCGGCACGTCGCGGGCATTTTTCCAGTCGGTAATATAGACGTCATGGTCCCGCAGCAGGGTCTCCACAGTACTGCGCAGCAAGGTGGAGAAATGACCCGACATCGGCGCCACCACCAGCACGCGCGGCTGGGCGGTGTCCACCTCATCCTTGACGAAGTGCAGCAGGTCGCCAAAGGGCAGGTCGAGGACGATCTCTTCGCGCACCGCCACATCGGCATTGCCGCTGCGTACCGACGTAATGGCGTAGGGTGGCCGCTTGTGCGTAACCCGCGCACCCTGAAACACGTCCATCAGCGCGAACATGCGCCGAGGCATGGCCCAGTCGGCCATCGGTCCCAATTTGTCGCGCATCCCCAGCGCAACCTGCGCCCCGAAGCGTGCCGGCGCCAGCATATCGTTCCACGCCTGATAACCACTGTATAGCATCCGCATGATTATAAGCGCGCCTTGTTTAATCCGTCCATCCGAATCGGTTCTGGTATAAAACGTTATACACGGATTATATGTTGCACCGCATCATCATAAATGTAGGTTAAGACCGACCGGAGGGAATGTCATGCCCATTGCTGAGCTCACTCTATCCAGTAAAAATTACTCGTCCTGGTCGCTGCGCGGCTGGCTGCTCTGCCGGATTGCGGGCCTGAAGGTCGAGGAAAAGCTGGTCGCGCTGGATGATCCGGAAAATCGCGCGGAATTGCTGCTGCTGTCGCCATCCGTACTGGTGCCGCGCCTGACCCATGAAGGGGCGAGCGTGTGGGACACGCTCGCGATCGCGGAATATCTGCATGAATTATATCCCGATGCAGGCATGTATCCCGCCGATCGGATCGCCCGCGCCCATTGCCGGTCGGTGTCGGGCGAAATTCATTCCGGTTTCGCCAATCTGCGCTCCGCCCTACCGATGAACCTGAAGGTCCGCCACGCCAAATTCCCGATCTTTCCGGGCGCCAAGCCCGACATCGAACGGATCGAGACGATCTGGGCCGAATGTCTGGACAGCTATGGCGGGCCATGGCTGTTCGGTGACAAGCCGACTGTCGCCGACGCGATGTTCGCGCCGGTGGCCGAACGGTTCCTGACCTATGCCGTGCCGGTGTCCATGAAGGCGGCGGCCTATTGTCAGACGATCAACGGGTGGGACATCATGCGCGAATGGATTGACGAGGCGCGGATCGAACCGGACGAGATGGAAGAACTCGACATCGAATTCTGACAGTCCTTTCGCCCGTCACTGGCCTTTCGCTTATGGCTGGTAGCGGGTAAGCCTGTGCCATGACCCGTGCATTACTGGCTCTTGGCCTCCTCGCCCTTCCCGCTCACGCCCAGACGGTCGCGCCGCAGCAACTCGAACAATCGGTCCGCGTTCTGGCGTCCGACCTGTTCGAAGGCCGCGCCCCCGGCACGGTCGGGGAGGAGCGCACGATCGGCTATCTGGTCGGTCGCTTTCAGGCGCTGGGGCTGGAGCCGGGCGGGCCGGATGGGCAATGGGTGCAGAGCGTGCCTCTGCTCCACACCCGGCTGGGCCAGGCGGAGGTGCTGGGCGTCAAGCAGGGAAGCGCCATGACGGCGTGGACCGCGGGGAAGGACGTCTATCTTTCCACCCTCCAGCCGCGCGACAAGGTTGCGATCAGCAGCGCGCCATTGCTGTTCGTCGGCTATGGCGTTTCTGCCCCGGAACGCGGCTGGGATGATTTCAAGGGCGCGGACCTGAAAGGCAAGGTCGCGGTCTTTCTGATCAACGACCCGGATTTCGAAGCGGCCAAGGGCGATGACGCAGCCGGCAAGTTCGGCGACCGGACAATGACCTATTATGGCCGCTGGACCTACAAGTTCGAGGAAGCGGCCCGGCGCGGCGCGGTTGGCGCGCTGATCGTGCACGACACGCCCGGCGCCGGCTATGGCTGGAATGTGGTCGTCAGTCCGGGCGGGGAAAATTATGATCTGGTCCGCGCGCCCGACAAGCTGACCAGCCTCCAGCTACAGGGCTGGATCGAGGGCGGGGCAGCGGCCAAGCTGTTTGCAGGCGCGGGCCTGGACCTTGCAAGCTTGCGCGCGAAGGCGCGGTCGAAAGGCTTTCGGCCCGTGGAGTTGAAGGGGGCCAGCTTTTCCGCCGCTTTCCCGGTGACGCAGGACGTCATCAAGAGCGCCAATGTCCTTGCCCGCATTCCTGGTGCCAAACGGCCTGACGAAACGGTCATGTACGGCGCGCATTGGGATGCCTATGGCAAGGGTGCGCCCGACGCGCAGGGGCGGATCTATCGCGCCGGGGCCAATGACGATGCGCTGGGCATCGCCGGCCTGTTCGAGATCGCCCGCGCCTTCAAGGCTGGCGCCGCGCCGGACCGCAGCATCCTGTTCGCGGCCTGGACGGCGGAGGAGAGGGGGCTGCTGGGTTCGGAACATTATGCCCAGAACCCGGTCTGGCCGCTCGACAAAACCGTCGCCAATTTGACGATCGACATTCTCCAGACCGCTGGCAAGGCGAAGGACGTCATTCTGGTGGGCAAAGGGCAGGGGACGCTGGAGGATGACCTGGCCAGGGCTGCTGCTGCGCAGGGCCGGGTCGTGACGCCTGAAAGCCTGCCCGAACGCGGGCTGTTCTACCGTGCCGATCATTTCTCCATGGCCAAGCGGGGCGTGCCGGTGCTGCTGATGATGGGGATTGCGGGCGCGTCCGATCTGGTCGAGGGCGGCCGGGCGGCGGGACAGGCCTGGGTCGATGCCTATACCGGCCAATGCTACCATCAGGCGTGTGACGCGGTCGACGCGACATGGAAACTGGACGGCGCAGCGCAGGATGTGGACCTGATGCTGGCGATCGGCCAAGACCTTGCGACGTCGACCCGCTGGCCGCAATGGAAGCCGGGGTCCGAATTCAAGTCGGTGCGGGACGCAAGCGCGACCGCACGGCCCTGAGCCCGAAAACCGCGCATCCCGGCCAAAAATAACGGCGCGGGATGGCGGTGTCAGGCGGTCAGCCGGTCAGGCAGCCAGCTTTCGCAGCACATATTGCAGGATGCCGCCGTTCAGGAAATATTCCAGCTCGTTGACCGTGTCGATCCGGCAGAGCGCGGTGAAGGTGAAGGTCGAGCCATCGGCACGGGTCACGGCGACTTCGACATCCTGACGGGGCTTGAGCTTCCCAACGCCAGTGATGGTGAAGCTTTCGTCACCGGTCAGGCCCAGCGTGTCGCGCGTGTCGCCATTTTTGAACTGAAGCGGCAGCACGCCCATGCCAACCAGATTAGAGCGGTGGATGCGTTCGAAGCTTTCGACGATGACCGCGCGAACGCCCAGCAGATTGGTGCCCTTGGCCGCCCAGTCGCGTGACGATCCGGTGCCATATTCTTTGCCGCCGATGACGACCAGCGGAGTGCCGTCCGCCTTGTGCTTCATCGCCGCGTCATAGATGGGCAGGGTTTCGCCCTTGTAGCGGGTCATGCCCCCTCGACGCCGTCCAGCATCAGATTCTTGATGCGGATGTTGGCGAAGGTGCCGCGCATCATGACTTCATGATGGCCGCGCCGCGCGCCATAGCTGTTGAAATCGGCCTGCGCGACCTGATGCTCGGACAGCCACTTGCCTGCTGGCGAGGATGCCTTGATGGAGCCTGCGGGCGAGATATGGTCGGTGGTGATGGAGTCACCGAATATCGCCAGAGGCTTGGCCTCGACAATGTCGGTGACGGGGGCCGGGGTCATGCTCAGCCCTTCGAAATAGGGCGGGTTGGCGACATAGGTGGAGCCTGCACGCCACTGATATGTGTCCGATCCGGTAACGTCGATCGCCTGCCAATGGGCGTCGCCCTTATAGACGTTGGCGTAGCGCGCCTGGAACATGGCGCGGTCCACGCAGGTCGCCATGGTCGATGCGATGTCGTCATTGGTGGGCCAGATGTCTTTGAGATAGACGTCCTGCCCGGCGCTGCCGACGCCGATCGGGGTAGTGATGAAATCCTCGATCACCGTGCCCTTGAGCGCATAGGCGACGACGAGCGGGGGAGAGGCCAGGAAATTGGCGCGCACGTCGGGTGACACGCGGCCTTCGAAATTGCGGTTGCCCGAAATGACGGCGGCGGCGACCAGACCATTGTCGTTGATCGCGGCGCTGATCGGCGGGGCCAGCGGGCCGCTATTGCCGATGCAGGTGGTGCAGCCATAGCCCACCAGATTGAAGCCGATCGCGTCGAGATGCGACTGGAGGCCCGCCTTTTCCAGATAGTCGGTGACGACCTGACTGCCGGGGGCGAGCGAGGTCTTGACCCAGGGCTTTGGCCTGAGGCCCAGTTCGTTCGCCTTCTTGGCGACCAGGCCCGCGGCCAGCATGACGCCGGGGTTCGACGTGTTGGTGCAACTGGTGATCGCCGCGATGGTCACGTCGCCGTCGCCAATGTCGAAATCCTTGCCCTCTACGGCCACGCGCTGCTGCGCTTTCTTGTAGACGTTCGCGAGATCGGCGTTGAACACATCATCGACCTGCGGCAGCGAGACGCGGTCCTGTGGGCGTTTGGGACCGGCCAGGCTGGGGACGACGGTGGCAAGGTCCAGTTCCAGCGTATCGGTAAACACCAGCTCCGCCGACGGATCGATCCAGAAGCCCTGTTCCTTGGCATATGCTTCGACCAGCGCGAGATTTTCGTCGCTGCGGCCGGTCAGGCGCATATAGTCGAGCGTCTTGTCATCGATGCCAAAGAAGCCGCAGGTCGCGCCATATTCGGGCGCCATGTTGGCAAGGGTCGCGCGGTCGGCGAGCGACAGGCTGGCAAGGCCGGGGCCGAAATATTCGACGAAGCGGCCAACCACGCCCTTCTTGCGCAGCATTTCGGTGCAGGTCAGCACCAGATCGGTGGCGGTGACGCCTTCCTTCAATTGGCCGACCATCTTGAAGCCGACGACTTCGGGAATGAGCATGGAAACAGGCTGACCAAGCATCGCCGCCTCAGCCTCGATACCGCCCACGCCCCAGCCCAATACGCCAAGGCCGTTGATCATGGTGGTATGGCTGTCGGTGCCGACACAGGTGTCGGGATAGGCGACGATATTGCCGTCCGCATCCTCGGACGACCAGACGGCCTGCGCGATATTTTCCAGATTGACCTGATGGCAGATGCCGGTGCCAGGGGGGACCGCGTAGAAATTGGCGAGGGACTTGCTGCCCCATTTCAGAAAGTCGTAGCGCTCCATGTTCCGCTGATATTCAATCTCGACATTCTGCTCGAACGCCTTGGGCGTGCCGAATTCGTCGACCATGACGCTGTGGTCGATGACGAGGTGGACAGGCACCTGCGGATTGATCTTGCTGGCGTCGGCGCCCAGCGCATTCATCGCGTCGCGCATGGCGGCGAGATCGACCACGCAGGGGACGCCGGTGAAATCCTGAAGCAGGACGCGGGCGGGACGATATTGAATCTCGCGCTCGGCCTTGCCCTTGTCATTCTGCCAGTCGATGATGGCCTGAATATCCTCGATCGTGACGGTGACGCCATCTTCGAAGCGGAGCAGATTTTCGAGCAGCACCTTCATCGAGAAGGGCAGGCGCGACACGTCGCCCAGCTTCGCCGCCGCTTTTTTGAGCGAGTAAAAGGCGATGTCCTTGCCCTCGACATGTAAAATGTCGCGCGTGCCCAATGTGTCCTGTCCGATGGCGGTCATGAAAATGCGTCTCCTCGCGGTAGCATCGGCCCGATCGGGAGGATGACGCATGATCCGCCCAAAAGCCGGACGGCCTGAGGGCAGGAGGCGCCCCAACCATGGGTCGAAGCAGGTATGTCCCGATGTAGCAGGGAGATAGGAACTAGCGGTGCCAAGTCAATTGCCAAGTCGGTCAAGGCAGATGTTTGGGAGGCAGCCGAGGTCGGGTATCCGCTGTCGACGTGAGACTGTCGGGTTCGCCATCATTGGCGTGTCGAACAAAATACTTCCTCCCCTGCAAGGGGAGGTGGATGGCCGCAGGCCAGACGGAGGGGTGTCGCCCTATCGTTAGGGTGACACCCCTCCGTCAGCACTTCGTGCCGACACCTCCCCTTACAGGGGAGGATTGTCTGCCAGACCCCCGATCAGTGGGCGACGGGCGGCGCGAACTTGGTCAGGTCGATGCCGGTGACAGCGCTCTTATACTCATCCATGCTGGGCGTGCGGCCCAATATGGAGGAGAGAACGACGACCGGAGTGGACGCCAGCAGCGATTCACCCTTCTTCTCGTCGGTGTCCTCTACGACGCGGCCCTGGAACAGGCGGGTGGAGGTGGCCATGACGGTATCGCCCCTGGCGGCCTTTTCCTGATTGCCCATGCACAGGTTGCAGCCGGGCCGTTCGAGATACAGCGTATTTTCGTAGCTGGTGCGGGCAGCGCTCTTGGGTGCGACATCGTCAAATTCGAAGCCGGCATATTTTTTGAGCACGTCCCAGTCGCCTTCGGCCTTCAGCTCGTCGACGATATTATAGGTTGGCGGGGCGACGACCAGCGGAGCCTTGAATTCGACCTTGCCTTCGCTCGCCTCGATATTCTTGAGCATCTGGGCCAGGATTTTCATGTCGCCCTTATGCACCATGCACGACCCGACGAAGCCCAGGTCGACCTTCTTGGTGCCGCCATAATAGGAAACCGGGCGGATGGTGTCGTGGGTGTAACGTTTCGACACGTCCGCATTGTTGACGTCCGGGTCGGCGATCATCGGTTCGTTGATCAGGTCCAGATCGACCACGACCTCGGCGAAATATTTGGCGTTGGGGTCGGGGGCCAGTGCGGGCTTCACGCCCGACCGGATTTCCGCGATGCGCGCATCCGCCTTGTTGATCAGGCCCTGCAGCGTGCCGGCGGCATTTTCCATGCCCTTGTCGATCATGATCTGGATACGCGACTTGGCGATTTCCAGCGATTCGATCAGTGTTTCGTCCTGCGAGATGCAGATTGACGCCTTGGCCTTCATTTCGGCCGTCCAGTCGGTGAAGGTGAAAGCCTGATCGGCCAGCAGCGTACCGATATGGACTTCGATGACGCGGCCCTGGAACACATTTTCGCCGCCGAACTGGGCGAGCATCTGCGCCTGGGTGGCGTGGACGACGTCGCGGAAGTCCATATAGGGCTGCATCTTGCCCTTGAAGGTGACCTTGACCGACTGCGGGATCGGCATGGTCGCTTCGCCGGTGGCAAGAGCCAGGGCAACAGTGCCGGAGTCCGCGCCAAAGGCCACGCCCTTCGACATACGGGTGTGGCTGTCGCCGCCGATGATGATGGCCCAGTCATCGACAGTGATGTCGTTCAGAACCTTGTGAATGACGTCGGTCATCGCATGATAGCGGCCCTTGGGGTCGCGCGCGGTAATGAGGCCGAAATTGTTCATGAAGGACATGAGCTTGGGAATATTGGCCTGCGCCTTCTTGTCCCAGACCGACGCGGTGTGACAGCCCGACTGATAAGCGCCGTCGACCAGCGGCGAGATGACGGTGGCCGCCATCGCTTCGAGTTCCTGCGCGGTCATGAGGCCGGTCGTGTCCTGCGACCCGACGATGTTCACCTTGACGCGCACGTCGGAACCGGCGTGCAGCACCTTGCCCGGCGTGACGCCGACGGCGTTGCGGTTGAAGATTTTTTCAACGGCGGTCAGGCCTTGACCTTCGACCGAGATATCCTTGTTCGGGGCAAAGACGAGCGGGGCTTCGATGCCCAGCGTTTCAGCAGCGAAGGTCTGGAGCTTCTTGCCGAACACGATGGCGTAGCTGCTGCCCGCCTTCATGAATTCCATCTTCTGCGGGGTGAAGGCGGACGCGACATCGACCAGTTCGTTGCCGGCTTCGTCGGTCAGCTTCTTGTTCTTGACGTCGATTTTCAGCACCGTGCCGGTCGCGACGGAGAATTTTTCCTCCAGCACCGGATTGCCGTCATTATTGAGGATGGGCTTGCCATCCGGGCCGGTCATCTTCACCCAGTTTTTAAGGTTGATGCCGATGCCGCCGGTCACGTCCACGGTGGTCGCGAAGATGGGCGAGATGCCGTTGGTGCCCGCGACGACGGGGGCATAGTTGACGAAGGGCACATAGGGGCTCTGCTGCTTGCCGGCCCACAACGCCACATTGTTGACGCCCGACATGCGCGAGGAGCCGACGCCCATCGTGCCCTTTTCGGCGATCAGCATGACGCGCTTGTCGGGATGCTGGATCTTGAGCGCCTGGATCTGCTGCTGCGCATCCGGCGAGATCATGCACTGGCCGTGCAGTTCGCGGTCGGAACGCGAATGCGCCTGATTGCCCGGCGACAGAAGATCGGTCGAAATATCGCCTTCGCCCGCGATGAAGGTGACGACCTTGATCTCGCCCTCGACATCGGGCAGCTTTACGAAAAATTCGGCGTTGGCGTAGCTTTCCAGCACATCCTTCGCGACTGCGTTGCCCGCCGCGTAAGCGTCACGCAGGCGGAACATGTCAGCGTCGTAGAGGAAAACCTGGGTCTTGAGAACGTCGCCCGCCTGAGCCGCGATGGTGGCATCATCGCCCAGCGCAATGTCGAGCAGCACCTTGATCGAAGGGCCACCCTTCATGTGGCTGAGCAGTTCCAGCGCAAAGGCCGGGGTGATTTCCGGCACGGTCACTTCGCCCAGGATGATCTGCTTGAGGAAGGCAGCCTTGACGGCAGCGGCGCTCGTGGTGCCGGGCAATGTGTTGTAAATGAAGAATTTGAGCGCGTCGGCGCGATGTTCGCTTGCCGCGTCCTGGATGATGGTGATGATTTCGCCAAGCAAGACGCCATCGTCGATTGGCTTGGGCGCAAGTCCCTGTGTCTTGCGGCTGTCGATTTCGGCCAGATAATCCAGGTAAATGCTCATCTCTTTCCCAACGTCATAAAGTGTACGGACTCGACGCGCAGCGCCACTTGCCGACTTATGCCCGGTCTGGGGAGCTGTTGGCCCCCCGGTAGTAGAACGGAGGGGTATTGGCAAGTCGCCGCAGCGCAGCAAAAATTGCCAATTCGGACAAGGGGAGGCGCCGACTAGCGCGCCTTTTGCGTGGCGATCCAGGCGTCGATCTGGCTGTCGAGCACCGTCAGCGGCACCGCGCCCTGCGCCAGTACAGCGTCGTGGAAGGCGCGCAGGTTAAATTTCGGTCCCAGCGCGGCCTCTGCCCTGGCCCGCAATTCGCGGATCTTGATCTCGCCCAGCTTGTAGCCGAGCGCCTGTCCCGGCCAGCTGATATAGCGATTAACCTCCGCGTCGATATTGGCGTCGGACAGGGCGCTATTATCCTTCATGAAGGCGACCGCGCGGGCCTTGTCCCACCCCTTGGCATGGATGCCGGTGTCGACGACCAGACGGCAGGCGCGCCACATTTCATAGGATAGGCGGCCCATCATCTTTTCGGGCGTGTCATAGAGGCCCATCTCCTCGCCCAGATATTCGCTGTAGAGCGCCCAGCCTTCGACATAGGCGGTGAAGCTGGCCAGATATTTGCGGAATGGCGGCAGCGGCAATTCCTGTTGCAGCGCGATCTGGTTGTGATGGCCGGGCACTGCTTCATGGGCGGTGAGGGCGGGCAGTTCCCAATAGGGGCGCTGGTCCAGCTTTGACGTGTTGACATAATAGGTACCCGCGATGCCGCTTTCAGGTGCGCCGGGCATGTAATAGGCGGTCGTCGTCCCTTCCGCTTCGGCGGCGGGGATGGGTTTGAGGCCATAGGGCAGGCGCGGCAGCGTGCCGAAATAGCGGGGCAGCAGGCCGTCAATCGTCTTGGCCTGCCGCGCGGCGACTTGCAGCAGTTCCTCCGCCGTTTTGGCATAATAGCGCGGATCGGTGCGCAGATGGGCGATGAAGGCGGCGCGGCTGGGATAGCCTGCCTTGGCCGCGACGTCATCCATGCGGGCGCGGATACGGGCGACTTCGGACAGGCCGATGGCATGGATCTGGTCGGGGGTGAGGTCGGTCGTCGTATGGGCGCGAACCCGGCTGGCATACCATGCCGCGCCGCCGGGCAGGGTGGAGGCGCTGTCGCTCTTGCGGCAGGCGGGCAGATAGTCCTTCACGAACAGATCGTGCCATTTGGAATATTCGGGCGCGACCACGTCGCGGATGAGGGCGGTGGCGCGGGCCTGCATCGCGGCCCAGTCCGCATCGCTGATGTCGCGGGGCCTGGCGCGGGTGAAGGGTTCGTAGAAGCGCGTGTCCTGCGGCTTGCCCGCGACGATGCCGCTGATGCTGGCGGCATAGTTGCCCAGCACCGAGCAGGGCTGGACATAACCGCCCTTGATCGCCTGCCGCGTGATGGAAAGGGCGTCGGCATTTTGCCGGGGGTAGAGCGAAAGGCGCTTCAGATAGCTGTCATAATCGGCGCGATTGTAGAAGGGCAGGCCGTCGCTCATGCTGGCAAAGCCCTGATGCCAGCCATAATAAGTGGTGAACAGCATCAGCCGTTCGGCGGGATGGCTTTCCCCGGCGATGTCGTCCCGCAGCATCCACAGCAGCACGGCGCGGTTGACCCGGTCGGCGGAGTCAAGGCCGCTGTCGGCGATCGCGTCGAGCCGGGCGACGAATGCCTGTTCCGCCTTGATCTGCGCGGCGCGGCCAGCCAGCGAAATGTCGTAGATGCGATCGTCATAGTCGCGCACGCCGCGCGCGGTGGCATCGACCGGATGGACCGACAGCCACCAGGCCCAATGATCGTCCATAACCTTGCCAAGGGCGTCATGGGGCGTTTGGGCTTGGGCCAGAACTGGTGTGGCGACGGCGAGGAGGAGGGCGATGATCTTGCGCATGGCACAGGGGATCGCGTGTCCCGGCCCGTTTGGCAAGAGGATCAGGCAGGTGGATCAGGCCGGGGCGACGCCGTCCGCTTCGACGATGCCGTCGCCAGCGTGGTAGCCGCGGACCCGGACCCGCTTTTCGACCAGATCGACCGGGACGCGCAGCAGCACCAGCCGGTAGCTGCCGCCCCGATCGCGCTGGAGCAGGAAGCCGGCGGCGTCGCGGATCAATCGACCCGTTTCATCCACAGCCGCGCCTGTTTCTGCTCCAGCTATATCCATCGGTTCAGTCTATCGCGTCCTTGATGCCCTTGCCAGCCAGCATGCCCAGGACAAGGAAGAGAACAAAGACCGCAAGGGCGATGAAGAACAGGATCTTGGCGATGCCGACGAATGTGCCAGCCGCGCCGCCAAAGCCCAGTATGGCGAGGACGCCGGCGATGACGAGCGAGATGAGGGCGAGTTTCAACATGGTAATATGTCCCTGACGTTGGAAAGGCGATACTTTCCGAACGAGCGGCGGGACCAGCGGTTCCGTGGTCAGACCCAGCCTTCCAGCACCTGGTTGGGCGGGCGGTGGCCATCGACCCAGCTGCGGATGTTGGCGATGACGCGCGCGCCGGTGGCGTCGCGGCCTTCGAAGGTGGCGGACCCCATGTGCGGCAGCAGCACGACATTGGAGAGGGCGAAGAGGCGGGGATCGACGGCGGGTTCGTGGGTGTAGACGTCCAGCCCTGCGCCCGCGATCCGGCCTTCGTCCAGCGCGGCGATGAGCGCCGCTTCGTCGGTGATTTCGGCGCGGGATGTGTTGATGAGATAGGCGTCGGGCCGCATCAGTGCGATACGCCGTGCGTCGATCAGCCCGCGCGTATCGCCGTTGAGCGGGCAGTGGATCGACACGATGTCGCAGGCGGCGAGCAGGCCGTCGACATCGCCGACCCATTCCGCCTCCAGTTCCTGCTCCACCTCGAACGGCAGGCGGTGGCGGTTGTGATAGGCGATGGTCAGGCCAAAGGCGCGGGCGCGGCGGGCGACGGCGCGGCCGATGCGCCCCATGCCGATGATGCCCAGCTTCTTGCCGCCGATGCGGTGGCCGAGCATCCCCGACGGGCTCCAGCCGCGCCACTCGCCACTGCGCACCAGCTTCTCCCCTTCGGCCAGGCGGCGGGGGACCGACAGGATCAGCGCCATCGTCATGTCGGCGGTGTCTTCGGTCAGGACGCCGGGCGTATTGGTGACGATGATGCCCTTTGCGCGGGCGGCGGCGAGATCGATATGGTCGACGCCGCTGCCGAAGCTGGCCAGCAGTTGCAGCCGGTCCGGCGCGGCGGCGATCAGCGTGGCGTCGATCTGGTCGCTGATGCAGGGCACCAGCACGTCGCACTGGGCCATGGCACGGGCGAGTTCGGTGCGGCTCATCGGCTGATCACCGACATTGAAGCTGGCGTCGAACAGTTCGGCCATGCGCGCCTCCACATTGGGGGGCAGGCGTCGCGTGACGATGACGCGCGGCTTGGCGGGGCGCGGTTTTTTGGCCATGCCAAGGCCGCTATGCCTGGCCGCGCCATCGGTCAAGCGCTTATGGTGGATCGGGCAAGTCAGCAGTTGTCGCAGGGGCGGCGCAGCGGCTATGGGAAGGCCATGGGTGACAGGAAAAACAGGTCGGGCATGAAGCGCATTTTTCTGGGCGCGGGCGTGGTCATGGCGCTGGGCGCAGCGGGCGACGCGGTGATCGCGGCGGGCAAGCCTGTGCCGTACTGGGCCTCGATTTCGCAGCCGGAGGCGCGGATGCGGGTCGGGCCGAGCCTGGATTACCCATCCAACTGGATCTACCGCCGCCGCGACCTGCCGGTGAAGGTGGTGCAGGTGCTGGGCCTGTGGCGCAAGGTCGAGGACCCGGACGGCGCGCAGGGGTGGATGCATGTCCGCCTGCTGAGCGACACGCCAACCGGGGTGGTGCGCGCGGCCGAAGCGCCGATGCGCGAATCGGCCAGCGATGGGGCGCGGACATTATTTCGTGCGCAAAAGGGCGTGGTTGGGCGCCTGTCCGATTGTTCGGGCGGCTGGTGCAGCTTCGACGTGAAGGGCCAGCGCGGCTATGTGAAGGCGCAGGACGTGTGGGGCGCGACCGACAAATAGGATGTGCGGCGCTTAACTTCGCATATTTCCCGGTGATCGTGATATTTTCGTGCGTGCTTCGGGCAGAATGTTGCGCGGGCCGGTGGTTGGGCGCGGCGCGGAACTTCGCAAACTTCGCCCATGTCGCGCATGGGGGATTTGCGCGGGCGTGCTGGGGTGGACGATGGGAAAGAGCCGGGCGCGAGTGTAGCAGGGGGCGGGGGTGTAGGACAGGTGGGGGTAGGTGCCGGCTGGGGCCGTATGGCGACATTCGGCTTTCGCTAAAAAAAGCGAAAACCGACTTTAATCCCCCATCAAAATGGCTTCCTCGATCTGATTATCCATTAGCTGGGCGATGCTGACGCGGAATGCGTCGAGATTGGGGTAGTTCGTCTGGAACATACCGCGTGCTCGGTTATGAGGTTTGTGGTCGTCCGCCACCTCAAACCGCATCACCAAATTCCCGCGTTTATCAGCGGGCGAGATTTCAAACCGCAGGATGAGGTCGTTGCCTTGCTGCATTTCAAAGCCCCATTGTGCAACTACGGGACTATCTTCCTTAATCGGATACACGCTCAGCGCCTCGCCAAACTCCTTGACGTCCTGCCATTGAACCCAAAAGCCGCCGGTTCCTGAAAAATCATCTGTCACGACTGACACAGAAAGACGACCGAAGTCATCTCGAGTCTTTTTCGGATCAAAGAAGCTAGAGTCGTACTGATATTTGAGTGTGAGCTTGTTCATCACGGCACTTTATGGAAGCGAATGCATGTCCGCTACGTAGAAATCACAGGCCTGCCCGCAATGGCGATTTCTGGTCGTTAGCTGATGCTGCTACCTTCATGGCGGCGTGATCTCCACTCCTGCATCGCAATCAGCGTGATCGCCAAAAGGCAGGTGACGCGCCAATTGCTTGGAAGATCGATAAACAGCAACACGGCTGGCGCTAGGGTAGCAATGAAGGAACTGCTGTCGATGCGAGCTGACCGTCGCGCTTGAAGCGCGAGATAGGTCGCGATCCCGAGGCCCAGCAAGGAAAGAAGCGCATAGCAAATCGTGTAGACGATGTGCGACAGGCCGACATAGCGAGCGAAGGCGCTGGCTGCGCTAAGCAGGCCTAGCATCAGCCATATGTCGCGCGAAGGTCTGAGGACGCTCATAGATGTAACCTAGCGATTGGCGGAATGTCCGCAATCGGGAACAACCGACCGCCGTCTCTTCTCGATAGGGTGACACCCCTCCACCACTTCGTGGTCCCCCTCCCCTTGCAGGGGAGGAGTTTATTGTCGCTCTTCTTGGGTCATGGCGGACCCTGCGCCGGTCGGAAGGTGACGAAGGTGGGTTTGGCAGCCTCTCGGCATATGCGCGCCGCCTGCGTCGGTCCCCCTCATCCAACTTCGCCTAACCTCACTGCGTTCGGTAAGGCTGCGTATCCTTCTCCCCCGTGGGGAGAAGGGAGGGGGCTGCTGTCAATCGTCGTCGTCATCCTGACGGATGGCAGGATCCATTGGCTCTGCCCTCGCGCGCAATCGCTAGCCTTGCGTGAATGGATCCCGGATCAAGTCCGGGATGACGGGGTGAGGGGTGTCTGGCGTTCTTTTGCCGATGCCCCTCACGCCTCCGGGCGGGTCCAGATCCAGGTGCCGCCGATCAGGGCGGCGGTGAGGGGGAGGAGGTACCAGGGCCAGGGGGAGAGGAAGAGGGCGAGGGTGGCGCTGAAGGCGAAGGCGGCGAGCGCGGCTTTCTTGCCGCGGCGGCTGATCGCGCCGCGTTCCCGCCAGCTGCGAATATGGGGGCCGAAAATCCGGTGGTCGAGCAGCCTGGCCTCCAGCGCGGGGCTGGAGCGGGCGAAGCAGAAGGCGGCGAGGATCATGAAGGGGACGGTGGGCAGCAGCGGCAGGAAGGCGCCGATGGTGCCCAGGCCCAGCGAGGCGAAACCGGCGATGAGGTAGAGGTGCCGCCGCATGGGGTTCCTGTTCTGGCCGGGGTGGATGATGCGTGCGATGCTATTGCTTCGCAGGGGCTGGGGTGGATGGCAAGGGTGACGTTGGCGTCCCGCCCCCTCTTCCAACTTCGCCTAAGCCGCTTCGCGGCCAAGGCTTCGTGTCCATCTCCCCCGTGGGGAGAAGGGGTTTTAGGCGGCGGGGAGTCTTAGACGCACGAGGAGGCCGCCCAGATCCTCGCTTTCTTCGAGGGTGACGGTGCCGCCGTAGATTTCCGCGACGTCGCGGACGATGGCGAGGCCAAGGCCGGTGCCGGGCTTGCCGGAATCGAGGCGGACGCCGCGGTCGAAAATGCGGGTGCGTTCTTGCGCCGGGATGCCGTGGCCGTCATCCTCGACCAATATTTCGACCATGTCGCCCGCGCGCTGGACGGTCGCGAACACGCTGCCGCCACCATATTTGGCGGCGTTTTCGACGAGGTTGCCGAGCATTTCGTCGAGATCCTGCCGCTCTACCCGCACGGCGGCGTCCTTCGATCCGTCCATGTCGACGCGGACGTGGGAATAGAGGCGGGCGACGGCGCGTTCGACGGCGGTGAGGCTGGCCCAGACGTCGGCGCGGCTTTGCGCGGCACCCCGCCGACCGACGGCGCGGGCGCGGGCGAGGTGATGATCGACCTGCCGCCGCATCGTCGTGGCCTCGCGGATCACGGTTTCGCCAAGATCGGCCGACTGGGCCGTCGCCGCGTTCATGATGACGGTCAGCGGGGTCTTGAGCGCATGGGCGAGATTGCCCGCATGGGTGCGCGCTTCTTCCGCCTGCCGTTCATTGTGGGCGAGCAGGGCGTTGAGTTCCTCCACCATGGGCAGCACTTCGGCGGGCATGGGTTCGGTGACGCGGCTTTTAAGGCCATCGCGCATGCGGATGATTTCCAGCCGCACCTTGCGCAGGGGGCGCAGGCCATAGAGGGTCTGGAGCGTGGCCAGCACGAACAGGCCGAGCGCGAGCAGCGCGAAGCTTTGCACCAGCGTGGTGCGCAGCGTGCGGATCTGGGCATTCAGGCCCGCGCGCGCCTGCGCCACGATGAACATCCAGCGCGTGTTCGATCCGGGCAGGACAACGCTGCGTTCCATGATGCGCAAATCCTCGCCAGGGAATTGCTTGCTGTCATAAACGTGGAGGCGGCGGTCATGATGGTCGAAGGGCACCTTGATCGCGCGGTCCCAGAGCGAGCGGGAGCGCCAATCCTCATGCCCCTTCGCACTTACCTGATAATAGAGGCCGCTATTGGGTTCGAGGAAGCGCTGGTCGGCCAGTTCGCGGTTGAAGAGGACTTCGCCGTCCGGGCCGATTTCCGACGCGGCGATCATCGCCGTCAGCACATAATTCATGCCGTCGTCGAAATTGCGGGTGATGGCGTCCGACAGCACCCGGTCCAGCGCCACGCCGCCGCCGATCAGCAGCACGCTGATCCACAGCGCGGCAATGCCGATCATCCGGCGGCTGATGGAGCCGGTAGAGCGGACGGGGGGAGGGGTGATGGGATCGGTCATGCGTATCCCACTTTACCGTTCGCCCTGCGCGAAGTCGAAGGGGTCCGGTGAGCGGAGCGAAGTGCCTTCACTGCGTTCAGGTGAAGGCTTCGACTTCGCTCAGCCCGAACGGATGTCGGGTTTGGTATCAGCGCCCCGGCTCGTCCAGGCTGTAGCCCAGGCCGCGGATGGTGGTGATGACGTCGGCGCCCAGTTTTTTGCGGATGCGGGTGACGAACACTTCGATCGTGTTGGAATCGCGGTCGAAATCCTGATCGTAAATATGTTCGATCAATTCGGTGCGGCTGACCACCTTGCCCTTGTGATGGAGCAGGTAGGAGAGCAGTTTATATTCCTGCGCGGTGAGCTTTACCGGATCGCCGCTGAGCGTCACCTTGCCTGAGCGGGTGTCGAGGCGGACGTCGCCTGCGGTGAGTTCGCTCGACGCATTGCCCGATGCGCGGCGGATGAGCGCGCGCAGGCGGGCGATGAGTTCTTCGGACTGGAAGGGTTTGGCGAGATAGTCGTCCGCGCCCGCGTCCAGCCCCGCCACCTTGTCCGACCAGCTGTCGCGCGCGGTCAGCACCAGCACGGGAAAGGCGCGGCCTTCCTTGCGCCAGCGGTCCAGCACCGTCAGGCCGTCAATGGTCGGCAGGCCCAGGTCGAGCACGACCGCATCGTAATTTTCGGTGGAGCCAAGGAAATGCCCATCCTCGCCATCGGTGGCGAGGTCGACGGCATAGCCAGCACCCTCCAGCGTGTTCCTGAGCTGCTGGCCCAGACTTGGTTCATCCTCGACGATCAGCAGACGCATGGGCTGTTCCGTTTCTTTTCTGTGTCAGGCGCGGTCAGCGCGCCCAGCCGATGATATTGCCTGTCCGGCCGTCCGCATCAACCCACATGACCTTTCCGTCCTTCACATATTTGAGGCGATAGCGGTTGGAGGACGGGTCGAATTCGCTGCCGACATAGCTGGCCCCGTTCATCTGCGAATCGACGCGGCGCTTGATCATGGCAAAGGGCATGACCTGCCCGTCGAGCATGGCCCGGCGCGCGGCGTCCTGCTCGTCGCGGCGTCCTCCAGCGTCGGCGACCGGGACCAGTGCGATTGCGGCCCCCATGGCGATGATTCCGGCGATCAGGCTTTTGCGCATCATTGTCATGGGCATGGCATAGGCGACAGGCATTGAACAGGTGGTGAATGGGGGAGGGTGAGGTGTTTGCGCTATTTCATCCCCCCCCGGCGGGGGGGGCGGCCGCCGGGGGAGGATTGAGGTTTTTACTTTTCCAGTGCGTATTGCACCGTGAGCGTAACTGATGCGCTGACCTGGCCGGGTTCGACCGGGGTGGCGGCGGCATCGGCCTTGAAGCGGGCGCTTTGCAGCATGGGCATGGGGGGCTGGCCGCCGCTGTTGCTTTCGGCGATGGAGAGGAGGCGGGCGGTGCGGTAGCCAGCGGCCTGGGCGTAGAAATCGGCCTGGGCCTTGGCGCTCTTGAGTGCCGCGCCGCGCGCCTGCGCCAGCATCGGCGCGGGATTGTCGATCGCGAAGGTCGGGCCGTTGATGTTGGTCGCGCCCGCGGCCACCATGGCGTCGAGCAGGGGGCCGACCTTCCTGATGTCGCGCAGTTTGACGCTGAGCTGGTTGGACGCTTCATAGCCGATGAAGCGCGGGCCGGCGGGTTCGCCGTCGCGCTGGTTATAATCATATTGCGCCGACAGGTTGATGCCGCTGGTCTGGATGTCCTTCTTGGCGATGCCGGCGCGGGAGAGGGTGGCGATCAGCTTTTCCGTCTTGGCGGCATTGTCCTGCATCGCCGCCTGCGCGGTAGGCGCGCGCGTCTGGACGCCGGTGCCCACGGTGGCGATGTCGGGCGAGCCCTCGACGCTTTCGGTGACGTTGAGGGTGACCACCGGCGCGGTTTCGGCAAGGGTCACGCTGGTCTGGGCGATGGCGGCCATCGGGAGCGACGAAGCGGCGAGCGCCATGATGGCGAGGGCGGATTTCATGAAGGGAACACTCCTGTTTGGATGCCGTAATGGTGGGACGGCTGCGATGAATGGACGCTGACATGCGTTGAAAGCCGTCAGACAGGTTGGGGTTCCGTGTCCTCCCCCATGTCGGTGACGCCTTGCGCCGGGGAGGATGTGCTTGCTCCATCGTGATCTTGCGACTAGCTGCACGGGCATGGCAGCACCTCTTCTTTCGTTCGAAAATCTTGGCCTTTCGCAGGGCAGCCACTGGCTGTTTCGGGGGATGGATATTCACGTCGGCGCGCGCGACCGGCTGGCGCTGATCGGGCGCAACGGCGTGGGCAAGACAACCCTGCTCAAGCTGCTGGGCGGTCAGATCGAGGCCGATGAGGGCGTGCGGTCGGTGCAGCCGGGCGCGCGGATCATCACGCTGGAGCAGGACCCGGACGTCAGCGCCTTTGCGACGCTGCATGATTTCGCGCTGGCGGGCGAATTTGCGCCGCCCGCCCATGAGGTCGAGGCGATTGCCGACCAGTTGGGGATCGACCTGTCGCGCGAGGCGAAAACGGCGAGCGGCGGCGAGCGGCGGCGGGCGGCGATCGCCCGCGCGCTGGCGAGCGAACCGGACCTGCTGTTGCTGGACGAACCGACCAACCATCTGGACATTGCGGCGATCGACTGGCTGGAAAACTGGCTGGCGCGCTATAATGGCGGCTTCATCGTCATCAGCCATGACCGCGCCTTCCTGACGCGGCTGACGCGCCAGACGCTGTGGCTGGACCGGGGGCAGATGCGCCGCAACGAGATCGGCTTTGGCGGTTTCGAACAGTGGATGGAGGCGGTCTATGCCGAAGAGGCGCGGGCGGCGGAGAAGCTGGACGCCAAGCTGAAGATCGAGGCGCACTGGCTGGAGCGGGGCGTCACCGCGCGGCGCAAGCGCAACCAGGGGCGGCTGGCCAAGCTGTGGGAAATGCGCGAGACGCGCGCGGCTATGAACGGGCCGCAGGGCGTGGCCAAGATCGCGGTGGCGAGCGACGACAGCAAGACCAAGAGCGTCATCAAGGTCGAACATGCGACCAAGCGTTTCCCCCGGTCTCCGTTCGCTTCGAGCGAAGTCGAGAAGCGGCAGAGCGACGGTGTCTCGACTTCGCTCGACACGAACGGAGCTGGTGAAAGGGTCATCATCGACAATCTGTCGCTGCGCGTGCAGCGCGGCGACCGGATCGGCATTGTCGGGGGCAATGGCGCGGGCAAGACGACGTTGCTGAAACTGCTGACCGGCGAATTGCAGCCCGACAGCGGGACGGTGAGCCAGGCCAAGACGCTGGACATGATCTTCATCGACCAGCAGCGCAGCCTGATGCAGGGCGACAAGACGGTCCGCGAAGTGCTGGCCGAGGGGGGCGACTGGATCGATGTGCGGGGCGTGCGCAAGCATGTCCATGGCTATCTCAAGGACTTTCTGTTCGATCCAAGCCTTGCCGAGGCGAAGGTGGGCACGCTGTCGGGCGGGGAGCGTTCGCGCCTGCTGTTCGCGCGCGAATTTGCGCGCGAATCCAACCTGCTGGTGCTGGACGAGCCGACCAACGACCTGGATCTGGAAACGCTCGACCTGTTGCAGGAAGTGATTGCCGATTATGACGGCACGGTGCTGATCGTCAGCCATGACCGCGACTTTCTGGACCGCACGGTGACGGTGACGCTGGGGCTGGACGGATCGGGCAAGGTCGATGTGATCGTGGGCGGCTATGCCGACTGGATCGCCAAGCGCGATCCGCGCAAGGCGGTCAAGGTCGAGAAGAAGGCCGCCTCCGCGCCTCCGCCGCCAAAGCCCGTGTCGGCGAAGCTGAGCTACAAGGACCAGCGCGACCTGGAACTGCTGCCCAAGCGGGTCGAGGAACTGGAGGCGGCGATCGCGCGGGACGAGGATATGCTGGCGGACCCGGCGCTTTACACCCGCGACCGCAAGCGGTTCGACGCGCTGACCGGCGCGATCGAAAAGGCGCGGGCCGAGAAAGAGGCGGCGGAAATGCGCTGGCTGGAACTGGCGGAGAAGGCCGAGGGTTTGGCGGGGTAGGCTGTCGTGCTCCCGCGCAGGCGGGAGCCTAGTCGATAGCGTGGGACTGGGCTCCCGCCTGCGCGGGAGCACGTATCATGGGACACTCGACTTCGCGCCAAACCAACGGCAGGGTGGAGTAGGATCGTAACGGGGGCTGACCAATGGACACGGCAATCGACCAGTCGCACCATGCCGTTCATTATGTGAATCGCGTCGGCTGGCTGCGCGCGACGGTGCTGGGGGCCAATGACGGGATCGTGTCCACCGCCAGCCTGATGACCGGGATCGCGGCGTCGGGGGCGGACGGGCAGACGATCCTGCTGACCGGCGTTGCCGCGCTGGTCGCGGGGGCGATGTCGATGGCGGCGGGGGAATATGTGTCCGTCAGCGCGCAGTCGGATACCGAACGCGCCGACCTGGCCAAGGAACGGCATGCATTGGCCGTGCAACCCGAACAGGAATGGGCGGAACTGCGCGACATTTATGTCGAGCGCGGCCTGACGTCCGACCTGGCGGGGCAAGTGGCACGACAGTTGATGGAGGCCGACGCGCTGGGCGCGCATGCCCGCGACGAGCTGGGCATTTCCGATATTGCGACGGCCCGTCCGGTGCAGGCGGCGCTGGCGTCGGCGGGCAGCTTTGCCATGGGGGCCGCGCCGCCGGTGGTGGTCGCGGCGATCGCGCCTGCCGGCAGCGCGATCATGGCGATTGTCTGCCTGAGCCTGCTGTGCCTGGCGCTGCTGGGCTATGTCGGCGCGCGGCTGGGCGGGGCGCAGGTGGTGCGATCAATGGGCCGGACCCTGTTCTGGGGCGCTCTGGCGATGGCGGTGACGGCGGGCGCGGGGCATCTGTTCGGGGCGGCGATATAGTGGCAAGGTCCACGCAAATTTCACAGGAGACGACGAGATGACGGACATTCAGCAGATCCCGCTCAAGACCATCAAGGGCGCGGACACGTCCCTCGCTGACTATGCGGGCAAGGTGGTGCTGGCGGTCAATGTCGCATCCAAATGCGGGCTGACGCCGCAATATGAAGGGCTGGAAAAGCTGTACGCCGACTATAAGGACAAGGGGCTGGTGGTCGCAGGCTTTCCCGCCAATGATTTCGGCGCGCAGGAACCGGGGACGAACGACGAGATCGCGACATTTTGCACCACCAATTTCGGCGTCGATTTCCCGATGTTCGAGAAGATCGTGGTCACCGGGCCGGACAAGCATCCGCTCTATGCCGCGCTGACCAGCGCCGTGCCGGAAGCGCAGGGCGAGGGCGATGCGTTTCGCGAGAAGCTGAAAGGCTATGGCATGACCCCCAATCCGGTGCCTGAAATACTGTGGAATTTCGAGAAGTTCCTGATCGCCAAGGATGGCAGCGTGGCTGCGCGTTTTGCGCCGACGACCGCGCCTGACGACGCGGCGCTGGTCGCGGCGATCGAGACGGAACTGGCCAAGTGAGAATGCGGGCAGGCCTGATCGCGGGGGCGATGCTGATGGCGGGGGCACCCGCCGGGGCGGCGCTGTCGCCCGCCGAACGCACGATCAGCACCAGCGTGGAGGCGGGCTATGAACCCGCGATCGGCCTGCTCGAAAAACTGGTGAACCAGAATAGCGGTTCGATGAACCTGGCCGGGGTGAAGGCCGTGGCCGACATGCTGCGGCCTGAGTTCGAGAGGCTGGGCTTTGCCGTGACATGGCAGCCGATGGATGCGGCCAAGCGGGCCGGGCATCTGATCGCGGTGCATAAGGGACGGGCCGGGACCACGAAGATGCTGCTGATCGGGCATCTCGATACTGTGTTCGAGCCGGACTCGCCGTTTCAGACGTTCGAGCGCAAAGGCGATCTGGCGCGCGGGCCGGGCGTGGCGGACGACAAGGGCGGGGTCGTCACGATGCTGCTGGCATTGAAGGCGATGCAGGCGGCCGGCACGCTGAAGGGCGCGAATATCGAGGTGGTGCTGACCGGCGACGAGGAGGATTCGGGCGATCCGATCAGCATCGCGCGGGCCGACCTGATTGCCGCTGGCAAGCGCGCCGATGTGGCGCTGGATTTCGAGGGGCTGTCCCAGGAGGACGGCAAGGATATGGGGTCGATCGCGCGCCGATCCTCCAACAGCTGGACGCTGACCGCGAGCGGAAAGTCGGGGCATAGTTCGGGGATTTTTTCCGCCAGCGCGGGCGATGGCGCGATCTATGAACTGGCGCGGATCATCGTGGCGTTTCGCAAGGAACTGCCCGAACCCAATCTGACCTTCAATGTCGGGCTGATCGGCGGCGGGCAGAGCGCCGATGTGGACAAGGACGGCGTGCGGATCGCGGTGACCGGCAAGACCAACATCATCCCGCCGATTGCGGTGGCCAAGGGCGATTTCCGTACGCTGAGCGAAGAGCAGACGGCGCGGGTGCGCGCGAAGATGGAAGCGATCGTCGGGGCGGGGCATCTGCCGGGCACATCGGCGCGCATTGCATTCGACATGGGCTATCCGTCGATGGCGCCCACGGCGGGCAATCGCGCGCTGCTGGCGCGGTTGAACCGGGTCAATGCCGATCTGGGGCTGGCGCAGATGCCAGAACTCGATCCGCTGAAGCGCGGCGCGGGCGACATCAGCTTCGTCGCGCAGGATACGGACGGGCTGGTGGGGCTGGGCGTGACATCGACGGGCGATCACAGCCCGGCGGAACAGGCCGACCTGTCGAGCATGAAACGCCAGGCCAAGCGCGCGGCGATATTGATGAGCCGGCTGGCAGGGGAAAAGGGGCGGAAATAGGGGGCATGGCATAGTTGAGCAGCGTGTTCCCGCGCAGGCGGGAACCCAGGCCCGCCGTCCGAACTGGGTTCCCGCCTGCGCGGGAACACGGAAATATTGTAACGGATGTAAGTATATAGCCATGCTCCCGTCCACGCCCCTCCTCGCCACATCGATCGGCCCGGTGCTGGAAACGCTCAGCATCGTCGGTACGTTCGTTTTTGCCGCGTCGGGCGCGCTGGCGGCCGCGCGGTTGCGGCAGACTTTGGTGACCTTCGCCTTTTTCGCGCTGGTGACCGGGGTGGGCGGCGGCACGTTGCGCGATCTGCTGATCGGGGCGCCGGTATTCTGGGTCGTGAATGCCGCGCCCGCCATCACCTGCATGTGCGCGGCGGTGATCGTGTGGTGTACGCCGCGCCGCTTCTGGAGCGAGCGGGCGCTCGATTGGCTCGACGCGATCGGGCTGGCTGCCTTTGCGGTGTTCGGCGCGGTCAAGGCGATGAGTTTTGGCGTGCCGCCCTTTGTTGCCGGGATGATGGGCGTGGTGACCGGCTGCGTCGGCGGCATCATGCGCGATCTGCTGGCGGGGGAACCGTCGATCCTGTTGCGGCCCGAACTTTATGTGACGGCGGCGGCAGTAGCGGCGGGGCTGTTCGTTGGGTTGCGGATGATAGGGCTGGACGTGCCGGTCGCGGGCGTCATCGCGGCGCTGACCGGCTTTGGCTTGCGCGCGCTGGCGATATGGCGCGGGCTGGGGTTGCCGGTCTATCGGGATGAGGGGTAGTTTATCGTCCTTCTCTTGACGAGATTTACATGCCCTCTGACCTCACCCCGTTCGGGCTGAGCCTGTCGAAGCCTCGTCCTTCTGCTCAAGACGTGCAGCCCTTCGACAAGCTCAGGGCGAACGGAGGAGGGAATGCGCCGCAAGCGGAGAAGGGGATTAGCGCCACAACCCCGCGATGAGCGCCATCATGCCGCGCTGGTCTGCTGCGCTCTGCGTCCTCGGCGCGCCATAGCTGCGGCATTCCAGGCAGTCGGCACGAACGCCTGCGCCGGTGACCAGGGCCTTGACGTCGGCCACCGCCTGCATCGCCCAGTTGCGCTGGACCATGGCTTGCCGGGCCAGCATGTCGCGCGGCGCGCCTGCATCGTCCGCGTCGCGCTGCGCCATCGCCTCGATCCAGGCGGCCCATTTGTCGGGCGCTTTTTCGATGCGGTAGGCGCGGGCGGTCTTGGGGTCGATCTTGGCGCGGCGTGCGGCTTCGGCGATGGCGTCCTCCAGCCCGCCGAAGCGGTCGACAAGGCCATTCTGGCGCGCGGTGCCGCCGTCCCAGACGCGGCCCTGCGCGATGGCGTCGATCTGCGCCGGGGTCTTGTGGCGCGATTGGGCGACGATGCCGACGAAGCGGCGATAGATGTCCTCTACCCCCATCTGCATGATCGCGTCGAATTGCGGGGAGGTGCCGCCGGCAAGGTCTGGCTGGCCCGACAGGGGCGTGGTGGCGACGCCGTCCGTCGTGACGCCGATCTTGGCCAGCGAGCCTTCAAAGCTCGGCAGGATACCGAACACGCCGATCGAGCCGGTGATGGTGTCCGGCTCTGCAAAGATCATGTCGGCGGGGGTGGAGACCCAATAGCCGCCGCTGGCCGCGACATTGCCCATCGAGACGACCACGGGAAGTCCGTCCGCCTTGGCCTGAAGAATGGCGGAGCGGATCTTTTCCGAGGCCATGACCGATCCGCCGGGCGAATCGACGCGGACGACGAGGGCTTTCAGATCCTTTTCATTGAGCGCGGTCAGCAGCAGGTCGGAGATGGTGTCGCCTGCCGCAGTGCCGGGACCGGCTTCGCCATCGACGATGTCGCCCGCGATCGTCAGCACGCCGATCTGGCCGTCATTGGCGGGCATGCGCGCCTTGACATACGCGGCAAGGTCGATCGTGGCGAAACCGCCCGCCTTCGCATCGGAGGCGTCGCCCGCAATCTCCGCGACGCGCGTGCCAAAGGCGGTGGCGTCGCCCAGCTTGTCGATCAGGCCCGCGGACAGGGCGGCCTGCGCCATATTGCCGTTGGCGGCGCGGGCAGCGGCGACCGGGTCGGCGGCATAGGCGGCGATCTTCGCCTTTGGCCGCGCCCTGGCGACATCATCGCGCCAGTTTTGCCAAAGCGCGTCGGCCAGCGCCTGATTGGCCTGCTTGGCTTCGGGGGACTGATCGGCCCGGATAAAGGGTTCGACGAAGCTCTTGTAGGTGCCGACGCGATAGACATGGGTGTTGACGCCCAGCTTGTCGATCAGCCCCTTATAATAGAGGCCCGATCCGCCCCGGCCCATGATCGCGACGCCGCCCAGCGGATCGCTCCACGCTTCGCTGGCATGGGCGGCCAACAGATAGCTGTCATCGGTATAGAGGGTGGCATAGGCCAGCACCGGCTTTTTCGCGGCGCGCAGGGCGTCGAGCGCCTGGCCAACGCGGGCGATGGCGACCTGACCGCCGCCCATGAAGCCATCCAGGTTCAGGACCACCGCCTTGACCTTGCCATCCGTCCTGGCCGCATCGAGCGCGGTGACGATGTCGGACAGGCGATATTCCTTCATCTGCGGGCCGGACCCCGACAGCAGCGCGAAGGGATCAACCTCCGCTGGCTGTTCGACGATGGTGCCGTTGAGGTCGAGCAGCAGCGCGCCCGCGCTGATGCCGGCGACGGGTTTTGGCGAGAAGGAGAGGGCGGCGTAGAGCGCGCCGAAGAAGAGGAGCAGGAACAGCAGGACCAGTCCGTCCTTGATCGCGACCAATATGCGCCACGCGCCCTTCACAAATGCCAAGTGGGTGTTCCTTCTGCCCGATCTGCCATGGCTAGCCCATCGCCCTGTCGACTGCAATGTGGGGGTACAGGCGGGCTGGACAAGCTTGCGCGGTCGATTTTGGCCGCTATGGGGATCGTTGCATAATCACGGCCTATCCATCCCCGTTTGCCCTGAGCCTGTCGAAGGGGGCTTCGGCAAGCTCAGCCCGAACGGAGGTGGGGTTGGAGAATTATGCCGCCGTTCCGTGATGGGAACTCATATTGTCCGCTCTTGTGCAGGAGACATGCCCGATGCCCACACTCGTCCTTATCCGTCATGGCCAGTCGTCATGGAATCTGGAAAACCGCTTCACCGGATGGTGGGACGTGGACGTGACCGAGAAGGGCGCGGGCGAAGCGCGGGCGGCGGGACAGTTGATGAAGGCCAAGGGGCTGGATTTCGACCAATGCTATACCTCGCTCCAGACCCGCGCGATCAAGACGCTGAACCTGGCGCTGGAGGAAATGGGGCGGCTGTGGCTGCCGGTGGAGAAGGACTGGCGCTTGAACGAGCGTCACTATGGCGGGCTGACCGGCCTGGACAAGGCGGAGACGGCGGCCAAGCATGGCGACGCGCAGGTCAAGATCTGGCGCCGCAGCTTCGACATTCCGCCGCCGGTGCTGGAAGCGGGCAGCGAGTTCGACCTGAGCAAGGACCGCCGCTATGCGGGCATCGCCATTCCATCGACCGAGAGCCTGAAGGATACGATCGCGCGCGTGCTGCCCTATTGGGAAAGCCGCATCGCGCCCGACCTGAAGGCAGGCAAGCGGGTGCTGATTTCCGCCCATGGCAATTCGCTGCGCGCGCTGGTCAAGCATCTGTCGAACATTCCCGACGACGAGATTACCGAACTGGAAATTCCGACGGGTCAGCCGATCGTTTACGAACTGGCCGACGATCTGAGCGCGATCGAGCGCTATTATCTGTCGGAACGGTAAGGGCTGTGTGCTCCCGCGCAGGCGGGAGCCCAGTTGAAACGGCGGGACTAGGCTCCCGCCTGCGCGGGAGCACGCCGGGTTCGGAGGAAATACGACATTGCCCCCCGGCGACCCGGTCGCTAAGGGGCTTTGCTTTCCGGGCGGCACCGTGAAGGCCGCGCCATGAGGGGAAGCACGGGCATGAGCGGGGCAATCGAGGTCGGCATCATCATGGGGTCGCGGTCCGACTGGGACACGATGCGCCATGCCGCCGAAACGCTGGACGCGCTGGGCGTGCCCCATGAATGCAAGGTGGTGTCGGCGCACCGCACCCCGCAGCGGCTGTATGATTATGCGACGAGCGCGGTGAGCCGCGGCCTGAAGGTCATCATCGCGGGCGCGGGCGGGGCGGCGCATCTGCCGGGCATGTGCGCGTCCATGACGCGCCTGCCGGTGCTGGGCGTGCCGGTCGAATCGAAGGCGCTGAAGGGCATGGATTCGCTGCTGTCGATCGTCCAGATGCCCGGCGGCATTCCCGTGGCGACGCTGGCGATCGGCAAGCCGGGCGCGATCAATGCCGGGCTGCTGGCCGCCGCGATCCTGGCGACCAATGATCCTGAACTGGCCGGGCGACTGGACGCCTGGCGCACTAAGCAGACCGATGCGGTCGCCGAAACGGTGGAGGACTGAGCGGCCCCATGACGACCATCGCGCCCGGTTCGACCATCGGCATCCTTGGCGGCGGCCAGTTGGGGCGGATGATCGCCATCGCCGCCGCGCAGCTTGGCTATTGCACCGCCATCTACGCGCCGGAAGAGAGCGGCCCCGCCGCCGACGTGTCGCCGCGCTGGACGCGGGGCGATTATGAGGACGCAGCGGCGCTGGCGGCCTTTGCCGACGGCGTCGATGTCGTCACCTATGAATTTGAGAATATCGACCCGGCGGCGGTCGAGGTGCTGGCCACCCATGGGCTGGTGCGTCCGGGTGCGCAGGCGTTGCGGGTGGCGCAGGACCGGCTGGCGGAAAAGCGGTTCGTGTGCGATCTGGGCGGGCTGACCGCGCCCTTTGCGCCGGTCGAGGATCTGGACGATCTGGAGGCGGCGATCGCGCAGGTCGGCAGCCGCGCGATCCTGAAAACCAATCGCATGGGTTATGACGGCAAGGGGCAGGCGCGGATCAACGAGCCGGGCGATGCGGTCGGTGCTTGGAATGCGATCGGTCGGCAGAGCGCGATACTGGAAGGCTTTGTGACCTTTGCCGAGGAATTTTCGGTCATATTGGTGCGCGGGGCGGACGGTGAGGTGCGCTTCTGGGACAGTTCGGCCAATGTCCATGTCGATGGCATCCTTGACACGTCGATCACGCCCGCCGGGCCGCTGATCGAGGGGCAGGTGCCTGCCGCCCGCGCGCTGGCGCGGAAAATTGCCGATGCGCTGGACTATGTCGGCGTTCTGACCTGCGAATTTTTCGCCAGCGCCGACGGCCCGGTGTTCAACGAAATGGCGCCGCGCGTCCATAATAGCGGGCATGGCACGATCGAGGGTGCGGTGACGAGCCAGTTTGAAAATCATGTCCGCGCGATTTGCGGACTGCCGCTGGGCGACACCGCGCTGGCGGCGCGCCGGGTGGAGATGCGCAACCTGATCGGCGAGGCGGCGCATGACTGGCAGGCGATCCTGTCCGATCCGGCCAACCATCTGCACCTTTATGGCAAGCATGAAGCGCGGCCGGGGCGCAAGATGGGGCATGTCACGCGGCTGACGCTGTGAGCGAGATCGTGCTGATCCTGGCCCGCGCCGACAATGGCGTGATCGGGCGGGATGGTGATCTGCCCTGGCGGTTGCCGGCGGACCTCAAGCGGTTCAAGGCGCTGACGCTGGGCCATCCGATGATCATGGGGCGCAAGACGTTCGACAGCCTGCCGGGCCTGCTGCCGGGGCGTCGCCATATCGTCCTGACCCGCGACCGGACATGGAGCGGGGCAGGGGCGGAGGTAGCGCATGATGTCGCGGGCGCGCTGGCGCTGGCCAATGCGCCGGGCGTGATGGTGATTGGCGGGGCGGAAATCTATCGATTGTTCCTGGACGTTGCCCATCGAATCGAGCTGACCGAAGTGCATCTGGACGCGGTGGGGGATGCCAGCATCGCCTATCCCGATCCGGCGGACTGGGTGGAAGTGGCGCGGGAAGCGCATGAGGCCGTCGATGATCGGCCCGCCTATAGTTTTGTCTCTCTTTGTCGCATCGATTCGGAACAGGGCGCTATTTCCGCAGGTTAAGGCAGTCCCCGGATAGAGGACTGCATCCATGCCCATTTTAGACACACGCGACGGCGCGCATATCCAGTATAAGGTGGCCGGAGAAGGCCCGCCCGTCATCCTGATCCACGGCTGGCCGCTGACCGGCGATATGTGGGAATATCAGACAGTCGCGCTGGTCGAGGCTGGGCATCAGGTCATCACCTATGATCGGCGTGGCTTTGGCCAGAGCAGCCATCCTGCGACCGGCTATACCTATGACATATTCGCCGACGATCTGGCCGACCTGATCGCCCATCTGGGTTTGCCGCGCGTCAGCCTGGTCGGCTTTTCGATGGGCGGGGGCGAGATTGCCCGTTACCTGACCCGCCATGGTGCCGCGCGGGTGGACCGAGCGGTCCTGGTGTCGTCCGTCGTGCCCTATCTGCTCAAGACCGCTGACAATCCCGATGGCGTGGAGGAGCATGTGTTTGCCGGTATGCAGGAGGATATCCGCAAGGATCGCTTCGACTTCCTCCAGAGTTTCGCCAAGGATTTCTATGGCGTTGGCTGGGTGACCAGCCCGGTCAGCAAGGGTTTGCTGGACTGGAGTTTCGCGCTGGGCATCATGGCCAGCCCGCTGGCTACCATTGCCTGTGTCGATGCCTTCGGGCGCACCGATTTCCGTCCTGACCTGGCAAGCTTCACCGTCCCCACGCTGGTGATCCATGGCAGCGGTGACAAGACAGTGCCGATCGACCCCAGCGGTCGCGCGGCGGCGGCGGGGATCGCTGGCGCGCAATGGCTGGAATATGAGGGCGAGCCCCATGGGCTGTTCGCGACGGTGCCCGACCGGCTGAATGCCGATCTCATCGCCTTCCTGCGTGGTGGCTGACGACTGAGGATTGCGGGCGTTCGCGAGAGGGGTCTCGGTCATTGCTCTTGGCCGGGATGCCCCCTATAGGCCGCGCCATGGAGCGGCTGACAAGCGGCGCCCCGGTCCCGGCGCATTTGCGCGGGGCCATCATGGCGCTGGGCAATTTCGACGGGTTTCACGCCGGGCATCAGGCCGTGGTCGGCCATGCGATAGACCGCGCCCGTGCCGAGGGGCGTCCGGTCATCGTCGCGACCTTCGATCCGCATCCGATGCGGTTGTTCCGGCCCGACACGCCCCATTTTCGCCTGACCACGCTGGACCAGCGGGCGGCCCTGTTCGCCGCTGCCGGGGCGGACGCGATGATGGTGTTCGCCTTTACCCCCCAACTGGCCGCGCTTGGGCCGCAGGCTTTCGTGCGCCTGCTGGCCGCCGATATGGGCATTGCGGGGGTCGTCACCGGGCAGGATTTCACCTTTGGCAAGGGGCGCGCCGGTTCCGTGGCGGCCCTGTCCGAACTGGGCGCGCCATGGGGCATGTGGGCGCAGGCGGTTGCGCCGGTGACCGATGCGGACGGGGCGGTGATTTCCTCCAGCCGCATCCGCGCGGCGTTGCAGGCGGGCGATTGCGCCACCGCGACCCGGCTGCTGACCCGGCCCTTCGCGATCGAGGGGGAGGTGCAGCATGGCGACAAGCTGGGGCGGACGATCGGCTTTCCCACCGCCAATGTCGATATGGGCAGCTATTTGCGCCCGGCCTATGGCATTTATGCGGTGCGCGGGATTTTGCCGGACGGGCGCGTGCTGGACGGGGCGGCGAATCTGGGCATCCGCCCGACCTTCGACCCGCCCAAGGAATTGCTGGAACCGCATTTCTTCGAATTTGCCGAAAGCCTGTATGGCCAGTGCATTGCCGTGCAACTGATCGCGTTCCTGCGGCCGGAGGCGAAATATGACGGGCTGGACGCGCTGATGGCGCAGATCGCGCTGGACTGCGAGGCTGCACGGCAAATCCTTGCGGGAACGCCTTACGTCGCTTAATGGCGGCTTGTTTTCTCACCCGTTCGGGCTGAGCGAAGTCGAAGCCTTCTACTGAGCGGAGCGAAGTGACCTCCCTATCGGTCGGTCGAGCCCTTCGACTTCGCTCAGGGCGAACGGTCATTAGCAGATACCGGACCCATTATGACCGACGCACCTGACTATAAGTCCACCGTTTTCCTGCCCGTCACCGACTTTCCGATGAAGGCCGGCCTGGCGCAGAAGGAACCCGCGATCGCGGCCAAGTGGGAGGCGATGGGTCTGTATGACCGGCTGCGCGAGCGGCGCAAGGGGCGCGAACGCTTCATCCTGCATGACGGGCCGCCCTACGCCAATGGCGACATCCATATGGGCCATGCGATGAACAAGGTGCTCAAGGACATCATCGTCCGCAGCCAATCGCTGCTGGGCAAGGATGCGCCCTATGTGCCCGGATGGGACTGCCATGGCCTGCCGATCGAATGGAAGATCGAGGAGGAGTATCGCAAGAAGAAGCTGAACAAGGACGAGGTGCCCGCCGCCGAGTTCCGCGCCCAGTGCCGCGCCTATGCCGACAAATGGGTGGGCGTGCAGAAGGAGCAGTTCAAGCGTCTGGGCGTGATGGGCGACTGGGCCGATCCCTACCTGACCATGAAGTTCGACGCCGAAGCTACCATCGTGGGCGAGTTGCTGAAATTCGCGGAAAGCGGCCAGCTGTATCGCGGGGCCAAGCCGGTGATGTGGTCCCCGGTCGAAAAGACCGCGCTGGCCGAGGCTGAGGTGGAATATGAGGATGTCGTGTCGACGCAGATCGACGTGGCGTTCGAGATTGTGGAAGCGCCCAATGCGCCGGAGCTGGTTGGCGCGCATGCGGTGATCTGGACGACGACCCCTTGGACGATCCCGGTGAACCAGGCGATCGCGTTTGGGGAGGGGATCGAGTATAAGCTGGTTGAAGAGACGACGCTTCCGTTGAACGATGAATCGGCGCCGACGAAGACTGGTCGCCGTTTTCTCGTAGCTTCGGATTTGGTGCACGCTTTCGGTGAACGTAACGGCTGGTTTGCTCGCAATACCGACGAAGAAGACTTCGGGTATATGTCGATATGGACCGGCAAAGGCATCGACCTCGCCGGAGCCATCGCCCGTCATCCGATGCACGCGCTCGGCGGCTTCTTCGCCCGTCCGCGTCCCTTCCTGCCCGCCGATCATGTTACCACCGACGCGGGTACCGGCCTTGTCCATATGTCCCCCGATCATGGCGAGGAGGATTTCATCGCCTGCAAGAAGCTGGGCATCGACCCGGTCTTTGCGGTCAATGATGCTGGTTTCTATCGCGACGATTGGGAATGGTTGCCGGGGCAGGGCAGCGTCATCAATACCAAGTTCAACGGTGCGGACGGCCCGATCTGCACTGACCTGCGCGCGGCTGGCGCGCTGCTGTCGGCCAGCGAGTTCAGGCATAGCTATCCCCATAGCTGGCGGTCGAAGGCGCGGATCATCTATCGCTGCACGCCGCAATGGTTCATTCCGATGGACAAGCCGAGCGGGCAGGTGATGGACTATCCGCTGCCGCCGCTGGAGCCGGTCACCGGCGCGCTGGCGACGGCGCTGCCGACCAACGGGCCGACGCTGCGCGGCGTGGCGCTCGATGCGATCCAGAACACCCGCTGGGTGCCGGAGCGCTCGACCAACCGTATCCGGTCCATGGTCGAAGGGCGTCCCGACTGGGTGATCAGCCGCCAGCGCGCCTGGGGCGTGCCGATCGCGCTCTATGTGCATCGCAAGAGTGGGCAGTATCTGGTTGATCCGGCGGTCAATACCCGCATCGTCGAAGCGTTCAAGGCGGGCGGCGCGGATGCCTGGTTCGGGGCGGATCATCAGGCGCTGCTGGGGCCGGAGCATGATCTGGCCGACTATGAGGTCATCACCGACATTCTCGATGTGTGGTTCGATTCCGGGTCGACCCACAGTTTCGTGGTGGAGGCCCGCTATGGCGAGGGCGCGCGCGCCGACCTGTATATCGAAGGGTCTGACCAGCATCGCGGCTGGTTCCAGTCATCGCTGCTCGAAAGCTGCGGCACGCGCGGACAGGCACCGTACAAGGCAGTGCTGACCCATGGCTTCGCGCTCGACGGGACCGGGCGCAAAATGTCCAAGAGCCTTGGCAATGTTGTCGATCCGCTCAAGATCATGGGCGAAAGCGGCGCGGACATATTGCGCGTATGGGTCGCGAGCACCGACTATTTCGACGATGTGCGGATCGGCAAGGAAGTGTTGGCCGGATCGTCCGACGCCTATCGCAAATTGCGCAATACTTTCCGGTACATGCTGGGCGCTCTTTCCGATTATGATGAAGAGACCGAAGCCGTGTCCTACGCCGAAATGCCGGAGCTGGAGCGCTATATGCTCCACCGGCTGGCGACGCTGGACGCGGAATTGCGCAGCGTTGTCGACAAGGCGGCGGACAGCGAGAATTGGCTGGAATTCAGCCGCTATACCCGCGCGCTGTTCGATTTCGCCAATAGCGACCTGTCGGCCTTCTTCTTCGACATTCGCAAGGACTGCCTCTATTGCGACGCGCCGTCGGACCCCAAGCGCCGCGCCTATCGCACATTGCTGGATACGCTGTTCCACGCGCTGGTCCGCTATGCCGCGCCGATCATCCCCTTCACCGCGGAGGAAGTATGGCAAAGCCGCTTCCCAAGTGACGAGGAAAGCGTGCATTTTCTGGAATGGCCGGAGATCGACCATCACTGGATCAACGCGCATCTGGACGAGAAATGGACCGAGTTGCGCAGCCAGCGCGAACAGGTGAACGAGGCGATCGAGCCGTTGCGGCGCGAGAAGATCGTGCGTTCCAGCCTGGAGGCCGATGTCACCATGGGGCAGGTGCTGGCCGTGGGCGACGTCGATTTCGCCGAAGTGGCGATCGTCGCGCGGGTGACGATGGGCGAGGGCGACGGCATCAGCGTCCGTCCCAGCGAATGGCACAAGTGCGGCCGTTGCTGGCGCTTGCTGCCCGAAGTCACCGAGGATGGCGCGCTGTGTGGCCGGTGTGACGCGGTTGTTGCGCCATGAATAGGCATGGAACAACGTGCTCCCGCGAAGGCGGGAGCCTAGTCGTGCCGTCCGAGCTGGGCTCCCGCCTTCGCGGGAGCACGTTTTTTCCAGTCGCTGGGTTTGATCGATGACTAATCCTATCAACCACCGCCCGCTGGGCCTGACCGTCGCGATCGTGACGCTGGCGCTCGACCAGCTCATCAAATATGCCGTCACCTATCCGCTGGCGCTCAAGAGCCGGGCGGATCTGGGGATCGAGATATTGCCGATCTTCCGCCTGCGCTGGTTGGAAAATCGCGGCGTGTCGATGGGCTTCTTCCACGCCGACACCGACCTGATGCGCTGGGCGCTGGTGGGCATGACCATATTGATCGCCGGATTTGTGGGCGTGTGGATGTGGCGCGAAAAGGCGCGGCAGGATGTCGCGGCGCTGGGGCTGGTCCTGGGCGGCGCCATAGGCAATATCGTCGACCGGATAAGGCTGGGCTATGTCGTTGATTATGCCGACCTGCATTTTGGCGACTGGCGGCCCTTCCTGATTTTCAACCTGGCTGACGCAGCGATCACCATCGGCGTGCTGATCCTGCTTGCGCGGGCGTTGCTGCTGCGCGACAAGGGCGCAAATACGGAGACTTTGAAGTGAAGCTTAAACTGATCCTTGCCGCCGGTCTGCTCACCACCCTGTCGGCCTGCGGCGGCGGCGGCGGGCTGTTCAACCGCGAACGTCCCGATGAATTTGCGGTGTCGCGTCAGGCGCCGCTGGTGATCCCGCCAGACTTCGCGCTGGTGCCGCCCGCGCCCGGCTCGCCTTCGTCCAATGCGGTCGATTCGAGCAAGGCGGCGATGGAAGCGATGTTCGGTGGCCCGGCGCAGCGCAGCGCGACCGAAACGTCGACGCTGAACGCCGCCGGTCGCGCCAATGCGGCGGCGGGCATCCGCTCGACCGCTGGCGATCCGGGCACCGAAGTGGTCGACAAGGGTGCGACCACCCGCGACATTATCGCCGCCCCCGAAGGCGACGGTCAGGACGCACGAGCCGCAACGCCGCAGTGACAGGGAATGGAAAAGGGGCCGAATGGCCCCTTTTTTGTTGCGATAGCTGCTTTCCCGCGTGAAGCGCCCACCTCCGTTCGTTTCGAGCGAAGTCGAGAAACCTGTGCGTGATGTTTCTCGACTTCGCTCGAAACGAACGGAGCACAGCAAGTTTATGATACCCTCCCCCGGAAGGAGGATGTTTTTTTAGGCCCGCGCTTCGGTTCCTACGCTGTTGTGGCGCAATGCCGTCAGCACCGTGTCGATGATGGCGTCGGCGTCCAGGCGCGCGTCGGCATATTGTTTTTCGGGCTTGTCCTGATCCTGAAACAGGTCCGGCAGGCGCAGGGTGCGCAGTTTCAGGCCGTTGTCGATCAGGCCAAGGTCACTGGCCAGCGTCAGCACATGCGCGCCAAGGCCGCCGATCGCCCCTTCCTCGATCGTCACGGCGACTTCATGGGTGGTGAGCAGGCGGCGGATCATCGCTTCGTCGAGCGGCTTGGCAAAGCGCAGGTCGGCGACGGTGGTGGAGAGGCCGCGCGCTTCCAGAGCCTCGGCGGCTTTGAGCGCCTCCTCCAGCCTTGTGCCGAGCGAGAGGATGGCAACCTGCCGCCCGTCGCGCACGATGCGGCCCTTGCCGATGTCCAGACGCTCCGGAATGGCGGGCATGGCGACGCCGGTGCCGTTGCCGCGCGGATAGCGCAGCGCGATCGGGCCGCTGTCATGGCAGGCGGCGGTATGGGTCATATGGACCAGTTCCGCCTCGTCCGCCGCCGCCATCACCACCATGTTGGGCAGGGTGGCGAGATAGGTGACGTCAAAACTGCCCGCATGGGTCGATCCGTCTGCGCCGACCAGACCCGCGCGGTCAATGGCGAATCGGACCGGCAGATTCTGGATCGCGACGTCATGGACGACCTGATCATAGGCGCGTTGCAGGAAGGTCGAATAGATGGCGCAGAAGGGCCGCATCCCCTGCGCAGCGAGGCCCGCGGCAAAGGTGACGGCATGTTGTTCGGCGATGCCGACGTCAAAGCAGCGGTCGGGGAAGGCGGTCGCGAACTTGTCCAGCCCGGTGCCGGACGGCATGGCGGCGGTGATGGCGCAGACGGCCGGATCGCGCTGCGCCTCGGCAATCAGCGCCTGGGCAAAGACATTGGTGTAGCTGGGCGGGCCGGGCGGTGCCTTGGCCTGGGTGCCGGTGATGACGTCGAATTTCTGGACGCCATGATATTTGTCATCGGCCGCTTCGGCGGGGCCATAGCCCTTGCCCTTTTGCGTGACGACATGGACCAGGCACGGCCCTTCGGCAGCGTCGCGGACATTTTCCAGCACGGGGATCAACTGGTCGAGATTATGGCCGTCGATCGGGCCGACATAGTAAAAGCCCAGTTCCTCGAACAAGGTGCCGCCCATCGCCATGCCGCGGGCGAATTCGTCGGTCTTGCGCGCGGCATTGTGGAGCGGGCGGGGCAGCTTGCGCGCCAGCTTCTTGGCAAGGTCTCGCAGGCCCAGAAATTCGCGGCTGGACACGAGCCGCGCGAGATAGCCCGACAGGCCGCCAACCGGGGGGGCGATCGACATGTCATTGTCGTTCAGGATGACGATCAGGCGATTGCCCGCCGCCTGCGCATTGTTCATCGCCTCATAGGCCATGCCCGCCGACATCGCGCCGTCGCCGATCACGGCGATGCCCTTGCCCGGCCGGTCCTGCATCTTGTTGGCGATGGCGAAGCCCAGAGCCGCGCTGATCGACGTGGAGCTATGCGCCGCGCCGAACGGGTCGAAATCGGATTCGGCGCGCTTGGTGAAGCCCGACAGGCCGCCGCCCTGACGCAGGGTGCGGATGCGGTCGCGCCGTCCGGTCAGGATTTTGTGGGGATAGCATTGATGCCCCACGTCCCAGATCAGCTTGTCATTGGGCGTGTCGAACACATAGTGGATGGCGGTCGTCAATTCGACCACGCCAAGCCCCGATCCCAGATGGCCGCCAGTGACGCCGACAGCGGCGATCACTTCCTGCCGCAGTTCGTCGGCAAGTTGCCGCAGCTGCTCCGGCTTGAGGGCGCGCAGGTCGGACGGCCAGATCACCTGGTCGAGCAACGGGGTTTGGGGGCGATCGTTCATGAAAGACATAGACTCGTCAGGGCGCTAGGCCGTTCCGTCGCGAAGCGCAACGATCCACTTATGCAGCGCATTTGGCGCATGTTCCCAAAATTTCTATCACCGGGCGTTCGGGCTTGAACCCTTCCTGTTCGGCAACGGCGCGGACTTCGTTCGTCACCTTGTCATCATCGACATGGGTAGCCTGCTTGCAGGTGCGGCACACCAGGAAGATGCAGTCATGGTGGCAGCCGGGATGGGCATTGGCGATATAGGCGTTGGCGCTTTCCACCCGCATCGCGACATTGTTGGTCACGAACAGGTCGAGGATGCGATAGACGCTGTTGGGCGCGACCCGCTTGCCGCGCGCCTTCGACACGGTGTCGGCAATGTCATAGGCCGATGCGGGCTTGTCCTCCGCCGCCAGCGCATCGAAAATGGCCGCGCGCATGGGCGTCCATTGTTCGCCCTGCGTTTCCAGCGTGGCGCGAGCAGCGTCGGCCAACCGGGTGCCGGTGGGTTCGTGATGATGGTGGTGATGGTCGGCCATGACGTCAATCTAGGCCGGGTAGATGGCCGGGGCAAGGGCGCGCGTCAGCGTTGCCCGAAGGTCCATGCCGCCCAGAGCCAGCCAGCGATCATCAACAGGCCGCCAATGGGCGTCACCGCGCCCAGCCATTTGGGCGCGCCCAGCGCCATGGCGTAGAGGGTGAGGGCGAAGATCGCCGCGCCAACCAGTAAAAGCGCCGCCGCGCCGCGCGCCACGCCCATGATCGCCAGCGCGGCGACGGCATGAACCAGTTGGTAAAGGCCGCCGGTGCGCAGCCATTCCGCCGCCTTGGGATCGGCAACGCCATGCGCGCCGAACGCGCCCGCCCCGATGGCGAGGGCGGCAGACAGGGCGGCGAATATGGGGATCATGGCTTTTCTCCATCGCCGCGCGAGAGCAGGCGCATGCCTCTGCCGGGGCGATACATGAGATCCTTGGCCGCCAGCAGCGTGCCATGTTCGATCTGGAGCGCCAGCCTTTGCTGATCGTTGGCGCGATATTGGCGTTCGACTTCCTCGATTTCCTCCGATGGGACGCCAAGCGCCTCCATCGCCTGCACGCCCATGCAGATGGCCGATTCATAGACTTCGCGCACCACGGCGGCGAGATCGATGTTCTGCAAGGCCAGCAATTGCCGCCGGTCGAAGGCGCGGACCATCAGCGCCGCCTGCGGGAAGGCTTCGGCAATGGGTTCAAGCGTGCGGCTGTCAAGCGAGGGATCGTCGATGCAGAAGGCGATCAGCCGGGCTTCTTCCGCGCCGGCGCGGCGCAGCAGGTCGATGCGGGTGCCGTCGCCATAATAGACTTTCGTGTCGAACCGCTGCGACGTTTCGATCTGGGCGGGCTTCTTGTCGATCGACACGACGGCAAAGCCGTGGCCGATCAGCATCTGCGCGACCGTCTGGCCGAAGCGGCCATAGCCAACGATGATCGCGGTGCCGCGCGGCGCTTCGTCCGGGTCGGGCAGATCGGCGCCGGCACTGGGCGTGGCGAATTCGAACCGGCGGGCGAACAGCATCAGGAAGGGGGTAGTCGCCATGGAGAAGGTGACGATGGCGCTGAACAGGCTGGCGGCTTCGGGCGCGATCAGCAGCGCGCCCTGCGCCTGAGCGAACAGGACGAAGCCGAATTCGCCGCCCTGACTGAGCAGCAGGCCAGCACCAAGCGCGGGCCGCCAGTCCATGCCGAACAGGCGGGCGAGGCCGGTGATGATCGCGGCCTTGGTCGCGACCAGGATCAGCGCCATGCCGATGACGAACACGGGATTGGCAGCGACGGTGGCGAGATCCAGCACCATGCCGACCGCCAGGAAGAACAGGCCAAGCAGGATGGAACGGAAGGGTTCGACGTCCGCCTCTATTTCATGCCGATAGGGCGAATCGGCGAGCATCACGCCCGCGACGAAGGCACCCAGGGCGGTGGAAAGATGCAGGCTGTGCATCAGCGCGGCGGCGGCCAGCACGGTGAACAGGCCGACGGTGACGAACAGTTCGCGCTCGCCCAATCGTCCGACAAGGGACAGGAGCGGGCGCAGGATGAAGCGACCGGCCAGAACCAGGCCCGCGATCGCCGCGACGGTATAGGCCGCCGTCATCCATCCGGGCGGTCCGCCTGCATCAGCGGGGTTGCGGGACAGGGCGGCGACGATGGTGATCAGCGGGACGATGGAAAGATCCTGAAACAGCAGGATCGAGAATATCTTTTCACCGAAGGGCGAGTTGATGCGGCCGCTGGATTTCAGGCCCGGCAAGACCTGAGCGGTCGACGAGAGGGCGAGCGGCAGGCCGAGCGCAATCGCCGCGCCCCAGGTGAAGCCGGTGAAATAGAAGATGATCGCGGTCAGGACGCAGCCGCACAGCACCACCTGCGCCAGGCCGAGGGCGAATATGTCCCGCTTCAACCGCCAGAGTCGGGCGGGATGCAGTTCCAGACCCACGAGGAAGAGCAGCAGGACGATGCCGATTTCGGCAATGGCGAGCTTCGATTCACCGCCGCCCACCAGCCCCAGCCCCTGCGGCCCGACCAGCGCGCCCGCGACGAGATAGCCCAGCACCGCGCCCAGCCCGAAGCGGCGGAAGATGATGACGAACAGCAACGCCGCGCCCAGCAGGAGGACGCCGTCGGAGAGCAATATCTCGGTCGCGGTGATGGGAGCGGCGGATTTGGCCATCAGGCGTCGGCCATCCGGGCGGCTTCGGCAATGGCTTCAAAGCCCAGCCGGATCGAGGCATGGCGGGCGGGGTAGCCGCGCGCCGGGGCGAGGACGGCAAGGCCGGGCCAGAAATCGAGATCGTCGCTGGCACCCGACAGATAGTCGGTCAGCTTGTCGCGGGCCTCGGCCAGTTCGTCGGCGCTCATGCCGATGGCCTGCGCGGCCATCAGCGAGGCGGATGCCTGTCCCAGCGCGCACGCCTTTACGTCCAGCCCGATGTCGGACAGGCGACCGTCGGCCATCGCCACATCCACCGTCACCCGCGACCCGCAGGTGGGAGAGCGCCGCTCCACGCTCGCCTGCGGGGCAGGCAGACGGTGATGATGCGGGATGCTGGCGGCGAGCCGCAAAATATCTTTGTTGTACAGGGGGGCGCTCATTGCCGTCCCATGTAGGGCAGGATGGGCGTGGGGTGAAGGCGGGGAATGGTCATAGCGGGAAATAATGGAAACAGGCGGCGGACATACTCGCCATTGTGAAGTGCCGTCCCCGCGCTTATCGCCCGGAG
This sequence comes from Sphingobium xenophagum, assembly GCF_002288285.1. Lineage (NCBI taxonomy): Bacteria > Pseudomonadati > Pseudomonadota > Alphaproteobacteria > Sphingomonadales > Sphingobiaceae > Sphingobium > Sphingobium xenophagum. Next base: position 176,014 of record NZ_CP022745.1, on the reverse strand, counting down.
CCATGAAGATTCTGGTCGATGCCGATGCCTGTCCCGTGAAGGACGAGATTTACAAGGTCGCCTTTCGCCATGGCGTGCCGGTCACGATCGTGAGCAACAGCCCGATCCGGGTTCCCGCCCATGACCTGATCGACCGGGTGGTGGTGAGCGACGGGTTCGATGCGGCGGACGACTGGATTGCCGAGCGGGCGGATGCGGGCGCGGTGTGCATCACGGCCGACATCCTGCTGGCGGACCGATGCCTGAAAGCCGGTGCGATCGTGATTGCGCCCAATGGCAAGCCCTTCACGCTGAGTTCGATTGGCGCGGCGATTGCGACGCGGGCGATCATGGCGGATCTGCGCGCGGGGGGCGAACAGATTGGCGGGCCGCCGCCCTTTGGCAAGAATGACCGTTCGCGATTCCTGTCGGCGCTGGACGAGGCGCTGGTGCGCGGCAATCGGGGTCGATGATGGCCGATTGGGACGCGATCATCCTGGGTGCGGGTGCGGCGGGGATGATGTGCGCAGCGGTCGCAGGCCAGCGGGGCAGGCGGGTGCTGCTGGTCGACCATGCCGATCAGCCGGGCAAGAAAATCCTGATTTCGGGCGGCGGACGGTGCAATTTCACCAATATCGACACGGCGGCCGATCGCTATCTGTCGGCCAATCCGCATTTCGCCAAGTCCGCGCTGGGGCGGTACGGCGCGCAGGATTTCATCGCGCTGGTCGATAGCTATGGCATCGCCTGGCATGAAAAGACGCTGGGGCAATTATTCTGCGACGGGTCGGCCAAACAGATTGTCGCGATGCTGGAGGAGGAATGCGCCAAGGGCGGGGTGACGATGGCACTGGGGCAGCCGATTGCGGATGTGGCGCATGGCGATGGCCTGTATCGGGTGGCGGTCGGCGGGGTGGAGCATCGCGCGCCCGCGCTGGTGCTGGCGACCGGCGGGCCGTCCATCCCGAAGATGGGCGCGACCGGCTTTGCCTATGACGTCGCGCGGCAGTTTGGCCTGTCGATCATCCAGCCGCGGCCCGCGCTGGTGCCCTTCACGCTGGGGACGGACGAGGCGCTGTTTCAGGCACTGTCGGGCGTGTCGGCGGACGTCATGGTCCGCTGGAACAAGGTGCGGTTTCGGGAGGCGGCGCTGTTCACCCATCGCGGTCTGTCGGGACCGGCGATGTTGCAGATTTCATCCTATTGGCAGCATCGCACCCCGATCCATGTCGATTTCCTGCCCGACCATGACGCGGACTGGCTGATCGAGGCGAAGCGCGAACGGCCACGCGCAAGTTTGCGCAAAGTGGTGGCGCAGGCGCTGACCGAGCGGCTGGCCGATGCGCTGCTGGAGCGGGCCGGGGTGCAGGGCGAGATGGGCAATCTGTCCGACAAGGCGCTGCGGCAACTGGGTGCGCGGCTGCACGACTGGCCGTTCGCGCCGACGGGGACGGAGGGCTATGCCAAGGCCGAGGTGACGGTCGGCGGGATTGCGACGGCGGGCCTGTCATCGCGGACGATGGAGGCAAGCAAGGTGCCGGGCCTGTACGCGATTGGCGAGGCGGTGGACGTGACCGGCTGGCTGGGCGGCTATAATTTCCAATGGGCGTGGGCCAGTGGCTGGGCGGCCGCGCAGGCGGTTTAGGATCGACCGACATTCAGCCCTGACGGCCTGCAAATGGCGATTTTCCGTGCTTCCGGTGCTCACCTACTTTTAGTAGGCTGCGCTCCGGGTCACGAAAAACCACCATTTTCGGCTCGTCATCATCTGAATGTCGATCGACCCTGACGGTCGAGTTAAGGCCCGCTATCCTCGCCCTGCGGCGGTTGCGTGGGGGCGATGCGCGGTGGGGGCGTGTCGGCTGGCGGGGCTGGCTGGTCGGTGGGCAGGCGGATCTGGGCCGGGCCGACATTCACGGTCATGCCGCCTTCGTCGACACCGAGTCCGACATTGCCGATGCTGGTTTCCACGCTGATATTGGCGATGGCGTTGACGAGGTCGGCATCCTGCGTTTCGACCGGGGCGTCCTCCACCGCTTCGTTGATCGCGCCGCTCATGAAATTGCGCCAGATGCGCGCGGGGACGCCGCCGCCTGCCGCGCCGCCGGGGAGCGGGCTATTATCGTCATTGCCGATCCACACTGCCGTCACCAGACCACCGGCATAGCCAACGAAGATGGCGTCGCGGCTGTCCTGGGTCGTGCCGGTCTTGCCGAAGGTGCTGGTGCGCAGGGCCGCGGCGCTGCCGGTGCCGCGATTGGCCGCAGAGGAGAGCAGGTCGCGGATCATGGCCAGTTCATCGTCATCGAAGGCCCGCTGACGCGCCATCAACCGTTCGAACCAGCCCCGTTCTTCGGGCGGCAGGCCATGGGCAAGGACGGGATATGATCCCGCCGCGACCGCCGCATAGGCTTCGGCCAGTTCGATCAGCGGAATTTCCGATGTGCCGAGCGCCAGGCTCAAATCCTCGGTCAGGGGCGCGGTGACGCCCAGATCGCGGGCGACCTTGATGACATTGTCGACGCCGACCTTCTGCGTCAGGCGGACGGCGGCGACATTGCTGGAGGCGGCGAACGCCTGACGCAGGCTGATGCGGCCACGATATTTGCCGCCATGATTGGCCGGGCGATAGCTGCCCGTGGTGATCGGCGTGTCGTCGATCATATCCTCCGGCGTCATGCCTGCGCGGAAGGCGGCGAGATAGACGAACAGCTTGAAGGTCGAGCCGGGCTGGCGCCTGGCCTGCACGGCGCGGTTGAAGCTGCTTTTGGCGTAATTCTTGCCGCCGACCATGGCGACGACGCTGCCGTCCGGCTTCATTGCGACCAGTGCCGCCTGCGCTCCGCCCAGCGGCGCGCGGCGGACGGCGGCTTCGGCCAGGCGCTGGATGCGCCAGTCGAGCGTGGTGTCGATTTTCTGTTCGCCATAGACCGCGCCCGCCCGGTCGCGGGCGTCGAGCAGCACCCAGTCGGCAAAATAGGTGCCGGTGGTGGCGTCGGGCGTTTCGCGGACGTTGAGGCGGACAGGGGGCAGGGCGTTGCGTTCCGCCTGCGTCAGATAGCCAGCGTCCACCATCGCCTGCGTCACCAGCGCGGCGCGGGCGCGCGCGCCCTTCAGATTGCTGGTGGGGGCAAGGCGGGATGGCGCCTTGAGCAGGCCCGCCAGCATCGCGGCCTGCGGGATGGTCAGCCGTTCGGGCGCGCGGTTGAAATAATGGAGCGCGGCGGCGCGCAGGCCATAGACATTGTCGCCGAAATAGACGTTGGACAGATAACGTTCGAGGATCTGGTCCTTCGTCAGCCAGGCTTCGAGCCAGAAGGCGATCATCGCCTCACGCGCCTTGCGGCCCATGGTGCGGTCGCTGGAGAGGAATACGCCCTTGGCCAGCTGCTGGGTGATGGTGCTGCCGCCCTGCGACGATCCGTCCGACCAGAGATTGTGCCAGGCGGCGCGGGCGATGCCGCGCGGATCGACGCCCCAATGGCTGTAGAAGCGCCGGTCCTCGATCGCCATGAAAGCCTGGGGCACATGGGCGGGAAGCTGTGCGATGGTGACCGGCGTGTCGATCACCGCGCCGCGCCGGGCGATGAGGTGGCCGTCCGTCGACATCAGGCTGATGCTGGGCGGCGCGATCGGCCGGAGCGAGCGGGAGAGGGGGGCGGTGACGGCGAGCCAGCCGATCACCAGCATCAGCAGCGCCAGGCCAGCCGCGATGATCCAGCCCAATATCTGCAACCGCCGCCGCCAGGGCGTGGGCGGGGCGAAGGCGCTGGGCGGCCCGGCGCCGAATTCGCGCGGCGGCGGCGCGGCGGGATCGGCTATGCTTGACGGATCGGTCATCGGTTCAGCCATGCTGTATTATTCGCCTGATACAGTCAAGTCTGTCCCGCACCGGGACAGGGGCAGGTTAACCATCTTTCGCAATGGCCCAAATGGTAAATAATGCGTTAACCCATCATCATGCGAACACGCCCCCTTGTCCTGACGACCGAATCCGCCCGCCACCCTTTTCGCCAGCGGTTGCCGCAGCATGTGCTGCGCGTTGTCGAGCAGGCGCCAGCGGCCAGGCGAAAGCGGATCGATGACGACAGCGACTGGAAGCTGTTCGGACTGAGCTTCTGCGCCTTCTTCACGGCCTTCTACAGCTTCATTTCCTGAGCGCCCATCCTCCCCTTGCGGGGGAGATGGCTGGCCGCAGGCCAGACGGAGGGGTGTTGAGCCATCGAGAGGGGGACACCCCTCCGTCTGGCCTGCGGCGCGCCACCTCCCCTTAAAGGGGAGGATTTCAGGCACAGACGGGGCCGTCGCACGCCTTGTGCAGTTTCCACGCCAGCCAGGCGCAGGGCAGGCAGAGCAGGGCGACGAGCAGCAGTTGCTTCACGACTGACAGGCCGGCGATCGTCAGGCCGATCGCGATGACCGATCCGACCACCATCATGCCGCTGTTCACGATATTGTTGGCCGCGACGGTACGGGCGGCTTCGCATTTTTCGACGGTGGTGGTGAGGAAGGCGTAGAGCGGCACGACGAACATGCCGCCAAAGGTCGCGACGCCCAGCAGGCAGGCGGATAGCGGCATCGCCATGGGATGGGCGAGGAAGTCGCTGAACGAGAGCATCTGTCCGGCGGGGCGGGCGTCCACAGCGCGCATACGACATGGAAGGCGACGATGCAGGCGCCCATGCCGATCACCGATGCCGGGGCGTATTTGGCCGAGACATGGCCGCAGAGCAGCCGGTTGATCGCGATCGAGCCGATGGCGATGCCGATCGAGAAGATGGCGAGGAACAGGCTGGCGACCGACTTGTCGGCGGTCAGCACATTTTTGACCAGCGGCGGAAACTGGATGAACAGGATGGAGCCGACCGCCCAGAACAGGCTGATCGACATGATCGCCAGAAACAGGCGGCGGATATGCATGGTGCCGCGCACCAGCGTAATCGACGAACGGATGATGTGGAAATCGATCGGCGTCCGTTCCAGCAGCGACGGGGCGGACGGCACCCTGCGCCCGGCGGCAAAGCCGATCAGCGCGGTGATGACGATGCCGACCGCAGCGACCTCCACCGGGATCAGGCCAGCCAGGATCGTGCCCGCCAGAATGGCGATATAGGTGCCGGCTTCCACCAGGCCGGTGCCGCCCAGCACTTCATCGTCATGGAGATGCTGGGGCAGGATGGCGTATTTGATCGGGCCGAAGAAGGTGGAGTGGACCCCCATGGCGAACAGCGCGAGCAGCAGCAGCGGGATGGCCAGCGTGTGGACGGCGATGCCCGCCCAGATGAGGCCGAGGCCAGTCGCGCCGACCAGCATGATCGCGATTTCCGCGCCCTTGACCCAGCGGATGATGACCGCCTTGTCCCGCTGATCGGCCAATTGTCCCGACAGGGCGGACAGGAGGAAGAAGGGCAGGATGAAGATGCCGGTGGCCAGCGCGCTGAACCAGGTTTCCGAGCGTTCGTCGTTATACACCTGATAGACGACGAACAGCACCATCGCGTTCTTGAAGAGATTGTCGTTGAACGCGCCGAGCAACTGGGTGATGAAAAGCGGCAGGAAACGGCGCTTGTTCAAGAGCCTGAGAGAGGCTTTCATGGATGAAGGGGGCTTCTTTACCGTTAGCGACCGGAGCGGGGTCTAGCCGCTGGCGGTGCCGCTGTCCAATCCCGTTGCCGCAATCATGTGTCGTGCCCATGTGTCGCGCCTTGTGCGTTGGGCCGGACTGTGGCAGTCGGCGGCGATGCTGACGCTGCCCAATCTGCTTACGCTTTCGCGCATCGTCACGGTGCCGTTGCTGGTCGCCCTGCTGTGGCCCGCGGAAATGGGCGCGCGCTGGACCACCGGCTATGCGCTGGCCTTCGCGCTATATTGCCTGATGGGCATTACCGATTATTTCGACGGCTATCTGGCGCGCGCACAGGGCGCGGTGTCGCGGCTGGGCATCTTCCTGGATCCCATCGCCGACAAGATCATGGTCGCCGCTGTCATCCTGATGCTGAGCGCGACGCGCGACATAGCGGGCATCCATATCGTCGCCGCGATGATCATCCTGCTGCGCGAGATCGCGGTATCGGGATTGCGCGAATTTCTGGCGGGCATTCAGGTGTCGGTGCCGGTGTCGCGGCTGGCCAAGTGGAAAACCACCTTCCAGATCATTGCGCTGGGCGCGCTGATCCTGGCGGGGGCGGTGCCGCAATTTCCCTTCGTCCAGGCGGTCGGCATCGTGACGCTGTGGGCCGCCGCGCTGCTGACGCTGATAACCGGCTGGGATTATCTGCGCGTCGGCATCAAGCATATGGATTGAGCGCGGATCATGCTGACGATCGTCTATTTCGCCTGGGTCCGCGAACGGATCGGGCTGGATGAGGAGCAGGTGGCGCGGCCCGACGCGGAGACCAGCATTGCCGATCTGGTGGCGATGCTGGCGGCGCGGGGCGGCGGCCATGCCGAGGCGCTGGGCGATGCGACACGATTGCGCGCGGCGCTGGACCAGCGGTTTGTGGCGCTGGACAGCCCGATCGGCGATGCGCGCGAACTGGCGCTGTTTCCGCCGGTGACCGGGGGATGAAGAGGGTCGCGGTGCAGGCCGGGGATTTCGATGTCGCGACCGAACTGGCCGCGCTCGAAGCCCTGGGCGGCGGCGGGGTGGCGAGCTTTACCGGCGTGGTGCGCGGGGCGGCGGGCTGGTCGCACTGGAACTGGAACATTATCCGGCGATGACGCAGGCGCAGGTCGACCGCATCTGCGACGAGGCGATGGCGCGCTGGCCGCTGCTGGGCCTGAGCGTCATCCACCGCTTCGGGCGGCTGGAGCCGGGGGCGCGCATCGTGTTCGTCGGCACGGCATCGCGCCACCGCGCCGCCGCGCTGGAAAGCTGCGCCTTCCTGATCGACTGGCTGAAGTCACAGGCGCCCTTCTGGAAGAAGGAGCATTTCGCCGACGGCGCGGCGGGATGGGTCGAGGCGCGGGCGGAGGATGAGGCGAAGGCTAAGGGCTGGATCGGTTAGCATCCGTTTGTTTCTCGACTTCGCTCGAAACGCACGGAACTGTCAGGCCGCCTCCACCATCGTCGGCGGATCGGACGCTTCGCGCAGAATGCCGGCGAGGAGGTGGAATTCCTTTTCGCGCGGGCTGTTCTTGCGCCAGACCAGCGCGATGTCACGCCAGGCCCGGTCGGAACGGAGCGGGCGGGCGACGATCTGGGTATGTTCCAATATGCCGCTGGCGATCGCCATTTCGGGCAGCATGGTGACGCCCAGGCCATTGTCGACCATCTGAATGAGCGTGTGCAGCGACGTGCCCATCATGATCGCGCTGGCGCGCAGTTCGGGGCGGTTGCAGGCGGCCAGCGCATGGTCCTTCAGGCAATGCCCATCCTCCAGCAGCAATAATTTGCTCTCGTCGATCATCTCCGGCCCGATCCAGTCTGGCGGATCGCGCGGATCGTCGCGCGGGAAGGCGACATAGAGGCGGTCCTGAAAGAGGATTTCGCTTTCCAGTTCGCCGGTGGCGAAGGGGAGGGCGAGCAGGACGCAATCGACATTGCCATGGCGCAGCGATTCGATCGCCGCCTGGGTCGTTTCCTCGCGCAGATAGAGTTTGAGTTCGGGCCGGTCGGCGCGCAGGCGGGGCAACAGGCGCGGCAGCAGGAAGGGCGCGATCGTCGGGATGACGCTCATGCGCAATTCGCCCGACAGCGGCTTGCCCGACGCTTCGGCGATGGCGGAAAGCTCCTCCGCCTCCCGCAGCACGCGGTGCGCCTTTTCCACGATGCGATCGCCAAGCGCGGTGAAGCGCACGACGCGGCGGGTGCGCTCCACCAGCGTGACGCCCAGCAGCGATTCCAGTTCCCTGATGCCCGCCGACAATGTGGACTGAGTGACGTAGCAGCTGTCGGCCGCCTTGCCGAAATGTCCCTGTTCCTTCAGCGCAACCAGATATTGCAGCTGTTTGAGGGTGGGGAGGTAGTTGGACATCTATCGGCTTCCTCGATCAGAAAGCCGAATATAAGTGTTTCAGCCGATATATCCAAGATATTTGGCGAGGCCGACAATGGATGTGAGGGTCAGGATAAAGCCGACCGCCGTGAACAACAGGCGCGGCGGGATATGCTTGGCGAGCATCGCGCCGACCGGGGCGGCCAATACGCCACCGATCAACAGGCCGAGCGTGTAGGTGGTGAAGGCCTGCCACCCCAGATGGATGAGGAAGGTGAGGCTGATCGACAGGGTCAGGAAGAATTCGACCGTGTTGACGGTGCCGATCGTATGGCGAGGGCTGGACCCCTGCAACAACAGGTTGGAGGTCACGATCGGCCCCCAGCCACCGCCGCCGGTCGCATCCATGAAACCGCCCGTCAGGCCGAGCGGTGTCACCCATTTGGGGTCTTTCTGCTTGGGCGGTAGGTGAAAGCCACGCCAGACGAGATAGAGGCCGATGGCAGCGAGATAGGCCTGGATATAGGGTTTGATGACGGCGCCGTCGATATTGGACAGGACATAGGCGCCCGTCACGCCGCCGATGACGCCGGGAATGATGAGCTTCGAAAACAGCTTCCAGTCGACATTCTTGTGCAGGATGTGGCTGATGGCCGAGACGGCGGTGGTGAAGGTTTCCGCGACATGGACGCTGGCCGAGGCGCGGCTGGGCGGCACGCCGAGCGTGAGCAGCAGCGTGCTGGAGATGACGCCATAGGCCATGCCGAGCGCGCCATCGACCATCTGCGCGCCGAAGCCGACCAGGATGAACGGCAGGATTTCGCCGAAATGGGCCGTGAGAGCGTCGATCATCCGTCTGCCTTTGGTCTGATTGTCTACCTATATAGTTTGCTTATCAGCACGCGGCAAGCAAGTTCCTATTTGCGGTGGCGAAGGGGAAATAGCGCCGTCTCTGGAAAAATCGGACCTGGGTCGCTATGTTGGTTTTCGATTTAGCTATAGCGGCGTGCGGACAGGCGCGCCCGGTTCGGGGATATGTGGATGGTACGCGCCCTCATTGCCTATCTGGATTCGGTCAAATCGCGCGATCCTGCGCCCCGGTCCCGTGCGGAAATCCTGCTATATCCAGGCGTCTGGTCGCTGGCCTTTCACCGGGTGGCCCATCGCCTGTATCGGGCGCGGCTCTTTTTCCTGGCGCGCGCGGTCAATCATTTCTCGCGCTTCATGACCGGGAACGACATTCATCCGGGGGCCAAGATCGGCAAGCGCTTCTTCATCGACCATGGATTTACCGTGGTCGGAGAGACGGCGGAGATTGGCGACGATGTGACGCTGTACCAGAATGTGACACTGGGCGGGACCGATCCGGCCAATGGCATTGCGGGCAAGCGGCACCCGACGCTGGGCGATGGCGTGATCGTCGGGTCGGGCGCGCAGGTGCTGGGGCCAGTGACGGTCGGCGCGCGGGCGCGGGTCGGGGCCAATGCGGTGGTGACCAAGGATGTGGCCGAAGGCGCGACGATGGTGGGCATACCGGCGCGGGCGATGCTGGTCGACGTGACCGCCTATCAGCGCGATTTCGTGCCCTATGGCACCCCTTGCTCCGACTGTTTCGACCCGGAAAAGCAGAAGCTGGAACTGCTCCAGTGCGAGGTCGAACAGTTGCAGAAGCGGCTGGCGGAACTGATCGCGGAGCAACAGCGGCCCAAGCTGCCCGACGACGAGTCGCTGTTCAAGGCGCGTGACCGGGCCTGATGTCCAATGTGACGCCGTTTCCCAAGGGTGGAGCGGGGCAGGTCGGGTTCGACCGGCAGGAATTGCAGCGAATCATGGACCTGTATGGCCGGATGGTGTCAGCCGGGCACTGGCGTGACTATGCCATGGACATGGGGCGTGAGGCCGCGATTTTCAGCGCGTTCCGCCGCGCCGCCGAACGCCCCGAATATCGCATCGAAAAGCGCCCGGCGCTGCGCAACCGGCAGGGCATGTGGGCGCTGGTCGGCGAAGCGGGCAATATATTGAAACGAGGCCAGGATTTGCAGAATATCCTGGCCCCGGTCGAGCGCAAATTATTGCGGATCGTGGAGGGGTAAGTCCTCCTGATCCCTCCCCAAGGCAGGCTTTGGGGAGAATTTTCAGGCCGGTGCGCGGTCGAGATAGGGCAGCTTGTCGATCAGCGACGGGGGCAGGCCGCCGACCACCAGCGTGCGGGCATGGTGCCAGAGCGCCGACAGCAGCAGCAGCGAGGAGCCGATCACCAGCGCGGTGAAGGCGGCGGAGAGTTCGACCGCGCCTGCCTGCTTGAACAGGGCATAGAGGGCGAAGAGAACATAAGCGAGGCTGGAGACCAGCAGCGCGCGCCGGTCGATCGCCAGAGCGACAAGGCCGAAGGCGACATAGAGGGCGATGACCATCACCGCCTTTGCGACGCTGATGTCGTCGCCGTCGAATACGCCGAGCAGGTGGAAGAGCGAATGGGCGATCATCGGCGCAGCGGTAAGGTGCAGCCAGAAGGCGACGTCCGACCGGCGGGTGATGCGGCTGCGGTCCGACATGTCCCACCACATGGCGAAGGCGAAGATGGCAAGCCCGCCAGCCAGCAACAGCAGGAAGGGCAGGGTGACGTTGTTCGGGATCGCCGCGATGACGAGGCCCGCGACGACCCCGGCCGCCGCCGCAGCGCCTGCCGCCACGGTGATCGGCACCATGAAGCGCCGCCAGTGCGCGAAGGCCGCCAGCGCGCTGAATGCAGCGACGCCAGACAGGATCAGCGCGCCTGCCCGGTCGCCGACATCGGGGAAGAGTTGCGCCGCCAGCGCGCCCAGCGAAAAGGCGACGCCGCCGACGAAGCCGGCCAGCAACAGGATGGAGGGCAGCGCCATGCGCCGCTGGCGGGTGAAATATTCGGCCAGCCCCCAACTGGCTGCCGCGACCAGCAGGCCCGACATCAGCGACGGATGATGTTCCGGCGCGCCCAGCCGGATGCTGTTGCCCAGCCAGCCGACCGCGACCAGCAGGATGATGCCGGCGATCGCCACGAAAATATCGTTGAAGCCGGTCAGCAGGCGGAAGGATTCTTCATCCACCACCGGGCTGGACCGCAGCCGGGCGACATGATCGCGCAGCGCCTGCGCGCTTTGCGCGGGGATAACCCCCGCCGCTACAGCATCCTGTAGATCACTCTCGCTATACATCGTCCATCTCCAACGGACTGTTGATTATGGCCTGTCATAGCATGACTGTATTATATCATCAATACAGTTGATTTGGCCTTTTTCTGCGACGCCGCCAGTGATAGCGCGAATGGCGAACAAAGAAGGAGAGCTACGATCATGACCCTGCCGACATCGCTTCAAGGCCGTTTGTCGCTGCCGCTGATCGGATCGCCCATGTTCATCATATCCCAGCCCGACCTGGTCATCGCCCAGTGCCGGGCAGGCATTGTCGGCGCCTTCCCCTCGCTCAATGCCCGGCCTTCGGGCGTGTTCGAGAGCTGGCTGCAACGGCTGACCAGCGAATTGACGGAAAAGGATGCGCCCTTTGCCGTCAACCTGATCGTCCACAAGACCAATCCCCGGCTGGAGGAGGATCTGGCGCTGTGCGTCAAATATCGCGTCCCGATCATCATCACGTCGCTGGGCGCGCAGGAAAAGGTGAATGAGGCGATCCATAGCTATGGCGGGATCGTGCTGCATGACGTCATCAACAACAGGTTCGCGCGCAAGGCGATAGAGAAGGGCGCGGACGGCCTGATCGCGGTGGCGGCCGGGGCAGGGGGGCATGCCGGGACGCTGTCGCCCTTTGCCCTGGTGCAGGAAATCCGCCAGTGGTTCGACGGGCCGCTGGCACTGTCCGGGTCGATTGCGACGGGCCGCTCGATCGCGGCGGCGCGGATGATGGGGGCGGACCTGGCCTATATGGGATCGCCCTTCATCGCCACGAGCGAGGCCAATGCCGATGCGGCCTACAAGCAGATGATCGTCGAATCCCAGGCCGACGACATCATCTATTCCGATGTGTTCACCGGCGTTCATGGCAATTATCTGCGCCCCAGTATCGTGGCGGCGGGCATGGACCCGGACGCGCTGCCCAAGGCGGCGGACATGGATTTCGCCGGTGCCATGACCGACAAGAAGGCATGGCGCGATGTGTGGGGATGCGGGCAGGGGATCGGCGCGATCACCAAGGTGCAGCCAGCGGGCGATTTTATCGCGGGCCTGAAAGCGGAATATCAGGCGGCGGTGGCGGGGTTTGTGGCGTAATGGCATCCTCCCCCTTGCAGGGGAGGTGGATGGCCGTAGGCCAGACGGAGGGGTGTTACCCTATCGATAGGGCGACACCCCTCCACCATTCGCTTCGCGAACGGTCCCCCTCCCCTTGCAGGGGAGGACCTAATAGTCACAAAAACGCCCTCAATTCCGCGATGAAGCGGTTGAATTGGTCGTGGTGGAGCCAATGGCCCGCATCAGCAAATTCGACCAGCCGAGCGTTGGTGAAATGCGCGGCGCGACCGTCCTTGACCGGGTTGGACGCCCAGCTGTCGAGGCCCAGGCACAGCAAGGTCGGCGCGCTGATCTGTCGCCAAAAGGCAGGCAGATCGTCGTCCGATCCGGCCTGTGGCGCAGCGCCGTTGAGATAGGGATCGAATTTCCAGCTATAGCTGCCATCTTCATTGCGGTTGACGCCATGCATGGTGAGGTGCAGCGCCTGTTCCAGCGAGAGATGTTCGTTGCGTTCGCGCATCCGCCCGACCGCGGCCTCTATCGTTGGGTAGCGTTTGGGCGTGCGGCGGGCGCTGGCGCGACGGGATTCGATCCAGTTGCGCCAGACGTCAGGCTCTGATTCCTGCGCCTTTTCCTGTATCCGGTGGGGCGAAAGGCCCAATCCTTCGATCGCGACGATCTTGTCCACCTTGTCAGGGAACAGGCCCGCAAAGCGTAGCGCGATCGACCCGCCCAGCGAATGGCCGACGATCCTGATCGGCGATCGGTCCAGCAGATCGACCAGCAACGCCAGATCATAGACATAATTGGTCATCATATAGGCGCCGTCAGCCGACCAGCCGCTGTCGCCATGGCCGCGCAGGTCGAGCGCGACGACGTGATAATCCTTCGCCAGCGCGCGCGCCGTCCAGTCCCAGCTGCGCCCATGGTCGAAGCCGCCATGGACCAGGATCAGCGTGGGCGCCGATGAATTGCCCCAGTCGAGATAGTGCAGCCGGGTGCGCAACGACGTGAAGAAATGCGATGTCGGTGTGGGCGCAAACGGCGTGTCCATGTAATCCTGCGATTTTGTTGGAATTTTTATTCCATTGGCGAAGTGCAGGCTGCTTGCAACCCCCTATCCGCCAAAAGTGTCAGCCGCCGTGCGGCGTGACCGTAGCGTCGAGCAGCGGATCGCCGGCGCGCGAAGGGCGACTGGCCTTCACGATGCGGGCGAGATCGGCCTGTTTGAACGGCTTGTCCAGCCGGGGCCGGGCGCTGGCGTGCGGGGGCAATTCGGCAAAGCCGGTGATGATGATGACCGGCAGGCCGGGAAAGCAGGCCTCGATCGCGTCGGCCAGTTGCGCGCCGGTCATGCCCGGCATGGCATGGTCCGTCACGACAAGGTCGATCGCGCCCTGTTCCAGCAGGCGCAGCGCATCCACGGCATTGCTGGCCTGAAACACGGTATGGCCCAGATCTTCCAGCATCCCCGCCGTGTTCATCAGCACCAGATCATCATCATCGACCGCCAATATGACCATCGGCGTGTCGATGTCGTCGGCCATCTGAAAGCGCGCGGGCGCGGGTTCGGCGGTATCGGCGCTGGCGACGGGCAGCCACAGGGCGACGGTAGTGCCCAAGCCGACCTCGCTCGACAGGGTCAGCGATCCGCCACATTGCTGGGCAAAACCATGGACCATCGACAGGCCAAGCCCGGTGCCCTTGCCCACGCCCTTGGTCGTGAAGAAGGGTTCGCGCGCGCGTTGCAGCGTCGCTTCGTCCATGCCTTCGCCAGCGTCGGTGACGGCAAGGCGGATATAGGCACCGGCCGCCAAATCGGGCCGTTCGCCGGCATCGACCGCGATTTCCGCCGCCTCGACAATGATCAGCCCGCCGCCCGGCATGGCATCGCGCGCATTGACCGCCAGGTTGAGCAGAGCCAGTTCCAGTTGCGTCGGATCAGCATGGGCGGGGACCATGGCGAGCGGGAAGCGGGTTTCGATGGTGATGCCCGACCCCAGCGTCGTCTGGAGCAGGTCCGCCATGTCGCGCACCAGGGCGATGCAATCGACGCATTGCAGCTTGAGTTCCTGCTTGCGCGCGAAGGCCAGCATCCGCTGGGTCAACGTCGCGCCGCGTTCGGCCGCGGCCATGGCATTGTCGAGATAGCGGCTGATGTCCGCGCCGCTCGCCATGCGCTGCCGCGCCAGATCAAGGCTGCCGACGATCACCGCCAGCAGATTGTTGAAATCATGCGCGACCCCGCCGGTCAGCTTGCCGATCGCGTCCATCTTCTGCGTCTGGACGATGGCGTCGCGCGCTTCGTCCAGCGCGCGCTGCGCTTCGCGTCGTTCGGTCAGATCGCGCGTCACCTTGGCAAAGCCGTGCAATTGGCCCAGCGGGTCGCGGATCGGATCGATCACGACATTGGCCCAGAAACGGGTGCCATCCTTGCGGATGCGCCAGCCTTCCGCTTCGAACCGCCCTTCCTGTTCGGCGGTGTGCAGCGCGCGGGAGGGGAGGCCGGCGATGCGGTCCTCCTCGCTATAGAAACGCGAGAAATTCTGGCCGACAATCTCGTCGGCGCTATAGCCCTTGCACCGTTCCGCGCCGCGGTTCCAGCTGGTTACCGTGCCGACGGGATCGAGCATGTAGATCGCATAATCGGTGACGCTGTCGACCAGCAGGCGGAAGCGTTCCTCGCTGTGGCGCAACGCTTCGCGCGCGGAGCGTTGTTCGGTCATGTCGCGGGTGATTTTGGCAAAGCCCAGCAATTGTCCGCTGGGATCGCGGATCGGATCGATCACGACGCTGGCCCAGAAGCGGGTGTCGCCCTTGCGCACGCGCCAGCCTTCCGCTTCGAAACGGCCATCATGTTCAGCAGTGTAGAGGGCAAGGGCAGGCACGCCGCTCGCCTGATCCTCCGCCGTGTAGAAGCGGGAAAAATGCTGGCCGATAATCTCGTCCGCTTCATAGCCCTTGAACCGGCGCGCACCTGCGTTCCAGCTGACGATGACGCCGGTGGGATCGAGCATGTAGATGGCGTAATCGGTAACACTCTGGACCAATAGTTCAAAGCAGTTGTCAGGACGTCCAGGCACAGCACTAATCATCAATTCCCCGAAGGCGGACGTCGAATGGATCAAGAGCGTCCTTGCCACAGGCAAAACGCCCATGTCGCGTGAAAGTTCCCTGTTGCCGCAAACAAGCCGTTTACCGTTGATGGCTTGACTTGCGCGCAGCCGCTCCGCACGAAACCGGCGTCAGATGGAGCGGGATGGAATATGGTCAGCGTAGCAGGGGCGAGCGTCACTGTCATCGGGGAAGCGATGCTGGAACTGAGCCGGGGGACGGGCGACGGCTGGACGCTGGGCTATGGCGGCGATGTCATCAACACCGCGATCCATCTCGCCCGGTCGGGCGACAGGGTGCGGCTGGCGAGCGCCATGGGCACGGACCCGATGAGCGCGGAGCTGTGCGCGGCATGGGAGGCCGAAGGGGTCGACACCGCGCTGGTGCTGCGCGCGGCGGACCGGCTGCCGGGCCTGTATGCGATCGAAACGGATGCGAGCGGCGAGCGCAGTTTCCATTATTGGCGGGGGGAGGCGGCCGCGCGACGGATGTTCGATCTGCCCGGCAGCGCAGAGATGGTGGCGCAGGCGGCGCAGTCCGACCTGCTCTATTTCTCGCTCATCACGCTGGCCATCCTGCCCGACGAAGGGCGGGAGGCGTTGCTGGACCTGTGCGCCAGGGTGCGGGCCGGGGGCGGCAAGGTGGCGTTCGACGGCAATTATCGCGCCCGGCTGTGGAGCGATGCCGCAACCGCCTGCCACTGGCGCGACCGGGCGATTGCGGTCAGCGACATGGGCCTGCCGACGCTGGCGGACGAGGTGGAGATGGGCGCAGCCGACGACGCGCAGGACGCCGCCGCCCGCTGGGGCGCGGGGCAGGGGCGTGAGGTGGTGGTGAAGCTGGGCGGTGATGGCTGCCTGGTCGATGGCAACATCGTGCCGGTCCCGCAGATGGTGCCGGTAATCGATTCCAGCGGTGCTGGCGATGCTTTCAACGGCGGCTATCTCCATGCACGGCTGACGGGCGCGACGCCCGTGGACGCGGCGCTGGCGGGGCACCGGCTGGCGGGATGGAATATCGGGCGTCGCGGCGCGATTCCGGCGCGCGATGGCGATGCGCCTTATTGAACCGATTCAGAACGGGAACTGTGATCCTCCCCAGCGGGGGAGGTGGCTGGCCGCAGGCCAGACGGAGGGGTGTCCCGCTATCGAGAGGGCGACACCCCTCCGTCAGCACTTCGTGCTGCCACCTCCCCTTGCAGGGGAGGATGCTTCCAGAATGTCTGGCACAACATCTGCAATCGCGGACTGCGGCCTTCGCCGGGGGAACGCTAGCCGCAGGTTGCCTTAACCCCCGCCCGCATCCTGACCGGCCTTGCGCGCCACGCGGCGGTTTTTCGCGGCGCCCAGCCGTTCGAGCGGATTGACCAGCGCCTCATAGCGGCCGAACAGATGTTCCACCCGGTCGCGGTCGGTTTCAAACGGGGCCGCACGGTAGAGGCGATCAACCGCGCGGTCGAGCGCGGCATGGGCGCGGCGCAGGTCGGCGGGCATGGTGTCCGGGTCATAAAGGTCGGCCAGGCTGGACGTGGGATAGGCGGCGCGGGCATCCAGCACCGCCTGCGCCAGCTCCTCTATCTTCGCGCGCTGCGCGGGGGTGGCGTCGGGCCATGGGAAGGTGTTGTAGACCATACCGGGTGAATACTGAAAACGACTTTCTAATCTTCCACCAACATGACCCAGCCAAGCCATGTGCTGTCCGCTAGTAAGGATGCCAAAGTCCCAGAGCGTGGCATCCAAAACGACCAAGAGCTTGTTGCTCGGAATGGTAGGCGGTTCCAGCCAACCTATCGGCACATAATCGCGTCGCTCGCTACTCACTTCAGGAATAGCCAAATAGGGAGTGGCAGGAATTGTCGTCACCTCAAAAAGTGACGGATAAGAGGCAAGTTCTCGCGTTTTTGACTTTCGACTGGCGGCGCGAAAATCACGAACCTGCCGCAGCCGATCTTGAACGGACGGCATAGCTCTGATCAAATCGGGAGCCGCCTTACTGACGGATAAAATCCAACGCCCATTTCCTGAAATATACTCCTGAGCGCCTATGAACGGGACCATGAATGGTTGTGCATTTGGTTCGTTGTCGAGAAACGCTTGTCGTTCCCCGGCGTCGAATATCAGATGTCCGCCATCTACCGGCTTACTGCCCATTCTCATCGGCATTTTGGCAGACAACGGAACTGTTGCGGTGCGAACCATCAAGTGCCGGTTAGCTACGCCTTTTGCATCAAACAGATAGGCGGTGAGCGCCATATGGCGGCTTTCCACTGGATCGCGCGCGATGTCGGGATAGCTGAACAGTCGCTTCTCCGTCGGTTCATGATCGCGATGGGCCAGGCCGATGATGACGACATGCACATGCGCCTTGCCCTTGGCTTCACTCAGCCAACTGAATGTTCGATGGGCAAAGGCGATTTCCAGCCCGTGTCGGTCGAACAGGATCGGCCATAGCTGCGCCACCTGTTCACCCTGTGTAATCGAATTGGTTGCAACAAAGGCAATGCGAATGCGCCGGTTGTCCTGCACATATTGCCCTGCCTTGATAAACCACGCCGCGACATAATCCAGTGAACCGGCCTTGCCGTTAGTGGCGTTGATGACCCGCGCCATTTGATCCCGCTGCAACAGCGATTGGTAGCTCTGCCCAATAAAAGGCGGGTTGCCCATGATATAGCTGCATTTTTCCGGCGGCAGCAGCGCGGCCCAGTCCGCTTCCAGCGCGTCGCCATGCAATATGTGGGCGCTGTCCTTTAGCGGGATGCGGGCATAGTTCAGGCGGAACGCCTCATTGATCGCATTATTGGAGATATGGTCCATCATCCACATCGCGACTTCGGCGATCCGGGCCGGAAACTCCTCATATTCAATGCCGTAAAACTGGTCGACCGTGACGCGGGACAGCAGGGCTGCGTCGATCTGCTGGTCGCCATATTGGGCCTTGAGCGCTTCCAATTCCAAGGCGCGGATTTCGCGATAGGCGATGACCAGAAAATTGCCGCACCCGCAGGCGGGATCGAAAAAGGTCAGCCGCGCCAGCTTGTTCTGAAATTCGCCCAGCGCCCGGTCCCGGCCTGTCTTGCGCGCGATGATGGTGGCCAGTTCCGATTTCAGATCATCCAGAAACAGCGGCCCGATGACCTTCATGATATTGGCTTCGGTGGTGTAATGCGCGCCCTTCGCCCGCCGTTCCTTCGCGTCCATCACCGACTGGAACAGCGACCCGAAAATGGCGGGCGATACGCCCGACCAGTCGTGCCGCGCCGCGTCCAGCAGATGATCGCGCATCGCCTGGGTGAAATGCGGGGTGCGGACACGCTTGGCGAACAGGCGGCCATTCACATAGGGAAAGGCGTTGAGTTCCGCCTGCAATGTCGATTGGCGGGCATTTTCCGGCGTGTCCAGCACGTCGAACAGGTCATTGAGAACACGGCCAACATCACTGCCGTCGGGTCGCGTGTCGTTTTCGACAAGCTGGAGGAAAATATCCTTGGGCTGGAAAATGCCGGTGTCGTCGGCAAACAGGCAGAAGAGCAGCCGGACCAGCAATTGTTCCAGATCATGCCCGACATAGCCCGTTTCCTCCAGCGCGTCGTGCAGCTTGCCCATCAGTTCCGCCGCCTTGATGGTGACGCCTGCCTGGGTTTCAAAGCTGACCTTGCGGCCCAGCATGAAATCGAAAGCGGTGATATGCTTGTGCAGATCGGCGAGGCGGAACTTCAACTGTGTGCGGGTTTCAAGGTCCAGAAGCACCCAGGTCTGGAAATCGCAGGACAGCACCCAGCGGGGTTGCTGCGTCGGGTGGATGCCCTCCACATAATCGAGCGCCTGGCCCTGCGCCCGGCCAAGGTCCAGGCTGGCGCTTTTCTGTTCGACCAGCAGCGTGCCGGGCCAGAACAGGTCGATAAAGCCATGGCGATTGTTCAGCAGCTTGACGCGCTGTTCATAGATCGCGACCTGCTTGCGCTTGATGCCGAAAATCTCGAAAAATTCATTGTAGAATGTCTGGGTCTGGCCGCGCTCATAGTGCGCGTCTTTCCATTCATCGCTGAACGCCTTGGCCCGCCGCTTGATCTCATCCCAGCCTAAACGCATGAATCCCCCTGACGTGCGCCAAGGCTTAGCCTGACGAGCACCGGTCGCCAAGGCGCGTTTGGATTATCCAGAGGATTGGGAAAATTGGAGCGGGTGAGGGGAATCGAACCCCCGTCGTCAGCTTGGGAAGCTGCTGCTCTACCATTGAGCTACACCCGCGTTCGACCGCCCATTGCCACGGGGGAAATGCGCCGTCAACCGATTGGGCGTCAGCCGATCTGGCGCTTGGCGAGTTTGCGGGCCAGGGTGCGGCGGTGCATGCCCAGGCGGCGGGCGGCTTCGGAAATGTTGAACTCGCTGTCCTTGAGCGCTTCATGGATATGTTCCCACTCCAGCGTCTTGATCGACGTCGGGCGGGGGGCGAGCGGGATGGCGGTGTCGCCGCCGGACCGGGCGAAGGCGGCTTCGATGTCGTCGCTGTTGGACGGTTTGGCGAGATAGTTGGTGGCGCCCAGCTTGATCGCCTCTACCGCGGTGGCAATGCTGGCAAAGCCGGTAAGCACGACGATGAGCATGTCGGGATCATGGGCGTGGAGCGCCTGGACGCAGACCAGCCCGGATTGCCCGCCCAGTTTGAGGTCGACGACGGCATAGCCCGGATCATGATCCGCCAGTAATTGCACGACCATTTCCTGACTGTCGGCGATCAGCACGGTATAGCCGCGCCGCTCGAACGAGCGTTTGAGCGTCTTGGCGAAGGCGTCGTCATCCTCGACGATCATGAGCAGGCGGTTATCGGTCATCGCTATCCTCCCCGATCGCGAGCGTGCCAAGCGGCAGGCGCAGCAATATCAGCGCGCCGCCATCCGCGCCATTGCTGGCGCTGACGCAGCCGCCAAGCTTTCGCACGACATTGACGACCAGGAACAGGCCAAGCCCGCCGCCCTGCCGCCCCTTGCTGGAGCGATAGGGCTTGCCGAAATCGGCCAGCATGTCCGCGTCGAACCCCGGTCCATTGTCGCGCACGGCAATGTTGAGCCACTGGCTTTCGCGCCCGACCAGCAGGTCAATATAGGTTGCGCCCGCCTCCCGCGCATTATCGAGCAGGTTGGTGATCGCCTGCCGGATGACGGGATCAGCGACGATCCGCGGATAATCGTGCGGGCCGAAATCGCAGCGCAGCGGCATCCCCGGATTGGCGGCGCGCCAGCCCTGCGCCATGGAGTCGATGAAGGCGCGGACATTGGTGACCTGCGGCGCTTCGCCACGCGCTTCGCCCGCCGACAGCAATATGCCCGACAGGATCGCCTTGCACCGGGTGACGGCGGCCTGCATCTCCTCCACTTCCTCGACCAGAGCGGGGTGGGTGGTGATTTCGGGCATGTGCCGCCAGTCGCCCAGCACGACCGCGAGCGAGGAGAGGGGGGTGCCCAGTTCATGCGCCGCGCCCGACGCCAGCAGGCCCATGCGGACGATATGCTCTTCCTCCGCCGCCTGTTGCCGCAATTGCGCCAGATAGGCTTCGCGCGCGGCCAGGTTGCGGGTTACGCGGGTCATGAACAGCACCAGCAGCACCGCGATCATGGTGAAGCAGACCCAGGTGCCGATGATGTGCAGATCGAACAGGCGGCCCTCCAGCGCGTCGCTGAGGTCCAGCGGGCGGTAGAAAAAGGCGAGGCCGGCGGCGCACAGCACGGAGATCGCGACGATGCCCCACACGCTCCAGCGATGGAGCAGCACCGCACCCAGCGCGACTTGGAGCAAATAGAGCGAGATGAAGGGATTGGTCGCGCCGCCGCTCATATAGAGTTGGGCGGTGAGCGAGAGGACGTCGAACAGCAGCGCCAGGAACAGTTCGGCATGGGTGATGTCGGTGCGCCGCCGCAATATGGCGAGGCTGGCCAGGTTCACGCCAGCCGCGATGCAGGGGACGACCAGCATCGGCACCATCGGCAGGCGGATGCCCATGCCGTAATGGACGATCAGGATGGTAGCGACCTGACCCGCCAGCGCGATCCAGCGCAACTGCACCAGCAGCGCCATATTCTTGCGCCCGGCAGCGTCGGCTGGCCACTGGCTGGGCAGCCAGCGGGCGGCGATCGGCAGGCGCAGGGTCATGGACGGCGGCTTTGACGCATGAGGAGGATATAGGCGCCCGCGACCATGGCGGCCAGACTGAACCATGTCAGTGCATAGACAAGATGATTGTTGGGGAAGCGGATGACGGTGAGGCCGCCGACGGGCAGGGCATCGGGCTGTGTCCCGGCGTCGGCGTCGATGAAATAATCGGCGGTCGCGGGCAGGGCGCGCGCGGCGGCGATGGCGGCGACATCGCGCGAATACCAGCGGTCGGCGGCGGGATCGTTCGACCGCAGGAAGCCGCCGCCCGGCTCTGTAAGACGCAGCAGGCCGGTGATGCGGACCGTCCCTGCCGGGCGGGCGTAGCGGGTGCGGGCGTCGTGCGGCACGAAACCGCGATTGACCAGGAGGATCGTGCCATCGGGGCGGCGCAGCGGCGTCAGCACCCAAAAGCCGGGGCCGCGCACGGTGGAAGCCTGCACCAGCGTTACTCGGTCGTGCAGGAAGGTGCCGGTCGCGCGCACGCGGCGATATTCGTCGGCCCCGGTGGCGCTAGCCGGCGCGGCGACAGGCGTGGCGTGGATGCGCGCGTCGACGCGGGCGATCAGGTCACGCTTCCACGCCAGCCGCTCCACCTGCCACACGCCCAATGCACACAGCCCCGTAAACAGCAAGGCGGCGATCAGCGTCAGGCCGACGGGGAAACCCACCCGGCCCTGGCTGTGCGATGTCACGGCATCTGGCTCATGTCATGCTCCATATGGGGCATCATATTGTTGTTGAGATGATACATGACCCACATCGAGCCGGACAGGGTGATAACCACCAGCACCAGCGTGAAGAGCAGCGCCATCATCGACCAGCCGCCTTCCGAGCGGGTGTTCATGTGCAGGAAGTAGATCATGTGGACGATGGTCTGCACCATGGCAAAGCCCATGATGACGAAGGCGGTGACCTGCGGATTGGCGAAGGTCTGGTTCATGACCAGCCAGAAGGGAATGGCCGTCAGCAGCACCGACAGGCCAAAGCCGATCATGTAGCTGCCCATGGTGCCGTGACTACCAGACCCATGGTCGTGATCGTGGCCGTGATCGTGCGCGCTCATCGCAGCATCCCCATGAGATAGACGAAGGTGAAGACGCCGATCCAGATGACGTCGAGGAAATGCCAGAACATCGACAGGCACATCAGGCGGCGCTGGTTGGCGGCGATCAGCCCCTTTTGCCCGACCTGCACCATCAGCGTCACCAGCCAGATGATGCCGAAGGTGACGTGCAGGCCATGGGTGCCGACCAGCGCGAAGAAGGCGGACAGGAAGCCCGACCGTTGCGGGGTTGCGCCTTCATGGATGAGATGGGCAAATTCG
Source organism: Sphingobium xenophagum (assembly GCF_002288285.1). Lineage (NCBI taxonomy): Bacteria > Pseudomonadati > Pseudomonadota > Alphaproteobacteria > Sphingomonadales > Sphingobiaceae > Sphingobium > Sphingobium xenophagum. Next base: position 153,285 of record NZ_CP022745.1, on the reverse strand, counting down.
TAGAGTTCGATGCTCAGGAACGCCAGGCCGAACAGGCCGGTGATGGCGAGCCAGGCCTGCGTCGCGCCGACCTTGTCCTTCTCCATCGCCAGCATGGCAAAGCCATAGGTGATGGATGAGAAGAGCAGCATCGCGGTGTTGAGCGCGACGAGATTGAGGTCGAACAGGTCGCGCGGTCCCGGTCCCGCCGCATAATTGCCGCCCAGCACGGCATAGATGGCGAACAGGCAGGCGAAGATGAGGCAATCGCTCATCAGGTAGATCCAGAAGCCCAGCGCCGTGCTGGACCCTTCGGGATGATGCGGATCTTCGCCCAGATGGAAGAGCGGATTGCCGTCATTATCGAGGAAGGCGGGGTCGATTGCGGATCGTGTGGCCATGATGCTTAGCCCTGTGTTGCGAGCAGCGCGCTGCGCTCGCCCTCGGTACGCTCAACCACGTCCCGTGGGATGTAGAAATCGCGCTTGTAGTTGAACGTATGCCCGATCGCGACCGCCAGTATGGCGACGAAGGACAGGCCCGCCAGCCACCATATGTACCAGATCATCCCGACCGAGAAGGCGACCGACAGGCCCGCAATGATGATGCCGGTGCCGGTGTTGGACGGCATGTGGATGGGGGCATAGCCGGTCAGCGGACGCTCATAGCCGCGCTTCTTCATGTCCGCCCAGGCATCGCCATCATGGATGACCGGGGTGAAGGCGAAATTATAGTCGGGCGGAGGCGAACTGGTCGCCCATTCGAGCGTGCGGCCGTCCCACGGATCGCCGGTCGTGTCACGCAACTGGTCGCGATTCTTGATGCTGACGGCGAACTGGATGAGCATGCAGGCGATGCCCCCGCGATCATCACCGCGCCCAGCGCCGCGATCTGGAACCAGATTTGCAGGCTGGGATCATCGAACACGCGCATCCGGCGGGTGACGCCCATCAGGCCCAGCACATAGAGCGGCATGAAGGCGACCCAGAAGCCCACGACCCACAGCCAGAAGCTGCGCTTGCCCCATGTCGTCTCCAACCGGAAACCAAAGGCCTTGGGCCACCAGTAATTGATCGCCGCGAACAGGCCGAACAGGACGCCGCCGATGATGACATTGTGGAAATGGGCGATCAGGAACAGCGAATTGTGCAGCACGAAATCCGCCGGCGGAACGGCGAGCAGCACGCCGGTCATGCCGCCCACGGTGAAGGTCAGCATGAAGGCGACCGTCCACATCATCGGCAGTTCGTAGCGGATGCGCCCGCGATACATGGTGAACAGCCAGTTAAAGAGCTTGGCCCCGGTGGGGATGGAAATCACCATCGTCGTGATGCCGAAGAAGCTGTTGACGCTGGCGCCCGAACCCATGGTGAAGAAATGGTGCAGCCAGACGAGATAGCTGAGCAGCGCGATGACGATCGTGGCGTAGACCATCGAGCTGTAGCCGAACAAGCGCTTGGACGAGAAAGTGGAGGTGACTTCGCTGAACACGCCGAACAGCGGCAGGATGAGGATATAGACTTCCGGATGGCCCCAGATCCAGATCAGGTTCACATACATCATGGGGTTGCCGCCCATGTCGTTGGTGAAGAAGGCGGTGCCGACATAACGGTCGAGGCTGAGCAGCGCCAGCACGGCGGTCAGCACCGGGAAGGCGGCGACGATCAGGATATTGGCGCAGAGCGACGTCCAGGTGAAGATGGGCAGCTTCATCATCGTCATGCCCGGCGCACGCATCTTGACGATGGTGGCGATCAGGTTGACGCCCGATAGCAGCGTACCGATGCCCGCGATCTGCAAGCCCCAGATATAATAGTCGACGCCTACGCCCGGCGAATAGGCGATGCCCGACAAGGGCGGATAGGCGAGCCAGCCGGTGCGGGCGAATTCGCCCACGAACAGCGACATCATGACGATGACGGCGCCCGCCGTCGTCATCCAGAAGCTGAAATTGTTGAGGAAAGGAAAGCTGACGTCGCGCGCGCCGATCTGGAGCGGGACGATATAGTTCATGATCCCCGTGATCATCGGCATCGCGACGAAGAAGATCATGATGACGCCATGCGCCGTGAAAATCTGGTCGTAATGATGGGAATTCAGATAGCCTTCGGAACCGTTGAAGGCCATCGCCTGCTGAAGCCGCATCATGATCGCGTCGGCAAAGCCGCGCAGGAACATGATCAGTCCCAGGACCATGTACATGATGCCGATGCGCTTATGGTCGACGGTGGTGAACCAGTCGCGCCACAACATGCCCCACAGCCGATATTTGGTGATGAGGCCCAGCACCACCGCGCCGCCCAGCGCGACCATCACGAAGGTGCCGACGACGATCGGCTCATGCAGCGGGAGCGAACTCCAGTCGAGTCGACCGAAGATCAGCTTCCAGATGCCGCTATTTTCGGAGGCGGGATGCGGGGACATGGACGTTAGGGCCTTGAAAGGGGGAAGGGGGTGTTGGCTCGGAATTGATCCTCCCCTGCAAGGGGAGGTGGCAGGGCGAAGCCCTGACGGAGGGGTGTCGCCCTATCGTGAGGGCGACACCCCTCCACCGGCTCCGCCGGTCCCCCTCCCCTTGCAGGGGAGGAATGAACATCACATGCCATGGCCACCCCCATGCCCCTCATGATCCTGCTGCCCCGGCGCTTGGTTGCCGCGCTCGGCGGGGGTGCGTTCGGCGGCGGGCGTCATGCCTGCGGGCTGCGCGATCTCCCCCTTCTTGCCGGGTTCGACCGGGTGATAGCCGCCTACGTCGATGGTGCCGTCATGGCGCAGGCCAGCCGTGTCGCGGGCCGATTCCTTGCCCGCCCCGCCTAGGGCGTCGGTCATCATGATCTGGTCCATGCAGCGCTTGCCCGGTTGCACGCACATATTGAGCGCGGCGTGGAACAGGCGGGGTTCGACGCTGGCGAAATAGATCGGCTTCACCTTTTCGCTGGGCTGTTCCAGCTTCACGTAGGTGGCGCGGTCCAGCCTCTGGCCGCTGGCCTTCACGCGGGCGACCCACTGGTCAAAGCCGCGCTGGTCCATGGCGTGGAATTTGAAGCGCATGTTGGAAAAGCCGGCGCCCGAATAGTTGGCGGAAAAGCCGTCGAAGGTGCCGGGCCGGTTGGCGACCGCGTGCAGGCTGGTCTGCATTGCCGGCATGGCATAGATCTGCCCGGCGAGCGCGGGCACGAAAAAGCTGTTCATGATCGATGCGGACGTGATCTTGAATTCGATCGGCTGGTCGATCGGCGCGGCCAGTTCATTGACTGTGGCGATCCCCAGTTCCGGATAGATGAACAGCCATTTCCAGTCGAGCGCGACGACTTCGACCTGCAGGCGCTTTGCCGCCGGATCGACCTTGCGCTGCGGGTCGAGCCGTTCGACCGGGCGATAGGGGTCGAGCAGATGGGTGCTGGTCCAGGTGACCGCACCCAGCGCGATGATGATCAGCAGCGGCGCGGACCAGATCAGCAATTCCAGGCTGGTCGAATGGTCCCAGTCGGGGTCATAATCGGCGGCCTGCGCCTTTGCGCGATATTTCCAGGCGAACCAGGCGATCGTGCCCATCACTGGCACCACGATCAGCAGCATCAGCGCGGTCGCGATGAGGATGAGGTCGCGTTGCTGCATTGCAACGTCGCCCGACGGGGCCATGACCACCCAGTTGCACGCCCCCAGCGGCAGCAGCAGAACGGGCGCGAATCGGCGCAGAATTGCGCGGCTTTTGGCGGGCGGTCGAGCGATCATGGCCTCCGTCTAGTCAGGAAGTTACCGGGGCGACATTGGACCTTTTGTCCTATCCCTGTGCGGTTGCGAAATAGGGCATGGGTCTATTTGACAAGCCGATGATTCGCCATGCAACGAAGTAGGGCGAACAATCGTTCCCGCAGCATGAAGGCCCTTTTCACGCCATGACATCCGCGACGACAACGCCCAACAAGACGCAGGCGGAGCATGACGTGCGCAATCTTCATGCGCATGGCGACAAGAAAATCGCGCCGACCGAGATCGCCATTGGCGTCATCATCGGGCGGACGTCGGAATTTTTCGACTTTTTCGTTTATGCCATCGCGTCCTGCATCGTCTTTCCCGCCCATGTGTTCCCCTATCTGTCGCCGCTGCAGGGCACGCTCTGGTCCTTCGCCATCTTTGCGCTCGCCTTTGTGAGCCGGCCGATCGGGTCGGTCATCTTCATGGCGATCGACCGCGCCTATGGCCGCGGGGTGAAGCTGACCATCGCGCTGTTCCTGCTTGGCGGATCGACCGCGGCTATCGCGTTCCTGCCCGGCTACGCGACGATCGGCCATTGGTCGGCCGTGCTGCTGGCGCTGTTCCGCGCGGGGCAGGGGGTGGCGCTGGGCGGCACCTGGGATGGTCTTGCATCCTTGCTCTCGCTCAACGCGCCGCAGAGCAAGCGCGGCTGGTACGCCATGATGCCGCAACTGGGTGCGCCGCTGGCGCTGATGGTGACGGCGGGCCTGTTCGCCTTCTTCCTGTCGACCTTGTCGCGCGCCGATTTCCTCGATTGGGGCTGGCGCTATCCTTTCTTCGTGGCGTTCGCGATCAATGTGGTGGCTTTGTTCGCGCGGTTGCGGATCGTGGTGACGGAGGAGTTTTCGCGCCTGTATGAAAAGCGCGAGCTTCAGCCTTCGCTGGTCATCCCGACCGTGCGCAGCGAAGGGCGCAACATCGTCATCGGCGCTTTTGCCCCGCTGGCCAGTTTCGCGCTGTTCCACATGGTCACCGTGTTTCCGCTGTCGTGGATCGCGCTCTACACCGACCAGCCGCTGGAGCGCTTTCTGGTGATCGAGGTGATCGGCGCGTTTGTCGGCGTGCTGGCGATCATCGTCTCCGGCTTCGTTGCCGACATGATCGGGCGCCGCCGGTTGCTGGGCTTTTCGGCGGTCGGCATCGGCTTTTTCGCGGTCGCCGCGCCGCTGCTGCTGAATGGCGGCGATCTGGGCGAGGTCGCCTTCATGGTGCTGGGCTTCATCCTGCTTGGCCTCAGCTTTGGCCAGTCGTCGGGCGTGGTAGCCTCCAATTTCCGTACCGCGACCCGCTATACCGGGTCGGCGCTGACGTCGGATCTTGCCTGGCTAGTGGGGGCGGGCTTTGCCCCGCTGGTCGCGCTGGCGATTTCCGCCGAGTTCGGGCTGGCGGCGTCGGGCGCCTATCTGCTGTCGGGTGCGGTCGTCACCGGCCTGGCGCTGTTCGTGAACAAGGAACTGGCGGGCAAGGATCGCTAACCCGTTTGCCAGCCCAGGCGGGCGGCGGAGCTTAGAGCGCGTCCCGCATCCGGGCCAATGCCTTGCGGTCGAACCAGGCGCTGATGCCGCCGCGCGGGCGGAAGCGGGGGAGCCAGTCGGGGTAGAGGCTGGAAAGGCGCGGGGGCAGGCCGTCCGGTCCCTGCCGCGTCATGATGTCCGACACGATCCGGTTCTGGAAGAAGCGGACCGAATAGTTAATCAGCCTCTTATACTGCATCGTCCAGGTGGACGGACGGGTCAGGCTGACCTGTTCGCAGGCAAAGCCCGCGCCGTCGCAGGCGATCACACGGGTAACGTCCCAGCCGCTATCCTTTTGCAGATCGGTATGCGCCCAGGCCGCGACCAGCCCATCATCGCCAATCAGATCGTCGGGCAGGCGCAGGCCGCGCATGCGGATCGCGCCGACGAAGAGCCCCGACAGCGCGTAGAGATCGCCAAACAGCCCGCCGTCGGCACGCAGATTGCGGCGATAGGTTTGCGCCATCCGGCCATTGACCGGCATACCGGCGGCGGCATTGGCATGGGGGTGGGCGGCAAGGTCCGCCACCAGCGCGTCAATCGACCCGCTCTGTATCTCCGCGTCGCCATCCAGAAAGACGACGGCCTGCTCGCTACCGTTCAGCAGGTCATGGATCAGATGGTTCCAGGTCCGTGACTTGCCGCCCGCGGCAATGTCATGAACGATGACGTTCGATCGCCCGCCCGCCGCTTCCCGCGCCCGCGCCACGGTGGCGTCGGTGGTGCCGTTGACCAGCACATGGAACAGCGTATCCGCCCGGTCGAGCGGCAGCGAGCCAAGGCAGGTGGCGATGCGCTTTTCTTCCTGATGGGCGAAAATGGCGACGGCAACGGTCATGGCGTTTAGCGGAAATCCCAGGCCTGCTGGCCATGCTGGCTGGCGTCGAGGCCGTCGGCTTCTTCCTGCGCGCCCACGCGCATGGGGATGACCATCGACACGATCAGCGCGGCGATGGCGGTGCCGATCATCGCCCAGAGCGCGACGATGGCAAGACCGGCGAGCTGGCTGAGCAGCGCGGCGCTCAGGCTGACCGGCACTTCATAGCCGACCCCGCCCAGCAGCGGCAGGACGAAGATGGGGAGCAGCAGGACGCCGGTGAGGCCGCCCAGTCCGTGCACCACGAATATGCCCGCCGGATCGTCGATCCAGCGCGCCGCCAGCCCGCCGCCGATGCGGCAGACAATTGCTGCAATCACGCCGATCATCATCGCGCCGCCTGTGCCCACCAAAGCGGCGCTGGCCGAAATGGCGGCGATTCCCGCCAGGGCGCCGGACAGGATGCCGGTGGCGCTGGTGCGCGCGCCCAGCAGCCGGTCGAGCAAGGCCCAGAGCAGCGCGGCGGCGCAGGCGGCAAAATGATAGTTCAGGATGGCGGTCGCGGCGTCATCGGTTGCGCCCAGTGCCCAGCCGCCGACCACGCCCGACAGGCCGATCCACAGCAATGCGCCGCCCGCCAGACCGAGTACGGGGGAATGGCCGGGTTCGGAGGCTTCGCGCCGCCGCCCGGCGATCAGGGTCAGAGTCAGCGCGGAAAAGCCCGCAACGCCATGCACGACCAGCCCGCCGGCAAAATCCAGCACGCCAAGGTCGGCGAGCCAGCCGCCGCCCCACACCGCATGGACAGTCGGCGCATAGACCAGCAACAGCCAGAGCGGCGCGAAGCCGATCAGCCAGCCCAGCCGCACCCGTTCCGCAACCGCACCGATCAGCAGACAGGCGGCCAGCAGGGCCAGCGCCATCTGGAACAGGACGAAGGCGGATTCGGGTACGGTCATCCCGTCGCGCAATTGCCCCAGATTGGCGAGCAGCAGGTTCGCGCCGCCGCCCAGCCATGCGCTGCCCGGCGCATAGGCGATGGAATAGCCCGCGATTCCCCAGACCAGCGACACGATCGCAATCACGGCCGCGCCCTGCGTCATCACCGACAGCGCATTGCGCACATTGACCAGCCCCGCATGGCGCAGCATCAGCCCCGGCAATGCGGCCAGCAGCACGAGCAGCGCGCAAAGGATCATCCAGCCGGTATCGCCACTATCGGCAACGGCGACCTGCGCAAAGGCGGGCTGCGGCAGCGCGAGGGCGGCGATCAGGGGCAGGGTCTGGGCAAAACGCATGGGGCATGTTCCGGCTTTAATAATGCGTCGGGGTCTAGCCCGGACGGGGTAAAGACTTCGATAAGCAGGAGCATGGCGTTGACGCGGCGCATTGGCTAGGCTGGGCGACATGAACCCGGACATACGCAATATCGTCATCCTCACCGGCGCGGGGATTTCCGCCGAAAGCGGGCTTGCCACCTTTCGCGGGCCGGACGGATTGTGGGAAGGGCATCGCGTCGAGGATGTCTGCACGCCCGAAGCGATCGCGCGCAATCCCGCGCTGGTGCATCGCTTCTATGACGAGCGGCGCGCGAAGCTGGACGATGTGGCGCCCAATGCCGCGCATGAGGCGCTGGCGGCGCTCGACAGGGCGTGGCCGGGCGAATTGCTGATCGTCACGCAGAATGTCGATGACCTGCATGAACGGGCTGGGGCGAAGCGGCTGATCCACATGCATGGCGCGCTGCGATCGGCGCTGTGCGCGGCGTGCGGGAAGGCGGTGGCGTGGAGCGGATCGCTGCCGCCCGGATCGGTATGCGATGGCTGCGGCAAGCCCAGGCTGCGGCCCGACATCGTGTTCTTTGGCGAAATGCCCTATGAGATGGACGCGATCGACGATGCGCTGCGGCGCGCGGACCTGTTCGTGTCGATCGGCACGTCCGGCGCGGTCTATCCGGCGGCAGGTTTCGTCCAGACCGCCCGCCATGTCGGCGCGCGAACGCTGGAGCTCAATCTCGATCCTTCAGCGGGCAGTTATTATTTCGAGGAAAGCCGGCTGGGACCGGCGAGTGTACTGGTGCCGGAGATGGTGCGGGAGTTGTTGGGGTAGGGGCAGGCTATTGCCCGAGCGGGTTTTGAAACTGATGCGTCCCGGGTGAAATCCCCACATCCGTTCGTTTCGAGCGAAGTCGAGAAACCTGCTCACCACGTTTCTCGACTTCGCTCGAAACGAACGGATCAAGATGTAGGCATCACGCTTCTACATTGGTCCGCCCTGCGCGTCACAAGCCGACCCCATTGTCCGCCATCGCCGGCTCTTCGTCGCGATAGAGCAGCATGACCGAGCCATCCTCGCCCGTGACCGCGCGGATGGGGAGGCTCAGTTGCAGGGCGGAGAGGAATTCGCGGCTGTCGCTGATGCGGAAGCGGCCGCCGATTCGCAGCGCCGACACCCGCGTATCGCCAATCAGGATCGGCGCGGTGCGGTAGCGGTTGAACTCGCCTGCCGCCTGCTCGATGGTTTCACCGTCCAGTTCGACCATCTGTTCGCGCCAGGCCGTGCGCTGGCCAACCAGCTTGGGGTCCAGCCGGGTGAGCGCGATGGTGCGCGGCTGGATCACCGCGCCGCTGCCTGCGCTGACGCGCTTTTGCACATTGTCGCCCGAATGGACGGTGACGGTGCCGTGGGTGACGGTGAGTTCGACGATCGAGGGACGCATCCGCACGTTGAAGGCGGTGCCGACCGCGCGGATGACCGCCGATCGTGCTTCAACGTCGAACGGGCGTTCGGCGTCACGGGCGACATCGAACGAAGCTTCGCCCTTCAGGATGCGCACTTTGCGGCCATTGTCGGTGAAGCGGACTTCGGCTTCGCTGTCGCTGTTGAGGTGCAGGGTCGATCCATCTTCCAGCGCGATGTCGCGGATCTGGCCGATGCCGGTCTGGAAACGCTCCACCCCGCTGAACGTGCGGACGGTGACGATGGCGGCGACGATGAAGAGCATGACCGCGACGGCGGCGGCGACCATGACGTTGCGCGACAGGCGGCGCTGCTGTTCTTCGCTGACGATCTGCGCCAGCGGGGGCAGGGTGACTTCGGCGGCGGCGCTTTTCAGTCGCTCGGCCGCTTCCCATGCTGCTTCGGCACGGGCGAACGCAACGGCGTGGCTGGGGTCAGCCTCTACCCATGCGCAAATTTCGGCTTCGTCCTGCGGGCTGGGATCGCTGTTAAGCCTGGCCAGCAGGCGCGCTGCTTCCGCTTCGATCGCGGCCCTGGTCCCGCAGCTTGATCCTGGCTCCGACCCCTGCACGTTCGAAATCCGTTTCCTCACGTTCTGCCCAGGCCCGCATAACTATCGCGATGGCTTTGGCCAGATGTTTTTCAACAGTAGAAACGGATAGGGACATCTCCTCCGCTATTTCCAGCATGGATTTTTCGTGGATGCGGCGAAGAATGAACACGCGACGGCACTGAGCAGGCAGCGACTCGACGATGACCTGCACCTGACGCAGCGCTTCGCGGGCGTTCAATTGCGCCTCGATCGTATTTTCGCCGCCCAGCAGTTCCAGGTCGGCCATGGTTTCGAAGCTGACCACCTTGTTACGGCGGGCGGTGTCGATGACGAGGTTGCGGGCGATGGTGAAGAGATAGGCGCGGCCTGTCGTCACATTTTCCCAATTTTCCGTCGCATAGGCGCGGGTCATGACTTCGGCGACCATGTCGTCCAGTTCATGGGTGGAGGGCAAAATGCGTCGCAAACGACCGCGCAGTGCTGCTTCCTGTGGCAGGATGACGGTTTTGAACCAATCCAGTTTTGCGCGAACCCTATGCACGTCGACCCCCTATTTTGTCAGCCGCGCCTCTCCGTCATTTCTATTTGTAACAATTCAATCATGCTTGCAGGGGTCTGTCCAGCGGCGGGGCCATCATATTTTAACGATCAACCAAAAAGGTTCCGCAAACTGACATAAAAATTGTGGATATGTTGGCCTATCGGCCGAAAATTGCGCTCAATCCGGCGGCACTTCGGCTGGCGCGCTGTCTGGCTGATCATAATCGGGACCGACCGGCACGATCTCGTCCGGCTCCGTGACCGGCAATTCCTGCGGAGTCGCAGGGGCGGGGGTTTCGGGTGGCGACTGCGGGTCGATAATGTCCGGCGGGGGCACGCCATCGGGGTTGGGCGTGGGGTCGGGCTGGGTGGCCATATCTGCTTCTCTCTGTTAAGGGGGCTGAGAGGTTACGCATGGGTCGTCGCCCCGGTTCCGCGACCCGACTCACTATCCCTTGCCCTTGCCCACGCTTTTCTCTATGCCGCGCCGACCGGCGACCGATGCGGGCGTGGCGAAATTGGTAGACGCGCCAGATTTAGGTTCTGGTATCGCAAGATGTGGGGGTTCGAGTCCCTTCGCCCGCACCAGTATGCCACCTGCGGCAGCGCCACCGAAATTCAGCTGAAGAAAGCGTTTGAGAGAAGAGATGCAGACTGTCGAGACGTTGAACGAAGGCCTTAAGCGCGCCTACACTGTCACCATCACGTCGAAGGATATCGACGCGCGAGTGGACAAGGAAGTGAAAGCCATGGCCCCGCAGGTGCGGATGCCCGGCTTCCGCCCCGGCAAGGTGCCCGCCAATCTCGTCAAGAAAATGCATGGCGAAGCGCTCCAGCGCGACGCGCTCAACAACAGCATTCAGGAAAGCATCCAGAAGCTGATCGCCGACCAGAAGCTGCGTCCCGCGATGCAGCCTTCGGTCGAGCTGGACGAAGGGTTCGAGTTCGGCAAGGACGCGGAAATCAAGGTCGCGCTCGAAGTGCTGCCCGACATCGCGGCGCCCAGCATCGAAGGCATCAAGCTGGAACGGCTGACCGTCGAAGTCGCCGACGCGCAGGTCGATGAGGCCGCGGGCCGCATCGCCACGCAGCAGGGCGCGCTGGAAGAAAAGGGCGACGATCATGTCGCGCAGGACGGCGACACGCTGGTCATCGACTTTCTGGGCAAGGTCGACGGCGAAGCCTTTGAAGGCGGCGCGGCCGAGGACATCAAGCTCAAGCTCGGCTCCGGCCAGTTCATCCCCGGCTTCGAGGAACAGCTGGGCGGCGTGAAGAAGGGCGAGGAAAAGGTCATCGAAGTGACCTTCCCTGAAGATTATGGCGCGGCGCACCTGGCCGGCAAGCTGGCGACCTTCGACATCAAGGTGAAGTCGATCCTGGACGGCGACAAGCCCAAGCTGGACGATGATTTCGCCAAGTCGCTGGGCCTGGAAGGGCTGGACCAGCTCAAGGATCTGCTCAAGGGCCAGATCGAGCAGGAACATAATGGCCTGACCCGCACCCATATGAAGCGCAAGCTGCTTGACCAGCTGGCGTCGGCCCATGACTTCGACGTGCCGCCGAGCATGGTCGAGGCCGAGTTCGAGCAGATCTGGCAGCAGCTTCAGCATGAAGCGAGCCATGAGGAAGATCCGGCCGCCGCGATCGCCGAAATGGAAGCCGAGAAGGAGGATTATCGCGCCATCGCCGTGCGCCGCGTTCGCCTCGGCCTGCTCCTCTCCGAAATCGGCCAGGCCAATGGCGTGACCGTCAGCGACCAGGAAATGAACCGCCTGATCATGCAGGCCGCGCAGCAGTACGGCCCGCAGGACCGTGAGCGTTTCGTGCAATATGTCCGTCAGGACCCGATGGCCGCAGCCCAGCTGCGCGCGCCGCTTTATGAGGACAAGGTCGTCGACTTCCTGTTCGACAAGGCCGAAGTCACCGACCGCGCCGTGACCAAGGAAGAGCTGGAAGCGGCGATCGAAGCCGAAGATGGCGACATCAAGCCCCACGTCCACGGCCCCGATTGCGGCCATGACCATGACGAAAAGCCCAAGGCGAAGAAGGCCGCGTCCAAGAAGGCCGCTGCCGAACCCGCCGCCGAAGCCGAAGCGGTAGCCGAGGAAGCCCCCGCCAAGCCGAAGAAGGCCGCCGCCAAGAAGGCAGCCCCTGCCGCGGCGGAAGCGGACGCGCCGGCCGCAGAGGCCGCTGCCGAGGAAAAGCCCAAGAAGAAGGCTGCTCCCAAGAAGGCCGCTGCCAAGGCTGAATAAGCCCGGCTGAAAAGCGATGGACAAGCGCCCGGCTTCCGACAGGAGGCGCGGGCGCTTTTCATTTCGCCTGCGCCATGGCAGAGGAAATATTAACCCTGTCGGTCCATGCCATCGGGCACGGAAGGCAGCAGGATGCGAAGGCCGATGAAGGAATATCCCGCCATGACCAGCGACAGCGCGCTGGCAGTCCCGCGCATCGCGGTCATCCTGCCCTGTTATAATGAAGCCGGCGCGATCGTGCAGACGGTGCAGGATTTCCGCCGCGCACTGCCCCATGCCGACATCTATGTGTTCGACAATAACAGCAGCGACGGCAGCCCCGAACTGGCGCGCGGCGCTGGCGCGATCGTCCGCCGCGTGACCCAGCAGGGCAAGGGTCATGTCGTGCGCCGCATGTTCGCCGATGTCGATGCCGACATCTATATCATGGCCGATGGCGACGCGACCTACGAGGCCGCTGCCGCCCCCGCGATGGTTGCCGCCATGCTCGACGATAATCTCGACATGGTCGTCGGTTGCCGCAAGTCGGAGGCGGAAGAGGCCTATCGCCCCGGCCATCGCCTGGGCAACTGGGCGCTGACCAGCCTGCTCAAACAATTGTTCGGGCGCAGTTTTACCGACATATTGTCGGGCTATCGCGTCTTTTCCCGCCGCTTCGTCAAAAGCTTTCCGGTGCTGTCGGCCGGGTTCGAGATCGAGACCGAGATCAGCGTTCATGCGCTCGAACTCGCCATGCCGGTCGCCGAAGTCGTCACCGCCTATGGCGCGCGGCCCGAAGGATCGGTCAGCAAGCTTTCCACCTATCGCGACGGCTTTCGCATCCTGCGCACCATCTTCACCCTCTATCGCATCGAGCGGCCGATCCTGTTCTTCGGCGTGATCGCTGCGTTCCTTGTCGCGCTGGGGCTGGGGCTGGCCGCGCCGCTGATCGTGACCTATATGCATACTGGCCTGGTGCCGCGTTTCCCGACCGCCATCCTGGTCACCGGCCTGATGATCCTTGCCACCCTGTCGGGCATGTGCGGGCTTATCCTCGACACGGTGGTGCGCGGGCGGCGGGAGGTGCGGCGGCTGTCCTATCTTGGTTTTCGCGCGCCGTCCGACTTCGCCCGGCGCGACTGAACCGGCTTCCTTCCTGCACGCCCCCCTTGAACCATTTGCCGTTTGTGCCGATGTAGGGGTGGGCAAAAGCACCTGACTGAAAGAGCACAATGACCAACATCATGCATGATCCCATGGCCGCGCTGGTTCCTATCGTTATCGAGCAGTCGAACCGTGGCGAGCGCAGCTTCGACATTTTTTCGCGCCTGTTGCGTGAGCGGATCATCTTCGTGACCGGCCAGGTCGAGGATCATATGGCCTCGCTGATCGTCGCCCAGTTGCTGTTCCTCGAATCGGAAAATCCGAAGAAGGACATCTGGATGTACATCAACTCGCCCGGCGGCGTGGTGACGGCGGGCATGGCGATCCACGACACGATGAAATATATCCGGCCACAGGTCGGCACGGTGTGCATCGGCCAGGCGGCGTCGATGGGCAGCTTCCTGCTGGCGGCCGGTGAACCGGGCAAGCGGATCGCGCTGGGCAATGCCCGCATCATGGTCCACCAGCCATCGGGCGGCGCGCAGGGCATGGCGAGCGACATCGAGATCCAGGCCAAGGAAATCCTGCGTATCCGCCGTCGCCTGAACGACCTGTATGTCCAATATACCGGCAGGTCGCTGGAAGAGATCGAGCGGGCGATGGACCGCGACACCTTCCTGGAGGCGGACGAGGCCAAGGCCTTCGGTCTGGTCGATGAAGTGTTCACCAGCCGGCCCGCGCTGCCCGAAGCGAGCGAGACTTAAAGCCCATCTTTACCGGGGCGCGCTACTTTCACCCCTTGTGAAACCGGCGCGCCACGGTCTAGGATGACTATGGACCAGATTACCCGCGCCGGAATGCGGTTTTGGTGATTGTTGAACCGGCAGGGAAGAAAGATTGGCGAATGACTAAGCTTACCGGCTCCGATTCCAAGAGCACGCTCTATTGCTCCTTCTGCGGCAAGTCGCAGCATGAAGTGCGCAAGCTGATCGCTGGGCCGACCGTGTTCATCTGCGATGAGTGCGTCGAGCTGTGCAACGACATCATCCGCGAGGAGACCAAGGGCGGTCTCGTCGGCAAGAAGGATGGCGGCGTACCGACCCCGCAGGAAATCTGCGATGTGCTGGACGATTATGTGATCGGCCAGAACCGGGCGAAGCGCGTACTGTCCGTCGCGGTCCATAACCATTACAAGCGGCTGAACCATGGCAGCAAGCCGGGCGAGGTCGAGCTGGCCAAGTCCAACATCCTGCTGGTCGGCCCGACCGGCTGCGGCAAGACGCTGCTGGCGCAGACGCTGGCCAAGACGTTCGACGTGCCCTTCACCATGGCCGATGCGACGACGCTGACCGAAGCGGGCTATGTCGGCGAGGATGTGGAAAACATCATCCTCAAGCTGCTTCAGGCGTCGGACTATAATGTCGAGAAGGCGCAGCGCGGCATCGTCTATATCGACGAGATCGACAAGATCAGCCGCAAGGCGGAAAACCCCTCCATCACCCGCGACGTATCCGGCGAGGGCGTGCAGCAGGCGTTGCTGAAGCTGATGGAAGGCACCACCGCTTCCGTCCCGCCGCAGGGCGGTCGCAAGCATCCGCAGCAGGAGTTTTTGCAGGTCGACACGACCAACATCCTGTTCATCTGCGGCGGCGCGTTCGCTGGTCTGGAAAAGATCATCGGCGATCGTCTGGAGGCCAAGTCGATCGGCTTTGGCGCCTATGTCGCTGCACCCGAAGAGCGCAAGACGGGCGAGCTGCTACGGCAGAGCGAACCGGAAGATTTGCTGAAATTCGGGCTGATCCCCGAATTTGTCGGTCGTCTGCCGGTCATCGCGACGCTGGAGGATCTGGACGTGTCGGCGCTGGTCAAGATTTTGGGCGAGCCGAAGAACGCGCTGGTCAAGCAATATGGCAAGCTGTTCGAGATGGAGAATGTCGACCTCAGCTTCACCGACGAAGCGCTGGTCGCGATCGCCAAGAAGGCGATCGAACGCAAGACCGGCGCGCGCGGGCTGCGCTCCATCCTCGAAGCGATCCTGCTCGACACCATGTTCGACCTGCCGTCCATGCAGGGCGTGGGCGAAGTGGTGGTCGACAAGGATGTCGTCGCGGGCAAGAAGGAACCGATTCGCGTATTCAGCGAAAACAGCAAGCGAGCCGAAGACGCCGCCTGATCGCAAGGCCAGGCCGGAGACAAAAATGGGGCTGACGGGTGACCGTCGGCCCCTTTTTGTTGGTCCGGTTCCACGCTGACACAAATATTCCTGCTGCGTTGCAAAATTGCACCACCGTCAAATAGTGGACAAAAACTCCTATAAAATGTAATTAAAACAATGGCTTGCGTGATGCGGGCGCCGTGCCTCTCGCGCCATCCTGCTCATCTGTTCGCACCTGTGACAGAGCATGTTGCACATTGTAACAAAAGTGCAGCCATAGCATCACAGGGGCGTCGCCAGAGGCCGTCACAGGCGGCTCCGGCTTCCCAGAAGCACTATCAGGGACGCGCGCTTGTCGTGCGGTTCATCAAAAGGGATTTGGGTCAGATGAAGCATTTGAAAATCTTGCTGGCTGCGGGGGCTGCCTCGGTCAGCCTGTCGGCGGTAATGGTCGCACCTGTCCATGCACAGGAAACGACATCGACCGTGCGCGGCACCGTGACAGCTGATGGCGCGCCAGTCGCGAATGCGACAATCACCATCGTCCATATTCCTTCGGGCACCACCAGCACCGCGACGAGCACGGCTTCGGGCAGCTTCACGGCGTCCGGCCTGCGTATCGGCGGTCCTTTCACGGTGAAGGTCGCAGCCGACGGATACGAAAGCACGGAAGTCACCGACATTTTTACCGTGGCGGCGCAGGCCTATGACCTGCCGATTGCGCTGACGTCGACCGGTGGCACCATCATCGTGACCGCCTCCAGCGTGGTTGGCGCGGGGACCAAGGCGTCTGGACCCACCACCATTCTGACCGCGCAGGACATTGCCCAGGTCGCATCGGTCAATCGTGACATTCGCGACCTTATGCGTCGCGATCCGTTCGCGCGCCTCGACTATGCTGAAGGGTCCGGCCGCGCCGTGTCCTTTGCCGGTCAGAATGCCCGCTTCAACCGCTTCACTATCGATGGTGTTCCCGTCACCGACAATTTCGGTCTGAACCCCGATGGCCTGCCAACCCGTCGTTCGCCGGTGCCGCTGGACGCCATTGCCCAGTTCCAGACGCGCGTTGCGCCTTACGACGTGCGTGAAGGCAATTTCCAGGGCGGTACGATCAACGCTATTCTGAAGTCGGGAACCAACGAATTCCACGGCACTGGTTTCTATGCCTATTCGTCGGACAATCTGACCGGCAAAAAAACCAAGGCTGGTCCGGGCGTGCCCACTGGTCGGGTCACATTGCCGAATTTCAAATATGAAAATTATGGGGCCGAACTTTCCGGTCCGATCATCAAGGACAGGCTGTTCTTCATGATCGCAGGTGAGCGTATCCGTGCGGGCTTGCCAATCGCGGAAGGCACCGCGGGCGACAATGCCGGGACGGTCATTCCCAACATCACCGATGCGCAGGTCGCCCAGATTCAGGGCATCGCGCAGTCGCGCTACAATTATGACACCGGCGGCATCCTCAACAACTCCAACGACCGTGACGATCGTCTGGTGGCCCGTATCGACGCCAACCTGTCCGATACGCAACGCGCGTCCATTACGTACATGTACACCAAGGATTCGATCCAGTTTAACCAGAACACCTTTGCCACCGGTAACCCCGGTCTGGGACTGGAATCCAACGGTTATATTTCGTCGAACCAGTTGCATACCGGCGTGTTCCAGTTGAACTCGGAATGGAGCGACGAGTTCTCGACCGAAGTGCGCGGCTTCTACAAGGATTATAAGCGCGGCCAGGATCCGGTGATGGGTCGCGGTTTCGCCCAGTTCCAGGTTTGCACCGCGCCGACTTCGGATCGCACTGCGCCTGGCTCCGCAGGGTCCGGTGCATCAACTGCATGTCAGCCCGGCTTCGGTACGGTCAGCTTCGGTCCGGACGTATCCCGCCAGTCCAACGCGCTGACCAGCCGCACCTATGGCGGGATGGTGCAGGGGCGCCTGACCCGTGGCGATCATGATCTGCGCGTGTTCGGTGAATTTTCCGACACCAAGATTTTCAACCTGTTCCTGCAACGGACCGCAGGCGATTATTATTTCGACTCGATCGCCGATTTCGAGGCCGGCAATGCGCAGCGTATGCGCTACCAGAATGCCGTGCCCTCGCTTAACCCCGATGATGCGGCTGCGCGTTTCCGCTATCAGACCTACACTTTCGGCATCCAGGACACCTGGCGGATCAACGACATGCTGACGCTGGCCTATGGCGCGCGTTATGACTTGTATGGCGGCAATAGCCGTCCGGCGCTCAACCAGAATTTCGTTAATCGCTATGGTTTCACAAACACCGCTTATGTCGACGGTCGTGGTATCTTCCAGCCGCGCGTCGGCCTGAATTTCAAGCCGACCAGCGACCTGTCGATCCGTGCGGGCGGGGGCATCTTCTCCGGCGGTTCGCCTGACGTCTATGTCTCCAACAGCTTTTCGAACACCGGGTTCCTGTCCAACAGCATCGACGTGCGTCGTAACAATGATGGTTCGGTCACAGGCACGTCGCTGGCCAACGGCGACGCGATCCTGAACGGGGTCAACGGGACGACGATCCCGACCGCAGCCAACACGCTGGTGTCAAGTGCTGCTTCTTCGGCAACCGCGCCGGTCAACGCCCTGGATCACAAGTTCAAGATTCCGTCGCAATGGCGGGGCACGATTTCGGCAGACTGGACGCCGCGTGACACATTCCTGGGCAATGGCTGGAATTTCGGTGCGGATCTGTTCTATTCCGCTGTTCGCAATCAGGTGTTCTTCACCGATTTGCGTGTAGTGCCGACCGCTTCGCGGACCCCCGACGGTCGCATTCGTTACGCACCAGTCACGAGCTTTGCTGACACCAACAACGATCTGTTCCTTACCAACACAACGAAGGGGCGCAGCTACATCGCGGTTGCCCGGGTCGACAAGAGCTTTGATTTCGGGCTCGACCTTGGTTTCAGCTACACTTGGCAGGACGTGACCGATCAGGCGCCAGCCACATCGTCGACGGCATCATCCAACTATGCCAACGGCGCGTTCCTGGACGCGAACGGCGCCGCTGTCGGCACGTCGAATGACGAAGTGAAGCATAATTTCAAATATCGCCTCAACTTCAGCCATGCTTTCTTCGGCGATTACAAGACCAACTTTGCCCTGTTCGGCGAAACCCGCATCGGCCGCCCCTACAGCTATACGATGCAGGATGTCTCCAACGCACGTAGCGGGATATTCGGCACCACGGGTAGCAATTCGCGTTACCTTCTCTACGTGCCGACTGGTCCAAACGATCCGCTTGTGTCCTACGACAGTGCCGCGACGCAGAACTATCTGGAAGGGCTGATCACGACCACTGGTCTTGGCAAATTCCGAGGACAGATTGCACCGCGTAATGCCTTTAACGCCAAGTGGTTTACCAAGATCGATTTGCATATCGATCAGGAAGTCCCGACTGGTCTGGGCAATTCGCGTATCACCTTGTTCGCGGACATCGAGAATTTCACGAACTTCCTGAACAAGAAATGGGGTCAGCTTCGCGAATATTCTTTCCCCTACAATGTGATCGCGGTTCGCGCCCAGTGCCTGACGACGCCAGTTGCGACCGGAACGGCCCCAACCGGCGCGCAGGGAGCTACCAGCACCGCCCAAGCCTGTGCGCAGTATCGGTATAACGCGCCGACTGCGACGCCGACCGACACGATCTATTCGCGTCAGTCGCTCTACACCATTCGTGTGGGCGCTCGTTTTACCTTCTGATCGCAAAGATCATCGACAAAAGCGAAAGGGCGGGGCGCAATCCCCGCCCTTTTCATTTGAGGCAAGCATCCAGCCCGTC
This sequence comes from Sphingobium xenophagum, assembly GCF_002288285.1. Classification (NCBI taxonomy): domain Bacteria; kingdom Pseudomonadati; phylum Pseudomonadota; class Alphaproteobacteria; order Sphingomonadales; family Sphingobiaceae; genus Sphingobium; species Sphingobium xenophagum. Next base: position 134,086 of record NZ_CP022745.1, on the reverse strand, counting down.
GCGCTGTACCACGCCGATCCGTGCGGCGATCGTGTTGCCGTAGCGGCGGGTGAAGCCGCTGGGGGCGATGGCGGCGCGGCGTTTGGGGAGGGGGAGGACGGCGGCGATCCGCGCCGCTTCTGCCCGGCTCAACCGGTCCGCGCCATGGCGAAAATAGCGGATGGCGCCCGCCTGCACACCATAGGTGCCGATGCCGGTTTCCGCGACGTTCAGATAGACTTCCATGATCCGCCGCTTGCCCCAGATCGCCTCGATCAACATGGTGAACCAGGCTTCGAACCCCTTGCGGACGAAGCCGCCGCCCTGCCACAGGAACACATTTTTCGCGGTCTGCTGGCTGATCGTGGATCCGCCGCGTACGCGGCCGCCGCTTGCGTTATGGATTGCCGCCTTGGCGATGGCGTCGACGTCGAAGCCGTGATGGGCGCAGAATTTGCCGTCCTCCGCCGCGATCGCCGCGCGCGCCATGTCCGGGTCAATCTCGTCCAGGCTCACCCAGTCCTTGGTGATGCCATTGGGATCGAGCAGCATCGTCATCGTCACTGGCGGGGGCACGAAGCGGTAGAGCGTCACCATCAGCAGCGAGAGGATGACGAAGCCGATCAGCAGTTTGAGCGGGATGCTGATCCAGCGGGAACGGCGGCGGGCAGAGGGGGTTTTGGCGGTCATGCCGCCAGCGTAACGCGCCCCGGCCTTGTGTTTCAAGCGCCCTGCAAGATGGCGGGGCGACCCCGGTTGATCATCAGCACCAGCCCCGCGCCGATCAGGCATAACAGCCCCGCCGCAACGAAGGCAGGCATATAGCTGTGCCAGACCGTGCGCGACAGGCCGCCCGCCATCGCTGCGCTGGCCGCACCGAGTTGATGGCCGGCAAAGATCCAGCCAAAGACGATGTTGGCGCGTTCCGGCCCGAAGCGCTGGGCGGTCAGCTTGACCGTGGGCGGCACGGTCGCGACCCAGTCCAGACCGTAAAAGACGGCGAACAGCGACAGGCTGTAGAGCGAGAAGTCGCTGAACGGCAGATAGAGCAGCGACGCGCCACGCAGGCCGTAATACCAGAAGAGCAGCCAGCGATTGTCGTATCGGTCCGACAGCCAGCCCGACGCCAGTGTGCCGCCGAAATCGAACAGCCCCATCATCGCCAGCATCGACGCCGCGCCGATCGCCGCCAATCCATAATCGCCGCACAGAGCGATGAAATGGGTCTGGACCAGACCGTTGGTGCTGGCACCGCAAATATAGAAGGAGAGGAAGAGGAACCAGAAGGTCGGCACTTTGGCCGCGTCGCGCAGAACGGTGATCGGTGTCATCAGCAACGCGCCAAAGCCGATCGTCTGGGCCGGCGGCGGCTGGATAGCGCTGTCGCCATAGGGTGGCAGGCCGAGATCGGACGGGCGATCGCGCATCAGCAGCAATACGACCAGCGCCGCCAGCAGGATCGCGCCGCACACCAGCAGCACGGCAGAGCGCCAGCCCAAAGTGTCTGTCATTCCGGCGAGCAGCGGCAGGAAAGCCAGTTGGCCAGTCGCCGTGCTGGCGGACAGCAGCCCCATGACAAGCCCGCGCCGGTCCGAAAACCAGCGGGTGGCGACGGTTGCGCCCAGCACCATGGCGGTGAGGCCAGTGCCCAGCCCGATCACCACGCCCCATAGCAGCACCAATTGCCAAAGCTGGCTCATGCCCAGCGACAGCAGCAGGCCGATCGTGACGATGCCGAGCGAAATCAGCATCATCCGGCGCACGCCGAAGCGGTTCATGAAAGCAGCGGCAAAGGGGCCGATCAGGCCGAACAGCAGGAAGCGGATGGCCAGCGCAGCGGAAATGTCGGCGGCGGTCCACCCAAATTCGCGTTGCAGCGGCACGATGAACACGCCGGGCGCGCCGACCGCGCCTGCGACCACGAGCATGGTGAGGAAGGTGGCGGCTAGGACGACCCAGCCATAATGGATTTTGCCGGTCGCCAGACGCCGGGCCAATGCAGTCGACATCAAGCTACATCCCCTTCGCGCGTCAGCCGGATCACCGCCATATGACCGACGTGCAAGGGGCCAACAAGACGCCAGTTGCGGTCCGATGGACCCTGGGCAACAGAAAAGGCTCCGAATCGCTTCGAAGCCTTTTCCGGTTAGCCTGTATCTGGCGTCAGGCGGCGGCGAAGCGCGCCATGTGGCTGAGCTTGTCACCGGCAATGCGCATCATCGCCTTTTGCAGCTTTTCAAAGGCGCGCACCTCGATCTGGCGGACGCGCTCGCGCGATACCCCATAGACCTGACTCAGTTCCTCCAGCGTCTTGGGTTCTTCGGCCAGACGCCGTTCGGCCAGGATGTGCTTTTCGCGATCGTTGAGGTCCGTCATCGCCTCGACCAGCATTTCGTGGCGCTGAGTGCGTTCCTGCTCCTCGGCCACGCGCTCGTCCTGCAACGGATCGGTATCCTGCAACCAATCCTGCCACTGGCCGTCGCCATCCTCCCGCATGGGGACGTTGAGCGACGTATCGCCACCCATCGCCATGCGGCGGTTCATCGACACGACATCCTGCTCGGACACGCCCAGATCGGTCGCGATCTTGGTCACATCTTCCGGCTTCAGATCGCCATCCTCGAACGCTTCGATATTGTTCTTCATCCGGCGAAGGTTGAAAAACAGCTTCTTCTGCGATGCGGTGGTGCCCATTTTCACAAGCGACCAGCTGCGCAGGATGAATTCCTGGATCGAGGCGCGAATCCACCACATGGCGTAGGTCGCCAGGCGGAAGCCGCGGTCAGCCTCAAACTTCTTCACGCCCTGCATCAGGCCGATATTGCCTTCGGAGATCAGTTCGCTGACCGGCAGGCCATAGCCGCGATAACCCATCGCGATCTTCGCCACGAGGCGCAGATGCGAGGTCACCAGCTGGGCCGCAGCCTCAGGGTCCTGATGCTCCTCATACCGTTTGGCGAGCATATATTCCTGCTCAGGGGTCAGAAGCGGAAATTTGCGGATTTCCGACAGATAGCGGTTGAGGCTGGCTTCACCGCCCAGCGCCGGAACCGCGGGGACATTGCTCGTCTTGGCCATGTCGCTTCACCTTTCCCTTTCATGCGCGGTCGGACCCAGAAGAGGCGTCACAAAGACCGTCGCAAACTTGTTCATCTCTATACGTGGAGCAGGCTTAACAGTTCCTGCATATCGGCAGGGAGTGCACTTTGGAACATAAGCCGTTCGTCCGTTACCGGATGTATGAACCCCAGGCTTTTTGCGTGCAATGCCTGCCTTTTGAAACCCAGCGTTTCCAGTATTGATTTGAAACCTTTTCTTTCTCTACCGTAAACCGGATCACCGATCAAGGGGTGTCCGATATGGTGCATATGGACGCGGACCTGATGGGTGCGGCCGGTTTCCAGCCGACATTCCACCATGGCCGCGTCGCGTAGCCGTTCCACCGTGCGATAATGGGTGACGGCATGTTTGCCGCGCCCTTCGCGATGAACCGCCATCTTCTTTCGATCAGCGTCCGAACGACCGAGCCAGGCATCGACCGTGCCGGTGCCGGGCAGGGGATGGCCATAGACGATCGCGGCATAGAGTCGCTGGATGCTGTGATCCTTGAACTGGCGCGCCAGCCCGTCATGCGCCTTGTCCGATTTGGCGACGACCAGCAGGCCGGACGTATCCTTGTCGATGCGGTGGACGATGCCGGGCCGGGCGACGCCGCCAATGCCCGACAACTGACCCTGGCAATGATGCAGCAGCGCATTGACCAGCGTGCCGTCCAGATTGCCCGCGGCGGGATGGACGACCAGCCCGGCGGGCTTGTCCACGACGATCAGGTCCGCATCCTCATGCACGATGTGGAGCGGAATATCCTGCGCCTGCGTTTCCAGCGCTACGGGCGCGGGCAGGGTGATGGCGAAAGACTGGCCGGTCGCGACCTTGATGGTGGTGCCGATCTTGATCGGCTGGCCGGTCGAGCGGACATGGCCGTCGTTGATCAGCGCCTTCAACCGTTCGCGCGACAGGTCGGGCAGCAGGTCGGCCAGCGCCCGGTCGAGCCGCATCCCGTCCTGCGCCTGCGCGATTGTCGCTTCGATGATGGAAACCCCCGAACCCATTGGGTAGGGATGTAGGCATGGCGATTGCAATATCAAGGACGCTGCTGGACCAGATTCAGTCGATTGCGGCGGCGGACCGGGCGGAGGTGTGCGGCCTGTTGTTCGGCACGGCGGAGCGAATCGCGGCCATCGCGCCCGCCGCCAATGTCGCGCCGGACCCCGCGCGCCATTTCGAGCTGGACCCGGCGGCGCTGATCGCTGCGCACCGGGCGGCGCGGGCGGGCGGGCCACCGATCATCGGTCATTATCATTCGCATCCGTCCGGCGTGGCGGTGCCATCGGCGACAGATACGGCCTGCGCCGCGCCCGATGGCAGCCTGTGGCTGATCGTCGCGGCGGGCGAGGCGCGGCTCTGGGTGGCGCAGGGGGATGGCGCGGGTGGCGTGTGCTTCGCCCCGACGACGTTGCAGGTCGTATGAGCGAAAGGGCGCGCGGCGGGGTTGCATCGCCCGGCGCAGCAGCGCATTAGCCAGTCAGGCCATCCTTAGTTTCCACAAAATCGGCGGTGCAGACCCTGACATGACCCACCCCATCGACAGCATCGAATTTGCCAGCCTTCTGTGTTCGCGCTTGTGCCACGACCTGTTGAGTCCGGTTGGCGCGCTGAATAACGGGCTGGAACTGATGGCGGACGAAACCGACCCGGACATGCGTCAGCGCTGCCTGGACCTGCTGGCCGACAGTGCCCGCACATCCGCCAACAAGCTCAAATTCTTCCGCCTGGCATTCGGTTCGGCCGGGGGCTTTGGCGACGCAGTGCCGCCGCATGAGGCGCGGGTTGCGATCGAGGGGATGTTCGCGGGGACGGGCCGGGTCAAGATCGGCTGGATGGTTGAGGAGCAGATGCTGGGCAAGCTGCCGGTCAAGGTGCTGCTGAACCTGGCGCTGATCGTCGGCGACGCGCTGGTGCGGGGCGGGCAGCTGGATATTGGCGCGGAAAAGCGGCCCGGCGTGACAGAGATTGTCGTGCGGGGCGAAGGGCCAAAGGTCGTGCTGGACCCCGATCTGCGCGCGGCGCTGGCGGGGACGCTGCCCGCCGAAGGGCTGGCTTCGCGCACGGCGGCGGCATGGATGGTACGGCAGTTGGTGACCAATGCAGGCGGCGAGATCGCGCTGTCGCCTGCAGGCGAGCCTATGCTGCTGTTTGGTGCGTCCATTCCGGAGTGAGAGAGGGGGCGGGCCTGCTGAAGTTCGGTTCGCCCTGAGCGTGTCGAACGGCTGTAGTGCCCCGAAGAAAAGGACAAGGCTTCGACAGGCTCAGCCCGAACGGATTTTGAGTTCTCGGATGCGCCTCAATCCTCATCGTCCATAAGCGCTTCCACCGGGGGGTGCAGGCGCAGGCGGCTTACGCGGCGGCCATCGCTGGCCAATATTTCCAGTTTCCAGCCGCTCTGTTCATGGTCGAGTATCTCGCCCGGTTCCGGCACCCGGCCAGCGATGATGAAAGCGAGGCCGCCCAGCGTGTCGACATCCTCGTCAATGTCGCCCAGCTTCTCGTCAATCTCTTCGGCGACATCGTCCAGTTCGGCGCGCGCGTCTGCTTCCCACAGGCCGCCGGGCAGCGGCACCAGCATCGCTTCGGGGGCGTCGTCATGCTCATCCTCGACATCGCCGACGATTTCCTCGACCAGATCCTCGAACGTCAGCAGCCCTTCGGTGCCCGAATATTCGTCCAGCACGATGGCGAGATGGGTCCGCTTGGCACGCATTTCGGCCAGCAGGTCGAGCGCGCCCATGCTTTCGGGGACATAGAGCGGCTGGCGGATCAGCGGGGCCAGCGTGTCGGGGACGGGGGATTTGCCCGCCAGGATCGCGAAAGCATCGCGGATGTGGACCATGCCGACGATGGTGTCGAGCGTGTCGCGATAGACCGGGATGCGGCTATGGCCCGCTTCGGCAAACAGCGCGGCAAGATCGGCGAAACTGGCCTTCTCCTCGATCGCGATGATGTCGGCGCGCGGTACGGCGACGTCATCCACGGTATGTTCGGAAAAATGAAGCAGGTTGCGGACCATCTGGCGCTCGATCGCCGACAGGTCGCCCTTGGCGGGCGCAGCCGCGCCTTCGTCCTGCTCCTCCTCGTCATATTCGTCGAGCGCTTCCTCCAGTTCCTGCCGCAGCGTCGTGGATTCGTTATCGCCGAACAGAAGCGACTTTATGCCGCTCCATAAACCGCCTTCATTACTACTGTCCGATTCCTTGGAACCGTTGCCGTCCTTTGGGCTGCCCTCAGCCATAGTTCGTCCTACACCCCTGATAGAATATTATCCCCGTAGGGATCCGAAAGCCCAAGACTGGCCAGCGCCGCGACTTCCAGCGCTTCCATGACTTCGGCTTCATTGTCGTCCATATGATCATATCCAAGCAAATGAAAAGTCCCGTGGATAATCAAATGCGCAGCATGATCGGCAATGGAGATGCCCCGGTCGGCTGCTTCGGCGGCGCAAACCCCCTCCGCCAGCACGATGTCGCCCAGCAATATCTCGCCATCGTCCGTATTGGCGGTGCCTTCCAGCAGGTCGGCCTGCACCATCGGGAAGGACAGGACGTTGGTCGGCTTGTCCTTGTCGCGATAGGCGCGGTTGAGTTCATGGACTTCTTCATCCGTCGTCAGCTTGACCGCGACTTCGTAGGTCGCCGCATCAGTGGCGAAGGCGGCAAAGGGGCTGTGGGCGATGGCCGCAGACACGGCGCGCTGGGCAAGCATTTCCCAGTCCGTATCGGGCCAGCCAGTGTCATGGAGGACGGCGACGTCAATCATGGAACGAACTTTCCTCCGTTCGGGCTGAGCGAAGTCGAAGCCTTTGCCAGAGCGGAGCGAAGGCACCTCGCTCCGCTCGGTTGGGCACTTCGACTTCGCTCAGTGCGAACGGATTTTTTTGCTTACGCATCCGGCCCCTCATAAGCCTGCACGATCCGCCCGACGACCGGATGACGCACGACATCGCCGATGCCGAAGGGCACCATCGCGATGCCCTCCACCCCGTCCAGTCGCGCGACGGCATCGGCCAGGCCCGAAGCCCCCGGCAGCGGCAGATCGACCTGGCGGGGATCGCCGCAAATGACCATGCGGCTGCCTTCGCCAAAGCGGGTGAGGAACATCTTCATCTGGGCGATCGTGGTATTCTGCGCCTCGTCCAGCACGATGAAGGCGTTGGCCAGCGTTCGCCCGCGCATGAAGGCCAGCGGGGCGATCTCAATCTCTCCGCTGGCGATGCGCCGCTCGACCTGTTCGGCGGGCAGCGTGTCGTAGAGCGCGTCGTAGATCGGGCGGAGATAGGGGTCTACCTTCTCCTTCATGTCGCCGGGCAGGAAGCCCAGCCGCTCGCCCGCCTCGACCGCGGGGCGCGAGAGGATCAGCTTGTCGACCGTTCCGGTGATGAGCTGGCTGACCGCCTGCGCCACCGCCAGATAGGTCTTGCCCGTTCCTGCCGGCCCCAGGGCGAAGATGATGTCGTTCCGGTTCATCGCCTCCATATAGGTGACCTGCGTGGCGGATCGGGGGACGATGGTTTTCTTGCGCGTGCGGATCATCACCGTGGGCGGTTCGGCCACGTCATGGCGGATGATGCCGTCCAGCGTGGGTTCCGACGACATGGCGATCACGGCTTCCACCGCGCCCGTATCAATCTGTTGCCCGGCGACGATGCGGTTATAGAGGCCGGTCATGACGTCGCGCGCGCGGGCGGCGGCTTCCGCCTCGCCCTCGATCTGCAACTTGTTGCCGCGCGCAGCGATATAGACGCCCAGCCGATTTTCGATGGCGACCAGATTCTGGTCATATTGCCCGAACAGGGTGCCCAGCAGATGCGGCTTTTCGAACGTGACTTCGAGCCGCGCGCGTTCGGCGATGTCGGTGCGGGGTTGATGCGGTTTCTTGCCCATTCAAAAGCCTCCCTTGCCTGTCATGCATCTCGTTAGGATCGGCCAGAGCCGCAGATCGAAGAGATGGCGTCCCGCTGTTGCGGGAATGACGAGGCTTTGGTTCAAGCGGCTTTCCTCCTGCCAATTTCGCCGGCCAGACTATTGGGACCGGCGCTGATGATGTCGACCTCTATCATATCGCCGATCGCCTGGTCGGGGGCGGTGACGTGAACGGATTGCAGCCAGGGCGTCTTGCCGATCAATTGACCGGGATAGCGGCCCGCGCGTTCCAGCAATATGGTGGTGCGGCGTCCGACCGTGGCGGCGTTGAAGCCGACCTGATGGCGATTGATCGCCGCCTGTAGCCGCACGAGCCGATCGTCCATGACGTCGGCGGGTATTTGCCCGTCCATGTCGGCTGCTGGCGTGCCGGGGCGGGGGCTATATTTGAACGAATAGCATTGCGCATAGCCCACGGCGTCGACGATGCGCAGCGTGTCGGCAAATTCCTCCTCGGTCTCTCCGGGGAAGCCGACGATGAAGTCACCGGACAGGGCAATGTCCGGGCGCGCCGCGCGGACGCGATCGATCAGGCGCAGATAGCCCTCGACGCTATGGCTGCGGTTCATCGCCTTGAGGATGCGGTCATTGCCCGATTGCACCGGCAGATGGAGGAAGGGCATCAGCTTGTCGACGTCGCCATGGGCGGCGATCAGCCCGTCGCTCATGTCGTTGGGATGGCTGGTCGTATAGCGGATACGCTTGAGCGCATCGATCTTCGCCAGTTCCCGGACCAGACCGTCCATACCCTGTGCCCGGCCCTTGTCATCCTCGCCGGTCCAGGCGTTCACATTCTGGCCCAGCAGCGTGATTTCCTTCACCCCGCCATCCACCAGCGCCTTCGCCTCGTCGAGGATCGTGCCCCATGACCGGCTGATTTCCGCGCCGCGCGTATAGGGGACGACGCAATAGGTGCAGAATTTGTCGCACCCTTCCATGATCGTCAGAAAGGCGGTGGGCCGCGCCTGCTTGGTGCGGGCGGGCAGGGCGCCGAATTTCGATTCCGCCGGCATGTCGGTATCGACCGCCGCTTCGCCGCGACCCGCCTTTGCGATGAGGTCCGGCAGGCGGTGATAGGCCTGCGGGCCGACGACGATGTCCACCGTTCGGGCGCGGCGGCTGATTTCGCCGCCCTCGGCCTGCGCGACGCAGCCAGCGACCGCGATCATCGGGCGGCTGCCATCCTCGCGCGTCATCCGGCCAATGTCGGAATAGACCTTGTCCACTGCCTTTTCGCGGATGTGGCAGGTGTTGAGGATCACCAGATCGGCGTCATTCCCGTCCGCAGCGGCGGTCATGCCCCGCTCGCCCAGCATCTCGGCCATGCGTTCGCCATCATAGACGTTCATCTGGCAGCCGAAGGATTTTACGTGGAAGGTGGCTGGAGTCTTGGGCGGTAGGGGACGATTCATGGCCCAGCTATACAGGCGGCAGGGGGGTAGCGGAAGGCCGATGCTGCGATGCGGCGCTATCGGACGCATTTTGCGCGATGCTGGCGGCGATCGCGCCGCGTGCCGTTGCCGCTATGACCTTGCGATCGGCGCAATCGGCGGGGTCGAACGGCGGCAGAAAGCGCAGCGTCACGTCCAGCCGCCCCTTGCGCCCCAAAACGCGCCATGCGTTGGCGCCCGCCGGTTCGTCGCCATGCCAGGCGATGGCGGATGTCGCCGCGCCATAGTCGATATGCACCGGCTGGATCAGCACCGCGCGCGGCGGCGGCAGCAGCACGGCCAGAAGCGATGGCTTGAACGGCAGCAGCCCGCTGCCGTCGCTGGTCGTGCCTTCGGGAAATAGCGCGACCGGCTGATGCCCCAGCATGGCGGCGCGCAGCGCGTCGATCTGGCCCGACAGCGCGCCGCGCCGCTCACGGGCGACGAACAATGTGTTGTTCTGCGCCGCGAGCCAGCCGACGACCGGCCAGCGGGCAATGCCGTCATGCGCGACAAAGGCCGCGCCGGTGGCGCCGCCCATGGCCAATATGTCGATCCAGCTGACATGGTTGGCCAGCAGGAACATGTCGCCGCCATGCGGCTGTCCCGCGATCCGCACCCGCACGCCGACGGCGCGCGCGGCCATCGCCAGGAAACGGCGCGGCCAGGGCGACGGGCGACGAAGGACGCGCCAGAGCAGGTGGGGAGGCAGGCACAGCAGCAGGCTGGCAATCAGCGCGGCTATGCGCGACCAGCGACGAAGCGGCGGCAGCGCGTCAGTTCTTCCGGTCGAGGGCGACGCCGTACAATTCCATGCGATGATCGACCAGCCGGAAGCCCAGCTTTTCCGCGATCTGCTTTTGCAACTGTTCCAGTTCGGGGTCGACAAATTCGATCACATTGCCGGTTTCGACATCGATCAGATGATCGTGATGCGATTCGGGCGCAGCTTCGTAACGGGCGCGGCCATCGCCGAAATCATGGCGTTCCAGAATGCCGGCCTCTTCGAACAGGCGGACCGTGCGATAGACGGTGGCGATCGAGATGCCTGGGTCGATCGCAGCGGATCGCTTGTGCAATTCCTCGACATCGGGATGGTCGGTCGCATCACTCAGCACCTGGGCGATCACCCGGCGCTGTTCGGTGATGCGCAGCCCCTTTTCGTGACACAGGGCTTCGACGTCGATCTTGCGGTTCATGGAGTCTCGCTGGCTTTAGAGGTGCGGACAGTCAGACGAAGCCTAGCGGCTTTTCCTGTCGCGTAAAGGGGCACATGGCTGCATGCGCCCCTTTACACAAGACCGTTCCGTCAGCCGGGCGGATTACTTTGCGGCGCTGCCGCTACGGCGGCGCTTGGTGCCCAGGCCGATTTTCTTGGCCAGCGAGCGGCGCTGTTCGGCATAGTTGGGGGCGACCATCGGATAGTCGGCGGGCAGGCCCCATTTTGCGCGATAGTCTTCGGGCGTCATCTGATAATGGGTCATCAGGTGGCGCTTGAGCATCTTGAGCTTCTTGCCATCTTCCAGACAGATGATGAAGTCCGGCTTGATCGACGAACGGACCGAAACCGCAGGTTCGGGCTTGACGTCCGGCACGGCAGTCGGTTCGCTCAGGCCCGACAAGGCAGCGTGGACATTCTGGATCAGAGCAGCAACGTCAGATACAGACACGCTGTTATTGGAGACATGCGCGGCGACAATGTCCGATGTCAAAGTAATGAGCAGTTCGCTCTGTGCGGATTCTATTTCCATTGTCCTGTATCCTGTAAGGCTATTGTTGCGCGACCCGTCCTACGAGATTCATTTCAGGAACGGTACGTGTTCGCTAAACCTTGCCGGATAATTTCGCAAGAGCATTTGGCATCAAGCAAGCATGTCGATGCGAAAACTTAGAGCATCATAAAGTTGTCCATCATTGCCGCGATAGTAACCGGGGCGGCGATGCACGTATTCAAAGCCTGTTTTCTCATAGAGATGCACGGCGTTGTTGCTGGCGCGCACTTCCAGGTTCATGGATGTAATGCCTCTGCGACGCGCAGTGCGCAAACTGTCGCGCAGCAACGCTTCGCCAATGCCCCGTCCACGCCAGGCGGGGTCGACCGCCAGCAGCAGCAATTCGCATTCGTCGAGCACGGATCGCACCAGCGCAAAGCCCAGCGCCGCCGCGTCCACGCGCGCGATCGTCAGCCAGGTGCCGGGCATCATCATGACGCCGGCCAGTTGCGGCAATGTCCATGCCTCACCAAAAACCGGATCGAAGGCGGCCTCCATCACCGTCATCGCATCGGCCATCGCGTTGCGCTCGCTCTGGTCGTAGGTATCGAGGACAAGACCCGGCATCATGACGCGGCGCGCTCCGCCATGGTCTGCGCGTCGGCGCCCCGGCCATAAATGGGCGTTGCGGGCAGGGCGGGCTGGGCGGCGATCAGGCCATAGTCCGCTGCGTCGGGATAGAGATTGACCGCGGCGCCATGGCCGCGCGCGGTCACCAATGCTTCCGCCCCGGTGCCGTAGAGCGTGTCGATGTCGAGCTGCGTCGCCAGGGCGGCGATGGGGGTCGAGGCGACCGGGCTGGTCGCGTTCAGCCCGTCGGCGGTGAAGCATTGCCAGAATAGTTCGCCATGGCCGCCAGTGATGGTGACCGCGATCGGTCCGTCGCCAGCATGGAGTTGCGCCGCTTGCGCCGCGATCAGCGACGGCGCGCTATATCCGCGTAGTGGCAGTTGCCAAGCCAGCGCCAGCGCGCGGGCAGCGGCGATGCCGATGCGAACCCCGGTAAAGCTGCCGGGGCCGACATTGACGGCGATGGCATCCGCGCGACCACCGCCGGGCAGGGCGGCGATGGCGGGCAGCAGGGCTTCGGCATGGCCGCGCCCGACAATTTCATGGAAGCGCGCAACGGGCGCCCCATCTTCCAGCAGCGCGACGGACAAAGCCTGTGTCGCGGTGTCGATCACCAGCAGGCGCAAACCTTACCCCCCTCAACCTTCCTTCTTGCGGTTAGTCGATCTGTCGCGATTTGCCAAATGGTGGAAAGGGAAGGTTGACCCGATCAGACCGCGCGGACTTCCGTCACTTCGGGACATAATGTTTGAGCAGTTGCTCGATCCCGTTTTTCAGCGTCGCGCTGGATGAAGGGCAGCCAGCGCAGGCGCCCTGCATCTTGAGGAATACGGTGCCCTTGTCGAAGCCGCGATAGACGATGTCGCCGCCATCATTGGCGACGGCGGGGCGGACGCGCGTGTCGATAAGATCGCGGATCTGCGCGACGATTTCGGCGTCTTGCGGGTCGTCGCCGAATGCGTCGTCATCCAGCGGCACGGCTATGCCCGCGGCCGATCCCGGCGCGAACAGCGGCATGTTGGCGGAAAAATGGTCGAGCAGGATCGACAGTATGTCCGGCTTCACGTCCCGCCATTCCGATCCCGGCGCGATCGTCACCGACACGAAATTGCCGCCGAAAAAGACGCCGGTAACATCGCCCAGCCCGAACAGCGCGTTGGCGAGCGGCGATGCCTCCGCCTCTTCAGGGGTTGCGAAATCGCGCGTTCCATCGCCCATGACCGCCTGGCCGGGGAGGAATTTGATGGTTGCCGGATTGGGCGTCAGTTCGGTCTCTATCAGCATGGCCGCTATGTGGCGATTTGCAGGCGCAAGATCAAGCGCTGCGGGAACTTCGCTGGCACCCGTCGATTGTTGGGAATGACCCAGCAGGAGAGATAGAATGACGACGCCAAAGGATATTCGCGAACATTTCTGGAGCGATATGAGCAAAAGCCCCTTCGTCATGGTGGGGTTGAGCAATAGTCAGGACCATAGCCTGCCGATGACGGCCCAGCTTGATCCCGATGCCGATCATTGCTTCTGGTTCTATACATCGCGCGACAATCGCCTGGCCCCCGGCGGCCCCGCCATGGCCCAGTTCGCGGCGAAGGATCATGGCCTGTTCGCCTGCATCAACGGCACGCTGGTCGAGGAGACCGACCCGGCGGTGATCGACCGCTACTGGTCCAAGCAGGTTGAGGCCTGGTATGAGGGCGGTCGCAATGATCCCAACCTGCTGATGCTGCGCTTCGACCTTGGCACGGCGGAAATCTGGCTGGCCGACCTGTCGCTGACGGGCGTGTTCAAGATGATGTTCGGCGGTGATGTGTCCAAGGAGATGAAGTCCAAGCATGCCGAGGTCGCGCTGTAAGGCGATTGAGCGGCATATACTGAACCCCACGGGCGTGCGAAGGCGCGTTCCCAAGGGCAGGCGGCTGCGCTTCATCGCGCGGCCGCTTGCTATTTGCCTGCATCTTCGCCATATGCGTTGCAGCGCAGCAGAGGGACCATGATGGTTCCATAGCGATTGGCAGCGTGATCGTCCGCAACCTGGGTGGCTGGAACAGCCGCAATAGGATCACGGACCGGCCAATGAGAGTCTGCGCCAAGCTTGAGGCTTCCCTTTTCACGCGGGTCGTTTCGTAACCCGCCTCGCGCCCTTCCTGCGTCCGCAGTGCAAGTTGGCGTAAAGGCCCACTTGTGAGTTTTCCAAATGCAATTCAACGATTTTGGTCTGGCCGAGCCGATCACCAAGGCGCTTGCCTCCAAAAATTATGTGACACCCACGCCCATCCAGCAAAAGGCGATTCCCGTGCTGCTGGACGGCAAGGATCTGTGCGGCATCGCCCAGACCGGCACCGGCAAGACCGCCGCCTTCGCGCTGCCCAGCCTCGACTATTTTGCCCGCAACCCCAAGCCGACGCCGATCAAGGGCTGCCGGATGCTGGTGCTGGCCCCGACCCGCGAACTGGCCGCGCAGATCGCGCAGAGCTTCCGCGATTATGGCCGCTTTTTGAGGCTGTCGGTCGAAACCGTGTTCGGCGGCGTGCCCATCGGCAAGCAGATCCGGGCGCTGGCCGGGGGCGTCGACATCGTCGTCGCGACGCCGGGCCGTCTGCTCGACCTGATCGACCAGCGCGCGCTGACCATCAAGGACACGGAAATCTTCGTGCTCGACGAAGCGGACCAGATGATGGACATGGGCTTCATCCAGCCATTGAAGCGCATTGCCAAGATGCTGCCCGCCGATCGGCAAAACCTGTTCTTCTCGGCCACGATGCCCAAGGAAATCGAGGCGCTGGCCGCCCAGTTCCTCAACAATCCGGTCAAGGTCAGCGTTGCGCCGCAATCGACCACCGCAGAGCGCGTCCAACAGCGCGCCACCTTCGTCAATCAGGCCGAGAAGCAGGCGCTGCTCCACCTGATCCTGAAGAGCGAGGACATTGACCGCGCGCTGATCTTCACCCGCACCAAGCATGGCGCCGACCGCGTCGTGCGTTTCCTGGAAGGCGCGGGGATCGAGGCGTTCGCCATCCATGGCAACAAGAGCCAGGGCCAGCGCACCACCGCGCTCCAGGCGTTCCGCCAGGGCAAGGTGAAGCTGCTGGTGGCGACCGACATCGCCGCGCGCGGCATCGACGTGTCGGGCGTGTCCCACGTCATCAACTTCGAAATCCCCAATGTGCCCGAACAATATGTCCACCGCATCGGCCGCACCGCGCGCGCCGGGGCCGAAGGCGTTGCGATCAGCTTCGTGGCGGACGATGAGCGGCCTTATCTCAAGGCGATCGAACGGGCGACGCGGGTGAAGCTGGCGATCGAACCGCTGCCGGAGAATTTCATGGAAGCGGTGCGGAACCTGCCCAAGCCTGCCGCCCCCAAGAAGGGACCGAGCCAGACGCCGCAGCAGCAGGCGCGTCGCGCCGAAGGGCAGCGCAAATATCAGGATGGCCAGCGCCAGCAGCGCGGTACCCCCGACCGGGCGCATCGCACCGATGCCGAGGGTGGCGAGAAGCGGCCCTTCCGCCGTCGCCGCAGCGGCGGTGGCGTCGGCGCGCACAAGGGCGCGGTCCAGCGCACCGGCGCGCCGCGCTGATGCAGTCTTCCGTTCGTTTCGAGCGTGGTCGGAAAACTATTCCGACACGCTCGAAGCGAACGATATTTTGCGGCGTCCCATGACCATCTTTGTCAGTAGCCATTCAGGAAAATCCCGTTAGGCTCCCCGGCCTATGAGATTGTTCCCCCGGCGCGCCGCCGCTTCGCTGACTGTCCTTGCCCTGCTGCTGTCGGGGGCGCCTGCGCCGCTGGCGGCCCGGACGGAATCTGCCCCTGCCGCCACGTCAGGCGCGCTCGCGCCGAAGGTGCGGCCGTGGCTTTACGAAAATAGCGATGTGCCGATTGATGCCGCATGGCGGTTTGGCACTTTGTCCAATGGCCTGCGCTATGCGATCCGTCGCAACGGCGTGCCGCCGGGGCAGGTGTCCGTGCGGTTGCGGATCGACGCGGGATCGCTGATGGAGCGGCCCGACGAGCAGGGCTATGCCCATTTCATGGAGCATCTGACCTTTCGTGGGTCACGCCATGTCCCCGATGGCGAATCCAAGCGTATCTGGCAGCGGCTGGGCGTGACATTCGGCAGCGACAGCAATGCGCAGACGACGCCGACCGGCACCAGCTATGCGCTCGACCTGCCGCAGGCGACGCCGCAGAGCCTGGGCGAAAGCCTGAAGATTCTGGCGGGGATGATGGCTGATCCCAATATTGTCGACAGCGCGGTCGATGCCGAGCGCGCGGTGGTGCTGGCCGAACGACGCGAGAGCGACGGGCCGCAGACGCGGATTTCCGACGTCAGTCGCGAGCATTTCTTCGCCGGGCAACCCATGGCCGATCGTGCGCCGATCGGCACGGTGGCGACGCTCAACGCCGCGACGGCGGCGAAGATGACGGCGTTTCACGAGCGCTGGTATCGCCCGGAAAACGCCGTGATCGCGATAGCGGGGGATATTGATCCGGCGCTGGCCGAACAGCTGATCAAGGACCAGTTTGGCGGCTGGTCCGTGCCCGGCAAGGGCGCGCCCATGCCCGACTTCGGCGCGCCCGATCCCAAGTTCCCCGCCACCCGCGTTGCGGTGGAGCCGGGCGTGCCGCTGGGCCTGACGCTTGCTTGGCTGCGCCCGTGGAAGCCGCGCGCCGACACTATCCTCTACAATCAGGACAAGCTGACCGACATGCTGGCGTTGCAGATCATCAGCCGCCGGCTGGAGCAGGCGGCGCGTAGCGGTGGCAGCTTCCTGCAATCGAGTGTCGAGCAGCAGGATGTCAGCCGATCGGTCGATGGTACGTTCATGACCATCATCCCGGTGGGCGAGAATTGGCAAAAGGCGCTGGCCGATGTGCGCGGCATCGTGGAGGACGCCAAGACCACGCCGCCCAGCCAGACCGAAATCGACCGCGAATATGCGCAGATGGATACGGCGCTGGCAATCCAGGTCGAAAATGCCGATACGGAGGCGGGCGCGAAACAGGCGAGCGACCTGATCAGTGCGGTCGATATTCGCGAAACGACGGTCAGCCCCGACGCGGCGCTCAGCATCTTCCGCTCTGGCAAGGCGAACATGACCCCTGTCAAGATCGTCGAATCGACCAACCGGCTGTTTTCGGCGGGCGTGTTCCGCGCCCTGCTGGTGACGGGCACGGCGCAGCCGGGTCTGGACGCGAAGCTGGCGGCGGCCGTCGCCGCGCCGGTCAAGGCGGCGACCAATGCGCGGCTGGCCGACAAGATCGTGACGATGGCGGACCTGCCCAAGCTGGGTGCGCCGGCCACGGTCGTTTCCCGCACGCCCATTGGCCTTGCCGGAATGGAAAGCATCACCTTTTCCAACGGGGTGAAGCTGACGCTGTTCGCCAATGATGCCGAGACGGAAAAGGTGCGGATCAACGTACGCTTCGGTCATGGCCAACAGGCCTTCTCCCCGGTCAAGCCGGTGGCGAGCTGGGCAGGGGATTATGCGCTGGTGGCCAGTGGCATCGGCACGCTGGGCCAGCGCGAGCTGGACGACCTGACCAATGGTCGCCGCATGGGCATGGATTTTTCGATCGACGAAGATGCGTTCGAATTGCAGGCGGTGACGCGCCCGGCCGACTATAAGGACCAGTTGCGCCTGTTCGCGACCAAGCTGGGTGCGCCCGGATGGGACCCGGCGCCGATCGCGCGGGTCAAGGCTGGCGCGACCGTTGCCTATGACGCCATGACCCGTTCGCCCGACGCTGTGCTGGGGCGTGATCTGGGCTGGTTGCTGCATGACAAGGATGTGCGGTTTCGCACCCCGTCGCTGGCCGAAATCAACGCGCTGACGCCGCAGGCCTTCCGCGCGACATGGGAACCGATTCTGGCGTCGGGACCGATAGAGGTGCAGATTTTCGGGCAGGTAAAGCCGGACGACGCGATAGCGGCAGTGGCGCAGACGCTGGGCGCGTTGCCGCCCCGCACCGATACGCCCGTGCCCGCCGCCAACCTGGCGATGCGCTTTCCTGCCCATGTCGAAACCCCGATCGTGCTGCGGCACAAGGGCGACAAGGAACAGGCCGCCGCCGTCATGGCATGGCCGACATCGGGGGGCTTCACCCTGCAAAAGGAAGCGCGCCAGCTGGAGATACTGACACAGATCTTCAACGACCGGCTGTTCGACCGGCTGCGATCGACCGAGGGTGCGGCCTATTCGCCCAGCGTCCAGAATAGCTGGCCATTTTCCTATGAGAGTGGCGGCTATATATTGGTGACGAGCCAGGTGCGGCCCGACCGGATCGCCTATTTCTACGATGTGGTGAAATCGACCGCGGCCGATCTGGCCAGGACGCCGGTCAGCGAGGATGAATTGCAGCGGGCGGTCGCGCCGATGCGGCAGATGCTGATGCGGGCCGGGACGGGCAATGCCTTCTGGATGAACCAGATGGAAGGCGCGACCCATGATGCGCGCTATGTGGCGGCGATGCAGACGATGGCGCAGGATATGCTGACTGTCACGCCAGCCCAGTTGCAGGCGCTGGCCGCCCGCTATCTGGTTCCGGCCAAAAGCTGGTCGGCGATTGTCCTGCCCGAAGGGGTCGAGGCGAAATAGCCGGGGGGGGCGCTGCTGGTCCGGCGCCCCGTTTTTGTCTAGCAGATGGCGCGCAGCGCCGCGACGATCATCAGTGCGGAGAGGCGGGCGGTGTCGGTTGCGCTGAGGCTGGGGCGCGAAAGGCTGCGATGGCCAAGGCCGAACAGGCAGGCGAGGACAATTTCTTCCGCGCCGTCCAGCGCTTCGCCTGACAGGTCGGGATTGGCCGCGCAGGCAAAGTCGCGAATATAGCCGCGAAACCGCACGCACATCGCCGCGATCATATCCCCGACCGGCCGGTTGCGGAAACTTTCGGCCAGAATGTCGAAGGACAGCGCTTCGTCCTTTTCATCGACGACATGCAGCAGCAATTCCTCGAACGTCTGTTCGACCGTCAGTTCGCCAGCGTCGAGCCGCGAGCGCAGCGCATCCATATGCATGCAGCGTTCGTCATAATCCGCCTGTACGATGGCGGCGATGATGTCTTCCTTGCCCTTGAACAGACGATATATCTGCCCGACCGAAACCTGGGCTGCTACGGCCAGTTCGGCCATGGAGGATTGATGGAAGCCATGGCTGTCGAACAGCGTTCGGGCGGCTTCCAAGATCCGCTCCTTACCCGACCTTTCCGGTACGGTCTGTTTTTGCTGCGCTGCAACCAATTTGCCCTCCTAGACATTTTCTCTCTTGAATTCACATTGGCATGATCCTACCTGCCGCGCAAGCGGAATGAACGTTCATTCCGATCAGTATCCTATCAAAACGGAAATATGCGCGATGCAAAAGGGGAAGTTCATCGGTCTGCTGGCGTGTGCGTCGGCGCTGACTCTGAGTGCGTGCGGGGACAGTCCGCCGCCTGCGCCGCCGCCACCCGCCGTGGGCGTCGTAACGCTCGAGACCGGCACCGCGCCGCTGATTAATGAGCTGCCGGGACGGATCGTAGCGGTGGAAACCGCCGAAGTTCGGCCACAAATCAGCGGCGTTATCCGTCGCCGTCTGTTTGCCGAGGGCGGCATGGTGCGGGCCGGGCAATTGCTCTACGAAATCGAGGACGCCCCCTATCGCGCCGCTGTCGCGCAGGCGCAGGGTGCGCTGGCGCGGGCCAATGCGGCGATCCGGGCCACCAGCTTGCAGGCGCAGCGCTACAAGGATCTGGTCGGCATCAACGCCGTCAGCCGTCAGGAATATGACAATGCCGACGCCGCCGCGCAGCAGGCGCGCGCCGATGTTGCAGCGCAGCGTGGCGCGCTGCAATCGGCACAGGTGAACCAGAATTTCACGCGCATTCGCGCCCCCATTTCCGGTCGTATCGGCCGTTCGTTGTTCACGCCGGGCGCACTGGTGCAGGCCGGGCAGGCGGACCCGCTGGCGACGATCCAGCGCACCGACACTGTCTATGTCGATGTCACCCAGTCCGCCGCGGAGATCATCGACCTGAAGCAGGCGATGAAGAAGGGCGGCGTCAGCAGCGTGGACGGCGCGCGTATCCAGTTGCTGCTGCCCAATGGCAGCACCTATCCGATCGAGGGCCGGCTGCAATTTTCCGAAGTGTCGGTCGATCCGACGTCGGGCGCAGTGACGCTGCGCGCGACCTTCGCCAATCCCGACGGGCTGTTGCTGCCGGGCATGTATGTGCGCGCCAGGGTAGTGGAAGGCCAGCGCCGCCAGGTCATCCTGGCGCCGCAGCAGGGCATCAGCCGCGACGCGCGCGGCCGCGCGACGGCGCTGGTCGTTGGCAAGGACAATAAGGCGGAATTGCGCCAGGTAACGGTCGATCGCCCGGTGGGCGACAAGTGGATCGTTACCGGCGGGTTGAAACCTGGCGACCGTTTGATCGTCGAAGGCTTGCTCAATCTGCGCGCCGGCACGGTCGTCAAGCCCGGTGCGCCGCAGCAGGTTACCGCGTCCAACGGCGGGGCGCAGTAAATCATGGCCCGCTATTTTATCGACCGGCCCATCTTTGCATGGGTCATCGCCATCGTCATCATGCTGGCCGGTCTGCTCGCCATCAGGGCGCTGCCCGTCGCGCAATTTCCTGAAATCGCGCCGCCCACGGTCGGCATCGCAACCAGCTATCCAGGTGCCAATGCCCAGACGCTGGAAAGCACGACGACCCAGATCATCGAGCAGCAGCTCAAGGGCATCGACAATCTGCGCTATTTCTCGTCCACCAGCGATAGCGCGGGCAACCTGAACATCACGCTGACGTTCGAGCAGGGCACCGATGCGGACATCGCGCAGGTGCAGGTGCAGAACAAGCTGGCGCAGGCGACGCCGCTCCTGCCGCAGGAAGTGCAGCAACAGGGGCTGCGCGTCACCAAATCGACCGCCAGCTTCCTGATGGTGATGGCGGTCTATTCCGATGACGGCATCCATGACCAGCAGGATGCGGGCGACTTTATCGCGTCGTCGCTGCAAGATCCGATCAGCCGCGTCACCGGGGTTGGCGACACCCAGTTGCTGGGTGCGCAATATGCCATGCGGGTGTGGCTGGACCCCTACAAGATGGCCAATCTGGGCGTCACGACGGGCGACGTGAAGGCCGCGATCCAGGCGCAAAATGCGCAGGTATCGGCGGGCCAGATCGGCGGCACGCCATCGCCAAAGGGCCAGGCGCTCAACGCCACCGTCACCGCCCAGTCGCGCTTGCGTACGCCGGAGGAATTCCGCGCCATTCGCCTGCGCAGCAACAGCGACGGGTCGGTCGTCCTGCTGTCTGACGTCGCGCGGGTCGAACTGGGATCGGAAAATTACAGTTTCGGCGCGAAGTTCAACGGCCATCCGGCCGCCGGTTTCGGCATAAAGCTGGCGCCGGGCGCCAACGCGCTGGACACGGTTACGGACGTCAAGGCGCAGATCAAGACGCTGTCGAGGAATTTCCCGTCCTGGGTCAAATATGACTTCCCGGTCGACAATTCGACCTTTGTGAAACTGTCGGTCGAACAGGTTATCCACACGCTGATCGAGGCAGTGTTGCTGGTGTTCGTCGTCATGTTCCTGTTCCTTCAGAACTGGCGCGCGACGTTGATCCCCACCATTGCCGTGCCGGTCGTGCTGCTGGGATCGCTCGCGATCCTGCATGCGGCGGGCTTTACCATCAACACGCTGACCCTGTTCGGCATGGTGCTGGCGATCGGCCTGCTGGTCGACGACGCCATCGTCGTCGTCGAAAATGTCGAGCGGCTGATTCAGGATGAAGGCCTCAGTCCCAAGGAAGCGGCGAAAAAGTCGATGGACGAGATTAGCGGCGCGCTGATCGGCATCGGCCTGGTGCTGTCCGCGGTGTTCCTGCCCATGGCATTCTTTGGCGGGTCCACCGGCGTCATCTTCCGCCAGTTTTCGATCACCATCGTTTCGTCCATGATCCTGTCGGTGCTGGTCGCGCTGATCCTGACGCCCGCGCTGTGCGCCACGATCCTGAAACCGGCCCGGCATGACCATGCGACGCAGAAGGGCTTTTTCGGCTGGTTCAACCGCACGTTCGACAAGGGCGTTGTCCGCTATGGGCAGGGCGTCGAGAAGGTCGAGCGGCGCTGGGGCCGGACCATGCTGGTCTTTGGCCTGGTGACCGTTGGCATGGCGGTCATCTTCCTGCGCCTGCCGACCGGCTTCCTGCCCGAAGAGGATCAGGGCCGCATCATCAACCAGATTTCGCTGCCCACCGGCGCGACGATCGAGGAGACGGAGCGGACGCTGGACCGGGTGCGCGACTATTATCTGACGCAGGAAAAGGACAATGTCGCGGCGGTCTTTACCATTTCCGGCTTCGGCTTTGTCGGGCAGGGCCAGAATGTCGGCATCGCCTTCGTGCCGATGAAGGACTGGAAGCTGCGCAAGGGGCAGGACAACAGCGTCATGGCGATCGCCGAGCGCGCCAATGCCGCCCTGCACAAGATTTCCGCAGGCATGGTCATCGCGTTCGTGCCGCCAGCGGTGCAGGAACTGGGCAATGCGTCGGGTTTCGACTTCCAGTTGCTGGACCTTGGCAGTGTGGGCCATGAAAAGTTGCTGGAGGCGCGCAACCAGTTGCTGGGCATGGCGATGCAAGACAAGCGATTGGCGCAGGTGCGGCCCAATGGCCTGGAGGACAGCGCACAGTTGAAGCTGACCGTCGATCAGGCGGCGGCGGGTGCGCTGGGCATCGCGCAGGCGGACGTCAACGACACGATCAGCACCAATCTGGGCAGCGCCTATGTCAATGACTTCATTGATCGCGACCGGGTGAAGCGCGTGTTCGTGCAGGCCGACGCGCCGTTCCGCACCACCCCCGATTCGATCGGGGCGCTGCATGTCCGGGGCAGCAGCGGCGTCATGGCGCCCCTGTCGGCCTTCTCCACGACGGAATGGGTCACGGGTCCGGCCCGGCTGGAGCGGTTCAACGGCGTGCCGTCTATGAACATACAGGGCGCGCCCGCGCCCGGCGTGTCGAGCGGCGAGGCGATGAAGGCGATGGAGGAATATGCCGCCAAATTGCCCGCCGGCATCGGCTATAGCTGGAACGGCATTTCCTATGAGGAACGCACGTCCGGCGGGCAGGCGCCCTATGTCTATGCTCTGTCGATGCTGATCGTGTTTCTGTGCCTGGCTGCGCTGTATGAAAGCTGGTCGGTGCCGATCGCGGTGATGCTGGTGGTGCCGCTGGGCGTTTTGGGCGCGGTGATCGCGGCCACGCTGGCGGGATTGAACAACGACATCTACCTTCAGGTCGGCCTGATCACGACGATTGGCGTGTCGGCGAAGAATGCGATCCTGATCGTGGAATTCGCCGAAGAGAAGATGCGTGAGGGCATGTCGCCGGGCGCGGCCGCGCTGGAGGCAGGCAAGCTGCGTCTGCGGCCGATCCTGATGACCAGCTTTGCCTTCATCTTCGGCGTGCTGCCGCTGGCGCTGTCGACCGGGGCAGGGGCCGGTGGCCAGAATGCGATCGGCTGGGCCGTGGTCGGGGGCATGTTGTCCGCGACAGTGCTGGCGATCTTCTTCGTGCCGGTATTCTTCACCGTGGTGAAGCGGCTGTTCCGTGAACATAAGACCCATGATGCGGCGCAAGAGCAGGCAACGCCCGCCACGCCGCAGGAGGCATAAGAGATGCGTAACATCAAAGCGCTGGGCGCCATCACCCTGTCGCTGGCGCTCGCCGCGTGCGACATGGCGCCCAAATATGTGCGGCCCGCGCTGCCGGTTCCGGCGACCAGCCCGCAGGGGCCGGCCTATGGCGCGGCGGACGGGGCGGCGATCGTCCCGGCCGATACGGCATGGCGCGATTTCTTCACCGACGCGCGGCTGGCGCGGGTCATTGACACGGCGCTCGCCAATAATCGCGATTTGCGCGTCGCGCTGGCCAATGTGGAGCAGGCGCGGGCGCAATATCGGGTGCAGCGCGCCGACCTGTTGCCCGGTGTGACGGCGGGCGGCAATGCGACCTATCAGGATTCGCCCTTTTCGCTCGCCGGGTCGGGTCGGACAGACATTTATCAGGCGCAGGTCGGCATATCGGCGTGGGAAATCGACCTGTTCGGGCGGGTCCGCAACCTGAGCAAGGCCGCGCAGGAGCAATATTTCGCCAGCGTCGAAACCCGTAACGCAGCGCAGACCGCGCTGATCGCGGAGGTGGCCAATGCGTGGCTGACGATGGCGGCGGACCAGGAACGGCTGCGCATCGCCCGCGATCTGGAAAGCGCGTTCGGCAAGACGCTGGAACTGAACCGCGCGCGCTTTGCCAAGGGGATCGCGTCCGAACTGGAGGTACGGCAGGCGCAGACCAGCTATGATTCGGCACGATCGACGATCGCCGAGACGCTGACGCTGGTGGCGCAGGATCAGAATGCGCTCAATCTGCTGGCGGGTACGACGGTTCCGGCCAGCGACCTGCCCGATGCGCTGCCAGCGGCAGGCGCGACGATCGACAATCTGCCCGCCGACATATCGTCCGACGTCCTGTTGCGGCGGCCCGACATTGCGGCGGCGGAGCATCAGTTGCGCAGCGCCAACGCCAATATCGGCGCGGCGCGGGCGGCCTTCTTCCCCAATATCTCGCTGACGGCGGCGTTCGGTTCGCTGAGCCTGGGCCTGTCCAACCTGTTCGGGTCGGGCAGCCAGTTCTGGTCGGTCGCACCATCGGCTTCGCTGCCGATCTTCGACTTCGGCAAGAATAAGGGCAATCTGGCCTATGCCAGGGCGACCTATGACGCGATGCTGGCGACCTATGAAAAGAGCGTCCAGACGGGCTTTCGCGAAGTGGCGGACGCGCTGGCAAGGCGCGGGACGATGACCCAGCAGATGGAAGCCCAGACATCGCAACGGGATTCGGCGCGGGCCGCCTATACGCTGTCGGACGCGCGTTTCCGGGCCGGGGTCGATCCCTTTCTGACGACGCTGGATTCGCAGCGTGCGCTGTTCACCGCAGAGCAAAGCCTGCTGGCGACGCGGCTGACCCGTGCGACCAATATGGTCGAACTCTATCGTGCCATGGGCGGCGGCCTGAAATAAGGCGGCTTTGATCGCAAGGGGCGGAACCGATAGGGAGACTGTTCCATGACGCTAGCCACGACCCTGTTTGCTTCGCCCGTCGGCACATTGACGCTGGTGGCCAGCGACGCCGGACTGGTGGCGGTGTTGTGGGAGGATGACGATCCCGCGCGCGTGCGCCTGCCGGTGACGGCGGCACGGCCCGACCATCCCGTCCTGCGGCAGGCCGCGACGCAACTGGCGGACTATTTCGCCGGGGTGCGGCAGCATTTCGACGTGCCGCTGGATATGCGCGGCACGGCCTTTCAGCAACGGGTGTGGGCGGCCTTGCTGGCGATCCCGTTCGGGGAGACGCGCAGCTATGGCGCGATCGCCAGCGCCATCGGCCAGCCGACCGCATCGCGCGCCGTGGGGGCGGCCAATGGCCGCAACCCGCTATCGATCCTTGCGCCATGCCACAGGGTGGTGGGCAGTAACGGGGCGCTGACGGGTTTTGCCGGCGGGCTGGCCGCCAAGACATGGCTGCTGGACCATGAGCGGCAGGTTTTGGGAACATAAGGCCATAGCCTGTTGCGTCAGGGCGGCGATCTGCCTAATCTGAGGGCAACAGGAGTCATCGAAATGAACCAGCGTAACCGCTGACGCGGCACGACCTATAGCAGCGGAGCAATCCGCCCATCTGGCTCTGTTTCGAGAATATCATGCATAAATTGACCAACAAGATTTGCGTCGTCACCGGCGCTGCGCGCGGCATTGGCCGGGCGATCGCGGCGCGTTTTCATGCCGAAGGCGCGCGCGTCATCCTGACCGATATTGATGCGGGGGCCGGGGCTGCGGCTGCGGCTGAAATCGGCTGCCGCTTCATCGCACTGGATGTGCGGGAGGAGGCGGACTGGGCGCGGCTGGCCGAGGCGGTTCCTGTGATCGACGTCATGGTGAACAATGCCGGGGTGACCGGGTTCGAGCAGGGCATGGTCGCCCATGATCCTGAACATGCGACGCTGGCCGACTGGCGGGCGGTCCACCACGTCAACCTGGACGGCACCTTTCTGGGATGCCGATACGCGATCGGCGCGATGAAGGCGCAGGGCAGCGGATCGATCATCAACATTTCGTCGCGGTCGGGGCTGGTCGGCATTCCGCTGGCGGCGGCCTATGCCTCGTCCAAGGCGGCGATCCGAAATCATAGCAAGTCTGTGGCGCTCTATTGCGCGCAGCAGGGCTGGGCCATCCGCTGCAATTCGATCCACCCCGCCGCGATCCTGACGCCGATGTGGGAAAGCATGATCGGCGATGGCCCGGATCGGGAGGCGCGGATGGCGGCGCTGGTCGCCGATACGCCGCTCAAGCGGTTCGGCACGAGCGATGAAGTCGCGACGGTCGCGGTCATGCTGGCGTCCGACGAGGCGACCTATATCACCGGGACGGAGGTGAATATCGATGGCGGGCTGCTGGCGGGATCGGCCGCTGCGCCCGGCTGAGCGGGGGTTTATGCCCACGTCGCGATGGATCAGCGGGCGGCATCGCTGCGCGCTTGCATCGGCTGAGCGGATCGGGGCACAAGGGCGGCAATGTCCGTTCCCCGCCCCGCTGTGACAGCCTGTCCCGATCCATCGCCGCCTGCGACCGGGTCGACTTTCCGCATCGACGTCTGGCGCGACCTGGGTGACCGGCGGATCGCGTGCAGGATCGATGCCGGGCAGGGCGTGACGGCGTTGCTCGGCCCGTCGGGGGTGGGCAAGACGACCATACTCAACATGGTCGCCGGGCTGTTGCGGCCCGATGGCGGCCATATCCATGTGGGCGACGTGCCGCTGTTCGACGCCGCGCGGGGCATCGATGTCGCGCCGGAACATCGGCGTCTGGGCTATATCTTTCAGGACGCCCGGCTGTTCCCGCACCTGCGGGTGCGCGGCAATCTTCTCTACGGTGTGCGTCGTTCGCCCGATGCCGCCGAGGCGCTGGAGGAGATGGCCCGCTTCCTTGGCATAGCGGCGCTGCTCGACCGCTGGCCATCGACCCTGTCGATGGGGGAGGCGCAGCGCGTGGCGATTGGCCGCGCCCTGCTGACGCACCCGTCCTGCCTGTTGATGGACGAACCGCTGGCGTCGATCGACCGCGCGCGGCGCGCCGACATATTGCAGCTTGTCGAACGGTTGCGGGACGAGGTGGGCGTGCCGATCCTGTACGTCACCCACGACCTGGCGGAGGCGGAGCGCCTGTCCGCGCATATCGTCCAGATGGATTTCGAATGATGGCCGCCCGCCGGATCCAGCGCAGGAGCATGACGTGATGCTGGACCTGCCGCCCGATTACTGGCCGATCATCGCCCTGTCGATCAAGGTCAGCGCGGTTGCGGTCGGCGCGATGCTGCCGATTGCGTTCGCGCTGGCCTGGATATTGGCGCGATGGCGTTTCCCCGGCCGGATGCTGCTGGACGCGCTGGTCTATCTGCCGCTGGTGGTGCCGCCGGTCGTCACCGGGTGGCTATTGCTGCTGCTGTTCGGCGCGAACGGCCCGATCGGGCGCTGGCTGGCGGACTGGTTCGGCATCACCCTGCTGTTCCGCTGGACCGGCGCGGCACTGGCCGCCGGGATCATGGCCATGCCGCTGATGGTGCGGGCGATCCGCCTTTCGATCGAGGCGGTGGATCGACGGCTGGAAGGCGCGGCCCGGACGCTGGGGGCCGGACCGGTGCGGGTGTTCCTGACCATTTCCCTGCCGCTGTCGCTGCCCGGCGTGCTGGCGGGGGTGATATTGGGCTTTGCCCGGTCCATCGGCGAATTCGGCGCGACCATCACCTTCGTGTCCGATATTCCGGGCGAAACCCGCACGCTTCCCATCGCCATCTACGCAGCGTTGCAAGCGCCCGGCGCAGAGGCCGTGGTCACGCGGCTGGCCATCGCGTCGATCCTGCTGTCGCTGACCGCCCTGCTCTTGTCCGAAGTGCTGGCCCGGCGCATGGCGGCGGGGGTTCGAAGCTATCGGGCCTAGGCCGCCGGGATATAGGAAATTGCGTGCCCCCGGATGGGGTGGTGCACCCAAGTGGATTCGAACCACTGGCCTTTGCCTTCGGAGGGCAACGCTCTATCCAGCTGAGCTATGGGTGCATGACGCTGGCCGGTGAGCCGTGTCAGACAGGCCGCTTAGCAAAGGCCGTTCGTCCGCGCCAGCGGCAAAATCGCCGCCGGGCCATCTTATTTCGATGCTTTTTTCATCGGCTGGAATTTGCCCAGGCCACAGCTGGCCCCCGGTTGCAGGCCGGGACCATTGTTCCACAGCACGGTGATGATATCGACCGAACAGAGTTGCGACAGGCTGGTGCGGTAGGAAAAGCGCTTTTCAAAACCCAGGCTGGGGCAGCTGTTGGGCAGGGTGTTGCGGTAGATTTTATTGCCGTTCATGATGAAATCGATGGTGCGGTCATCGCGAACATTGGTCGAGCGGATCGAGGTTAGCGGAATGCAATCCATGGCCTTCGCGCCGGTCGGGACATAGGGGTCGGGCGTGGTCTTGGCGATGGCGGGGGCGGCGGCCAGGGCCAGCGCGAAACCCAAAGCGAAACGGACGGACATATATTCTCTCCTTAGAGACGTCTTTGAACGAATCGACGTCGCAGGACTGTGAAAACCGTCCTAGCCGACCGGTTCTGAACGCAGGAAGAACAAGCAGGCGTCAGGCGGGCGGCGGGGTCTTGGGCTTGAACCGGCACAGGTCGGCGACGGGGCAGCGCCAGCATTCGGGTTTGCGCGCCTTGCAGACATAGCGGCCATGCAGGATCAGCCAGTGATGGGCGTCGCGGCGGAAGGGTTGGGGGACGCGCTTTTCCAATTTCGCCTCGACCGCCAGCACCGTCTTGCCCGGTGCCAGCCCGGTGCGGTTGCCGACGCGGAAGATGTGGGTATCGACCGCGAAGGTTTCCTGCCCGAAGGCGGTGTTGACGACGACATTGGCGGTCTTGCGCCCGACGCCGGGCAGGGTGGTCAGCGTGTCGCGATCCTGTGGTACTTCCCCGCCGAAATCGCGGACCAATATGTCCGACAGGGCGATGACATTCTTCGCCTTGGTATTGAACAGGCCGATCGTGCGGATATGGGCTTTGAGGCCATCCTCGCCCAGATCGACCATCTGCTGCGGCGTCGTGACGTCTGCGAAGAGGGCGCGGGTCGCCTTGTTGACGCCGACGTCCGTGGCCTGCGCCGAGAGCGTCACCGCGACCAGCAGCTGATAGGGGTTGCCATATTCCAGCTCCGTCACGGGCGCGGGATTGGCTTCGGCCAGGCGGCTGAAAAAGTCGAAGATCTGCGCTTTGTTCATGACGATGCTCAGGGGCGTCAGAGGCCCAATACGCCCTTCATGTCGTACCGCCCGACGCTCTGGCCGATCAGCCATTGCGCGCCCTTGACCGCGCCGCGGGCGAAGATGGTGCGGTTTTCGGCGCGGTGGCCGATTTCGATCCGTTCGCCTTCGGTTGCGAAGATGACCTGATGGTCGCCCGCGACCGATCCGCCGCGCAGGGCCGCAAAGCCGATCGCGCCGCTTGCCCGTGCGCCGGTGATGCCGTCCCGACCGCGTTCGCTATGGTCGGAGAGCGTGATGCCGCGCCCGTGTGCCGCGGCCTGGCCCAGCAGCAGGGCGGTGCCGGACGGGGCATCGACCTTGTGCCGGTGGTGCATTTCGACGATTTCGATATCCCAGTCATCGCCAAGGCCCGCTGCGGCCTGTTCCACCAGCGCGGCGAGCAGGTTGACGCCAAGCGACGTGTTGCCGGTCTGGAGGACGGGGATCATTGCTGCGGCTTCGTCGATCAGGGCGTGATGGACGGCTTCAAGGCCCGTGGTGCCGATCAGGATCGGCTTGTTGGCGGCAATGCAGACATCGAGATGAACAGAGAGGGCGCCCGGTACGGAGAAGTCGATCAGCACGTCGCTGCGCTCGGCGAGCGCCAGCGGATCGGTGGTGATGGCGATGCCCGGCGCGATCTCACCCGTGCCGTCGCGGTCGGTGCCGCCCGCTATGCCAAGGCCGGCGTCCGCCGCGACCTGCGCAATGGCGCGGCCCATGCGGCCAGCCGCCCCGAAAATCCCGATAGTCGTCATGTTCGCCCCGTTCGCATCCAGTCGTAGCGGCCGATGCCAGAGCGACGGCGCTTTGTCATTATCGTTCAATAGGAGTCGCCGCCGCAGGCAATGCGCCCGGTGCCGCGATTGTCGACCGAACAGGCGGCCTTGCCAGTGACGGTGACGTCGCCGGAGCCAGTGGCGGTGATTTTGGCGGTGACGTCTGCGCTGAGGGCAATGCTGCCCGGCCCGTCATTGGCAAGGGTCGCCTGCCGCGCGCGCAGACCTTCGCCCGCGACCGCGCCGGGGCCGGAGACGCGGATATTGGCGACGCTGGTGCGCCCGGCCAGGGTCGCGCGGCCACCGCCCGCCAGCGACAGGTCGATCCGGTCGAGATCGACCGCCGCCACGCTCACATCGCCATTGCCGCCCAGCACGATGTCCCCGCGCAGCCCCTTCATCCGGCTGACCGCGACCGATCCGCCGCCGGTCAGGACGATGCGGGACAGATCGCCGGTGGAGACGCGCAGGGTCGCCGCGCCGCCGCCTTTTTCACCGGGCCGCGCGCGGGTGATGCCAATGATGAGCAGGCGGCCCGACACCGCGACGTTCAGCCGGTCGAGCAGCGCCTGATCCCCCTCCGCGCGGGCCGATGCGCCTGCGCCGGTGGTGACGATGACGTTGACCGGCGCATCGACCCGGATCGCGTCGAAGCTGGTGATGGTATAGCCGCGGGTCGCCGCCGCAGCGGGCGTCGCGATCAGGATGGTCGCGCCGATCAGGGCGCGCAGCGCGCCTCGCCCGGTCCTGTGCCACTGGTCGTACATTGCGCCTTGCCCTTCACCGTCACGTCGCCCGGCCCCATGATCCTGATAGCGACCGCGCCGTCCGACGCAAAGGCGATGTTGCCCGCGCCCAGGATCGACACTTTGGCCGTGCCCAGTTTGAGGTCGTCGGCGTCGATGTCCCCCGCGCCGGTGATGGCGAGTTGGCCTGAGTCGGCGGTGCCCGCGATCTTGACCGATCCGGCGCCGGTAATGTCGGTCTTGAGGCTGCGCAGCTTGACGGTGCCAATGGCGAAATCGCCAGCGCCGGTCAGCGACAGGTCCAGCATGTCGCCCTCCGCCCGGTCGAGCGTGAAGTCGCCTGCGCCGGTCAGCGCAGCGGCGCGGATGGCGGGCATGGTGACATGGACGGTGACGTCGCCATCGTCATTCTTGCGACCAAAGGCCCAGTTGCCGTCCGATTTGCGGCCGATCACCAGCCGGTCGCCCTTGACCGCGATGGTGAGCCTTTCGATCGCCTTGGGATCGCCCTCCGCGCGGACAGAATAGGCATCGCCGATCGTCACGGCGACATCGTCCGGGCCGGTCGCTTCGATGGCGTTGAAATCCTTGAGCGTCGACCAGTCCTGCGTCGCGCCGCCCTTTGCGGCGGGCGCGGCATCATCGGCGGGGCGCGAACAGGCGGCGGTCGACAGGGCAAGCCCGGCAAGCAGCAGAGCCGACAGGGAAGGGGAACGGGTCATCGTCATCTCCATACTGTATTGCCATTGTAATACACGCTCATGGTAGCGGTTCCAAGCCCCCTTGTTCGTCAGGCAGGATAAGGCAAGATAGAGACGAGATTAGAACGGAGTAGCACGACCATGCGCGGCCTTTCCTTCGGCATATCCCTGATCGCGTTGATGGCGGGCAGCGCCGCGCCGGCCGCGGGCGAGGGGGACAAGGGCGCGCGCTGGTGGGCGCATGTCGAGGCGCTGGCCAATGATGCGATGGAGGGGCGCGGGACCGGGACGCCGGGCTATGACCGGGCGGCGGACTATGTGATCGGGCAGTTCAAGGCGATGGGGCTGAAACCGGCTGGCACGCAGGGCTATCGCCAGCCGGTGGCGTTTGTGGAGCAGCGCATCCTGTCCGACAAGTCCAGCGCGGCGCTGGTGGGACCGCAGGGGGAGATGCCGCTGGCGGTGCCGGGTGACCTGATCTTTGGCGGTGGGGGCGGGCCGGTGCCCGAAAGCGTCGACGCGCCAATGGTGTTTGCGGGTTATGGCCTGCATCTGCCCGAAGCGGGGCATGACGATTTTGCCGGGCTGGACCTGAAGGGCAAGATCGTCGTCGTGCTGTCGGGTGGTCCGGCGACCCTGTCGGGCGCGCTCAAATCCCATGCGCGGTCGGAGCGGTCGCACTGGCTGGCGGAGCAGGGCGCGCTGGGGCTGATCACGCTGGTCACGCCCAGGCAGGTGGAGATCCCGTGGGTACGGCGGATCGCCCTGTCGGGCGCGCCCGCGCTTTATTATAGCGATGTCAGCCTGCGCGACACGCAGACGCCTTTCCTGAGCGCGCAGCTCGATCCGGCCAAGTCCGACATGCTGTTTGCCGGGTCGGGACAGGATTTTGCCGCGATCGTGGCGGCGGCGGATGCGTCCGCGCCCGTAGCGTCCTTTCCGCTGGCGCTGCGGCTGAAGGCGCAGGTGAACGCGACGCGGGCCGACCTGTCATCGCCCAATCTGATCGCGGTGCTGCCCGGTAGCGACCCGAAGCTGCGGCAGGAATATGTCGTGCTGTCGGCGCATCTGGACGGCTATGGCGTGGGCACGCCGATCAAGGGCGATGCGATCTATAATGGCGCGCTGGACAATGCGTCCGGGGTTGCGAGCCTGCTGGAGATCGGGCGCGCGCTCAAAGCCGGTAAGGTGAAGCCCAAACGGTCGATCCTGTTCGCGATCGTCACGGCGGAGGAGAAGGGATTGCTGGGCTCCCGCTATTTCGCGCGCCGCCCGCCCGTGCCGCAGAAGAGCATCATTGCGGACCTGAATTTCGACATGGCGCTGCCGATCTTTCCGCTGACCAGCGTGACGCCAATCGGCTATGACCAGAGTTCGCTGGGCAAGGATGCGGAAGCCGTGAGCGCGGCGATGAACCTGCCGATCACGCCCGACCCTTTCCCCGACCGCAACGTGTTCATCCGGTCGGACCAATATGCCTTCATCCGCGAGGGCATACCGGCGCTGTTCTTCAAATATGGGTTCAAGGCGGGGACGCCCGAAGCGACGGTAGAAAAGGCGTGGCGGGCGAATATCTACCATTCGCCGTTCGACGATCTGAACCAGCCGGTGATGCCCGCCGAAAGCGCGAAGCTGAACGACTATGTGACGGCGGTGACGCTGCGCGTGGCCAACGGGGCGGCGCGGCCGACTTGGAACGCGGACAGTTTCTTCCGGCGCTTTGCCAGGTAGCGACGGTCAGGGCGCTGGTTGCTCATACAGTTCGAGCGGCAGTCCGTCAGGGTCGGTGAAGAAGGTGAAGCGCTGGCCGGTATATTCATCGATCCGGATCGGTTCGCACGCGACCCCGGCGGCGTCGAGCCGCGCCACTTCCGCATCGATATTGGCGACGGTGAAGGCCAGGTGCCGCAGGCCGCAGGCTTCGGGGCGGCTGGTGCGGGCAGGCGGGTCGGGGAAGGAAAACAGCTCGATCTGGGCATTGCCTGCGTCAAGATCGCACTTCCAAGACTGGCGCTCGGCGCGCCAGACTTCGCGGATCACCGGCAACTGCAATATGTCGCGGTAAAAGGCGCGCGAGCGGGCATAGTCGGAACAGATGATGGCGATATGATGGATGGCGCGCATGAGGGCCTTCTATCGCAGGGGCAGGCCCGGGGGAATGGGGAATGGGGGATGGAGCGGCCTTCCTGTCGAGGGGAGCGGGGCGCTGGCCTGTGTTCGATCACTCTGGCTTGATCCCCCGGCTTCGCGCGCCTAGACCCGCGCCATGACCCAATCTTCCTATCCGGCGCTGCGGATGCGGCGCGCGCGGGCTTCGGCGTGGAGCCGGGCGATGTTTGCGGAAAATCGTCTGTCGCCCAGCGATTTCATCTGGCCCCTGTTCGTGACCGAGGGCGACGGGGTGGAGGAGCCGATCGGGGCGCTGCCGGGCGTGTCGCGATGGTCGGTGGATGGCATCGTCGCGCGGGCGCGGGAAGCGCGGGATGCGGGCATCCCTTGCCTGGCGCTGTTCCCCAATACGCAGGCCGACCGGCGCAGCGACGATGGCGCGGAGGCGCTGAACCCCGACAATCTGATGTGCCGGGCGATCCGCGCGATCAAGGATGCGGTGCCGGACATCGGCGTGCTGACCGACGTGGCGCTGGACCCCTATACCGCGCATGGGCAGGACGGGCTGCTGGACGATGGGGGCTATGTCCTCAACGATGCGACCGTCGATGTGCTGATTGGCCAGTCGCTCAATCAGGCGGCGGCGGGGGCGGACATCATTGCGCCCAGCGACATGATGGACGGGCGGGTCGGCGCGATCCGCGCGGCGCTGGAGGGCGAGGGCCATGTCAATGTCCAGATCATGTCCTATGCCGCCAAATATGCGAGCGCATTCTACGGCCCGTTCCGCGATGCGGTGGGATCGCGCGGGTTGCTGAAGGGCGACAAGAAAAATTACCAGATGGACCCGGCCAATGGGCAAGAGGCGTTGCGCGAGGTGGCGCTGGACCTGGCCGAGGGGGCAGACAGCGTGATGGTGAAGCCGGGGCTGCCCTATCTGGACATCATCGCCCGTGTGAAGGACCAGTTCGCGGTGCCGGTGTTCGCCTATCAGGTGTCGGGCGAATATGCGATGATCGAACATGCCGCCGCCGCTGGCGCGGGGGACCGCGACGCGCTGGTGCTCGAAACGCTGATGGCGTTCAAGCGGGCGGGCTGTTCGGGCGTCCTGACCTATCATGCGCTGCATGCGGCGCGGCTGCTGGGAGCTTGAGATGAGCGATTATCCGGGCGTCAGCATCGTCCCGTTCAAGGGCAAGACGCCGGTCATCCACCCCAGCGCCTTCATCGCGCCGGGATGCCGGATCATCGGCGATGTCGAGATCGGCGAGGATGCGAGCATCTGGTATAATTGCGTCATCCGCGCCGATGTGAACCGGATACGGATCGGCGCGCGCAGCAATGTGCAGGACGGCACGGTGATCCATTGCGACAGCCCCGGCGACGGGATCGACCGGCCGCTGGAAGGATGGCCGACCATCATCGGGGATGATGTGCTGATCGGCCATATGGCGATGGTGCATGGCTGCACGCTGGAGGACCGGGCGTTTGTCGGGCTGGGCGCGATCGTAATGGACGGCTGCGTGATCGAGAGTGACGGGATGCTGGCGGCGGGTGCCTTGCTGTCGCCGGGCAAGCGGCTGCCGGGGCGGCAATTATGGGCGGGGCGACCGGCCAAATATATGCGCGACCTGTCCGACGAGATGGTGAAGAAGCTGAGCGGCGGCGCGGCGCGCTATGTCGACTATGCGCGGGCGCATAAGCAGGCGGTGGACGCGGTTTAGGGCTTATATTCAATCAGTTTTGCACGGCTCCTGCTCCTCCCCTTTAAGGGGAGGTGTCGGGCCGAAGGCCAGACGGAGGGGTGTCCCGCTATCGAGAGGGTGACACCCCTCCGTCAACGCTTCGCGTCGCCACCTCCCCTTGCAGGGGAGGATCAATTTCAGGGCTGGGCCAGTTGCCCCTTGAGCGCGTCGATGCGGTCATTCTGGCTGTCGACGATGGCGAGGGCCGTGGTGCGGGCGGTGTCGAGGGCGTCGAGGCCGCCGCTTTCCTTGCCATCGGCAATGGCGCTGGTGCGATTGACATAGAGGGTGTCGAGGCTGGCGAGAGCGGAAACGCTGTCGTTACGGGCGGTTTCCAGCGCGCTGATGGCGACCTGCGCGGCAACCCAGGCGTCGCTGGAGACGGACGATCCCGATGCGGCGCGGGCGGCCTTTTCCGCTTTGGCATAGGCAGCGTCGAAGCCGGTCCGGCCGGTTTCCGCCTGCGCCGTGAAGCGGGCGATCTGCTCGGTCAACTGAGCGTCGGCGGCGACCGGGGCGGGGGGCGGCGCGGCCTGCGCGACCGGGGCGCTCTCGATCGGCCGCTTGGCGAGCGAGGGATAGGTCAGCTGTCCGCCGGTGCAGCCGGACAGGAGCAAGGCGAGATAGGGCAGCAGCCGACGGGTCATCATGAACCTGCATCTAGGGTGGCGGGTGACGGCGCGCAATGGCCCCGTCACCCGCGCACGATCATCCGCGCGGAAGGGCGGCGGCGGCGCGCGCCAGTTGCTCGATCTTCGCGCCGTCGACCGGCCCCTTGGGCACGACCCAGCTGCCGCCGACGCATTTGATGAAGGGCTGGGCCAGCCATGTCGGCGCGCTTTCCAGCGTGATGCCGCCGGTCGGGCAGAAACGGGCGGTGTGCAGCGGCGCGGCAAGCGCCTTGAGCGCGGGCAGGCCGCCCGATGTTTCGGCGGGGAAGAATTTGAAATGGGTAAGGCCCATGTCCATGCCGCGCATGATGTCGCCCGCCGTGGCGGTGCCGGGCAGGAAGGGGATGTTCGCGGCGATCGCGGCCTTGCCCAGCGGTTCGGTCAGGCCGGGGCTGACGACGAAGCGCGCGCCTGCTGC
Organism: Sphingobium xenophagum; assembly: GCF_002288285.1. Lineage (NCBI taxonomy): Bacteria > Pseudomonadati > Pseudomonadota > Alphaproteobacteria > Sphingomonadales > Sphingobiaceae > Sphingobium > Sphingobium xenophagum. Next base: position 97,746 of record NZ_CP022745.1, on the reverse strand, counting down.
CATTGCGGCGTCGAGCTGTTCGGGATTGAGGACGGTGCCGGCGCCGACGACAGCGCCTTCCACCTGGCTCATTTCGCGGATCACGTCGAGCGCGGCGGGGGTGCGCAGCGTGACTTCGAGCGCGGGCAGGCCACCGGCGACGAGCGCGCGGGCGATGGTGAGGGCGTCCTCCACCCGATCGACCACCAGCACCGGGATCACCGGGGCCAGCTCCATCACCTGTTCGACGGTCAATTCGCTCATAATCATTGCTCCCTGAAGGCGGCGGCGGCCCCAAAAAGGCCGATTTCATCATGGACGGCCATGCGGATCGGAACGGATGCCATCAGGCTTTCGAACCGGCCCTTGGCCTTGAAACGGGTGTGGAAGCCGCTGTGCGGCAGGAAATCGCGCATCCGCTGGGTCAGGCCACCGGCCAGCACGACGGCATGGGGACCATGGGCCAGCGCAAGATCGCCCGCGACCGAGCCGTAGCAGAGGCAGAAGCGTTCGAGCGCATTGCGGGCGAAGGCATCGCTGTCATCCAGCGCCGCCTGCCACAATTCGGGGTCTTCCATCAACATCACGCGATGATGGCCGATCGTCGCCATCGCCTTGTAGATATTGTTGAGGCCGGGGCCGGACACGATCCGCTCGGTCGAAACGCGCAGGAACTTGTCGCGCAGATAGGCGAGGATTTTTTCTTCCAGACTGTCGAGCGGGGCGAAATCGAGATGGCCGCCCTCGGTCGCGATGACGTGGGGATGGCCATTGTCATAGGCGATCATCGCAACGCCAAGGCCGGTGCCGGGGCCAAGAATGGTGACACCGCCATCGCGGGGGAAGGGGCGATCCTCGCCGAACAGCAAGGGCAGATTGTCTTGCGGAAGGCGAGAGACGGCATGGGCGACCGCTTCGAAATCATTGACCAGCTTGACCGTGCGAACGCCCAGATCCTCGGCCAGCGTATCGGCGCGGATGACCCAGCTGGAGTTGGTCAGCTTGATGACGTCGCGGCCAATGGCGGTGGCGAAGGCGATGGAGACGGCGTCGGGCAGGTCGCCCGCGTCGCTATCCGCCTCATCCTGCGTGAAGGCGGCCCAGCAGGATTGCAGGCTGGAATAGTCGGCGACCTTATATTTGCGCACCGTGCCGAGCGTCGGCACGCCGCTTTCATCGAGCGAGGCGCGCGCGAAGCGGGCGTTGGTGCCGCCAATGTCGGCAGCGACGATGTTGGTCATCAGGGCATCCTATCATTATGTCCGTCATGCCAGCGCAGGCTGGCATCCCTCTTCCTTTGCGTAGCGCAAGCAGAAGAGAGATCCCGGCGTTGGCCGGGATGGCGGTGGAGATTATAGTTCGGCTTCCATGGCGGCGAGAATGGGGGACGCCCCCTGTTCGGCCAGGTCGCTATGATGGCGGAACAGGGCGAACAGTTCGCGGCCCGTGTCATAGGGCGGGGGCGGCGCGGCGGGGATGTCGCGCGCGTCCCAGGTTGCAGCGTCGACCAGCGCGTCGATAGCGCCGCTCTGCGCGCAGACCCGGACGAGATCGCCGTCGCGCAGCTTGCCGATGGGGCCGCCGCCCAAGGCTTCGGGCGAAAGATGGATGGCGGCGGGCACCTTGCCGGATGCGCCGGACATGCGCCCGTCGGTCACCAGCGCGACCTTGAACCCGCGATCCTGCAGCACACCAAGCGCAGGGGTCAGCTTGTGCAGTTCGGGCATGCCGTTGGCCTTTGGCCCCTGGAAGCGGACGACGACGACGACGTCGCGTTCCAGTTCGCCCGCCTTGAAGGCGCGCAGGACGTCGTCCTGATCGTGGAATATCGCGGCTGGCGCTTCGATGGTCCAGAGCGCGGGATCGACGGCGCTGACCTTCATGACGCAGCGGCCCAGATTGCCCGCCAGCAGCTTCATGCCGCCATCGGCGCTGAACGGATTGGCAACGGGGCGTAGCATGTTTTCATCGCGCGAGGCGGGGACGTCGCGCCACTGGAGCGCTTCATTTTCCAGCACGGGTTCCTTGCCATAATCGGTGAGGTCGCCGCGTGCGACGGTCATGATGTCGCGATGGAGCAGGCCATTGTCGAGCAGTTCGCGGATGATATAGCTCATGCCGCCAGCGGCGTGGAAATGGTTCACGTCGCCCGAGCCATTGGGATAGACGCGGGCGAGCAGCGGGACGGCATCGGAGAGTTCGGCGAAATCGGTCCAGTCGATGCTGATCCCGGCGGCGCGGGCGATGGCGGGCAGGTGGATGGCATGGTTGGTCGATCCGCCGGTCGCCATCAGGCCGATGATGGCATTGACGATCGCCTTTTCATCGACGCAGTGACCCAGGGGACGATAATCGTCATTTGGTTGTCCGTCTTTGGCCCAGCCGATCGACGCCAGCCGGTGAGTCGCGGCGCGGGTAAGTTCCTGACGCAGCTTCGTGCCGGGATTGACGAAGGCGGCGGCGGGCATGTGGAGGCCCATCACTTCCATCATCATCTGGTTGCTGTTCGCCGTGCCGTAGAAGGTGCAGGTGCCAGCGCCGTGATAGCTGGCGCTTTCGGATTCGAGCAGTTCGTCCTTGCCCACTTTCCCTTCGGCATAAAGCTGGCGGATGCGGACCTTTTCCTTGTTGGCAAGGCCGGAGGGCATCGGCCCGGCGGGGATCAGGATGGTGGGCAGATGGCCAAAGCGCAGCGCGCCGATCAGCAGGCCCGGCACGATCTTGTCACAGATGCCGAGCAGGGCGACGCCTTCGAACATGGCGTGGGACAGCGAGATGGCGGTCGACAGCGCGATCGTGTCGCGGCTGAAGAGCGAAAGGTCCATGCCCGCCTGCCCCTGGGTCACGCCGTCGCACATGGCGGGCACGCCGCCCGCCACCTGAGCCGTGGCGCCGACTTCGCGGGCGGCCAGCTTGATCGCTTCGGGATAGCGGCCATAGGGCTGATGCGCCGAGAGCATGTCGTTATAGGCCGTGACGATGCCGATATTCATCGCCGCGCCGGTGCGGATGACCGGCTTGTCCTCGCCACTGGCAGCAAAGGCATGGGCGAGGTTGCCGCAGCTTAGCTGATCGCGGTTGGTGCCAGCGTCGCGGCCACGCTCGATCAGGTCGAGATAGTGGCGGCGGCTCTTGGCGCTGCGCTTTACGATGCGTTCCGTCACCTTGGCGATGATGGGGTTCAGTTCAGTCATGCCAGCTGGCTCCGTCACGTTCGATAAGGGCAATGGCCGAGGATGGACCCCAGTTCCCGGAAGAATAGGGGGCGGGTTTCATATTGGCTTCCTTCCACCCGTCGATGATCGAATCGATCCAGGTCCATTGCGCCTCCACCTCGTCACGGCGGACGAACAGGGTGGGATCGCCGGCCAGAAGATCGAGGATCAGCCGTTCATAGGCGATGCGGCGGCGCTGCCCGGCAAAGGCGGCGGTCAGCGAGACGTCGAGCGTCACTTCGTCGAGATGCACCTGCCGTTCGAGGCCGGGCCGTTTCGACATGATGGTCAGGCGGATATATTCTTCGGGCTGGAGGCGGATGACCATCGTGTTGGATTCAAGCCCCGATCCATGGCCGTCCCGTCCGAAGATGGAGTGCCGGACCGGCTTGAACTGGATCATGATTTCGGACTGGCGTTCCGGCATCCGCTTGCCGGTGCGCAGGTAGAAGGGGACGCCCTGCCAGCGCCAATTGTCGATATAGGCCTTTACCGCGACGAAGGTTTCCGTGGTCGATGGCTTGCCCAGTTCGTCGGCATAGCCGGTGACGATCTGGCCGCCCACGGCGCCCGGCGTATATTGGCCGCGCACACTATGCGTCTTGACGGTTTCGGCGGTCATCGGGCGCAGCGAGCGCAGCGCCTTCACCTTTTCATCGCGCACCGCGGTCGGGTCCATGCGGGCGGGCGGCTCCATGGCGATGATCGACAGAATCTGGAGCATATGGTTCTGCACCATGTCGCGCAGCGCGCCGACGCCGTCATAATAGGAGACGCGGCCTTCCAGGCCCACGGTTTCGCCGACAGTGATCTGGACATGGTCGATGCCGGTCGCGTTCCACAAGGGTTCGAACATCAGATTGCCAAAGCGCAGCGCCAGCAGGTTCTGGACGGTTTCCTTGCCCAGATAATGGTCGACGCGGAAAATCTGATCCTCTTCGAACAGCGCGCCGATGCCGTCATTGACCTGCTTGGAGGAAGCCAGATCCTTGCCGATCGGCTTTTCCATCGCGATCCGGGTGAGCGGGGTGATGAGGCCGGCGTCCGCCAGACCCTGCGCCGTGGGGGCGAACAGCGATGGCGGGGTGGAGAGATAGACCGACAGGCCGCGTTCCAGCCGCCCGTCGATCCGATCGGCAAGGGCGGCGAACTGGGTCGCATTGCCTGCCTCCACCGGCTGATAGCAGATCATCGCGCGGAAGGTGGCGGCGACTTGGCTGTCATAGCGGTCGGCCGCCAGAAACTGGCGCAGCGCCGCATCGACATCGTCGCGGAAGGCGTCATCGTCCAGTTCCGACCGGCCGGAGGCGACGATCAGAAAATCGTCGGGCAGCAGCCCGTCGGACAGGAGGTTATAGAGCGAAGGGAAGATCATCCGTCGCGCGAGATCCCCCGTAGCGCCGAATAATAGGAACGTAGCAGATGATTCGGCCAAAGGATGGTCCTTTTCCGTTGAACATATCTATATCTGCACGATGACGCCCTTATAGCGCGCGCGGATGATAGCGCAAGGAGGCTATCGTCCCGGCGGCGATGCTGCAACGGCTTGCTATCGCATGGTGAAAGTCTGGCGGGCGTGGCGCTTTGGGCGATGATTATGGCCCGGACTGATTTTCGGCTGGACGAGGGAGCCGGATTTTGTCATTTGGCGGCTCCCAGGCCGTGCGGGCGTGGTGAAACTGGTAGACGCGCCGGACTCAAAATCCGGTTCCGCAAGGAGTGTCGGTTCGATTCCGACCGCCCGCACCATTTTTTGGCCGGACTTTGTTTCCGACATTGCAATTCAGATCGAAGTGCATCCTTCCATGGAAGGGCAGGGCGGTTGCATATGACTTTCCGCTATCCATCCAACGTCATGCTGAATTTATTTCAGCATCCATCTGCCCCACAGGCCGCCGCTCGTAAGGAGAAATGGATCCTGAAACGAGTTCAGGATGACGATGAAGGAGGAGGCAGTTCATATGCGAAAAGCCTGCCCTTGCAGAGGAGGATTTCCAGCGTTCAACGCCTGCCTTGCGCCTGAAACCATGGCACCATCCGGGCGATGGCATCCTCTACCCGGTCGGTGGAGACGGCGAAGCTGAAGCGGATGAAGTGGTGTCCTTCGGCCGGATCGAAATCTATGCCGGGCGCGGTGGCGACGCCGGTGTCCTGTAGCAGGCGGTGGCAGAAGGCCAGGCTGTCGTCGGTCAGATGGCTGATGTCGGCATAGAGATAGAATGCGCCATCGGGCGGCGCGATGCTGGCGAGGCCGAGCGCGGGCAGGGCGTCGAGCAGCAACTGGCGGTTGCGGCGGTAGGTGGCGACATGGCCGTCCAGTTCGATGCTTTCCTCAAACGCCTGCAGCCCGGCCTGCTGGGCCAGGACCGGGGGCGTGAGGAACAGGTTGCCCATGCGGGCGCGGGCGGCGTCGATCAGGACAGGCGGCACGACGATCCAGCCCAGGCGCCAGCCGGCCATGCTGAAATATTTGGAGAAGCTGTTGACGATGATCGCGTCGGGCGCGAATTCCAGCATCGAGCGGGCCGGGTCGCCAAAGGACAGGCCGTGATAGATTTCATCCGAGACGATGGCGATGCCGCGCGCGGCGCAGGTCGCGGCGATGCGGGCCAGTTCGTCGGCGGGGATGATGGTGCCGGTGGGGTTGGCCGGGCTGGCCACGATGAGGCCGTCGGGCGCTGGATCAAGCGCGGCGAGCGCGTCGGCGCTGATCTGATAGCGTTCCGCCGGACCGCAGGCGACCTCCACGGGGGAGAGATAGAGCGCCTTGAGCGTGTTGCGATAGGCGACATAGCCGGGGCGGGCGGTGGCGACGCGCGCGCCGGGCGCGAACAGGCTGGTCAGTGCAAGGACCAGGCCGGGGGACGCGCCGCAGGTGAGCAGGATGCGTTCGGCATCGATGGCGAGACCATAGCTGTCGCGATAATGGCGGGCGATCCGGTCCTTGAGCGGCTGGCTTTCCCAATAGCCCATCGGGTCGGTGTCCAGCACATGATGGGCCATGGCGATGGACGCGGCCGGTGCGCCGGTGGAGGGCTGGCCAAATTCCATGTGAAGGATGGAGCGGCCCGCCGCTTCGAGCCTGTGGGCTTCGCGGCTGATGGCGATGGCGTGGAACGGGTCGATGCTGGCGATCATGCCGCCTGCCTAGAGGGGGCGGGGCCGGGCTGCAACCTTGGCGGGTGGCGCGGCGTTGGGGCGGGATGGATGAGGCTGTGCTGACGGGGCTGCAATATTATGGCGCGGCGGCGGCGACGCTGGCGGCGTTGCTGGTGTCGCTCAACATCGGGCGGCGCGTGACCGGATGGGCGTTCGTACTGTTCGTCACCAGCTCGATCGCGCTGATCCTGTGGGGGTTTCTGGCGCAGGACAGCGAGGGGATAGGCTGGCAGAATGTCGCCATGCTGGGCATCAATATGGTCGGCGTCTGGCGCTACCTGCTGTCCTCGCACAAGCCGCGGGATTAGCGGGCAGGTTGCGGGAGGTGGGGGAGGATGGGTCGCCTAAGGGGGATTGGCGACGTTCTGTTGTCGAGGGGCTAAGGCTCGTAAGCGGACGTTGCCTTCTCAACGAAACGGCTCCAGAACGAACGCATGGCGCAGACCCAACATACGTTCAGCAATAAGAAGGACGGCCCAATCTACATATCGGTCGAACCTTGGCCTCAATGCTTCGAACTGGAACCGGGCGATAAGCTCACGTTGAAATGGGATGCCGATGATAGCGGCGATGCGATGCAGATCGATTTCATAAACGAGCGCGAGCTTGTCGTGTGGCCCAACGGCAAAATCGATGATATAGAGTATCTTTTCAACGGCGATCCGGGCGAAGATCGAAGCTGGACCTTCAAGCACAGATAAGCAAGGACGCTTCGCCTAATGACTGCTCGTTGGACGCGCGCGATCTGCCGCTGTTGTCGCCAACGGTCGTTCCCGATCATCCTCCCCTGTAAGGGGAGGTGGATGGCCGTAGGCCAGACGGAGGGGTATCAGCCTCTCGATAGGGCGACACCCCTCCACCACTTCGTGGTCCCCCTCCCCTTGCAGGGGAGGAATTTCCGGGCGCTTCTGGTCGCTTGCAGACTGGCGCTCTTTTTCGGGCGCCCTTCGTCGTCGGCCTTGAACCAGCCGTTTGCGGCGGGCTTACAGGCGCGTGAAAATTGACTGTAACATATGTTTGGTGTAGTGTTCGCGCGATAGAAGAGGAACCGCCATGCAAAGCTATGCCCCGCCGATCGACGATTATCGATTTCTGCTGAACGATGTACTGGGTTTCGACCAGGCGATGGCGGAGTTGGGGAAAGAGGTGGATGCCGATCTGGCGGTGGCGGTGCTGGAGGAGGCGGGGAAGGTCTGTGCCGAGCGCTTGCAGCCGCTGAACCGCGAAGGGGACGAGCAGGGGAGCCGTCTGGTCGATGGCGCGGTGCAGACGCCCGATGGCTTTGCGCAGGCCTATCGTGACTTTGCCGAGGGTGGCTGGACGTCGCTGTCGGCGGACCCGGCGCATGGCGGGCAGGGGCTGCCCTTTGTCCTGCAACTCTGGTTCGACGAGATGATGTCGGCGACAAACCTGTCCTTCGGCCTGTTCCCCGGCCTGTCGCGCGGGGCGTGCGAGGCGATTGCGGCCCATGCCAGCGACGAACTGAAGGCCGCCTATCTGGAGCCGCTGGTGAGCGGCGAATGGACGGGCGCGATGGCGCTGACCGAGAGCGGGGCGGGGACCGATCTGGCGCTGCTCAAGACGCGGGCGACGCCAAAGGGGGACGGCAGCTATGCGGTGGCCGGGACCAAGATTTTCATTTCGTCGGGCGACCATGATTTTGGCGGCAACATCGTCCATCTGGTGCTGGCGCGGCTGCCCGATGCGCCGCCCGGCGTGAAGGGGATCAGCCTGTTTCTGGTGCCCAAGTTCCTGCCGGACGCCGATGGTGGTTTTACTGTGCGCAACGCCATGTCGGTGGGGTCGCTGGAAAAGAAGATGGGCATCCACGCCCAGCCGACCTGCGTGATGCATTATGACGATGCGACCGGCTGGCTGGTGGGAGAGGCGCATCGCGGGCTGGCGGCGATGTTCACGATGATGAACGCCGAACGGTTGATGGTGGGCATTCAGGGACTGGGGATTGCAGGGGGCGCCTATCAGCAGGCGGTCGCCTATGCGCGGGACCGGTTGCAGGGGCGCAGCGCGGACGGGGCGCGCGGCCCGGTGGCGATCATCGAGCATGCCGATGTGCGGCGGATGCTGCTGAATGTCCGCGCGTTCGTGGAGGCGGGCCGGGCGCTGGCGGGATGGACCGCGCTGCAACTCGACCGGGCGAAAGCGCATGCGGATGCGGGCGAGCGGGGACAGGCGGACGCGCTGGTGGCGTTGCTGACGCCGGTGATCAAGGCGGCCTTTACCGACTATGGCTTTGAATGCGCGGTGCAGGCGCAGCAGGTGTTCGGCGGCCATGGCTACATCCGCGAATGGGGGATGGAGCAATTTGTCCGCGACGCCCGGATCGCGCAGATTTACGAAGGCACCAACGGGGTGCAGGCGATGGACCTGGTCGGGCGCAAGCTGCCCATGGCAGGCGGCGCGGTGGTCGAGGGCTTTTTCGACGGGATCGCGGCGGATGTCGCGGCGGCGGGCGACCGCGTGATCGCGGTGCGGACGGGCGAGGCGCTGGCCTTGCTGCGCGAGGCGACGGCATCGCTGCGCGGGGCGGGCGTGGACGCGACCGGGGCCGCGGCGGTCGACTATCTGCGGCTGTTCGCGCTGGTGGCGATGGGATGGATGTGGACGCGGATGGCGGTCGCCGCCGGGTCTGGCGAGACGGCGCTGCATCAAGGCAAGCTGGCGGTAGCGGATTATTATGCCCGGCGGGTGTTGCCGCAGGCGAGCGGGCTGGCGGCGAGCATCGCGGCAGGCGAAGGGGCGATCATGGCGCTGGCGGCGGAGGCGTTTTAGGGGGGCAAGCATCAACCTGTGCGCACCGTTTCTCGACTTCGCTCGAAACGAACGGAGCAGGGTACAATCATCGGGTTGGCTGTTGCCCCATCGAGAGGGTGACACCCCTCCGTCAGGACTGCGCCCTGCCACCTCCCCTTGCAGGGGAGGATTTCATTTGCGCCGGTAGCGGAAGTACCAGACTTCATGGCCCTTTTTGCGGGCTTTGGCCTCGTAGCGGGTCTGGGGCCAGCCGCCGGGGCGGGTGAGGAAGTCGGCGGGATCGTTGGCCAGCCAGTCGAAATCGGGATGGCCGTTCATCACCATCAGCGCCCAGCGCAGATAGATGGGATGATCGGTGCCAAAGCGGAATTCGCCACCCGGCTTGAGCTTGCGGGCGATCATCGCGACCGGGCCGGGGTTCATCATCCGGCGCTTGGCATGGCGCGCCTTGGGCCAGGGGTCGGGGTGGAGCAGATAGACAAAGCTCAAGGCGCCGTCTGGAATGCGGCTGAGCACCTCAAGCGCATCGCCCATGTGCAGGCGGACATTGCCCAGCGCACCGTCGCGGACATGGCCAAGCGCGGTGACGACGCCGTTCAGGAAAGGCTCGCAGCCGATAAAGCCATGGTCGGGCAGCATGTCGGCGCGATAGGCAAGATGTTCGCCCCCGCCAAAGCCGATCTCGAAATGGAGCGGGCGATCGTAACCGAAGAGGGAGGCAGCGGTGATCTCGCCTTCTTCGGGCACGGAGATGGCGGGGAGGAGGGTGTCGACCAGTTCCTGCTGCCCCTGCCGCAGCTTGTGGCCCGATTGGCGGCCATAGAGGCGGTTGAGGGTCGTTGGATCGCCGGATTTATGCGCTGTCATGGGGCGGCTGACTAGCGGGTAGGAGGGGTGGGGGCAAGGCTGCCTATTTGTCCCCGATCGCATCAGGGGAGAAGGTGATGCTATTGTCCTTTCCATAGACGGTCGTAACCGAAACGGGATGTTCCGACTGGACAGCCAGTATCGCCTGAGCGGGCGGGGGCATTGCATCATAGCTGGCATATTGCAGCCATTTGTCATGCTTCTTGACCGTGAGTGACCAGGGGGCAGGGCCATTGCTGCCTAGCAGCAGGCCAGAGAGTGTGTCGCGCTCTACGACAAGCAATTCACCGGAATCTCCGAGCGGAATGAGATAGCCGTCTTCGCGCTTTTCACCCTGATAAATGGGCAGGCGTCCGGATATGCGATCGCTATGGATGCATAGCGCCAGCGGAGCGGGTACTTCGCCTTTGTCCCGCGCTTTGCTGCGATCGTCGGTGTCGACCTTACCGGCCATGGCACCTAGCAGCACGGCCGCGCCGTCCAGTTTGCGCTTTTTGGCGTCCGGGCCGAAGGGGCGGGCCTTTTCGCAGGCGTGGAAAGGTGTCGCGGCGGTCAGCGGCGGGAGCGTTTTGGGCCAGCCGATCTGCCGGATCATCCGGTCCATCGCAGCGTCGAGTTGAGCGGCGTCGTGGACTGGTGAGGTCATGCGCAATTTGACGATCCATTCGCCGAGAGCGATCAGGGCGACGCCGCTACTGCGGCCCAACTGGGTAACTGAAAAGCTCTGACGTAGCCCCGATGCAAGGGTGGCACCGGGAATGGCGAAGGCAACTGGGTCGGCCTGCGGCGTTACGGTGCCGAACTTGCTGTTGGTAGCGATCATGGTCGCTGCGACATCGAACCAGAGTGCTGTCGAGGGTTCAGCGGCATGGTAGACATAGAAATTGGTGTGGGTTTTGGCGACGGGGTCGTCATAGGCGATCGAGACGTCGAGCAGTCGGCCGTTGCTGAGGTCTTTTACTTCGGTACGGGCGAAACGGTCGATCGCGGCGGGGAATAGGATATTGCTGGGTTCGTGGAGCCACGGCTGGTCGGCAGGAGCCGTGATCTCTGTAGGAGCGGCAGGCTGGGCTGATAGCGGTGCAGCAAGCGACGACGCCGCCAGCGCGATGGTCAGAGCAAAAAATCTAATCATCAGTTGCCCCTGCCCGAACCCATATGGAGCAGCAAGGTAACGGAAAGGATTAGAATAACAAGCGTTTGCCCGGCGGGACGGGGTGCCAGGGACAAGTGGGACGACGGCTCTGTAAAAGGAGGGAGGCGCAGAAGGGTATGGCGGATTGTGGCAAGGCGACGGAAGGCAATCGGGGCTAGCGACAGGGCTTGCCTTCATATTCGCGCCGGTTGGGGACATAGGCCTTGCCGTTCCAGCGAACGACCGGAAAGCAGAAGCCCGGTCCGCCGATGGCAATGTCCGGCCAGCCGCCGACGCCTTTGCTTTTCAGGAATTCCGGAATGCCCGTGCTGTTGACCACCAGTTTCCAGCTGCCGTCGGCCTGCTGGCTGACGAGCCAGAAGGCCATGCCGGTATTGCCATAGCAATAGCTGCCGCCTTCGGTGACGACCGCTTCGGGGCGGCCATCGCCGTTGAGGTCAGTGCGTTTTTCGATTGTGCCGGGGGAATAGCTGATCGTGCCCGGATCATCGCAACCGCTGCGCCATTGATTGCCGCGCCGGGTGAAGCCGGCGGCGCGGAATATGGCGGCATCGCCCGATGGCGCGGCGGTCGTAGTGGTGGCGGGGGCAGGGGCGGGCTTCGGGGCTGTCGACGGCGCGATGGCGGCGGCTTTGTCCTTCCCCCGGCTATGACATAGAGGCTGCCATTATAGCGCAGCGGATCGGTACGCCCGCCATGGGTCCATTCCAGATCCAGCCACCCGCCGGTGCGTGTGGGGAGTGCGCGGACGGTGCCATTGCCCGCCACCAGCTTGCGCCAGCGGCCATCGGCGCCCTTGGCCGCGATGCCGAAGGTGGCCTTTTCGGGCGCGGCGCATGCCGAGTGATGGAGGAAGAGGGCTTCGGCTTTCCTGTCGCCATTCATGTCGATGAAGCGGATGCTGGGCCGGGCCGGTGCGCCGCAGGCGTCGGTCGGCTGGTCATTGACGATCGGAAAACCGCCCGCTGCATAAAGCTGCGCGGCTTCGGCCTTGCTGATGGCGGGGGCCGGCTTTGTCTGGGCCGTGGCCGATGTCGCGAGCGTCAGTGCCAGCAAGGCACCGGATCGACGATAAGCCATATGCGCACCCCCATGGTCAGCCTGTCCGAGTCGTTTCGGTACGGGCTTATACCATGAAGGGCGCGCGAGGCGGTGTCAGTATATGGGCGTCAGGCCAGAGCGGCCTTGAGCGCGTCCACCAGATCGGTCTTTTCCCAGGGGAAATAGTCACCTTCGGGCGTGCGGCCGAAATGGCCGTAGGCGGCGGTTTTCTGGTAGATGGGCTTGTTGAGGCCGAGATGGGTGCGGATGCCCTTGGGCGTCAGGCGCACCAGCGTTGGCAGGGCCGCTTCGATCGCCGAGGCTTCGACGGTGCCGGTGCCGTGCAGGTCGACGTAGAGCGAAAGCGGTTCGGCGACGCCGATGGCGTAGGAAAGCTGGATCGTGCAGCGGCGGGCGAGCCCGGCGGCGACGATATTCTTGGCGAGGTAGCGGGTGATGTACGCAGCCGAGCGGTCGACCTTGGTCGGGTCTTTGCCGCTGAACGCGCCGCCGCCATGGGGCGACGCGCCGCCATAGGTGTCGACGATGATCTTGCGGCCAGTCAGGCCAGCGTCGCCATCCGGCCCGCCGATTTCGAACAGGCCGGTCGGGTTGACGTAAATCGCTTCTTCGCCGGGCATCCAGCCTTCGGGCAGGATGTCGGCCATGACGCCCTTCACATAGTCGCGCAGCCTGGCGCGGCTTTCATCATTGTCCATGCCCGCGGCATGCTGGGTCGATACGACCAGAGCAGTCGCGCGGACCGGCTTTTCATTGATATATTCGAGCGTGACCTGGCTCTTGGCGTCGGGTTCGAGGAAGTCGACGACCTGCGCGTGGCGGTCGGCGGCCATGCGTTCGAGAATCTTGTGGCTGTAATAGAGGGTGGCGGGCATGAGGTCGGGCGTTTCGTCCGACGCATAGCCGAACATGATGCCCTGATCGCCAGCGCCTTCATCCTTGTTGCCGCTTTCATCGACGCCCTGCGCGATGTGGGCGGACTGGCCGTGGAGATTATTTTCGAAGCGGAAGGTCTGCCAGTGGAAGCCGTCCTGCTCATAGCCGATGCGCTTGACCGTGGCGCGGACGGTGGCTTCGATCTCTTCCTGCGCGCCGGGTGCCCAGGCGCCATTTTCATAGACGCCCTTGCAGCGGATTTCGCCGGCCAGGACGACCAGCTGGGTCGTGGTCAGGGTTTCGCAGGCGATGCGGGCTTCGGGGTCTTTCGACAGGAAGAGGTCGACGATGGCGTCGGAAATCTGGTCTGCAACCTTGTCGGGATGGCCTTCGGACACGGATTCCGAGGTGAAGAGGAATTGGTTACGCATGGGACTCCCGTAAACGGCTGAACCGGAAAACGATATAAAGAATAGTTTATGTGGCTATTAGCTTTTGCTGCGCCGCATGGCAATGGCCAGTCCGGCGAGCAGCAGCATGAGGGCGAAGGGCGCCCAGTTGCCGACCCGTGCGAAGAGGGTAGGGGCAAGCGGCGGGGGCAGGCCGGAATCGAGGAAACCGGCGCGGTTGAGGCCCAGCGCATGGACGACATGGCCGCGCGCGTCGATGATCGCGGAGACGCCGGTGGGGGTGGAGCGGATGATCGGGATGCCCTCCTCCAGCGCGCGGAGGCGGGCTTGCGCCAGATGCTGGACCGGACCCCAGCTGCCGAACCAGGCGTCGTTGGAGGGGTTGAAGAGAAAATCGGGGCGGTTGGCGCGGTCGATCACCTGACCCGAAAAGATGATCTCATAGCAGATCTGCACCCCCATTTTGAGGTCGGGACGACCAAGCGTCGCGGGCAGCGGGAGGCTTTGCGGACCGGGACCGGGCCAGAAATCGGCATCGCCCGGTACGAGGCGCGAGAGGCCGATCGGTTCGAGGATGTTCCGCATCGGCAGATATTCGCCATAGGGGACGAGATGCGCCTTGCTGTAGCGGCCAAGCAGGCGGGCGTCGGGGGTGACGATCCAGACACTGTTGTTTGCGCCCGCCAGCTTTTGCGTGATCACGCCATTTTCCTCGACCGGCTCGAAATAGACCTTGTCCGCGCCGGTCATCAGCAGGTCGCCGGGGCCAAGCAGGCTGGCGAGGCGGGCGCGCCAGCCCGGTTCCATGTCGAGATAGGCGGGGATGGCGGCTTCGGGCCAGAAGATGAGGCGCGGGGCGGGCCGAGGCTGGCCGGAGAGGGCGGCAAGCTTGCGGAAATTGGCGACTTCGTTTTCGACCGAATATTTCTGGTCCTGGCCGATATTGGGCTGGACGACGCGGACGCGCGGCGCGCCGGGGGGCGTGACCGGGGCGGGGGCGAGATGGCCCCAGAGTGCAAGGAGGAGAAGCGGGGCAGCGATCGCGGCGGCCGGGCGGTAGTGGCGCTGGAACGCAAGAAGCAGCGCGCCCGCCGCGAGGATGGTGAGGGCGCTCAGCCCATAGGTGCCGATCAGGGTGGCGGCGATGGCGATGCCGGTGGGGAGCAGGGTGACGCCGAGCGGGTTCCAGGCGAAGCCGGTGAAAGCCCAGGCGCGCAGATATTCCGTGCCCAGCCAGAAGGCGGCGAAGAGGAGGAGGGGGGCAGTGCCATCCATCCTCCCCTTGCAGGGGAGGTGGCATCGCGTCGCGATGACGGAGGGGTGTCGCCCTCACGATAGGGTGACACCCCTCCACCACTTCGTGGTCCCCCTCCCCTTGCAGGGGAGGAATGAGAAAGCCACCATGTCCCCAGCGTCGCGAGGCCGGGATAGACCGCCAGATAGAGCGACAGCAGCAGCACCGCGCCATAGCCGAACCAGTGCGGCATCATGTCCTGAAAGGTGAAGGCGTGGGCGATCCAGTTGAGGCCGAGGGTGAAATGGCCAAGCCCGAAGAGCCAGCCGCGGGTGAAGGCGGCGCGGCGGTCCGGGGCGTGCTGGATCAGGAGGATCAGCGCGACCAGGCAGGCGAGCGTTACCGGCCAGAGATTGAGGGGAGCAAAGCCGGTGGCGGAGGCGAACCCCGCCAGCAGCGCCGCGACTTTGGGATGGCGAGCGAAGGCTTGCTTCAGCACGTCAGCGGATCGATTCCATCGTTGCGGCGCTGCAACTGTCGCTCTTGCCGGGGCCGCCGGTCAGCATGGACGCGGCGATGAAGCCGCCGACGATGAGGACAAGGAACAGGCCCGACAGGAGGGCCAGATATTTTTCGATGAACGCCTTGATCGGGCGGCCGAATTTCCAGAACAGGAAGCCGACCAGCATGAATTGAAAAGCGCGGCTGAGCAGGCTGGCCCAGATGAAGGTGAAGAGCGGCAGGCCGATGAAGCCCGCCGTGATCGTGATCAGTTTGAACGGGATCGGCGTCGCGCCCTTGATCAGGATGATTTCCGCCCCGAATTCACGCAGATAGCAGGCCGCTACCGGGAATTTGGCCGCAAGGCCGAGCGCGGCGAGCAATTGCTGGCCGACCGTTTCATAGAGGAAATAGCCGATCGCATAGCCCATCAGTCCGCCCAGCACGGATGCCAGGGTGCAGATGAAGCCGAATCGCAGCGCGCGTTCCGGGCGGGCGAGGCACATGAGGCCGAGCAGCGGATGCGGCGGGATGGGAAAGAAGCTGGATTCCATGAAGCTGAAGGCGAACAGCCAGCGTTCGGCGTGGCGGTGGGCGGCTTTCGCCAGCATCCATTGGTAAAGCCTGGTCAGCATCGGGGCCGACCCCTAGCCGAGATGATGGCCGGTCGCCAGCGCCTTTTGCTAGCCGGGCGACAGGTGAAGGCGCGGGGATCGCGGCGCTTGATCGGCTGACGTGCTTGGCGATAGGATTGGCCGCCAGAGGAGAGACAGATGCAAGGCATGGGTGAGGGCGGTTGCCCGTTTGAATTCAATACCGATCCGGCGACATTCAAGGTCGGCGATAGCGTGAGCTATCGCGTGACCGGGAGCCTGGAGGGCTTTCCCTTCGCGGGCGTACTGCTGGAGGTGCATGATGATCATGTCGTGCTGACCAGCGATGTCGACGACAAGGCCAGCCGGATGCGCGCGACGCGGGAGAGCAGGCCCGTGGTCCAGGAAGCGGATGTGTGTTGAGGGCGTGTCGGTTTGATCATGCACGAGAGGGAGCATTTTTGAGGCTGCACCGGCCCTAAGGTGCGAAGGCATATTCGCTCAGTCTGACGCGACGGCGTTGACGGGACGGCGACGTCTGGGCATGAGCCATCATTAGTCCTGTTCGGTCGGCGCGTTTGACAGTTTCAACCATATCCTGGGCCAGAGTGCGGCAACGCGCGGGCGGCATGGCGTTTGCGCTGGTGCTGAACGCTATCCTGCTGCTTGCGCTGTTCACGCTGGCCCCCAAGCCCGAACCCAAAAGGGTGGACGACCGGATGCCGGTGACGTTCGACGTCGAGACCGGGCAGAAGGCGGAGACGGAGCAGAAGCGCGCGCCCAAGGCGGAGCGGCGCGAGAAGGAGGATGCGGCAGCGCCCAAACAGGCCGAGGCGGTGGTGCGGCCCCCCGTGCCGGTCGCCAAGCCCGCCGAAGATCCGCCATCGCCCTTCCCCTTCCTGACGCTGGATCGGGAGCAGATGGCGTCAGCCGATATTGGCCGCATGCCCAAGGCGGCGAAAGGGGCGAGCGCGGCGGGGCAGGGCAACAGCGCCGCGGTTGCGGGACCGGGCGAGGGGCCGGGCGGCGTGCAATTGTTCAACGCCGAATGGTATCGGCGGCCCACCGATGCGGAGCTTTCCCCGTTCCTGCCCGCCAATGCGCCGCCCAATGGGTGGGGTATGGTCGCGTGCAAGACGGTCGATCATTATCATGTCGATAATTGCCAGACGCTGGGCGAATCGCCGCTGGGTTCAGGCTTTGCCCGCGCGGTGCGGCTGGCGGCGTGGCAGTTTCTGGTGCTGCCGCCGCGCGAGAATGGCAAGGTGCTGGTCGGCAGTTGGGTGCGGATACGGATAGATTATACGCGGTCGGTGGCGCGTGCCGGGGGTGGCGCTGGCGCGGGCGGCGAGTGAGCGCCTGCATTAAATAGTTGCATTCTGATACTGTTTCGGCATTTTGCGATCCGGAACAGGACAAGGAGAGATTGCATGATCATCCATGGTGCGCGGCCTTCGCCTTTTGTGCGCAAGGTTATCGTCTTTGCAGCGGAGAAGGGGATTGCGGCAGAGGTAGAGGCGGCCGGTTTCGGGCGCGGGGCGGAAGGCTATCTGAAGGGGTCGCCGTTCGGCAAGATTCCGGCACTGGAAGATGGCGATTTCCTGCTATGCGATTCGAGCGCGATCATAACCTATATGGATGCCCTGCGCCCCGGCGAGGAGATGATCCCGGCAGAACCGAAGGCGCGGGCGCGCACGATATGGTTCGAGGAATTTGGCGACACGATCGTCCAGCCGGCGGGGCAGAAGATATTTTTCAACCGGGTCGTGGCGAAGGCGATGAAGGTGCCGCAGGATCTGGCGGCGGCGGACAAGGCCGAGGCGGAGGAAATGCCGCGCATCTACGACTATCTGGAAGGGGTTTTGCCCGATAGCGGCTGGCTGGTCGAGGATCGTTTCACCCTGGCCGATCTGGCGGCGGCCTGTCCGATCATCAATATAGGCTATTGTTCGGACCAGCTGGCGACGGGGCGTTGGCCGAAGGTCGCGGCGTGGATCGAGGCGGTGAAGGCGTGGCCCAGCGTGGCGGAGGCGCTGGTGCTGGAGGCGCCGATAGTGGAAGGGATGATCGCCAAAAACTAACCCATATGGAACATTCTTCTTGACAGCGTCACGCTGTTCTGGCAGAGATGGCCATAGTGGAAAAATGTGAGTCGCCAACGGGGCGACGCAAAAAGGGGCTGATCCGGACGGGTCGGCCCCTTTTGCGTTGGCCAGGGCGCAGGCGGGGAAGGGACGAGCATGGCGGACGGGATGGAGGCGCAGGTGCTGGAACCGGCGCGCCGCAAGATGGCGGGCGCAGAGCGCGCGCAAATGCGCCGTCCGCGCAAGGATGGATGGACCAGGGAGCAGGAGCGGCTGTTCCTGCAGACATTGGCGATGACCTGCAACACCAGCGAGGCGGCGCGGGTGGCGGGCGTGTGCCGGACCAGCGCCTATGACCGCAGGCAGCGCAACCGGCGCTTTGCCGCCGACTGGGAGCGGGCGATGGATATTGGCTATGCCGAGATCGAGGCGATGCTGATGCGCGAAGCCCTGTTCGGCAGCGAGAGCGAGGAAATCCTGCTGGACGGCGAGGGGAGCGTGAAGAGCCGCAAGATCAAGCGCGGGTATGACCTGAAACTGGCGCTGCAACTGCTGACCCGGCATCGCGACCGGGTGCTGGCCTATCGCACGAGCGCGGCGGCGCAGAAGGAGCGGCCCGACAGCCCGGCGGTGGTACGACGGGTGCGGCGTATGGTGGAAGAGGTCGAACGGATGAGGGCGGCGACGGGGACGTGATGCGTGAGGGCGAACCGGCTTCGTCTCTTTACACTTGTCCGATTGGCGATAGACCTGTGGGTCATGAGAAAATTGATCCTGCTCGCTGCTGCTTCGGCGCTTTCGACTTCGCTTCTGGCTTCGCCCGCGCTGGCGGAGGGGAAGGCGCCTGATCCGGCGCGGTTGAAGGCGACGGTGGAGAAGCTGGTGAGTTTCGGGACGCGGCATACGCTGTCTTCGGCGACCGATCCCAAGCGCGGGATTGGGGCGGCGCGGGCCTGGGCGGCGGCGGAGTTTGCGCGGATTTCCAGGGGGTGCGGCGGTTGCCTGAAGGTTGAGAGCGTGTCGGAGCGCTTCACTGCGCCGCGCGTGCCCGATGGCGCGGATATTGTCGATGTGCTGGCGATCCAGACCGGGACGGGCGATCCCAATCAGGTGGTGATCGTCGCGGGGCATATCGACAGCCGGGTCAGCGACGTGATGGACTTCACCAGCGATGCGCCGGGCGCGAACGACAATGGATCGGGCAGCGCGCTGGTGATCGAGGCGGCACGGGTGCTGGCAGGCGAAAAATTCGACGGGACGATCGTGTACGCGCTGCTGTCCGGCGAGGAGCAGGGGTTACTGGGCGGCAAATTGCTGGCGAACACGGCCAAGGCGCGCGGCTGGCAGGTGCGGGCGATGCTGAACAACGATATTGTCGGCAACACGACCGGGCTGAACGGCCAGATCGTGGCGGACCGGGTGCGGGTATTTTCCGAAGGGATACGATCGTCCGAGGATGGCAAGGCGGGGCTGACCCGGCGCGGCATCGGCGGCGAGGATGACGGGCCGTCGCGGGCGCTGGCCAAGGCGATCGACGGGATTGCGGAGGCCAATCCGCAGATCGGGCTGGACGTGTTTGCGGTGCGGCGGCCCGACCGTTTCGGGCGCGGTGGCGATCATACCCCGTTGCTGGAGGCGGGCTATCCGGCGGTGCGTTTTTCGGTGGGGATCGAGAATTACGACCGGCAGCATCAGGACCTGCGGGTCGAGGGCGGGCGCGACTATGGCGACACGGTTGTCGGCATGGATTTTCCCTATCTGGCGAAGGTGACGGCGCTGAATGTCGCGGCGTTGCGTGTTCTGGCAAGCGCGCCTGCGGCACCGGCGAGCGTGTCGCTGGATGGCGCGCTGTCGATGGATACGCGGGTGTTCTGGGACGCGGTGCCGGGGGCGGCGTCCTATCGCGTCTATTGGCGGCGGGCGGATGCGCAGGACTGGACGGATAGCCGGCTGGTGACCGGGGCGACCGAATTGCTGCTGAAAGATGTGGTGGTGGACGATCATTTCATCGGCGTGGCAGCCGTGGCCAAGGATGGAAGCGAGAGCATCGTGACGTTCGGCGGGATGGCGCCGCGCAAATAGGGGCGCGCCTGTCGCCGCCCCTGTAAGAAAAGTCCATGTGTGTGCGTGTTTGGTCGGCGAGCGGCTTAATGAAGGGGCGGTTCGACGCAGAAGCTGACGATGAGGTCTCTCATGATTTCCAGCGTCTCCGGCGTAGCTTCTATGACGCATTTGCGAGAATCGTGCCGGTCTTCGCGCCGCTGAATTTTGCCGTCCCGTTCAAGCCTGCTGAGGTGACGCAGTGCCGTCGTCATCGGTGAGCCGCTGGCGTAACATAAGGATGTGACGCATGACGTGCGATATTCCGTCGCATCCGTGACAAGAGCGAGCAGCATGTTCCAGCCAGGGTCCGATATGGGATAATGCAACGCTTCCCCACGACGCAGCGAGGATTTATGAAAAGTGCGGGCAATTTGCCCTATTTCGGCAGTCAAGACCTGCGGGTGGATGGCAGGGTCAGCGTCCGGTGCGACAGTCGCGTGCGCACGAATCATGGTTGAAAGGTCTGCTATGGCCTTTTTGCTGATCCCAAGCAGGATCATGTGGCGTTCAATCTCTCCTATCCGGTCAACCATCAGTTGTACCTCTTCATTGCTGTTCTGCTGGTGAAGTGAAGGATTCTGACGCATTTTCGTCTGTTCGAAAATGCCTCCGGGCGATCAAATCGGTTAAATATGATCCGATATGGAGTTTCTTCCGGGCACGCCCCGGCGAGAGCATCGTGACGTTCGGCGGGATGGCGCCGCGCAAATAGGGGCGCGCCTGTCGCCGCCCCGGCAAGGGGAGGGCGATGGAGACTTCGCATGACGAATGGCTGGACCAGCAAGAGCAGACGCAGGCGAGGATGTTGCGGCGGCTGAAGGAGGCTGGCCGCGAACGTATGAGCCGCGAATGGGACTGGCTGGCGCGGCCAGGGCAGAAGGCGCCGGGGGGCGATTGGCGTATCTGGCTGATGATGGCCGGGCGCGGTTTTGGCAAGACGCGGGCCGGGGCCGAATGGGTGCGGGGCATTGCGGAGGCCCAACCCGGCGCGCGGATCGCGCTGGTCGGTGCGACGCTGGGCGAGGCGCGGCGGGTGATGGTGGAAGGGGCTTCCGGGTTGCTGGCGATCGCGCCCTGGTGGTGCCGTCCGGTCTTTGCCCCGGCGCTGCGCAAGCTGACATGGCCCAATGGCGCGGTGGCGACCCTGTTCGGCGCGGCGGAGCCGGAAAGTCTGCGCGGGCCGCAGTTCAGCCATGGCTGGGCCGACGAGATCGCCAAATGGCCCTTAGCGCTGGGCGCCTGGGATAATCTGATGATGGCGATGCGGCTGGGGAAAAGCCCGCGCGTCATGGCGACGACGACGCCGCGCCCGGTGGCGCTGGTGCGGCGGCTGGTGGCGGACGGGGATGTCATCGTCACGCGGGGCCGGACGGCGGACAATCGCGCGAACCTGGCCGAGGGCTTCGTCGAGGCGATGGAGCGCAGCTATGGCGGCACGCGGCTGGGGCGGCAGGAACTGGACGGCGAGCTGATCGAGGAGGTGGAGGGTGCGCTCTGGTCGCGCGACCTGATCGAACGATGCCGGGTGGCGCATGTGCCGGGCGCAGGCGACGGGGCGGCGCTGCATCGGGTGGTGGTGGCGGTCGATCCGCCTGCGTCCGCCCATGGCGATGCGTGCGGGATCGTGGTGGCGGGCGTGGGCGGTGACGGGCGCGCCTATGTGATTGCCGATGCGAGCGTCGAGGGCTGCTCACCCGAACAATGGGCGCGCGCGGTGGCTGCGGCTGCGCTGGTGCATGGCGCTGACAAGGTGGTGGCCGAAGCGAATAATGGCGGGGCGATGGTGGAAAGCGTGCTGCGCGCGGCGGACGCCATGCTGCCGGTGAAGCTGGTCCATGCCTCGCGCGGCAAAGTGGCGCGGGCCGAACCCGTGGCGGCCCTGTACGAAGCCGGGCGGGTGGCGCATCGCGGGGCGTTCGCGCGGCTGGAGGATGAGATGTGCGGCTTGCTGGCCGGGGGCGGCTATGTGGGGCCGGGACGATCGCCCGATCGCGCCGACGCGCTGGTATGGGCGCTGACCGAACTGATGCTGGGGCGGCGGGGCGAGGCGCGGGTGCGGGGGTTGTGAGGGGAACCCCGTGGTGCCGTCGGTCGTTTCGGGAGCATCGGATTTGAAGTGGAGATTTGGCGATGAAGATGGTGACGATGCTCGGCGCGCTGGTCGGGGCGACGCTGGTGGCTACCCCGGTGATGGCGGTGACGCTGAGCGCGAAGGAGCGGGCGCGGGTGGCGAGGGCGGCACCGCGCGATCGCGACGATGTGCGCTATTGCCTGATCCAGGGGAAGAAAGGGCGCGACAAGGGCACCGTGATCGGCGCGGCTGGCGGTGCTGGCGTCGGGCTGGTCGCCGGTGGTGGCCTGGGCGAGACGCTGCTGGGCGCGGGCGCCGGGGCGCTGGCGGGCCGGGTGATCGGCAAGAGCGAGGGGACGAACTCGACCTGCGACCGGGTGTTGCGGCGTAATCCTTGATCTAGCGAGGGTAGCTCGACCTTGACCCGTTCGGGTCTGGTTAGGTTGAGAAACGGCGGCGTGCGGTTTCTCGACTTCGCTCGAAACGAACGGAGGTTGGGGGAGCAAACGAAAGCCTTAATGGTTTGACTTGAGGGTGGGGCGGTCTCCCTCTCGCAGCTTCGGCAGGCGGCTTTGCTGCCAGCCTTCGCTTTAGGTTTAGGGCGATTTCCGAATCATCGGAATTCTATCTGATTGGCAATCGCTTTGGCCCTCTCCCCGTCGGGGTGAGGGTTTTTTGTTGTGCGGGAGGAAAGCATGAAATTCTTTGGGATGAAGGCCGCGCAGGCGGATGCGCGGCCGGTGCTGGCGCGCGCCTGGGGGACGGGTGCGGTGGCGCTGGGCGAGTGGCCCGCCAGCTATGAGGCGCAGGTGCGTGGCGGCGTGATCGGCAATCCGGTGGCGCAGCGGGCGATGCGGCTGGTGTCGGAAGGGGCGGGGGCGACTGCGCTGAAAGCCTCTGGCGTGGAGGATGGGGCGCGGGTGCTGGCGCTGGTGGCGCGGGCTTCGGCGGGGCAGGGGCTGGTGGAAGCGCTGGCCTGCCACCTGTTGCTGCATGGCAATGCCTATGTGCAGGTGATCGGCGGGGCGGACGGGATGCCCGCCGAATTGTTCGCGCTGCGCCCTGAGCGGGTGTCGGTGGAAGCCGATGCGCGGGGGTGGCCCGCGGCCTATCTCTATCGGGTCGGGGAGAGCGTGACGCGCCTGTCGCCCGAAGATGGCGCGGGGCGGACCACGGTGCTGCATCTCAAAAGCCTGCATCCGCTGGACGATCATTATGGATTGGGCTGTGTCGGCGCGGCGGCGGGGGCGGTGGCGATCCACAATAGCGCGACGGTGTGGAACAAGGCGCTGCTGGACAATGCGGCGCGGCCCAGCGGGGCGATGGTTTATGATCCGGGGGACGGATCGGTCATGGCGCCCGACCAGTATGAGCGGGTCAAGCGCGAGATGGAGATCGCCTTTGCGGGCGCGGCCAATGCCGGGCGGCCCATGCTGCTGGAGGGTGGGCTGAGCTGGAAGGCGCTGAGCCTGACCCCGGCGGAGATGGACTTTGTGGGGCTGAAGGCGGCGGCGGCGCGGGAGATTGCGCTGGCCTTTGGCGTGCCGCCGATGCTGATGGGGCTGCCCGGCGACAATAGCTACGCCAATTATCGCGAGGCGAACAAGGCGCTGTGGCGGCAGACGATATTGCCGCTGGTGAACAAGATCGGCGCGGGGCTGGGGCAGGGGCTGAGCGGCTGGTGGCCGGGGCTGCGGATCGAGCCGGACCTGGATGGCATCGCGGCGCTGAGCGACGAGCGGGCGGCGCTGTGGGAGCGGGTGGCGGGGGCGGATTTCCTGTCGGCGGAGGAGAAGAAGGGGCTGTTGGGGTTGTGAGGGGGCTGGGGTTCCCCCGCTCCCAACTGCGCCAAGGGGGCGAGGGGCTTGGAGGGCGTGATGAAACAGGATGGCGAGATGCTGGCGCGGTTGGTGGCGCAGGCGGAAGGTGGGCCGGGGGCGATGGACATGGTGATGATCCGGGCGCTGGTGGAGGAAGCGAGCGAGCTGGGCGCGGGGCGGGCGCTGGAGCGGCTGGGGCTGGCCGACCGGCGGGCGGAGGGCGATGTGCGCGAGCTGCGCGAACTGCTGCGCGCCTGGCGCGACGCGAAGAAGGCGGCGCGCGGGCGGTGATCGGCTGGCTGGTGCGGATCGCGCTGGCGCTGGTGCTGCTGGGGATTGCGGTCAAGACCGGGCTGGTCGGGTTGGTCAGAACGTGAGCGGCGATGGGGCGCCTGTTCCGTTCGGGCTGAGCGAAGTCGAAGCCCTTGGCCGAGTGGAGCGAGGTCAGAAGCCTTCGACAAGCGCAGGCAAGCCCCCTTCGACTGCCCGCCTGCGGCAGGCGCTCAGGACAGGCTTCGACAGGCTCGGGGCGAACGGAGATTATATGGTTCAAGACGTGCGCTTTGCCGGTTATGCGGCGATTTTCGACCGGGTGGACCGGGGCGGGGATGTGGTGCGGGCGGGGGCGTTCGGTGGCGTGCGGGCGACGGGGGTGCCGTTGCTGTGGCAGCATGGGCCGGGTCAGGTGATCGGCGCGATCGAGCGGCTGGAGGAGGATGCGCGCGGGTTGCGGGTGATCGGCCGGGTGTCGGCGCGGACGGCGGCCGGGCGAGAGGCGGCGGCAGGGCTGAAGGCCGGGGCGCTGGATGGGCTGTCGTTCGGGTATCGCGTGCGGGAGGCGCGCGGGGCGGGACCGCGCGAATTGCTGGCGTTGGAGCTGGTGGAGGTGAGTCTGGTGACGCATCCGATGCAGGATCGGGCGCGGGTGCATAAGGTGGAGGGGTTTACGCCAACGCGCGCCCCCTCATCCAACTGCGCCTAGCCAGCAAGCTGGCAAGGCTTCGTATCCTTCTCCCCCGTGGGGAGAAGGTTTGTTTTTTAGGGGCGGTCCCATCCGGGGCCGCCCTTTTTTGTGTTTTCTAGCGGGAGAATGACATGACGGACGGCGTGACGGATGCTCTGGAGGGGAGCTTTGATGTGGTGCTTCAGGGGGAGCGGATTGCGGCTTTGGAGGCGGATTTGAGCGCGATGCGGGTGGCGATGCAGCGGCCTGCATTGGATGGTGTGAAGGGCGGGGCGCCAGGAAATTTTGGTGATCCGGCGCGCGCGGCTTTTGTCGATCGTTACCTGCGGCAGGGGCAGGAAGCGGGGGTGGAGCTGAAGAGCTTTTCCGGGGCTAGCGGTGCGACGGGTGGTTATGCGGTGCCGCGCGAGATTGATCAGCTGATCGATGCGACGCTCAAAAGCATTTCGCCCGTTCGCGCCATTGCCAATGTCGTGCGGACCGGGACGGCGGGCTATCGCAAGCTGGTGAGTGCGGGCGGGATCGTGTCGGGTTGGGCCAGTGAGACGGGGGCGCGGGGCGAGACGGGGACGCCAAGCTTCAATGAGATCGCGCCGCCATCGGGCGAGTTGTTCGCCAATCCGGCGGCGAGCCAGGCGATGCTGGACGATGCGCAGTTCGATGTCGAAGGCTGGCTGGCGGGCGAGATTGCCCGTGAATTTGCCGTGGCGGAGGGCGCGGCCTTCATCACCGGCAATGGCACGAACAAGCCCAAGGGCTTCCTGACCTATACGACGACCAATGAGGCGGACAGCGTGCGGGCGTTCGGATCGCTGCAATATGTCGCGTCGGGCGCGGCGGGGGCTTTTGCCGCGTCCAACCCGCAGGACAGGTTGATCGACCTGGTGCAGAGCCTGCGCGCGCCCTACCGGCAGGGGGCGAGCTTCGTCATGAACAGCGCGACGCTGAGCGCCATTCGCAAGATGAAAACCAGCGATGGCGCATTTTTGTGGCAGCCGTCGATGAGCGCTGGCCAGCCCGCGACGCTGCTGGGCTATCCGGTGGTCGAGGCCGAGGATATGCCGGACATCAGCGCGGGCAGCCTGTCGATCGCGTTCGGCAATTTCCAGGCGGGCTATGTGATTGCCGAGCGCAGCGACACCAGCATCCTGCGCGATCCGTTCAGCAACAAGCCGTTCGTGCATTTCTACGCGGTCAAGCGGATCGGCGGGGCCGTGGCGAATTCGGAAGCGATCAAATTGATGAAGTTTGCGGCTTCGTGACGGGCGAGGGGGTGGTTCCCCCTCTTCCAACTTCGCCTAACCCGCTGCGCGGGTAAGGCTGCGTATCCTTCTCCCCCAAGGGGAGAAGGTTTTTAGGGGGGAGGCGTTTGGCCTTCCCCCTTTTTTGTTTGGGGGGAGCAAGCGGCGATGAGCCTGTATCTGAAGGATGCCGACAGCAGCATCGATCATGGGATCGACTGGTCCGCCCATCTGGCGGGGCAGAGCATCGTCGCCAGCCTGTGGAGCGTGGCGCCGGTCGAAGCGGGCGGATTGAGCGTGGAAGCTTCCGCGTTCGAAGGCTTGCGGACCAGCGCGCGGGTGAGCGGCGGGCTGATCGGGCGGCTCTATCGACTGACGAACCGGATCACTTTGTCCGACGGGCAGGTGGACGCGCGGTCGGTGACATTTCGGGTGGAGGAATGCTGATGCTGGCGCAGGATGAGAGCGGGACGCTGGCGGCGTCGCTGGCCGAGCTGAAGGCCTATTTGCGGATCGAGACGAGTGGCGAGGACGGGGTGCTGGCCGGGTTGCTGCGCAGCGCGTCGGCCCTGTGCGAGCAGTTTGTCGGGCAGTGGCTGATCGTGCGGGGCGCGCAGGAGATGGTGGCGGGGGACGGGAGCTGGCAGCGGCTGACGGCGCGGCCCGTGGTGGGAATCGAGAGCGTCGAGGCGGTGGAGGCGGACGGCATGGCGGTCGCCCTGCCGGTCGATGGCTATGCGATCGACATCGATGCGACCGGCGAGGGGTGGGTGCGATCGACGCGCGCGGGCGACGGGCGGCGATTGCTGGTGCGCTATTCGGCGGGCATGGCGAGCGAGATGAACGGCCTGCCCGAAGCATTGCGGCAGGGGATCGTGCGGCTGGCGGCGGAGCATTTTTCCGCGCGCGGGACGGAAGGGGCCGCGCCCCCCGCCGTGGTGAGCGCGCTGTGGCGGCCATGGCGGCGGATGCGGTTGCGATGAGGGCGGCGCTGGCGCGGATGGTGGCGCAGCGGGCGGCGCGGCGACGGGCGGCGGTCGCGGTGGCGCTGGATGAGGCGGGGCTGGACGTCAGCATCGAGGGCGAACTGGTGCGGGCGTCCGGGCGCGGCCTGGTGGCGCGCTGGTGGCGGGATCTGGCGCTGCGGGAAGCGGGGAGGGGCGGACTATGAGCGCTGAAGTGGCGGTGCGCGCGGCGGTGATCGATGCGTTGCGGGCGGACACGCTGTTGATGGACGGGCTGAACGGCCTGTTCGACGGTGATCCGGTGCGGGCCAGCCAGCCCTATGGCGTGGTGGGCGAGTGCATCGGCGCGGACTGGGGCGGCAAGGATGTGGCGGGGCGCGAGTTGCGGCTGACCATCGGCCTGCATGACGGTGGCGAGACGCCGGCGCGGCTGGCGGGGATGATCGCGCGGATCGACCCGGTGCTGGCGGGCGTGGCGGTGCGCGATGGGTGGCGGGTGATCACGGCGCGGCTGGTGCGGTCACGGGTGGCGCGGGTTGCGCGGCAGGGCGGGGGCTGGTCGGCGGTCGTGGATTATCGGTTGCGGGCGGTGTGGGAGGGGTAGCGCGCGCGATGCCGCGAACGCCGTGCCCCCTCTCAACTGCGGCTAGGCAGCAAGCTGCCAAGCCTTCGTATCTCTCCCCGGTGGGGAGAGAGGGGGTTGAGGTTGATCTGTTCTGAAAATCCTCCCCTGCAAGGGGAGGTGGCTGGCCGAAGGCCAGACGGAGGGGTGTCGCCCTGACGATAGCGGGATACCCCTCCGTCATCGCTACGCGCTGACACCTGGATTGGGGCGGCGTGCAATCCTGGCCGACTGCGCGTCAGCCCGGCGCGTTGTAATCCTCATATTCGCTGGTGATCTTGTCGACATATTCCGAAATCTGGTCGTCGGCGTCGGCCTGTGCTGCTTTTTCGGACATGCCGTCAGCCTTGTCCGCCGCGACGATCGCGGTGCGGAAGGCGGTTTCCTTGGCGGCGCAGGTCTTTTTCATGTCGGCCTGAAAATCGCCCAGCGTCAGCTTCTTTTCCAGGCCGGGCTGAATCTGGGCCGACAGGCATTGCGAATAGGCCTTGCGACCCATGCCGACAGGATCGGCGGGGGCGGCGGCTGCGGTTGTGACCAGCAACATAAGCGGTGCGATGAAGATCATTGAGACTCTCCTTAACCAGCGTTTTGCACGCTTTATCGGAAGAAAGGATGCGCCATGGGCGTCGAAAAGGGAAGTGCGTTTCTGTTGAAGGTTGGTGATGGCAACATTCCGGCAACATATGCCACGGTCGCGGGGATGCGCACTACGCAATTGTCCGTGAATGGCGAGGCGGTGAACATTACGTCCAAGGATTCGGGCGGATGGCGCGAATTGCTGTCGGGCGCGGGGGTGCGATCGGTCAGCGTGTCGGCGGCGGGGCTGTTCACCGGATCGGCGGCGGAGGTGGCAATCCGCAACCATGCGCTGTCCGGCACGATCGAGGATTACGAACTGAGTTTCGAAAGCGGCGAGCGGATGCGCGGGCGCTTTCTGGTGACGCGGCTCGACTATGCCGGGGACTATAATGGCGAGCGCAATTATGCGCTGAGCCTGGAAAGCTCCGGCGCGGTGGTGTCGGAATGAGCAGGGCTAAGGCGGAGCGCCCAAATCCGGAACGGGGCGAGGCGGCGCTGGCGATTGGCGGCGACATGCTGGCGTTGCGGCCGAGTTTTGCGGCGCTGGTGGCGGCGGAGGCGGAACTGGGGCCGCTGTTCGCGCTGGTGGAGCGGGCGGCGGATGGCAAGCTGTCGCTGGGCGATCTGGTGGCGTTGTTCTGGCATTGCCTGGTCGATCGCGACCGGATGGATCGCGATACGCTGGGCGAGGCGATCCTGGCGGTGGGACTCGCCAAGGTGACGCCGGTGCTCAAGGCCATTTTGCAGCAGATATTGGCGGGCAAATGACGCGCTTTGCGCAAGGGGCGGCGCGGCTGGCCGGGGTGGCCGGGTGGCTGCTGGGCTGGCGGCCCGATGAATTCTGGCGCGCGACGCCCGCTGAACTGGCGGCGGTGCTGGCGGCCGCGCGCGGGGACGAGGCGGTCGATGCGGGGGTGGATGGGCGTGAGCTGAAGCGGTTGATGGGGGCGATGCCGGACTAGCAGCGCGGCGTGCTCTCGCCTGCGCGGGAGCACTGGCGAGAGGGCGGGACAGGGCTCCCGCCTGCGCGGGAGCACTGGGTTCAGGTGGCGGGGGCGATGCCGGATTGACCCATTTGCCGTTCGGCCCTTCGACAAGCTCAGGAGAGCGAAGTCGAAGCCGACCACTGAGCCGCAGGCGAAGTGCCTTCGCTCTGCTCAGGCTGGCCCTTCGACTTCGCTCAGGGCGAACGGAAATTGAAAGGGAGTGACCCGGATGGACGAGGAAATCGAGACGCTGGTGGTGCGGGTTCGGGCCGATACGCAGGGGTTGAGCCGGGACGTGGAGGCGATGCGGGCGGGGATTGAGGGGCCGCTGGGCGACGGGGCGGAGCGGGCCGGGCGAAGGATCGAGCAAGGGCTGTTGCGCGCGGTGCGGACGGGCAAGTTCGGTTTTGAGGATTTGCGGCGGATCGCCCTGTCCGTGCTGGACGAGATTGCGGGCAGCGCGTTGCGCGGGGCGATGGGCGGCAGTGGTGGCGGCGCTGGCGGGCTTGTCAATCTGGGTGCGTCGCTGCTGACGTCGGCATTGGGGCTGCCGGGACGGGCGACCGGCGGGCCGGTGGCGCCGGGGCGGGCCTATATGGTCGGCGAGCGCGGGCCGGAAATGTTCGTGCCGACGAGCAGCGGGCAAGTGGTGGCGCATGGCGGCGGCGCGCGCGATGTGCGGGTGAGCATTGCGGTGAATGGTCGCGGGCAGGAGAGCGAGGCGCGGCTGCTGGCGCGAAGCGCGCGGCAGGTGGCGCGGGCGGTGAAGGGGGCGCTGGGCTGATGGGGAAGCTGGACTATTGGCTGGCGGATGCGCGGCGGGGGCAGGAGACGCGCTGGATGAAGCGCTTTGCGCCGAGCCACTGGACCGTCAATTTTCCGCGCCCGATGATGGCGAGCGTGGTCACGACCGGGGCGGATGCCTTGCGGGTGGATGCGACCTTTTACGGGTCGGGCGATCTGGCGGGGCTGATCTGGGAGGCGGTGGACGGGTGGAGCCATCCCCTGCTGGCCTATGAGACGGCGCGGGATTTCAGGGCATGCGTGCTGCGGTTCCGGTGGCGGAGCGGCGGCCTGCGCACGCTGGACGAGACGCATGGGCCGACGCTGACGATCGAGGGGCGGGATGCGGCGGGCAATCCGCGCGCCTGGTATGTGCGGCTGTGGAATTATGCGAACGGTGGGCCGGAAGACGCGGTTATCACGCTGGATTTCGCGGCGCTGGAGGGCGGCTTCCTGTTGCCGGAGGAGGCCGATCCGGTGTGGGCGGGGGATGTGGACCGGATGTTCCTATCGCTGGTGCCGCCCGATTATGATGCGGGGGACACGCCCTTTGCCAGCGGGGTCGAGGGCTGGGCCGAACTGTCCGACATGGCGTGCGATGGGGCGGGTTCCGTGCTGGCGACAGGTGACATCATGGTGCCGGACCATGGGCTGGCGATGGCGACCGGCTATGACGACTGTTTCAACCAGACGCCCGAACGGGTGGTCGCGGCGATCCATGCGCTGGGCTATCGCGGGGCGATCAACCATTATGTGGGCATGAGCCATTATTTCCGGCTCGAACGGCCCGATCCTTCCAGCGCGGAGGGGCTGTACGTCAGTCTGACCGGCGGGGCGCTGAACGCGCCCTGCGCGGCATGGCACCGGGATTTTGCGCGCCGGGCGAAGGCGCTGGGCTTCGATGTCATCTGGTCGCTATCCTATGAACTGTTCGACGCGCATTGCTGGAACGACTGGAAGCAGCGGGCGGAGAATGGCGACCCGGCGCTGACCGGCTGGGTGCCGCCATCGACTTTGCTGTCGCCCGCGCATGGCGGAGCGATGGGATATGTGCAGGCCGTCGCAAGCGCCTTTGTTTCCATTGGGTTGGAAGTCGGTCTGCCGATCCTGTTTCAGGTCGGTGAGCCATGGTGGTGGGTCGTGCCGGGCGACGGGCGGATATGCATTTATGACGATGCGGCGCGGGCGGCCTTTGGCGGCAGTCCGGTGTCGATTGCGAGCATCTGGACGCCGCTGGACGAGGCGCAATGCGCTTTGCTGGATCAGGCGGGGGCGGTGCTGGCGGCGTCCACCGCGGCCTTATGCGCGGCCGTAAAGGCGGTCGCGCCGGGGGCGGTGACGCATTTGCTGGCCTATCTGCCGACGATATTGGACCCGCGCGCGCCGCAGGCCAAACGGGCGAACATGCCGCTGGGCTGGGCCGCGCCAGCCTTCGACGTGCTGCAACTGGAAGATTATGACTGGGTGACGGAGGAGCGGCCGGGGCTGACGGCGCGGGGCATAGAGCTTGCGACGGCGCGGCTGGGCTATCCGATCGAGGAGCAGCATTATTTTTCGGGCTTCGTGCTGTTGCCCGAACAGGCGGGCCAGTGGCGCGCGATTGCGGCGGCGGCGCAGGCGTCGGTGGACCGGGGGACGGCAGCGACCTTCATCTGGGCGCTGCCCCAGGCGTGCCGCGATGGCTTTACCGCGTTCAGGATCAATGGAGAGGGTGCGATGCAAGCCTTTGACGATATTGTCTTTCCGCTGGGCATAGGGCGCGAGGCAAGCCTGTCGCCCGCCTTTTCGACGCAGATCGTCGAAAGCCCGTCGGGGCATGAACGGCGCAGCAGCGACTGGGCGGATGCGCGGCTGTCCTTCGACGCGGGACCGGGGGTGCGGTCCGAGGCGGACATAGCGACGCTGATCGGCTTTTTCCGGGCGCGCCGGGGCGCGGCGCGGGGGTTCCGGTTCAGCGATCCCTATGACGATCGCAGCGGCGCGCCGGGGCAGGCGCCGGGGCCGATCGACCAGAGGCTGGGCGTGGGGGACGGGGTGCAGGCCTCGTTCCAGCTGATGCGCTATTATGGCGCGGGCGAGGATGCGCAGGCGCGGATCATCACCCGGCCGGTCGCAGGGACGATCCGGGTCGCGGCCGATGGCGTGGAGCTGACCAGCGGGTGGAGCCATGCGGGAATGGGGATCATCGCCTTTGACGAGGCGCCGGCGGCGGGCGTGCTGCTGACCGCTGGCTTTCGCTTCGACGTGCCGGTGCGCTTTGCCGAGGACCGGCTGGACATCAACCGCGCGACCTTTGCCGCCGGGGAAGCGCCGTCGGTGCCGCTGGTGGAGATACGCGAATGGGCATGATCGAGGCGCTGGAGCAGCCGCTGGTCACGCTGGCCTTTTGCTGGCGGATCGAGCGGCGGGACGGGGTGACGATCGGGTTGACGAGCCATGATCGCGATCTGGCGATCGGCGGGCTGACCTATCGCGCCGCGCCGGGGATGACGCCATCGGCGATCCGCAGCGGCATCGGGCTGGAGGGCGAGGATAGCGATCTGGCGGGGGCGCTTTCCAGCGATGCGATCAGCGAGGCGGATTTGATGGCGGGGCGCTGGGATGGCGCGGCGCTGGAAGTGTGGCTGACGCAGTGGGGGGCTTTGGGGGAAGCGCCGGGCGACCTGTGGCTGTCGCTGGCGCGGGGCGAGATTGGCGCGGTGGCGCGCAAGGGGGCGGCGTTCAGCGCGGAACTGATCGGCGCGGCGGCGGTGCTGGGGGCGGCGGTTGCGCCATCGACATCGCCCGATTGTCGCGCGACCCTGGGCGACCGGGCGTGCCGGGTGGACATGGCGGCGCGGCGGCGGGTGGTGAGCGTGTCGGGTGTGGACGGGGCGGTGGTCGCCGCGACCGGGCTGACGCCCGGCGACTATGCGTTCGGGACGTTGCGCTGGCTGGGCGGGGCGAATGTCGGGCTGGTGCAGGCCGTGGCGGACAATGGGGCGGACGCGGTGACGCTGGCCGATCCGCCAGCCTTTGCGGTGGCGGCGGGGACATTGGCGTTGCTGACGGAGGGGTGCGACCGGCAGATGGCGACCTGCGCCGGGCGCTTTGGCAATGGCGTGAATTTCCGGGGCGAACCCTATCTGCCGGGGATGGATCTGCTGACCCGCTATCCCGGCGCATGAGCGTGGTGGCGCGTGCGCGGGCGCTGGTCGGCGTGCCGTTCCGCCTGCATGGGCGCAGCGAGAGCGGTCTGGATTGTGTCGGGCTGGTCGCGCTGGCGCTGGGGCGGAATGCGCCCTGCGCCTATGGTTTGCGCAGTGGCGATGCCGGGCGGGCCGAAGGCTGGCTGCGGGCGGCTGGGCTGGTGCCGGTAGCAGGCGGCGCGCCGGGCGATGTTGCGCTGGTGCGGCCCGGTCCCCTGCAATTGCATCTGATGATCTGTGTGCCGGGCGGGTTCGTCCATGCCCATGCCGGGTTGCGACGGGTGGTCGAGATGCCGGGGCCATCGCCCTGGCCGGTGACGGGTTGGTGGGCCTTGATATGAACGTGCGCCCGCCTGCGCGGGAGCAGGATGCGTTTGGGGAGATTTTTATGGCGACAGTGGTGCTGAGCGCGGTGGGCACGGTGATTGGCGGGCCGATCGGCGGGGCTGTCGGCGCGCTGATCGGCAATGCGATCGACCATGCGGTGCTCTTCAAGCCCAAGGGGCGGGAAGGGCCGCGCCTGAATGAATTGCAGGTGCAGACGTCGAGTTACGGGACACAGGTGCCGCGGCTGTTCGGCACGATGCGGGTGGCGGGAACGGTGATCTGGGCGACCGATCTGCGCGAAACGAAAAGCAAGAGCGGCGGCGGCAAGGGGCGGCCGAGCGTGACCAGCTACAGCTATTCGGCGAGTTTTGCAGTCGCCTTGTCGGCGCGGGCGATCGGGTCGATCGGGCGGATATGGGCCGATGGCAATTTGCTGCGCGGGGCGGCGGGGGATTTCAAGAGCGCGCTGTCGGCTTTCCGGGTGCATGACGGCGGGGCGGATCAGGCGGTCGATCCGCTGATCGCCGCGGCGCAAGGCGTGGCGGTGACCCCGGCCCATCGGGGCATGGCCTATGTCGTGTTCGAGGATCTGGCGCTGGAGGATTATGGCAATCGTATCCCGTCGCTGACGTTCGAGGTGGTAGCGGATGCGCAAGCCGTGGCGATCGAGGCGATCGCGGCGGCGGTGAGTGACGGGCGGATCGGCGGGGCCGGGCTGGCCAGTATCGAGGGCTATGCCGCGAGCGGGGCGGACGTGCGCGAGGCTATCGCGCCGCTGGTCGAGTCGCATGGGCTGGCGTTGCAGGGGTTGCGGCTGACGGCGGCGGGCGAGAGCGCGGACGAGATCGGCGCGGCGGCGCTGGCGGCGCGGGTCAATGGACGGAGGATCGACGCGGTGGAACATGCTGGCGGGGCAGCCGACGCTGTGCCGGTGGCATTGTCGCTGCGCCATTATGATGCGGCGCGCGATTATCAGGCAGGCGTGCAGCGCGTGACGCGGCCGGGGCCGGGGCGGGCCGAGCGCGGGATCGAGCTGCCCGCGGTTCTGGCGGCGGATGCGGCGCGGGAACTGGCGGGGGCGCGGCTGGCAAGCGGCTGGACCGGGCGGGCGACGATGGTGATGCGCTGTGGCTGGGCCGCGCTGGGGCTGGAACCGGGCGAGGTGGTGCGGGTGAGCGATGTACCGGGACTATGGCGGATTGAGGAGCGGGAATGGGAGGCGATGGCGGTGCGGCTGTCGCTGCGGCGGGTGCCGGGGGCTGGCGGGGTGATGCCAGGCGGCGCTTCGTCCGGCGCGATCGTGCGGCAGGTGGATGCGCCCCATGGCGTCACGAGCCTGATGCTGGCCGACCTGCCGCGACTGACCGAGGGCGTGGCCGATGCGCCGCTGGTGATCGCGGCGGCCAGTGGCGGGCCGGGGTGGCGCAGCGCGGCGCTGTTTGCGATGAGCGGAACGGGCGAGGCGATACCGATCGGCCGGAGCGCGCCGCGGGCGGTGATGGGCGTGGCGGATCATGCTCTGCCACCGGGCAGCGTGACGATGGTGGACGGGCGCAATGCGCTGGACGTGACATTGCTGGCTGCGGACATGGCATTGTTGTCTGCGGACGAGCAAGGGTTGGCGCAGGGGCGCAACCTGTGTCTGGTGGGGCGCGAACTGATCCAGTTCGGCGCGGCGGTGCAGAACGGCGAGGCGCGCTATCGCCTGAGCGATTTGCGCCGGGGGTTGCGCGGGACCGAATGGGCGATGGACGCGCATGTGGCGGGCGAACCGTTCCTGCTGATCGAGGAAGAGCGACTCGCCGATCCGCTCGCGATGCTGGGCGTGGCGGGCGAGATTGGCGGGACGGTGCAATTGTCGGCGATCGGGCTGGGCGATGTGGAGCCTGTGGTGGCCGGCGTCGCCATCACCGGCGAGGCGCTGATGCCGCCTGCGCCCGTGCATGTGCGGGCGCAGGCGGACGGTGGCGGCTGGCAGATCGGCTGGACGCGGCGCAGCCGGGCGGGATGGCGATGGAGCAGCGGGGGCGACGTGCCGCTGGGCGAGGAGAGCGAACGCTATGCCGTGCGGGTGCTGAAGGGCGATGTCGTGGTGCGCAGCGCCGAGACGATCGCGCCCGGCTGGACCTATGATGCGGCGATGATCGCTGTCGACAGCGGCGCGGGGCATGACGGCGCGCTGAGCGTGGAGGTGCGGCAGGTCGGCACTTTTGCGACCGGGCGGGCAGCGACGGTCGCCATCGCGATCTGACACGGAAATTCAAGCATAGGGGAGCAAGCGTGATGGACATGACGGCGCGATGGGCGATGCCGATGCTGTTTGCCGGGCAGGCGCAGAAGGAAGTTTTTCACAATGAAGCGCTGGCGCGGATCGACGCGCTGCTGCACGGCAGGGTAGAGAGTGCGGATGTCGCAACGCCGCCCGAAACGCCGACGATCGGGCAATGCTGGATCGTGGCGGCGGGCGCGACCGGGGCTTGGGCGGAGCAGGCGGGCTGCATCGCTTGCTGGAGCGAGGGCGGCTGGCGGTTCGTCGCGCCGCGTGCCGGTCTGTCGATGGATGTCGCGGACCGGGGGCATGCGCTTTTTCATGACGGCAGCCTTTGGCGCGACGCATTATTGCGGAGCGACGGGCTGTATCTGGACGGGCAGAAAGTGGTCGGCGCGCGGCAGGCCGCGATCGCGGCACCCACGGACGGGGCGACGATTGACGTTGAGGCGCGCACTACACTGGGTGCTGTCCTAGTTGCTTTAAGGACACATGGGCTGATCGAAAGCTGAGTTTGGCAGAATTTACTTTTTATTGTCATGACCTCTGGCTATTGGAGCGATAAACCTTGCGATTAGCCTCGTAGCTGGCGCTCCCAGGCGCTACTGCGTTATTTTTGCAACGGTTTCACTATTTGTGGACTTGCCATGAAACTTTCTTCCCGATACAGGGTTTCAGCAGTCCTTCGTGACACTTTTGAAAGGGGAATTCAGATGCGGAAGCTTGCCCTCGCGGCTGCTCTTGCTACCACTGCTTTGGCCACCCCGGCTATGGCACGTGACGACAGCTGGTATGTCGGCGTTGACGCCGGTGTGCTGCTGGTCGAAGACCAGGACATGACTTTCTCGGCAGTGCCTGCCGGTGGCCGTCCGGTCCCTTCGATCGATTATCATAAGGGTTATGATTTCGACGCCAACATCGGCTATGATTTCGGCGGTTTCCGTCTGGAAGCCGAAGCCGCTTACAAGCGCGCAAAGATTGATCTCGACAAGACCGGTGGCGGTTTTGGCGGCGCGGCTTCGGCCCTGTCGTTCATGCTGAACGGCTTGCTCGACTTCGGTCCCGACGATGGCCTGCAGGGCTTTGTCGGCGGCGGCGTCGGCGTTTCGCGTGGCAAGGTTGCTTCGGACATCGTCAACGACAGCGATACGGGCTTTGCCTGGCAGGCAATCGCCGGTGTTCGCTATCCGGTGACCAACAATGTCGACGTTTCGCTGAAGTATCGCTTCTTCAACCAGGACGATATCAAGCTGATCCCGGCTTACACCACCCCTTACGGCGTTGCAGGTTCGACCGCCGACACCAAGCTGCGTACGCACAGCCTGTTGCTGGGTCTGACCTACAACTTCGGCGAACCGGCTGCTCCGCCGCCGCCTCCGCCGCCCCCGCCGCCGCCTCCCCCGCCGCCTCCGCCGCCGCCGCCTCCGCCGCCAGTGGCAGAGTGCAGCCCCGGACCGTACATCGTGTTCTTCGAATGGGACAAGTCGGACGTCACGCCTGACGCCGCCACCATTCTGGACAACGCGGTTTCGGCCTACAGCAACTGCGGCAGCGCCCAGGTCATGCTGGCGGGTTATGCGGACAAGTCGGGTTCGGCTTCGTATAACGTCGGCCTGTCGCAGCGTCGCGCTGACGCCGTCAAGGCTTACATGGCTTCGAAGGGCATCCCCGACGGCGTCATGACGACCCAGGCGTTCGGTGAATCGAACCCCCGCGTCGAAACCGCCGACGGTGTTCGCGAACTGCAGAACCGTCGCGTGGAAATCACCTACGGTCCGGGTTCGGGCATGTAAGAGACTTTTCCGTCCGCAAGGATGGAAAGCCGTTGAAGGGGCTGGTCGAAAGACCGGCCCCTTTTTCGTCGCGCTCCAGGTGACGTCGGCAGCGCGGGGTCGGGCGATTGGCGTTTGCGAAATGCACCAAGCCTTGTGTGCCTGACTTAGCCGGTACCGCGCGGATAGCGGGCAGGTATGGGCTTTCCTGGTCCCGGCATGGCTAAGGTCTTGGCCTACTGTGTGGCGCGGAACCATGTTCGTCTGTGTGACGGGCTGGGGGAGGCTGGATCAGGTTTTTAGGAATCTGCCGGGCGAAATCACAGTGACAGCCCCGTAATGATCGGCAACAAAAGCGAGGCTTCGGCGTTCGCTTTCATATTCGCCATCTCCGGGAGTGTATCATGAAATTTACCCCTATCCTGTTCGCGCTGCCGCTGGCCGTCGCTTTTTCAGCTTGCGCAACGACCGCGACACCCGCGGCTGCGCCGATGGCTGGCACCAAATTGATGGCAGCAGATGGATCGGCGCGCGGCACCGCCAGCGTTACCGAGGCGGCGGACGGGCTGCATGTGCTGGTCAAGGCGCAGGGGCTGACGCCGGGTATCCACGCCGTCCATGTGCATATGACTGGCGCCTGCACGGCACCGGATTTCACCAGTGCCGGAGGCCATTGGAACCCGACCGGGCGGCAACATGGCATGGATAACCCGGCGGGCAAGCATATGGGCGACATGCCCAACATGACGGTCGGAACGGACGGGACCGGTGCGATTGAATATGTCATCGCCGACGGGACGATCAGCAGCGGGGCGATGCCGTTGCTGGATGCCGATGGCGCGGCCGTGGTGATCCATGCAAAGGCCGACGACAATGTCAGCGACCCGGCTGGCAATGCCGGTGGACGGGTCGCCTGCGGTGTCCTGAAGGCGAGTTAATGATCGGATTTTGATATTTGCATGTCCATGCCAGTGCCATGGGTTGCAAATATCAGAACCAATTCATCAGTCCGGGCTGCCGGGGCCATAATCCTCAACGATCTGATAGTGTGCGCCATTGTTGCCGAGGCGGCTTTCGAACAGGGCGAAGCTGTCGATCGTGAAGGGTGGGCTGTTCAGCGCAGCGTGGGAAGCCAGGAAGGGGTCCACGAGAGCGCCGCTTCGCCCGAAGCGGGCGAGGGTGATGTGCGGCCAATAGGCGCGCTCTTCGGGTGGCTGACCCATGGCGACGCAGGCGCGATCGACCTTGCGATGCAGGCTGGCCAGCGGATCGCGCGGCTGGACCCCGGCCCAGAGCGTGTCGATGAGACCGCGACGATCAAACACCCCGACGCCCGCAATTCTGGCGTCGAACGGGGCGAAGCGGATGGTGCGCAGCGCGTCGGCAATGTCGCTCGCGCGGTGTCGATCGACCTCTCCGATGAAGCGCAGCGTCAGATGCAACTGATCGTCGCGTTGCCAGCGGGCGCCCGCGACCCCGCCCATCAGTGCAAGCAGTTGCGCGCGGTGGGCAGCCGGCGGGCGGATGGCGACGAACAGGCGATGCATGACGGGCCGACTATAGGCTTTACCGCGCGTTAGGCCAGTGCGGTTACGAGAGCGCTTGAATATCCGGCCATAAGCGCCGATAATGGAATCAGCGGCGACAATGACGCCGGCGAAGGAGAATTTTCATGGCCAACTGGTCCGATCCCCGTTCCAATATTGCGGGCTTTGGCGGCAATAGCGTCGCGCGGGGCGAGGCGTTCGACGCCGGTCTGCGCAGCTACATGCTGTCGGTCTATAATTATATGGCGAGCGGCGTTTTGCTGACGGGCATCGTCGCCGTGCTGTTTGCGTCGAGCGGGCTGGCCTATCAGGTGCTGGCTGGTCCCGGCATCCTGAAATATGTCATCATGTTTGCGCCTTTGGTGTTCGTGATGGTGCTGAGCTTTGGCATCAACCGGCTGTCGACGGTGGCGGCGCAGGGTCTGTTCTGGGCCTATGCGGCGGTGATGGGCCTGTCGCTCTCGTCCATCTTCCTGGTCTATACCGGCACCTCGATCGCCCAGACCTTCTTTGCGACGGCAGCCGCTTTTGCGGGGCTGAGCCTGTTTGGCTATACCACCAAGATGGATCTGTCGGGTTTCGGCACCTTCCTGATCATGGGCGTTGTTGGCCTGCTGGTCGCCAGCCTCATTAACCTGTTCCTGAAATCGAGCGCGATGGATCTGGTCATCAGCTTCATCGGTGTGCTGCTGTTCGCGGGCCTGACCGCCTATGACACGCAGAAGATCAAGAGCATCTACGCGCATGTCGCGGGCACGGACATGATGGGTAAATCGGTCGTCATGGGGGCGCTGAACCTCTATCTCGACTTCATCAACATGTTCCTGTTCCTGCTGCGCTTCATGGGCAATCGCGACTGATTGGCCTGGACAGCGAGATAAAGGAAGGCCCGGCGGAGACACCTCCGCCGGGCCTTTTTTGTACGAGTCTTGCGCCAATATCCGTTCGTTTCGAGCGCAGTCGAGAAATGAGGCGCGCCAGGCGCGAATGCTGCGCTGCTTGCTTCTCGACTACGCTCAAAGCGAACGGGGCGGGGGAGACTTAACCCTGGTTCTGCATCGCCGCGATCAGGGCGCCG
This sequence comes from Sphingobium xenophagum, assembly GCF_002288285.1. Classification (NCBI taxonomy): domain Bacteria; kingdom Pseudomonadati; phylum Pseudomonadota; class Alphaproteobacteria; order Sphingomonadales; family Sphingobiaceae; genus Sphingobium; species Sphingobium xenophagum. The sequence goes on along the minus strand of NZ_CP022745.1, from coordinate 57,520 downwards.
TCGATCTCCTTTTGCCGCTTATAGGCGGGGCGCGCGCGCAGGCGTTCCGCATAGGCGGTGAAGGCGGGCCGCTCCGGCACGGTGCCGAAGGACAGGCCCCAATCAATCTGAGACCCCACATAGACGTCGGCGGCGGTGAACTGGTCGCCGCAAATCCATGCCTCGCCCGCCACCGCCTGTTCGAGCGTATTTAGCACGTCGTCGAGCGAGCCATAGCCTGCGGTCCGTTCGCGCCCTTCCGGCAGGACGAAGCCCATGGCGTTGTTGGTGATCGCGGCTTCGAGCGGCCCGGCCGCGAAGAAGAGCCAGCGATAATAGGCGCCGCGTGCTTGGGCTGGCGGGGCGAGGTTGGCGGCGGGGAAAGCATCGGCGAGATAGGCGCAGATGGCGGCACATTCGGTGACGATGGTACCGTTATGGACGATCGCGGGTACCTTGCCCATCGGGTTGATCGCGAGATAGTCGGGAGCCTTCATGGTCGTCGCATAGTCGAGCAGGACGGGGTCATAGGGGACGCCAACTTCCTCCAGCATCCAGCGGACGATCTGCCCGCGCGACATGGGGTTGGTGTAGAAGGTGAGGGTCATGACATATATCCTCTGCAATGACGGCGGCTGGAACATAACGAAAACATGATCGTGTGGCCAGACCGGATGGAGAGGGACTTCGGCGGCTATGCGCTATGGGTGCTGGAAGGTGCCGTCGCGCAGGAAATGCATGACCTGATCAGCGACCGGCCGCGTGTAGATCATGGCGGTGTGGGCGACGGGCATGACAATATGGTCGCTCTGCCCAGCGAGGTGGGTGGCGCGGACACTAACCTTGCCGTCGTTGGCCGCGCGAAATATCCGGTTGGATGTCATGCCGTTCATGGGCTTGTCGCCCGCAATGATTCCCAAAGGATAGTCGACGGTGCCCAACGTCGCCTCGATCGCTGGGAGCCGTCGGGTCCGCAGCAGGTCGCCGGCATGGTGGAGGATCGGGCGATTCAGTCGCAGACGATACAGAAGGTCGGCGATCTCACTGCCGCTATTGGGTGTGCCCAGCATGACGACGCGACCGAGCCGGATGGGACGATGGCGGGCGATATAAGCGCGCAATATGAGGCCGCCCATGGAATGACCTACGCCATGGATGCTGGCGGCATGGGCGATTGGCGACGCTGCGAGGCGATCGTGCAGATGGTCCAGCACGCGCTCGAGCGGCCAGCGCCAACTAGGGTAACCGACATTCGCGACGATGTAGCCGGCTTCACGCAAACGACGCGCGAGCAGGGCTGTCTGGAGATGATGGCCGCCGAAGCCGTGGAGGAGGATGACGCCTTCAGTCACCGACATTCCCGTCGTCATCGAGCGGTTCATATGTCCCGGTTTCGAAGTTGCGGAGCGTAGCAATGTCGGCTGTGCCGCCAATATAGAGGACGCCTCTTGGCTCAGTGGTCATGACATGGGTGTAGCCGCCTCGCGCCATATCCGACTTTAGCGCATCTACGCCTGAGACCCCAGCCTTCGCTGGGGTGACGGTGAGATTCATGTCTCCTTTACGGTGCTTGCACCCGTAAAGCCGCTATTCGGCTACCCACCTATATTGGGTTAGCGATCTGACCTCCTCTGCCATCGCCAACCTCGTTGCGTGGCGAGAGATGGATCCCCGCCTCCGCGGGGATGACGGGGTTGGGGGATTGGTGAGGTGGCATGAAAAAGGGCGGCCTTTGCGGCCGCCCTTTTCGTTTGCGACTGAAAGCGCGCTTATTTGGTGCCTTCCGGCGTCTTGGCCTTGCCGCCCTTCTTGCCCTTTTTGGGAGCGGCGGGGGTGATTTCGAAGGCCAGGGCCCCAACCCCATCGGTTTCTTTCATATGGACATGGACTTCGCCGCCATGGACCAGCTTGCCGAAGAGCAGTTCCTCCGCCAGCGGCTGCTTGATCTTTTCCTGCATCAGGCGACCCATCGGGCGGGCACCGTAGAGCTTGTCGTAGCCCTTCTTGGTGAGCCAGGCCTTCGCCTCTTCGTCCAGGGTGATGTGGACGTCGCGGTCGGCCAGTTGCAGTTCGAGTTGCAGCACGAACTTGTCGATGACGCGGGCGACGATTTCTGGCGGCAGATAGCCGAACGGCACGATCGCATCGAGACGGTTGCGGAATTCGGGGGTGAAGAGCTTTTTCACCGCGTCTTCCTGCACATCTTCGCGCGTGAGTTCGCCAAAGCCGATGCTTTCCTTCGCCATGTCCGACGCACCGGCATTGGTGGTCATGATGAGGATGGTGTTGCGGAAATCGACGGTCTTGCCGTGATGGTCGGTCAGGCGGCCATTATCCATCACCTGCAACAGGATGTTGAACAGGTCCGGGTGCGCCTTTTCGATTTCGTCGAGCAGCAGGACGCTGTGCGGTTGCTGGTCGACGGCATCGGTCAGGAGGCCGCCCTGATCATAGCCGACATAGCCCGGAGGCGCGCCGATCAGGCGGCTGACCGAATGGCGTTCCATATATTCCGACATGTCGAAACGCTGGAGCGGGATGCCGAGCAGGGTCGCAAGCTGACGCGCCACTTCCGTCTTGCCGACGCCGGTTGGGCCGGAGAAGAGATAGTTGCCGATCGGCTTGTCGGGATCACGCAGGCCCGCGCGCGACAGCTTGATCGCGCTGGATAGCACTTCGATCGCCTTGTCCTGGCCAAAGACGACGCGCTTCAGGTCCGTGGTCAGCGATTCCAGAACGCTCTTGTCATCGGACGACACGGTCTTGGGCGGGATGCGGGCCATGGTCGCTATGACCTGCTCGATCTCCCTGGGCGTGATCGTCTTCTTGCGCTTGGAGGGCACGACCAGCATCTGCATCGCGCCGACTTCGTCGATCACATCGATCGCCTTGTCGGGCAATTTGCGGTCGTTGATGTAGCGCGCGGACAGTTCCACCGCCGCCTTGATCGCGTCCGGCGTATATTTGACGTGGTGATGCTCCTCGAACGCCGAGCGCAGGCCAGCGAGGATCTTGATCGTATCCTCGACCGAGGGTTCGTTGACGTCGATCTTCTGGAAGCGCCGGAGCAGCGCCCGGTCCTTTTCGAAATGGTTGCGGAATTCCTTGTAGGTGGTCGAGCCGATGCAACGGATCGTGCCGCCGGACAAAGCGGGCTTCAGAAGGTTTGAGGCATCCATCGCGCCGCCACTGGTTGCGCCAGCGCCGATCACGGTGTGGATTTCGTCGATGAACAAGACGGCGTGCGGCAGCTTTTCCAGTTCGGTGACGACGGCCTTCAGCCGCTCTTCAAAATCGCCGCGATAGCGGGTGCCGGCCAGCAGCGCGCCCATGTCGAGCGAGTAGATGACGGCTTCCTTGAGCACGTCGGGCACTTCGCCTTCGATGATCTTGCGCGCCAGACCTTCGGCGATCGCGGTCTTGCCGACGCCGGGATCGCCGACATAGAGCGGGTTGTTCTTCGACCGGCGGCACAGGATCTGGATCGTGCGATCAACCTCCGATGCGCGGCCGATGAGGGGGTCTACCTTGCCCCGCTCCGCCTTTTCATTCAGGTTGACGGTGAACTGATCGAGGGCGCTGTCCTTCTTACCCTTGCCGTCCTGCACCTTCTTCTCCTCTTCGGCTGCCCCCTTGGTCTCCTGACGCTCAGGCGTGGGCGTACCCTTGCCGACGCCATGGCTGATGAAGCTCACGGCATCGAGACGGCTCATATCCTGCTGTTGCAGGAAATAGACGGCGTAGCTTTCACGTTCGGAAAAGAGCGCGACGAGGACGTTGGCCCCGGTCACTTCATCCTTGCCGGAGGATTGTACGTGGAGGATGGCGCGCTGGACCACGCGCTGAAAACCGCTGGTGGGGGAGGGGTCGCTCGCCCCTTCGACCTTGAGGCTGTCCAGTTCGGTATCGAGATATTGGGTGACGGCATCACCCAGCTCGCCGATTTCGACGCCGCATGCCTGCATCACCTTCGACGCATGTTCATCGTCGATCAGCGCCAGCAGAAGATGCTCCAGCGTCGCATATTCATGCTTGCGTTCCGACGCATGGGTCAGCGCATTGTGCAAGGTGGTTTCCAGAGCGGGTGCGAAAGAAGGCATGTCTGTTCTACTCCTGGCCCGATGAGAGGGCGGTATTGAACCTTATGTCGGCATTGCTCGACGCCGGATCAAGACGCGCGCCTTGACCTGCGGAATTGCCAGACTGACCGTGCCCGGTAGAACCCTTCGTCAGGGTGCGTGGGGCAAGGCGCGGGTTCATCGCTTGAATAACGCCTCGGCTATTGCCTTATGGTTAACGGCGTATTCCATTTTCGCTTCTGTTCGCGCTATTTCCGCCTTCAGGGCGGCGATGCGGGCGTCCAGTTCAGCCACGGACAAAGGGTCCAGATCCTGCATCAGCAGCCGGGCCAGTGGATCGTCAGCCCGGTGAGGGAGATCATCATCCTTGTCCATGAACGGTAATGTTGACCCTGCGGGCCACTCTGTCAATAAGGGCGCGCATTCCGCCGGTCGATTTTGGTGCGATGCAGCATGAGCAGGTTTTGGGGGGAAGCGACGATGGCCGATGGCAACCGCGTACCGGGCGAGATGATGGCGATCGCCATTCCCGTGCCGGGTGGGCCTGATGCGCTGGTGCCGCAGACGCGGCCAGTGCCGGTACCGGGCGATGACGAGGTGCTGATCCGCGTGGCCGCCGCCGGGGTGAACCGGCCCGACGTGCTGCAACGGCAGGGCAAATATCCGCCGCCGCCCGGCGCTTCGGACATTCCGGGGCTGGAAGTATCCGGCACGATCGTGGCGGCCGGGCAGGGCGGCGAGTTGCTGATCGGGCAGCGCGTCTGTGCGCTGCTGGCCGGGGGCGGTTATGCGGAATATGCCCTGGCGCCCGCGGGGCAATGCCTGCCGGTGCCGGAGAGCTATGACCTGATCGAGGCGGCGGCGCTGCCGGAGACATTGTTTACCGTATGGACCAACTTGTTCGAGCGCGCCTATGCGGTGGGCGGCGACACGGTGCTGGTGCATGGCGGGACCAGCGGGATCGGCACCATGGCGATCCGGCTGTGCAACCTGTTCGACGTGAAGATCATCGTCACCTGCGGATCGGACGAGAAATGCGCGGCCGCCAGGGCATGGGGCGCGGACGAGGCGATCAATTACAAGACCCAGGATTATGTCGCGGAAGTGAAGCGGATCACCGGCGGGCAGGGCGTTCAGGCGGTGCTGGACATGGTGGGCGGCGACTATCTGCCGCGCAACCTGGAGTGCCTGGCCGAGGATGGGCGGCATGTGTCGATCGCGGTGCTGGGCGGGGCGAAGGCGGACGTGTTTATTCCGGCCATCATGCAGCGGCGGCTGACACTGACCGGATCGACGCTGCGGGCGCGGTCGGTGGGCTTCAAGAGCCTGGTCGCGGACGAACTGGTGCGGACGGTGTGGTCCTTCGTCGAAGACGGCAAGCTGCGCCCGGCGATGGACCAGCGGTTCGCGCTGGCGGACGCAGCCAAGGCGCATGCGCGGATGGATGCGGGCGAGCATTTCGGCAAGATTGTGCTGGTGGTTTGAGGGGGCGTGGAGCTGGCGGCGTAGGCTAAACGCGCTTCCCGCAGCATGAAGACCGTGCAGGACGTCGTTCCTATCCCCACGTCATGCTGAACTTGTTTCAGCATCTATTTCTCGTCACAAGCGGAGGCTCATGGCGCGCGATGGATGCTGAAACAAGTTCAGCATGACGAAGTGAAATTCAGCATGACGAAGTGAAATGACGCGCCTTCAATCTGTGATAGCTCCGTCCCGTGGGCGGGAGGGGAGCTGTAAAACCCACGCAAACCGTAGCATTTCCGTCATATTCGCTTCGGAACTGTAACATTGCGGCGGTAGGGAACCGGTCCTGAGGGCATCAGTCTTTGGGGATCGCATCATGAACGCCATCACGCGCCTGCCATTTCTGGCGGACCTGCCGGAGGACGGCGCCGAGCCATTTTCCGTACCCGAACGGACGCAGGGCGAGCGCCGCCGGTTTCGCACCATCTGGATCTCCGACATCCACCTTGGCACGCGCGGATGCAATGCGGCGATGCTGATCGATTTCCTCGACAATGTGGACAGCGACACCATCTATCTGGTGGGCGACATCATTGACGGATGGCGGCTGAAGAAGCGCTTTTACTGGCCCGCCAGCCATAATGACGTGGTGTGGCGGCTGATGAAGCGGGCCAAGCGCGGCACGCGGGTCGTCTATATTCCCGGCAATCATGACGAGATGTTCCGCCAGTTCACCGGCATGAATTTCGGTGGCGTGGAAATCCGGCGCAAGGCGATCCACATGACGGCCGACGGGCGCAAGCTGCTGGTGCTGCATGGCGATGAATTCGACACGATCATGCTGGCGCATCGCTGGTTGGCCTTTGTCGGCGACGCCGCCTACACCACGCTGATGCGGCTGAATGTCGTGGTCAATGCGGTGCGGCAGCGCATGGGCCTGCCCTATTGGTCGCTCAGCAAGATGGCCAAGCACAAGGTCAAGAACGCCGTATCCTTCATTTCCCAATTTGAGGAAGTGGTCGCCCATGAAGCGGGCGCGCGGGGCGTGGATGGCGTGGTATGCGGGCATATCCATAATGCCGAAATGCGTGAGATTGCCGGCGTCGCTTATTATAATGATGGCGACTGGGTGGAAGGCTGCACCGCGCTGGTCGAGCATGAGTGCGGGCGGATGGAAGTGCTGCACTGGGCCGATGAAATCGCCGCGCGGACGCAGGGGCAGCAGGGCGAACGGGCGCGGATGGCGGCTTAAGAATTCAAGCAGTCGTGCTCCCGCGAAGGCGGGAGTCCAGTCCAAACGTCTGAACTGGGTTCCCGCCTGCGCGGGAACACGCGGGATTAGGGCGAGATGACGGAGTGATCCCATGCGCATTATGATCGTCACTGATGCATGGACGCCGCAGGTCAATGGCGTGGTGCGCACGCTCCAGACGATCCGGGCGGAACTGGAGGCGATGGGGCATGAGGTTCGGGTGCTTTCGCCTGATCTGTACGGGTCCATTCCCTGCCCGACCTATCCCGAAATAAGGCTGGCGCTGGTGCGACCGGGCGTGGTGGGGCAGGCGATCGCCGCCTTCCAGCCCGAAGCCGTGCATCTGGCGACGGAAGGGCCGCTGTGCCTGGCGGCGCGGCGCTGGTGCCTGCGCAGCGGCGTGCCGTTCACCACCGCCTATCACACCCATTTCCCCGATTATGTGGCGCAGCGCACCGGGCTGCCACCGGCCTGGTTCTGGCGCTATATCCGCTGGTTTCACGGCCCGGCGCAGGCGGTGCTGGTGTCGACCGGATCGGTGCGCGCGCAACTGCGCGCCCATGGGCTGCACAATGTATTGCCATGGGGCCGGGGCGTGGACCTGAGCGCCTTTACGCCGGACGCGCAGCCGCCCGCCCTGTTCGCCGATCTGCCCCGGCCGATCATGCTGGCGGTTGGCCGGGTGGCGGTGGAGAAGAATCTGGAAGCCTTTCTGGCGACCGATCATCCCGGCACCAAGGTGGTCGTCGGCGACGGCCCGGCGCGCGCATCGCTGGAGCGGCGCTATCCCGAAGCGCTGTTCATGGGGCCATTGTTCGGCGAGACGCTGGCGGGAGCCTATGCCGGGGCCGATGTGTTCGTTTTCCCCAGCCGTACCGACACGTTCGGCCTGGTGATGATAGAGGCGCTGGCCTGCGGCACGCCGGTCGCGGCCTATCCCGTCACCGGGCCGGTCGATATTGTGACCCCCGAATGCGGCGCGCTGTCGGAGGATCTGGGGCAGGCGATCGCCACTGCGCTGGCCTGCGACCGGGCGGCCTGTGCCGCCTATGGCCGCAGCTTTAGCTGGGAACGCAGCGCGCGCGAGTTCCTGGCGGGACTGCACACCATCGACCGGTTGGGGCTGGACAGCGCGGCCTGACGCTTTTCCTTGCTCGAACGGGCATGATCGACTATCTCCAGACGGTCGCGGCCGCCCTGCTTGGGCGGCCCTTATCGTTTTTGTGCCGGAGAATGTTCCCGTGTCCCAGCCACTCATGCCCCATGCGACCGCCAGCTGGCTGGTCGACAACAGCGCTCTGAGCTTTGAACAGATTGCGGAATTTTGCGGGCTTCACATCCTGGAAGTGCAGGCGATCGCCGATGATACCGCCAGCACCAAATATACCGGCCGTGACCCGGTGCGCGCCCATGAAATCACGATGGAAGAAATCCACAAGGGCGAACAGAATCCCGACTATAAGCTGAAGATGCTGAAAGGCCCGGAGCCTGTCCGCCGTACCAAGGGGCCGCGCTACACGCCGGTGTCGAAGCGCCAGGACAAGCCCGATGGCATCGCCTGGATCCTGCGCAACCACCCCGAAGTGTCCGACGGCGCGATCGGCAAGCTGATCGGCACTACCCGCACCACCATCGCGGCGATCCGCGACCGCACCCACTGGAATATTTCCAATATCACGCCCAAAGACCCGGTGACGCTGGGTCTGTGTTCGCAGCGCGAACTGGACGCTCTGGTGGCCAAGACCGCCAAGAAGCTGGGCATTGAGGCGCCGGCCGATTCGCGGCTGGATGGCGACCGTGCGGCGCTGATCGAGGAGCTGCGGCGCGAGCGTGACGACAACGCCCGGCGCGCTGATGAGGCGCTGCGCAGCGAGGCGGAACTGATTTCGGGCATCGCCACGATCCTTGATCCGTTCAGCAACAACAAGGGCAGCGTTTGATGCCGTAGCGTCATTGGGCGACTGGCCGTAAGTCGCCGCAATGCAGCATTTTTTCGGGGCCGCGCCGGGCAATCGGCGCGGCCTTTTTGCTGAGGTTGACGCTTGCGTAAAGTGACCGTTGGCCATAGACTTCCCCCATGGAGAGCATAGAGAAAATCTGGCGGGAGCATTATCAGCACCCCACCGTATGGGAACGAACATTCCCCCCTTTGTCGATGGGTGAGATGGTCACCAGCAGCGCGCTGGCCCACCCCGATGCACCGATGATCGACTTCATGGGTCGCCGGTTCAGCTATGGCACGATGTTCGGGCAAATCCGCCGCATTGCATGCGGTTTGCAGGCAATGGGGGTGCAGAAGGGCGACCGGGTCGGCCTGTATCTGCCCAACACGCCCCATTATGTCGCGGCCTATTATGGCGCGCTGATCGCTGGCGCGATCGTCGTCAATTTCTCCCCCCTCTACACCGCTGCCGAACTGGAACATCAGGTCGAGGATAGCGGGACGAAAATCCTGTTCACCCTGTCGGCCAAGGCGCTGCTTCCTACCGCGCTGGAAGTGCTGGAGCATAGCAGCCTGGAGAAGCTGGTCGTCGGATCGGTGGCGGAGATGCTGCCCCCGGTCAAATCCCTGCTCTTCCGCCTGTTCAAGGCGAGCGAGTCCGTGCCCTTGCCGGACGATCCGCGCGTGCTGCGCTATGACAGGCTGATCGCCAATGCGGGCGACTGCACGGTGCCCTCGATCGACCCGGAGCGGGACATCGCCCTGCTGCAATATACAGGCGGGACGACAGGCACGCCCAAGGGGGCGATGCTGACCCATCAGAATCTGACCGCCAATGCGCGACAGGCGCAGGCGATCGACCCGCACGCGAATGAGGAAGATCGCATCATCGCGGTGCTGCCCTTCTTCCATGTGTTCGCCAATACCTGCACGCTCAACCGCACCGTGATCAATGGCGGCGAGATGGTCATGCTGCCCCGTTTCGACGCAGCGCAGGTGCTGGCGGCGGTGCAGCGGGTCAAGGCGACATCGCTGCCGGGCGTGCCGACCATGTTCCAGGCGCTGCTGGATCATCCAGCGATCCGCAACATCGACTTTTCGTCGCTGCGGGCCTGTATTTCGGGCGGTGCGCCGCTGCCGCTGGAAGTGCGGCAACGGTTCGAGGCGGCGACGGGCGCCAAGCTGATCGAAGGTTATGGCCTCACCGAAACCAGCCCGATCGTCTGTTCCAATCCCTATGAGGGGCTGAACAAGACCGGGACGGTGGGACAGCCGGTGCCGGGGACGCGGGTGAAGCTGGTGGATCGCGAAGACCCCACCAGGCCGCCGCCGCCGGGCGAACCGGGCGAATTGCTGTTCGCCGGGCCGCAGATCATGAAAGGCTATTGGAACCGGCCGGATGCCGACGCCGATGTCTTTATCGGCGATTTCATCCGCACCGGCGATGTGGGCGAGATTGACGAGGATGGTTATGTCCGCATCGTCGACCGATTGAAGGACATGATCGCCGTTGGCGGCTTCAAAGTGTTTCCGAGCCAGGTCGAGGCGGTCCTCTACCATCATCCGATGGTCAAAGAAGCGTTGGTCATCGGCATTCCCGACCGTTATCGCGGCGAACAGCCCAAGGCGTTCGTGACGCTGGCCGAGGATGCGGAGATTGACGGCGCGGCGTTGAAGGACTGGCTCAATCCGCAACTGGGCAAGCATGAACGGGTGTGCGAGGTCGAGGTGCGGCTGAACCTGCCCCGCACGCTGGTCGGCAAGCTATCGCGCAAGGAACTGGTCGCCGAGGAACGCGCGAAAGCGGCCGCGCGCGCTGCGGAGGCTGGAACAGCGGCCTGAGCCTTCCTATCTGCATGTCCAAGCATTGCTCCCGCCACCGTTCGGACGAATGGCGGCGGGACTAATCAGGTTTGGAAGGAATAATCATGGCGCAGGAAATCGCGACGCTGGCAGGTGGATGCTTCTGGTGCACCGAGGCGGTGTATCAGAATCTGAAAGGCGTGAGCGCTGTCGAGAGCGGCTATATTGGCGGGGAGCGGCCCAACCCGACCTATGAACAGGTCTGTTCCGGCACGACCGGCCATGCCGAGGCGATCCGCGTCAGTTTCGATCCCGACGTGATCAGCTATGCCGATCTGCTCGACATTTTCTTTGCGACGCATAACCCGACGACGCTGAACCGGCAGGGCAATGATGTCGGCACCCAATATCGATCCGCCATCTTTCCCCATTCGCCCGCGCAGGAGGCCGAGGCGAAAGCCGCGATCGGCCGGGCGCAGCCAGACCATGCCGACGCAATCGTCACCACGATCGAGCCGGACGGCCCCTGGTATCCGGCGGAGGATTATCATCAGCAATATTGGGATCGGGTCGGCGATCGCAATCCCTATTGCATGGCGGTGATCCCGCCCAAGCTCGCGAAGCTGCGCAAGGGCTTTGCCGAAAAAATGGACGCCTGATTTTCCGCGACGTGCTTTACCGCTTTTTGTAGCCAGCTTAGGCTATGGTTAAGATGGGCTATGCCAGTAGGGCGGCGAACCACGTCGGGGGACTGAAGATGAACAAGATGATGATGCTGGCCGCGCCGCTGATGCTGCTGGCTCTGCCCGGCTGTATTGCCAAGACGGCGCTGGACATCGCCACCATGCCGGTGCGCGCGGGCGCGCAGGCGGCGGACTGGGCGACGACCAGCCAGGACGAGGCCGACCGCAATTATGGTCGCAAGATGCGCGAGCAGGAAGCGCGCGATGGCAAGGCGCGCAAGAAGGCGGACAAGGAACGCCGCCGCCAGTGCAGGGATGCCGGCTACGACAATTGCGATTAAACACCGACTTTCGACTGCAATCACGAGCCCCGCAGGTGGAATTGCGCCGCTCTAAGCCGCCGCGCGTTTCAGCCGGTCGTTGATCGCCGCGCCTATCCCATCATCGGGGATGGGGGCGACGGCGATGCGCTGCTGCGCGCTCGCGTCGGCGATGTGCAGCGCGGCGAAGAGATTGGCCGCCGCCTCCCGCACGTCCGCCTCCGGGCTGAGATTGATGTGGCAGGGCATCAGGCCAAAGCCGATCAGATATTCGTCCCGCTCCGCCCGCATGGCGTCGAGCCGTACCGGCTTGGACGGCGCATAATGGCTTTCCAACTGGCCGGGCGCTTCGATCTTCGTTTCTCCCTTGCCGATCAGGACGGGCAGGCCGGTCGCTTCTTCCAGCATCGCCGCCGTCACTGAACCGGGGCGCAGCAGCCGCACATGATCATGCTCCGGCGCGGCGATGGTCGATTCCACGCCCTCGCTGGTTGGCCCTTCATCCAATATCAAGCGCACCCGGCCATTGAGGCTGGCCAGCACATGCTCGGCCCGTGTCGGGCTGATCGACCCGCTGCGATTGGCCGATGGCGCGGCAAGGGGGCGTCCGCTTTCGCGGATCAGCGCGCGCATCGCGGGGTGCGCTGGCAAGCGCAGCGCCACGGTGGGCAGCCCCGCCATCACCAGCGGGGACAGGCCGCTATCGGCCCGGACCGGCAGGACCAGCGTCAATGGTCCCGGCCAGAAACGATCCGCCAGACTGTTGGCGACGGGCGAGAAATCCGCCAGCCGCTGCGCCATCGCCCGGTCGGCGACATGGACGATCAGTGGATTGAAACTCGGTCGCCCCTTGGCGCTGTAGATGGCGGCGACGGCGTGGCTGTCGGTTGCATCGGCGGCCAGGCCATAGACGGTTTCGGTGGGCACCGCGACTGGCTCACCAGCGCGGATCAGCAACGCCGCCTCGCGCAGGGATTCTGCGCCGTAGCGGCAGGATCGGGTGGAATAGGCTGGATTTGGGATGGTCACGGCCCCCGCGATATAGACGGCGAACCGACCGAGTAAAAGGCCATTGCGTCAGTCGCATGACATGGGCTGACGAGTGGAGCCGATGCGAGGCGCGCCATGGCTTGCCGCGCTGTCGCTCGCCCGGTAAGTCCCCGCCATGACCGACGATCTCCTCATCCGCATTGCCGAGGCGCTGGAGCGGCTCGCGCCGCCGCCCGCGCCGTCCGCCGATCTTGCCGCGTCGCCTGCTTATGTATGGGACGGTCGGGCCATCCGGGCGGTGGAGGCATTCGCGCCGGTGGATTACAACCTGCTGACCGGGATCGACGCGCAAAAGGGCGCGCTGCTCGACAATAGCCGCCGTCATGCGGCGGGCCACGCGGCGCATGACGTGCTGCTATGGGGTGCGCGCGGGACGGGCAAGTCGGCGGTGGTGGCGTCCGTCGTCGGCCAGTTGCAGGGGGAGGGGCGGGACATCGCCCTGCTGCAATGCGCGATCGACGAACTGGCGAGCCTGCCCGCGCTATTCTCTCTGCTGCGCGGCACGAACCGGCCCTTCATCCTGTTCCTCGACGATCTGGGCTTTGACGAAGGGGTGGGCGATGCCCGGTCGCTGCGTTCCTTGTTGCAGGGGGGCACGGCGGCGCGTCCTGCCAATGTGCGGCTCTATGTGACGTCCAACCGCCGCCATATCGTGCCCCGGCATCTGTCGGAGCAGGATGACCCGATCAATCCGCGCGATGTGGTGGATGACCGGATGGCGCTGTCTGATCGGTTCGGTTTGAGCCTGGGCTTCCATGCGCTTGACCAGGACGCCTATGTCGCGATCGTGCGCGGCTATGCGGACAAGCTTGGCATCGGCTTCGATCCGATGGAGGCGGTCCAATGGTCGACCCAGCGCGGCAGTCGGTCGGGGCGGGTGGCATGGCAATATGTCGTCGAACTGGCGGGGCGCAACGGGTTGAAAGTCTAGCGGCAAAACCATCCTCCCCTTGCAGGGGAGGTGGCTGGCCGCAGGCCAGACGGAGGGGTGTTGGGCTATCGAGAGGGTGACACCCCTCCGTCATCGCTACGCGCTGACACCTCCCCTAAAAGGGGAGGATGAAGAACATCACACTCCCGCCTGCGCGGGAGTATGCGAGCCTTACATCACTTCCCTTTCGTCACCCGCCACACCACACCGCCGACATCGTCGCTGACCAGCAGCGCGCCCTTGGCGTCGGCGGTCACGTCGACCGGGCGGCCATGGGCCTTGCCATCCTGATCGAGGAAGCCAGTCAGCACATCGACCGGCTTGGCCTTGCCCGCCTCGCCATCGGTGAAGCCGACAAACACCACCTTATATCCTGAGGCAGGCTTGCGGTTCCAGCTGCCATGCAGGCCGACGAACGCGCCGTCGGTATAGGGCGCGCCCAGCGTCACCTTGTCAGCGAAGGTCAGACCCAGCGCGGCGACATGATTGCCCAGAGCATAGTCGGGACGCTTGGTATATTCACGGATTTCCGGGCGCTGCGGCTGGACACGACGATCCTCATACCCGCCCCAGTAATTCCACGGCCAGCCATAGAAGCCGCCAAATTCGATCCGCGCCAGATAGTCGGGCACCAGGTCGCTGCCCAGCATGTCGCGTTCGTTCACTACGCCCCACAGCGCGCCGCTCCTGGGTTCAAACGCCAGGCCCACCGGGTTGCGCAGGCCCGACGCCCAGATGCGATAGTCGCCGGTCCTGGGATTGACCTCCAGCACCGCTGCGCGATTGGCTTCCGTTTCCAGCCCGTTTTCGCCGATATTGCTGTTGGACCCGACGCCGACATAGAGCATCCCTTCGGGGCTGACGGTCAGGCTGCGCGTCCAGTGCATGTTGGGGGCCTGCGCGGGCAAGTTCAATATCTTGCGGCCCGGTGCGCTGATCCTGGTATCGCCCGGCTTGTAGGGGAAGGCCATCAGCGCGTCCGTGTTGGCCACGAACAGCGTATTGCCCAGCAGCGCCATGCCGTAGGGCGAATTCAACCCGGTCAGGAAGGCTGTCTTGGTTTCGGCCCGCCCGTCGCCATCGGCGTCGCGCAGCAGCGAGATGCGGTTTGGCGAAGGATCGCCAGCGCCCGCCTTGTTCATCAGATAATTCATCACCCGGTTGACGATGCCGCCGGTGGGGCGGGGCGGGCTGTTTGTTTCGGCCACCAGCACATCGCCATTGGGCAGGCGCAGCATGGAGCGGGGATGGGACAGTCCGTCGGCAAAACGGGCGACGGCCAGCCCCTTGGCGGGCACCGGCGCTTCGCCTGCGGTCCAGGGCTTTACTTCGGCGATATTGACCGTCGGGATCATCTCGCTGCGCGGTCCGGTGAATACCGGTTCGCGCCCCGTGTCCGCGCCGGGTGGCAACTGGGCCGTGTCCCCTTGCGCAAGATAGAGGAATGCGCCGCCGGCCAGCGTGAGGACGACGAGGGGGAGGGCGATCAGATGCTTGTTCATCCCCCACATCTATGTCGCCGTGCCGCATCGGGCAAGGTGGATGGGCGGCAGTTTCGACGCTTATTTGCGCCGGTCGCGCAGCCACAGCAGCACGGCGATCAGCACGCCAGCGGCCACGCCCGCCAGCAGGCCGATGCTGGGCTGGCCCATCATCCCGCCAGTGATCGCTCCCCCCAGGATGAGGAGGGCGATGATCGCGCCCGCGCCAGTCGGCTCTTTCCTGTCATTGCTCATGCGCAGCCCCTTGCCATGGACGATGCGACAAGGCCAGCGGCTTTGCTGTCACAGGGCCGCGGGCGTCGTTTCGGGACAGGCCGTGCCGTTGCGGGATGTTTGTCCCATCGTGGGACTTGGCTAATGACCTGTTCACCCTCGCATCCCGCCAACCCCGTCAAAGCGTTGAAATGGCACGGAGATTGAAGAAGGGAGCGAACCAATGGGTGTCGCCGGAAATATAATGGGGGTCGCAATGCAGTTGCCATATCTTTCGGGCCGAAAGAGCTATGAGGACGCCGCCGAACTGATGGCGCTGTTCGGCGAAAATGCCGGTTATGAAGCCGCTGCCCGCGCCGACCGCAGCCTGGACGTGGGCAATCATATCCATTTTTGCCACTGGCGGCAGATCGAACGCCTGATCGTGCTGCTGACCCATGATCAGCCGCTGGGCACGATTCACTGACGGTCGACCCGCGACGGGTTTGAAGTCCTAAAGGCGCAATCCGGCGGTTTCGGGCAGTCCCGCCAATATGTTCAGATTCTGCACCGCCGCGCCCGCCGCGCCCTTGCCCAGATTGTCGAGCGCCGCGACCAGCCGCGCCTGACCGGCGGCAGCATTGCCGAACACGAACAGTTGCAGCCGGTCGGTCGCGCCAACCTGTTCCAGATCGATCTTGCCCATGGCGTCGCTGTCGGCCAGCGCGGCGACGCTCACGATCGGCGATCCGGCATAGGCCGACGCCAAAGCCGCATGGACGTCCGCCAGCGTGGGCGATCCGGGCATCGCGCGCAATTGCAACGGCACTTCCACCAGCATCCCGCGATAGGCGTTGGCGACGGCGGGCGCGAACAGGGGCGCGTGAGCCAGTCCGGAATAGCGGGTCATTTCCGGCACATGTTTGTGCGCCAGGCCAAGGCCATAGGCGCGCAGAGCGGTCGGCGCGCCGTTGGTCCCTTCATATTCCGCGATCATCGCCTTGCCGCCGCCCGAATAGCCCGACGCGCCCGACACGGTGACGGGCCAGTCGGTCGGCAGCAGACCGGCCAGCGTCAGCGGCCGCACCAGCGCCAGAAAGCCGGTCGGCCAGCAGCCCGGATTGGCGACGAAGCGGCTGGCGGCCAGCTTCTCGCGATGCCCAGCTTCCAGTTCGGGAAAGCCATAGGTCCAGCCATCCGCCACCCGATGCGCGGTCGATGCGTCGATCACGCAGGTGCGGTCATTGTCGATTAGCGCTACGGCTTCGCGCGCAGCATCGTCGGGCAGGCACAGGATCACGACGTCAGCCGCGTTCAGTGCATCGCGGCGCGAGCGCGCATCCTTGCGATCCTTCTCGTCCAGACGGATCAGCGACAATTCGGGGCGTCCGGCCAGCCGGTCGGCGATTTCGATGCCGGTGGTGCCGACGCCGCCGTCGATGAAAACCTGTGTCGTCATGCGCCGATCCTCCGCCGCGCGATGATGGGTTGGGCATGATCCCCGGCCAGCCGCGCGACCACGTCGGCCAGGGGTTCCGCGACCACCGCCATCCAGTGTGCATTGGCGTGCAGCAGGGTCTTGCCGTCGATCATGATGCCGACATGGCGGGGGAAGAAGAGGATGTCGCCACGCTGCAACACGGCCTCGCTGTCGATCGGATTGCCGATCCCTTCGCATTGCAGGTCCGTGTCGCGCGGTACGGATATGCCGCACTGGCCGAGCGCGACCTGCACCAGCCCCGAACAGTCGATGCCGCGATGCCCGCGCCCGCCCCAGACATAGGGCTGGCCGAGATAACGCTCCGCCACGGCAACCCAATCGGCGGCGATGGTGTCCAGCGGGGTGGCATGACGCATATGGATGAAGCCTTCGGCGCAGGCGATGAAGCCATCCTCCGCCTCTCCCGAAAACAGCGCACCGCCCGGCCAATAATCGGCGATCGGCGCCTTGATGTCCGGCGCGCTGAACAGCGGAGCGGTGTTGACGATGATCCGGTGGCTCACTGGCTCCAGCACGTCCAGCGCTTCCCGCCGGATATAGCCGACATAGCCGTCATGTCCGCAAAAGCCCCAGGCCCAGTCGGTCATCACGTCCAGCGCATGGAATGTTTCGCCGCGCAGCAATTCGCTGACCGCTTCGCCCGTCGCCGATGGCGCGGTCAGGATTGGCGAGCCGGGGGCGACGCAGGTAAGGGGAACGGCGCGGGCGTAATGGGCGGAAAATAATGTCCCCGCCAGCGCCAGGTCCGCCAGATCGCCACGCGCCGCGTGGACGCGGCGGTCGAGCGCGACGGAACGCCCGCCGAGCTTGAAGCGGGTTCTTTCAGGCGGTTCGTTCCGCGCGGGGTTGTTCGTACCTGTCATCGCGCGCGGTTCCTGCGATGAAAAGGTGAAAGGCGTCAAGAAATTCCGCCCCTTTGGTGGTCCGGGTGATAAAAATATTGCGCCGGTCGCTGACATCGCGTTCGCGGCGCAGATAGCCCAGGGCCGACAATTTGTTGAGCGCGCGGGTGATTACGGGCTTTGACACATGCAGCGCTTCGGCCAGACCCCGTACCGTATGTGGCCCGGCGGCAATATAGACGGTCAGCATCAGCGCCATCTGCCGGTTGGTCAGATCGGGCTTGCCCGACCGGACATAGTCAACAAGGGTGCGCATCCAGTGGGTCAGCGGCAGCAGGCCGGGCCGGTCGATTGCGGGCGAAAGATCGGTGGCGGGATGAGCGTTCATGTGGCCTTAACGCACGATGCACAATCCGGTTGCGTAACGGACGCCGACATTCTCGTGCAATATCAATCACGCCCGTATCGCTGCTGCAACAGTCGGAAAACCGCCCGTAATCCCAATGCTTCGCCACCCTTCGCCCGGCCCGGTTTCGCGCTCGGCCGCCAGGCGAACGTGTCGAGATGCAGCCAGGGCACATCGTCCGGCACGAAGCGTTTGAGGAAGAGCGCGGCGGTGATCGCCCCGGCAAATCCGCCTTCACCCGCATTGTTGATGTCGGCAATGTCGGACTTCAGCATGTCGGCATAGCCATCCCACAGGGGCAGCCGCCAGGTCGGGTCATCTACCGCCGTGCCAGCCGCCGCCATCTCCGTCGCCAGCGCATCGTCATTGGCGAACAGCGCGGGCAGGTCCGGCCCCACCGCGACCCGCGCCGCGCCGGTCAGCGTGGCATAGTCGATGATGAGGTCCGGCTTCTCCTCGCCAGCGCGGGTCAGCGCGTCGCCCAGCACCAGCCTTCCTTCGGCATCGGTATTGCCGATCTCGACCGTCAGCCCCTTGCGGGTGCGCAATATGTCGCCGGGGCGGAAGGCGTTGCCGCTGATCGCATTTTCCGCCGCCGGGATCAGCAGGTGCAGCCGCACCGGCAGGCGCGCGCCCATGATCAGTTGCGCCAGCGCCAGGGCATGGGCCGCGCCGCCCATATCCTTCTTCATCAGGCGCATGCCCGACGAAGGCTTGATGTCCAGCCCGCCACTGTCGAAGCAGATGCCCTTGCCGATGATCGCGATGCGGGGTGCTGCCGGATCGCCCCAGGTCAGTTCGATGAGGCGCGGCGCGAAGCTCTTGTCCGCAGCCTTGCCCACCGCATGGATCATCGGATAGCCCTGTTCCAGGGCGTCGCCGCGGGTCGTGCTGACGCTGGCGCCGAACGTCTTGCCGAGTTGCGACACGGCGGCTTCCAGATCGGCCGGCCCCATGTCGGCGGCAGGCGTGTTGACCAAGTCGCGCACCAGCGCGATCGCCTGCGCCAGCTGCACCGTCGATTCGATCCGCGCCACGTCGCTGGTCAGCAGCACGCGGGGCGTGACCGGGTTTTCGTCCTTGCGGTAGCGATCGAACCGGTAATGCGCGGTCAGCCAGCCAAGGGCCGCCGCATCGGGCGATCCTTCGGCCAGTCGATACATGCCTTCGGGCAGGGTCTCGGCGAGTTTCGCAAGGCACCAGGGGCTGGGCGCGGCCTTGTTGGCGATGCCCGCCACCACCCACCAGTCGCCTGCGGCTTCGCCCGGCACGATCGCCAGTTCACCCGGCTTTCCCTGAAATTTCTGCGCCGCCACGATCGCGCGGACCCGATCCGGCTGGGCCGCCAGCCAGTCGTCATAGCCTGCCGCCTCGACAAGGTGGATCGAACGGGCGGGCTGGTCGTTATCGGCTTTAAGCAGGGCTGAATAATCGGTCATGGGGTCGGTTTAGGAGAAAGGCGCAAGGGATGGAAAGCGCGAAATTTCATCGCCCGCATCGCACATGTCGCCCTTTCCCCATTTGCGTCCCGCGCCGCTGAGGCCTAGCTTCATCTGCATCGCAAAATGCCAAGGAGAGAGACGATGATTCATTCCGATGACCGCGGCCTCCAGGCCGCCCGCGCCCGTGCCTATGTGCTGGCGGAGAGCGGCCGTTTTGAAAATGGCCATGCCGTCGAACAGGCGCTGATCGCCGAGGGTTGGCCCAATGCCGGGCAGGCGCTGCAAAGCGACTATGCGCGCAAGGCGATCGGCGAACGCTGCCGCGCTGCGCGGGCGCACTGATGCGGCAGGGGGAACTGGCCCGGTCGGCGGGGCTTTTGGGTGTCGCCGCGATGCTGCTGGTTGCTTGCAGCCCCTCGCACGAGGAGGCGGGGGGCAATGATGCGGCCAATGTCGCGGCGACCCGCTTTGCCGACAGGATGGCGGGAACGCCGCCACCGGCTCCCCCGGCCAAACCCTTCAAGCAGACGGACAAGAGCGCGCTGCTGGAATTCGCCTATGCCTATCCAGCGCAGGCGGCTGCCATCCCCGCGCTGGTCGACAAGTTCGACAAGCAATTGACGACGTCCAAGGCCGATGCGCTCAAAATGGCGAAGGATGACAGCGCGTCCGCCAAGCAGGCCGGCTATCCGTTTCGCGCGCACAGCCTGGAAACGGAATGGAGCGTATCCGCCGATACCCCGCGCTTTTTGGCGCTCCAGTCGCAAACCTATGTCTTTACCGGCGGCGCGCACGGCATGACCGGCTATGACAGCCTGTTATGGGACAAGGCGCGCAGCCGCGAAACCAGCGTCAAGGCGGTGATGACCACGCCCGCCGCCTTCGCCGCCGCCATCCGCGACCGCTTCTGTGCCGAACTCGACAAGCAACGCGCGGAAAAACGCGGTGCGCCGGTGGTGCGGGACGCCGATGAATTCAGCCAGTGCATCGACCCGATGGAACAGGTGCTGGTGCTGACGTCCAGGGACGGCAAGGTGATCGACGGCGTGACCGTCGTGGTCGGCCCCTATAGTGCCGGGCCTTACGCGGAAGGGACGTATGAGGTCGCGCTGCCGGTCGATGCGGCGATGCGCAAGGCGATCAAGACGGAATATCAGGATGGGTTTGTGGCGGGGTAAGGTGATTTGCCCTGCTTTCCCATCCTCCCCTCGAAGGCAGAGTTATCGCGAATGGAACTGCCCCTGCCTTCATTGTCATGCTGAACTTGTTTCAGCATCCATTTCTCGTCCCCAGCGGCGGCTTTTGGCGCATGATGGATCCTGAAATAAATTCAGGATGACGTTGGAGGAATAACGAAAAGTCATGCGCGATAGTCCTCCCCTTGCAGGGGAGGATGAATGTTAAACCGGCACCCCATAGAGATCATGCTCGTCGGCATCCTCGATTGCGACGTCGATCATGTCGCCAGCCTTCCGCCCTTCGCCGACATCGCGCAGGAACACATTGCCGTCGATTTCCGGCGCGTCGGCCTGTGAGCGCGCAGTCGCGCCGATCGAGCCGTCCTCCTCGTCCGGTTCGCCCACTTCATCGACGATTACCGGCAGCACGCGGCCGACCTTGGCCGAGAGCTTGGCGGCGCTGATCGCGGCGGTCTTTTCCATGATCCGCTGATAGCGTTCTTCCTTGACCTCTTCGGGCACCGCGCCGGGCAGGGCGTTGGCCGCCGCGCCTTCGACCGGCTCGAAGCGGAACGCGCCGACACGGTCGAGTTGCGCTTCATCCAGCCAGTCGAGCAGATATTGGAAATCCGCCTCTGTCTCACCGGGGAAGCCGACCACGAAGGTCGAGCGGATGGTGATGTCCGGGCAGATGCTGCGCCATTTATGGATGCGGTCCAGCACCTTGGCTTCATTGGCCGGGCGTTTCATCGCCTTCAATACGCTGGGGGCGGCATGCTGGAAGGGAATGTCGAGATAGGGCGTCAGCAGCCCGTCGGCCATCAGCGGGATGACCTGATCGACATGGGGGTAGGGGTAGACATAGTGCAGCCGTACCCAGGGCGCGCGCCCTTCGGCGGTGCGCAGCTGCCCCAGTTCGCGCGCCATGTCGGTCATGTGCGCGCGCACGTCGCGGCCTTTCCACGACCGCGCCTCATGCCGCGTATCGACGCCATAGGCCGACGTGTCCTGGCTGATCACCAGCAATTCCCTGGTCCCCGCCGCGACCAGCTTCTCCGCCTCGCGCAGCACCGCGTCGATCCGCCGCGACACCAGATCGCCCCGGATCGAGGGGATGATGCAGAAGGAGCAGCGATGGTTGCAGCCTTCGGAAATCTTCAGATAGCTGTAATGGCGCGGCGTCAGTTTCAGCCCGCCTTCGGGCACCAGATCGACAAAGGCGTTGGGGACGGGCGGCGATGCGTCATGCACCGCGTTGACGACCTGCTCATATTGATGCGCGCCGGTGACGGCCAGCACTTGCGGGAATTTCGCGCGGATCAGGTCCGCCTCATCCCCCATGCAGCCCGTCACGATGACGCGGCCATTTTCGGCCATCGCCTCGCCGATCGCTTCCAGCGATTCCTCCTTGGCCGAATCGAGAAAGCCGCACGTATTGACCAGCACGACGTCGGCGCCGGCATAGTCGGCGGACATCTGATAGCCGTCGGAGCGCAGCTTCGTCAGGATGCGTTCGCTGTCCACCAGGTTTTTGGGACAGCCGAGCGAAACCATGCCGATTTTCGGCGCGTCAGGAAATTTGGTTGCCATGATGGCCGCGCACATAGGGATTTTTGTGCGGAATGTCACGCCGCGCGATTGGGGCGCGCTTTCAGGCCGGCTCGCCGCCTGTCCCCAGACCGTCGCTCTCGACAATCTCGATGATCAGGTCGCCGGTCTGAAGCTGCTGCGCGCCCGGCTCCCAGAAACCGATCGGCCGATCGTCGCGATAGATGCGCACGCCAAGGCCGGTGGTGATGGCGGACAGCGGCCCGCCAATTTCCTGCGGGCTGACGAAGCGCTCGTTCAGCTTCACCCGTCCGCCAGAGGCCGCCAGATCGGCCATATAGTCAGCGATATGCTTGCCGCTGGTGCTGCCCGCCAGCAGCAGCCCGGCAAAGCTGACCGGGTTGATCACCGTGGTTGCGCCCGCCTGCCGCGCGGGCAGTTCATTATCCTCGTTCCGCACGACGATGCTGATCGGCAGGCGCGGGGCGAGGTGGCGGGCGGTCAGCGTGATCAGGATCGACGTATCGTCGCGCCCGGCCGATACGATCATGCTGCGCGCGCGGTGGATCGCCACATCCTTCAACGTCCGGTCGCGGGTCGAATCCCCGCACAATATATTGCACCCCTGCGCCTCGGCCAGTTCCAGCGCGGCTTCGCTGCCGTCGATCACGACGATCTCACGCGGGTCGGTGCCGCGCGCCAGCAGTTCATGCACCGCTTCCTGCCCGCTGGTGCCAAAGCCGGTGACGATGATGTGATTGTGCAGATCGGCTTGTATGCGGGCCATGCGCCACCTGTAGAGGATGTTGCGGAGGAAAAGCGAATAGGCTGTGCCGAGGAAAATGAGCCACACGAACAGCCGGATCGGCGTGACGAACAGCGATTCGAACAATCGCGCTTCGGGCGTGACCGGGACAATGTCGCCATAGCCCACCGTCGTCACGGTGACGGTCGTGAAATAGAGCACATCGACAAAGCTGATATGATTGTCGAGATTGTCCTTCAGCCCGTCCCGCCCGACCCAGTGGAGCAGCAGCACCACCGCGATCAGCGCGAATACCAGGCCGACGCGCCAGCTCAGGTCCACCCACATCGGCAGGGAGGAGCGCCGCCGCAAAAAGCCTTCGGTCGTCCGCGATGATCCCCGGTTTATCCTCATGGCGCGGTCGGCAGATGCGCAACGGGGTTTACCGGCACCCGGTCCTTTCGCAATTCGAAATGCAGCTTGGGCTGGCTGGCATAGCCGGTGTCGCCGGTCAGGCCGATGGTCTGGCCGCGCGTGATTTTCTGGCCGCGCACCACATCCACGCGGCTGGCATGGCCATAGGCGCTGACCCAGCCGCTGCCATGGTTGATCAGCACCAGCCCGCCAAACACCGCCACCCGGTCGCCCGCATAGGCGACAACGCCGTCCGCCGCCGCACGGATCGGCGTGCCGGCGGGGACGCCGATATCGATGCCATTATTCTTCGCGCCGCTTTCGCCGGGGCCAAAGCGCGATAGCAGCTTGCCCTTGACCGGCCAGTCGAAACGGCCCGCAAAGCTGCCGGGCTGGGCGATCGGCACGTTGCTTGGCAGCGGGCGCGGCTGGGACGAAGCGACCGCCACCGGCGCATTTTCCGCCGCCGCTGGCTGGCCGCCGGTCAGCACATCGTCAATGTCGATATGGAACGCGGCGGCGCGCTGCTCCAGGCTGGGGGCCGTCGCCGGAGCCTCACCCGGCAACAGCAGCCGTTGTCCGCGGCGCAGCATGAACGGTTCCGTCAGGCCGTTGGCGGCAACGATGCGGCTCCACGCCACGCCATAGGCGGACGCGATCGCGATGCCCGTCTCCCCTTCCGCCACCAGATGATAGCGACCGCCCGGAATGGTGAGTTTCTGGCCGATGCGGATGGCAAAGGGCGGCGTCAGCCCATTGGCGCGCGCAATCGCTTCCGATCCCGCGCCGGTGCGATTGCCGATGCCGCGCAGCGTGTCGCCGGGCTGGACGACATAGGTGGACGTCGCCACCGTCTGCGCATTGGCGACCACCTGCTGCGCGGTCCATACCGGCTCGGCTTCCACCAGTTCGACGGCAGCCGCGTCGGCATTCAACTGGGGCGGGGGCGTTTCGTTGCGGGCCTCCATGGGGATACAGGCGGCCAGTATCAGCGGCGCGAGCAACATGGCGGATGGAAGAAGCGGACGTGACATCGCCGCCTGTCTATCGCATCGCGCCGCGCTTGCCACCCCCTGCCGCTATTGCCCGAACGCCGCCGCAGTCGCCGCCATGGCGCTGTCCTGCGTCAGGTCGTAATGGAGGGGGGTAACGGTGACATAGTCCTGCGCGATCGCCGCCAGATCGCTCCCCTCCGGCACTGCGTCGCTGCTGCCCAGGCTGAACCAGTAATAGCGGTAGCCGCGCGGATCGGTCCCTTCGATGATCTTCGTGCGATCGACATCGTGAAAGCCCTGCCGCACGACGCGGATGCCCTTGACCGCGTCGGGTTCGATCGCCGGGAAGTTGACGTTGAACAGCATCCGGCGCGAAGGCGGCATGGCGATCAGCGGGGCGATGGCCCTTGCGCCCCATGCCTGCGCAGCGGCAAAGGGCACCGTGTCGCCCATCCCCTCACGCGCATAGACCTGGCTCAGCGCAATCGACCTGATCCCCGAAATCGCCCCTTCCATCGCGGCGGCGACGGTGCCCGAATAGGTCACGTCCTCAGCCAGATTGGCGCCGCGATTGACGCCCGACAGGATAAGGTCCGGCCGCGCGTCCTTCATCAAATGCCCCACGGCCATCATCACTGCGTCGGTCGGCGTGCCGGTGACGCTGTAATGCTGCGCGCCATGCTTGCGGATGCGCAGGGGCCGGGTGAGCGTCAGGCTATGCCCCGCACCCGACTGTTCCTCGCTCGGCGCGACGATCCAGATATCGTCGGAAAACTGGCGGGCGATGGCTTCCAGCACTTTAAGGCCGGGCGCGTGAACGCCATCGTCATTGGTGAGAAGGATGCGCATGAACTAAACAACTCCGTTCGGGCTGAGCTTGTCGAAGCCTTCCGCTGAGCGAAGCGAAGCCGCCTCGCTAGCGCTCGGCATGGCCCTTCGACTTCGCTCAGGGCGAACGGCTAAGCCTTTGGCGTCAGGCGCGTCACCCCACCCATATAGGGCGCCAGCGCCTCCGGCACGATCACGCTGCCGTCGGCCTGCTGGTAATTTTCCAGCACCGCTACCAATGTGCGGCCCACGGCCAGACCCGATCCGTTCAACGTGTGGAGGAAACGGGTCTGCTTCTCTCCCTCCGGCTTGTAGCGCGCGTTCATCCGCCGCGCCTGAAAATCGCCGCAGTTGGAGACGGAGCTGATCTCGCGATAGGTGTTCTGGCTGGGCAGCCAGACTTCCAGATCCCATGTCTTGCGCGCGCCAAAGCCCATGTCGCCGGTGCAGAGCAGCATCTTGCGATAGGGAAGCCCAAGCGCCTGAAGGATACCCTCCGCCGCCGCGCACATGCGTTCATGCTCGGCCTCTGACTCGTCGGGCGCGCAAATCGCGACAAGCTCGACCTTCTCGAACTGATGCTGGCGGATGAAGCCCCGCGTGTCGCGCCCGGCGGACCCTGCTTCGGAACGGAAACAGGGGGTCAGCGCGGTCAGCCGGACGGGCAGGTCAGAGAGCGGCACGATCTGGTTCGCAACCAGATTGGTGAGGCTGACTTCGGCGGTCGGAATCAGCCAGCGGCCATCGGTGGTCCTGAACAGATCCTCGGCGAATTTGGGCAATTGCCCGGTGCCGAACAACGCCTCGTCGCGCACCAGCAGCGGCGGGTTGACCTCCTCATAGCCATTCTCAGCCGTCTGCCGGTCCAGCATGAATTGCGCCAGCGCCCGGTGCAGCCGCGCCATCTGCCCGCGCAACGCGGTGAACCGCGCGCCCGAAAGGGCCGCGCCGCCTTCAAAATCCAGCCCCAGCACCGGGCCGAAATCGGCATGGTCCTGCGGCGCAAAGTCGAAGTCGCGGGGCGTGCCCCACCGGCTGACCTCCACATTGTCGGCTTCATCGTCGCCCTGCGGCACATCGTCGGCGGGCAGGTTGGGGATCGCCGCCAGCATCGCGCCCAGCGCGTCGCCGACTTCGCGGTCCTGCGCTTCCAGAGCGGGGGTGCTTTCCTTGATCGCCGCGACTTCGGCCTTCAGCGCTTCCGCCTTGTCCTTGTCGCCCGCGCCCATGGCTTGGCCGATCAGCTTGCTCGCCTCGTTGCGGCGGGCCTGCCCGACCTGCAACTGCGTCTTGATCGCCCGGCTTTGCTCGTCCAGCGCCAATATCTGCGTGGACAGGGGGGCCAGCCCGCGCCGGGCCAGGCCAGCGTCGAAAGCGGCGGGATTTTCGCGGATGAAACGGATGTCGTGCATGGGCCAGTCCTATGCCGTCGTGCGACGAGCCACGCAACCCTGCGCGCTGCCGATCGTTGAACAGGCATCCGCTAAAATGAAAAGGACCAGGCGATGCAGATAGAACAGGACGCGCTCATATTGGTAGCTGACGGCCGCAAGATGCTGTTTTTCCGGAACAAGGGCGACGCCGCCATTCCCAGCCTGGAAACCGAGCAGGTCGAGAAGCAGGATAACCCGGCCGACCGCGAACAGGGCAGCGATACGCCCGGCCGCGCGTTCAATTCGGTGGGCGGCCATCGCAGCGCCATGTCGGAAACCAATTTTCACGATCTGGAGGAGGACCGCTTTGCCGCGCAGGCCGCCGACATCCTCAAGCATCGCGCCTTCGCCAATGATTATGAAAAGCTGATCATCGTCGCCCCGCCCGGCACGCTGGGCGAAATGCGCAAACATTATCACAAGGAAGTCGAAAGCCGCCTGGCAGGCGAGATCGCCAAGGATCTGGTCAATCATCCGATCGCGGACATCGAACGGATCATTGCCGACAATTGATCCGCACCAGTTTTGCCCCAACGAAAAGGGCGGCCCCCGATACCGGGAGCCGCCCTTTTTCATGTCATCGCCTGACGGGTCAGGCGGCCTTGTCGGCCTTGCGATCGGCGAAGCGACGGCGGGCGACCAGTGCGACCGCGGCGGCGCCGAACAGCAGGATCATCGGCGGGGCGGGGACGTCCGTACCGCCGCTGCTGCTGCTCGATCCGCCGCTGGAGCTGCTGGACGAGGAAGAAGAGCTGCTGCTGCTCGACGAGGAGGAACTGCTCGACCCCGAACTGCCGCTCGATCCGCTGCTGCCCGTGCTGCCGAAGCTGGACGATCCGCCCGACGAGGAGGAACTGCTCGACGAGGATGACGAGGAAGAGGACGACGAGCTGCTGCCGCTCGACCCGGAGCTGCCCGACGAACCGCTGCTGCCGCTCGATCCCGAACTGCCGCTGGAGCCGCTCGACCCGTGATCATGACCATGGCCAGGCTTGCCGGGCTTGCCGCCGCTCGATCCGCCCGAGCTGCTCGATGAAGAACTGGACGAGGAGGAGGACGATGACGAGCTGGAACTGGACGAGGACGAGCTGCTGCTGACATTGCCGCTGGACGTGGAGACATTACCGCTCGACGTCGAAACGCCGCTCGATGTCGACACATTGCCGCTGGAGGTGGATACGCCACCCGTTGACGTGGACACGCCGCCGGTGGAAGTCGAAACCCCGCCGGTCGATGTCGATACGCCGCCAGTGGTCGAGCTGGTCGAGCTGCTGATGCCGCCGGTCGAGCTGCTGGTCGAGGAGATCACCACCGACCCGCCGCCGCTGCCGCCGCCACCGCCGCCAAAAAAGCCGCCGATGAAGCCGCCGCCGCCAAAGCCGCCGCCACCGCCTATGACGACAGGAACCGCGCCACCGCCGCCGGACATGACCGGCATTTCGGCCATCGGCATCGGCGCTGGCAGGGGAATGGGAGCCTGTTGCGTGACGACTGTGACCGTGCGCGGCGTGCTGGTTTTCACCGTACGCACCACCTTGCGCTTCACTGTCCGCACGGCATAGCGTTTGCGCGGCGCTGCCGCCTTCGTGCTCTTGCTGCTATGAACCACTGCCGGCCGCGCATTTTCGGCGACATGCACCGCGCCACCGCCAATGATCGCTCCGCCGCAAGTGCAGGCGCATAACTTAGCCAATGCCATCCGTACCGACATAGGATCCACTCTTTACTTTGTTGCCCCCTGACCCGGCATTGGCTTTTTCCAATGATGGGCTGGTAGGAACTTCCTATGCGTAAGAACGCAAAAGAAAGCGTTAACTGCAACGCTGTTAACCCTGAATGTGATATTCAAGTCGAGGGAAATCCTACCTTCTTCCAAAGGGAAATGGTTAACGTCCCACTATGGAACGACTGTCGCGAGCCAGGTAAAAATCGCTTGATGCGTTTCGCCGATTTGCCTTGCGTGCGGGACTCGGCTGCGCCGGCGTCAAGCCCCGATGAAAACGAACCGCAGCAATATTGCCTGCTTGTGTCGCCCTTCGCCCGTCGCTATGACGCGCCCTCAATGAAAAGTCATGGGCGCCCGGTCGTTAAGCGCCGGCGTCCTCCGAGTCGGAGAGCCAGATGGCATCGGTCCTGAATTCCGATAAAGACGGCGACAAGCCGCCCAAATCGACTGTCGAACTTCCTGCAGACTACCGGCCTTCCGCCGATGAGGAATTCATGAACCCGTTGCAGCTGGAATATTTCCGGCAGCGCTTGTGGGACTGGAAAAAGCAGATCCATGCCGAAGCCGAAGGGACGCTTGCCGTCCTTCAGAATGAGCCGCTTCGCGAACCCGACCTGAACGACCGCGCATCGAGCGAGACCGACTGGTCGATCGAACTGCGCACCCGCGACCGCCAGCGCAAGCTGATCTCCAAGATCGAGGCAGCGCTTCGCCGGATCGAGGACGGCGAATATGGTTATTGCGAAGTCACCGGCGAACCGATTTCGCTGGGTCGGCTGGAGGCCCGGCCGATCGCGACCATGACGGTCGAGGCGCAGGAACGGCATGAGCGGCAAGAGAAGATTTCCCGCGACGATTAACCCTTTCTCCATCCCCCCGCGCCTATGGTGCCCGCCAATTATCTGGCATTTTATTCGCGGGTCTTGGCATGAACGACCAACAGGAATCTTCCGATCGGGGACCGGCCCGCGCCGCGCCGCGTGACAGCCTGTTCCTGCTTACCAGTTTCATGACGCCCGAAGGCGTACCGCTGGGCAAGGCCCGCGTCCGCAACCTGTCGGCCACCGGCCTGATGGCCGATTGCGAACGGGGAGTTCCGGCGGGCATCAAGGTGGAATTTGAACTGCGCGGCATCGGCAAGATGACCGGCACCGTCGCCTGGGCGCGCGGGGACAAGATTGGTTTGGCCTTTGACGAGCCGATCGACCCGCAACTGGCGCGCAAGCCTGTTTCGACGGGCGCGGCGCAGCAGACGGTGCCCGATTATCTGCGACTGCACCAGCGCGGCTTGCTGAGGCGCTGATCCAACCCGGACATAAACAGCCCCGCCTACCTGTTGGTTGCGGGGCTTTTTACTGTCTGAAAATGTGGACCGGAATGAAGGCGAAGGGCCGGACCGGCAGCCTGTAGCCGCCGTGTCCCGGCCTCCTCCCGTAGCGCGCTGGATGCTTAGTGCTGCGCTTCCAGTTCTTCCTTCAACCGCAATTTCTGCTTCTTGAGCGAAGCCACCAAAATAGCGTCGGGCATAGGCCGACTCGTCTCCGCC
Organism: Sphingobium xenophagum; assembly: GCF_002288285.1. NCBI lineage: Bacteria > Pseudomonadati > Pseudomonadota > Alphaproteobacteria > Sphingomonadales > Sphingobiaceae > Sphingobium > Sphingobium xenophagum. The sequence continues at coordinate 27,719 of NZ_CP022745.1, read as the reverse complement.
TTGATTCGGGCGTCGATACCTGCGTGCTTGGCAGAAAGAGCTGAAATGTGGCTGTTTTCCATAACATTCTCCAGATGAGGGGTGATGGACGACGAAGTAGATCATGAAATAATCATCGTGTCTCGCGCTGATTCGCACGCTGCGCCTGAATGAGAAAAATTTGCGATGGCCCGCGTCCGGGCGGCAGGGTATCAGGGGACATGACGAGCGTGGGTGACGGATCGGGGGCGCAGTGAGTCGGGAAGATATTATGCGCCGCCTGGAATTGTTGCGGGTGGAGCATCGCGACCTCGACAGCGCGATTGCCGTGCTGATGGAGTCGGGTGCGGGCGACCAGATGCAGATTGCCCGGTTCAAGAAACGCAAGCTGCGCCTGCGTGACGAAATCGCGCAGCTGGAAGACGGGCTGGTGCCCGACATCATCGCGTAAATCGGTGCTGGCGCGGAATTTTGTGGTTAACGTCGCGCTAACCGGCCCTGAATGGGACAGCCCCCGCTAAAAGCGCATCGATGGGCCTGACAAGGTTGCGATAATATGTCAGTCATCCTGCATGCAGAGCGCAGCTTTTCTGGATCGTGGCCTTCACCGGCGGCTGGTCGACGGCCTGTATCTCGAAGCCATGGTCATGGCTGACGAGGCACGGTCCTATTTCGACGGCAGCAACAGCCTGGACGAGGGGATGAGCGACCCGTTGCGCCGCGTCTCTTTCGCCTGCGAATCGCTGAAAGTGACCACCCGGCTGATGCACATCATTGCCTGGTTGCTCAGCCAGCGGGCCTGGCAGCGCGGCGAGATTGGCGATGCCGATCTGTCGGACGAGAAATATCGGCTTGGCCGCGCGACCCAGACGCCGCCCGAACTCGCCGCCGATTTTCCCTTCATGGCGCGGTCGCTGATCGATGCCAGCCAGGAATTATACGATCGCGTCGCGCGATTGCAGGACCGGATGGACATGATGCTGGGTCCGGCCACGGTCAGGGACGCCAACCCGGCGCGCGCGCTGATCGATCGGCTGCACAGCGCCTTCTGATCGTGTCGCGGCAACTGGCCGCATTCTACCGCTTCTAAGGCTGGCGCTTTCGCCCATATTTGGTCTAGACCATCGCCATGACCCATGGTTTGCGGACCTTTCGCCGCCCTCCTGGCCGCCCGCATTCCGCACGGCTCCTGCTTGTTCCTATGTTGCTCGCCTGTCCGGGCGGGGCGCTGGCGCAGTCCGTCGCGCCACCGCAAGCCGTGCCGGACCAGTCGCTCGACACCATGCCGGACATCGGCCTGGACTGGCCGGACATGGGGCAGGAAGACAGTGTGAAGCCGCTGCCCGCCGACCCGGCTGATACGCAGGTGGCGACGCCTGACGCTGTCCCTGACGCCGCCCAGCCGGTCGAGCCGGTCGAGGAAGCCGCGACCTTTGCTGACGCCGGGGAGGAACGGCGTTACACCGTGCAACTGAACGGCATCGACACGATTGCCGATGCGACCTTCAAGCAACGCTTCGAGGAATTGTCGGCGCTGCGGCAGGGCGATGGCAAGCCCGCCAACCTCGCGCAGATCAATCGTCGCATCAAAGAGGATAATGAACTGCTGGACCGGCTGCTGCGCGCCAAGGGCTATTATGCCGCGCGCATCCGGGGCGCGGTTGCCGCGCCGCCAGCGGGCAGCGATCGTCTGGCCGTCAGCTTCGACATTGTACCCGGCACGCAATATCTGCTCGATTCGGTCGATCTGACCGGCCTTGCCGAAACCGGCGACAAGGAAGCGCAATTGCGCGCCGCCTTCCCGCCCAAGGTCGGCGATCCGGTCGATGCCGACGCCATTCTGGCCGGGCGCGACGCGCTGTCCGTAGTGCTGGCCGAAACCGGGTTCCCCTTTGCCAAGGTCGATGAACCCGAAGTGCGGATCGACCATGAGGAGCGCAAGGGCGACCTTGACATCATCATCACGCCGGGCGGCTATCGCAGCTTCGGCGCGATCCGCATGAACAACGAAAAATTGTTTAGCGCGCACCATGTTCAGGAAATCGCCCGCTTCCATCCCGGCGATCCCTACAAGGCGTCGGATGTGGAGGATCTGCGCCGCGCCATCGTCGCAACCGGGCTTGTCTCCTCGGTCAATCTGACACCCAAAGAGGCGGGCGATGGTTCCCATGTCGATCTGGCGGTCGACGTCCGCCCGGCGCCACTACGCACCATCGCGGGGCAGCTGGGTTATGGCACGGGCGAAGGCTATCGCGCTGAAGTCAGCTGGCAGCACCGCAATTTCTTCCCGCCCGAAGGCGCGGTAACGGTGCGTGGCGTCGTCGGCACGCAGGAACAGACCGCGTCCTTCACCTATCGCCGCAACAATTTCCACCGTCGCGACAATGTGCTCACCGGCCTGCTGTCGGTCAGCAACATCAGGCGCGACGCCTATGATGCGCGCACCATCACCCTGGCAGGCGGGCTGGAGCGGCAGACGAACATCCTGTTCCAGAAGGACTGGGTGTGGCGCATCGGCGCGGAACTCATCGCTTCTGACGAAGCCGATGCCTTCAGCGGCGGTGCGCGGCGCACCTTCCTGATCGGCGCAATTCCTTTAAGCCTGACCTATGACGGCAGCGATGATCTGCTCAACCCGACCAAGGGCTTTCGTCTGGGTGGCCGGTTCAGTCCCGAACTTTCCTTTCAGGACAAGACCTTCGGCTATGCCAAGGTGCAGGTGGATGGCAGCATCTACCAGCCGATGGGCGAAAAGCTCGTCGTCGCGGCGCGTGCGCGCTTTGGCACGATCCTTGGCTCCACCGTCGATCAGATCGCGCCGTCGCGCCGTTTCTATGCGGGCGGCGGGGCGTCGGTTCGCGGTTATGGCTATCAGGCGATCGGCCCGCGTTTCGGCGTGGACAACGACCCGGTCGGCGGCAAGAGTCTCGCGGAATTCTCGCTGGAGGGGCGGGTGCGCTTTGGCAATTTCGGCGTCGTGCCCTTCATCGATGCAGGCAATATCTCCACCACATTCCTGCCGCGCTTCCGCGACCTGCGCATCGGCACCGGGCTTGGGCTGCGCTATTATAGCAACTTCGGCCCGATCCGCATCGACGTCGGTACGCCGATCAACCCGCAAAAGGGCGATCCGCGCGTCGCCGTCTATGTGTCGCTGGGGCAAGCCTTCTGATGGTGGACGAAGCGCCCGCCGCGAAGCCGCATCGCCGCCGCGCCTGGGATGGACGCTGGCAGCGCTGGGTGCTGGGCATCATCGTCACTTTGCTGCTGATCGTCGCGGGCGCGCTGGCCTGGCTCGACACGGCGCCCGGCCATCGCTTCCTCATCAGCCGGATCGCGACGATCAAGCCGCCATCGGGCCTGCGCATCCAGGTCGACCGGATCGACGGCAGCATTTATCACAAGGCCGTTCTCCACAATCTGACCCTGTCCGACCCGACGGGCCGCTTCTTCGACGCGCCACGGGTCGAACTGGACTGGTGGCCTTTCGCCTGGGCCTATAACCGGCTGGACATCGACCGGCTGGTCATCCCGCGCGCCACCCTGCACAAATTGCCCAAGCTCAATCCCAGCCGGAAGCAGGGGCCGATCCTTCCCGGTTTCGACATCCGGCTGATGGAATTTTCGGTCGGACGGCTGACGATCGCGCAGGGCATTACTGGCCGTGCGCAGCAGGCGACGATGGCGGGCGACGCGGACATTCGCGGTGGCCGTGCGATCATAGATCTGACCGCCCGCGTGATCGACGGGCAGGATGCGCTGACCATCGCGCTCGACAGTCGCCCCGACGATGATCGTTTCCGCCTGGACGTCACGGTCAATGCGCCAAGGGGCGGCGTTCTGGCGGCGATGGCGGGCCTGAAACAGGACGCCAATCTGCGCATCGGTGGCAAGGGCGGCTGGAGCCGCTGGGACGGTCGCCTGTCGGCCACGCTCGACGCCCAGCCTGTCGCCGATTTCGTGCTGGCCGCGCGCCAGGGCGCCTATTCGGCCCGTGGTTCGATTGAGGGCGGCGCGATCGCCGGCAATGGCCTTGTCCAGCGTATTGCCGCGCCGCGCCTGGTCGTGCGCGCCAATGGGACGATGGTGGACCGGGTGATTGACGGTCGCCTCTGGCTCCGTTCCGCCGCGATTGATCTGGAAGCCGACGGCGCGATCGACCTGCGCAACAACGCGCTCGACAATATGCTGGTGCAATTGAAGCTCGCCCGTCCACAGGCTTTGTTCAAGACTATGCGCGGGCAGGATGTCGCGGCGAAAATCCGCCTGGACGGTGCATTCGCGACGCTGGGCTATGAATATCTGCTCACCGCCCGCCAACTGGCGTTCGACAAGACGGTGATCAGCACCGTGCGGATGGATGGCAAGGGGCGTCGGTCGGAAAATGGCCCGGCGCTGGTCCCGGTACGCCTGCGCGCCGCGCGGCTCGATGGGCAGGGCGAACTGGTCGAAGGGATCGTCCGCAATTTCGCGCTCGACGGCGTGCTCCAGATCAAGGGCCAGCAGATCGTCAGCAATCCGATGGACGTGCGGTCGGACAAGCTGCGCGGCAAGCTGCTGATGCTCGCCGACCTCAGGACAGGTCGGTATGATTTTGGCCTGGATGGCCAGATTGTCGGCCTGGCCATTCGTGGCTTCGGCATCGTCGACCTGACGTCGAAATTGCGCGCGGTGCCCGGTCCCAATGGCAGCTTTGGCCTGAGCGGCAATGCGCTGGCGCGGGTGCGGCGGCTGGACAATGAATTTCTGCGCACGCTGGGCGGCGGCCTGCCGACCGTTCGCAGCGCGCTCGCGCTGCGCCCCGATGGCCAGTTGGCGCTCACCAATTTGCAGCTTGATGCGCCGCTGCTGACGCTGACGGGCAATGGCCTGCGCCATCGCGACGGCACGATGCATCTGGAGGGGCAGGGGCGGCATGGCCAATATGGTCCGGTCAGGCTGACGCTGGATGGCAGGATCGACCGCCCGACCATCGATGTGCTGCTGGCCAGCCCGATGAAGGCGCTGGGCCTGCGCGACGTGCGCGCAAAGCTGATCCCCGATGCAAGCGGATACAGCTATACCGCTGCGGGCGGATCGACCCTTGGTCCCTTCACCGGCCGGGGCGTCATCCTGTTGCCGCAGGGCGGGCAGGCGGTGGTCCGCATCGCGCGGATCGACGTGTCCGGCGTCACCGCCAGCGGCGATATTCGCCCGGTAACCGGCGGGCTGGACGGCCAATTGGCGGTCAACGGCCCGGTGACGGGCTATATCAGCCTGAAACCAGTGGATGCGATCCAGCAGGTCCAGCTCAAACTGACCGCCAACGATGCCAGCTTCGACGGACCGACCGTCATCGCGGTGCGACGCGGCACGCTGGATGCGACCATGTTGCTTGATCCTTCGCGCACGACGCTGACGGCCACGGCGCAGGCGCGGGGCCTGCGCGTCGGCGGGGTGCTGCTGGGGCGCTTTGCCGCCAATGCCGATCTGGTCGATGGTCAGGGCAAGATACGCGGCAGCCTGTCCGGGCAGCGCGGCCGCATCTTCGACATACAGGGCGAAGCGCAGGTCGATGCCGATCATATCCGCCTGACCGCTGGCGGCACTGTCGACAAGCGTCCCATCCGCCTGACCCGCGCGGCGTTGCTGACCCGTACCGATGATGGCTGGCGCCTGTCGCCTGCGACCATCAGCTATGCGGGCGGATCATTGCAACTGGCGGGCGAACTGGGCAGCGCGTCCACCCATGTCGAGGCGCGGATGCAGAAACTGCCGCTGTCCCTGCTCGACATTGGCTATGACAATCTGGGTCTGGGCGGCACCGCGACAGGCTCGCTCAGCTACGCCCAGCCGCGCGGCGGCGGCCTGCCGACCGGGACCGCGGAACTGCGCATCCGTGGCCTGTCGCGGTCTGGCCTGTCCCTGAGTTCCCGCCCGGTCGATGTGGGCGTCAACGCCGCGCTGACGGCGGACCGTCTCGCCACCCGCATGATCTTCGTTGCCGATGGCAAGACGATCGGCCGGGCGCAGGCGTTGCTCAATCCGCTGGGGCGTGAAGGCGGCCTGGTCGAACGGCTCAACCGCGCGCCACTCTTCGCGCAGCTGCGCTATGGCGGCACGGCGGACACGCTGTGGCGGCTGACCGGGGTGGAAATTGTCGACATCGGTGGCCCGGTTGATGTTTCCGCGGACATGCGCGGCACGCTGGGCAACCCGCAGATCACCGGATCGCTGGCGACCGAAAATGCCGCGATCAACAGCCCCGTCACCGGCATGCGGCTGAAAAATGTCAAGGCGCGCGGGCGTTTCTCCGGCGCGCAACTGGTCATTTCCAGCTTTGCCGCGACCGCGCAAAATGGCGGTAGCGTAAGCGGCACCGGGCGCTTCACCTTCAACGGCATAGCGGGCGTCGGCATGGACCTGGCCATGCAGGCGGACAATGCCGCCCTGCTGGAACGGGACGATATTGCCGCCACGGTCACCGGGCCGATCACCCTGCGTTCCGATGGCGTGGGCGGGACGATCGGCGGCGACCTGACGCTCAACAAGAGCCGCTTCACGCTGGGCCGCGCCGCCGCCGTGGCGCAGATTCCGGAACTGGCGGTGACCGAAATCAACAGGCGTGGCGAGGAGGTTGAGCGGGTGCGCGCCAACGTCCCCTGGGCGCTGGCGATCAAGGCGCGGGCGCGCAACCGCCTGACTGTCACCGGCCTTGGCCTAGACAGCGAATGGCGCGCCATTCTCGACATTGGCGGCACCGTCACCAACCCGGCGATTGCGGGTCGGGCGGAGCTGGTGCGTGGTGGCTATGAATTTGCCGGGCGCCGGTTCGACCTGCGCGAAGGGCGCATCCAGTTTGACGGCAAGACCCCGGTCAATCCGACGCTGGACATCGACGCGCAGGCCGACGTCAGTGATCTTACCGCCACCATCCATGTCGGCGGCACCGGCCTGAAGCCCGAAATCACCTTCACCAGCGTTCCCGCGTTGCCGCAAGACGAACTTCTGTCCCGCATCCTCTTTGGCACGTCGATCACCAACCTTTCCGCGCCCGAAGCCTTGCAGCTCGCTTCTGCGGTCGGTTCGTTGCAGGGCGGCGGCGGGCTGGACCCGATCAATGCGGTGCGCAAGGCGGCGGGGCTGGACCGGCTGCGCATCATCGCTGCCGATCCGACGCAGGGGCAGGGGACGTCGATCGCGGCGGGCAAATATCTGACCCGCAAGACCTATGTCGAACTGATCACCGACGGGCAGGGATACAGCGCGACCCGGATCGAATATCAGGTCACGCGCTGGCTATCGCTGCTTGGCGCCATATCGACGCTGGGCCGCGAAAGCGCCAACGTGCGCGTGTCGAAGGATTATTGATCACATCGACGCCGTCGATGCGGTGGAACGCTGAACGGCCTCCGATCGGCTCGTCGTCCAAAGCACTCAGGACGCGGACGAAACGGCCTGAACTGTGCCAATTCGGCAACATAAGTCCTTGTTTATCTTAGGTTCATGAAACCAACGGCTTTGTTCCGGCTTCAACGTCTCACCCCTGCGGGGCGTGAATGACAATTGGAGTTAAGCATATGCGTAAGTTTGTGGTCGCAACCCTTCTGGCCGGAACCGCGGTCGCCACACCTGCTCTGGCCCAGGACGTCGGCCCGACCTTCACCGGCCCGCGCGTCGAAGCGATTTTGGGCTATGACCATGTCGGCGCGGGCAGCGATGTCGACAATAATAATGGTCGCGACGACCAGTCGATCGACGGACTGCTCTACGGTGTGGGCGCTGGCTACGACATCAATCTGGGCAGCGCGGTCGTGGGCGTCGAAGGTGAATATACCGACTCGACCGCCAAGAGCGATCGCTACGACCTGACCGACCAGTTCGGTTTCGGCCGGGTCAGTCAGGGCCGTGACCTCTATATCGGCGCGCGCGCCGGTATCCTCGCCAGCCCCAATACGCTGGTTTATGTGAAGGGCGGCTACACCAACACCAAGCTCAACGTGCTGGCGGGCGATACCGACGAGACGACCGACACCGCGTTCAAGCTCGATGGCTGGCGCATCGGTGGCGGCGTGGAGCGCGCCATCAACCAGAACACCTTTGCCAAGCTGGAATATCGCTACTCCAAATATGACAGCGCCCATATCGACTATATGGACGGCGCCACCAGCAGCGAATTCGACATCGACACTGACCGGCATCAGGTCGTGGCCAGCGTCGGCTGGCGCTTCTAAAAGCAGGGCGGGGCGGGAGAAATCCCGCCCCGTTTCTCGTTACAGGATGAAACGTCCAACATCATCGTGAACGCATTATACCCTACAGCGTCGCTTCAATCTCGCGCGCGGCGAGATCGGGATTTTCCGCCAGGCTGATCGGCCGCCCGACGACCAGGATGGATGCGCCGCGATCCAGCGCCTGTCGCGGCGTCACGGCGCGCTTCTGGTCCCCCATCGCGCCGCCCGCCGGGCGCACGCCCGGCACGACGAAAAAGCCGTCGGGCCAATGTTTCTTGACCATCGCCACTTCCTCGCCGGAACAGACGATGCCGTCCAGCCCGGCATTTTGCGCCAGGTCCGCCAATCGCCGCACCTGATCCTCCGCCTTGCCGCCTACGCCGATGTCCAGCAGGTCGGCATCGTCCAGGCTGGTGAGCACCGTAACCGCCACCACCTTGGTCTTGATGCCCGCCGCGGCCTTCGCATCCTCCAGCATCGCCCGTCCGCCTGCGGCATGGACGGTCAGGATCGCCGGTTCCAGCATGTGCAATGCCTGCACCGCCTTGGCCACCGTATTGGGAATGTCGTGCAGCTTCAGATCCAGAAAGATCGGCAGACCGAACTTCATCATCTCATGCACGCCGTGATGGCCATTGGCGCAGAAAAATTCGAGACCCAGTTTCAGCCCGCCGACATGATGACGCACCTGCTGCGCCAGATTCTGCGCCTTGCCGAGGTCCGGCGTGTCGATCGCGACATAGAGGGGGCTGCTCATACGGGTCCTGTAGGATTGAGAGGGGAAAGGGGCGGAGAGGGGACGTCCGCGTCCAGAGGCGGGGTGACGACCGCAGGGGGCGTGGCGGCGGCGGTGACGGCCAGCGCGCGTTCCGCGCTGTCCAGTCGCCGCTTCAACCGCCAGCGCGTCGCGCGCGCCATGATCCAGAAGGGCAGCGCGCCCAGCAGAAATGCACCGATCAGCAAGACCGGCAACTTGGTTTCCATCACCATGTCGCCCCACAGGCGGACGGTCACGGGCACATAATTCGCCATGCAGAAAAAGGCCAGGGCGACCGCGATTACGACCCAGAAGGCAGTCCGCAAAAATTGCATCGGCATGTCCTCTTGCTGCTCAACAGGGGCAGCTTAGGCGATCCCGTCACATTTCGGAAGCGTCTCATCCTATTTGTCGATGCGGATCGTCATCGACAATTGGGTGGCGGCACCCGGTGCCAGCACGGTCATGCCGTCCGTCCGATTGATCGCGTCGGGACAGTGGCTCACTGGTTCGATACAGAAATCGGCTGAATTGGGCGGACGATAGACATGCAGCCAACCCGCGCCGCTCGCTGTCACGACGATGCGCAGGCCATCGCCGCGCGCAATGATCGCGTGTCCGTCCCATCCGCCATATACATTGTCGATCAGCGTGTCGCCCATCACCCTGGCCCCGCGCGACCAGTCGCCCAGCGTGTCGGCGGCGACTTCCCGGTCCGGCAGCATGTCGGGGGTCGAAAGCCACAGGCTGGTCGCTGCGAAGCGCAGCTGTGTCCCGGCGTCGGCCAGGAAATAAGGGTGGAATCCCAGCCCGGCCGGCATCGGCGCATCGCCGATATTGGTCAGCGTCAGGCGCATGTCGATCGCGTCGGGGCGTAGTGCCACATGCTGCTCGGCGCGATAGGGCCATGGCCATGCCGCGCCGCGCGCATGATCCTGAACCAGCCGTACCGCATTCGCTCCCTGATCGCCGACGGTCCAGGCCGCCTGCCAGCCAGTGCCATGGATGCTGTGCGGATGATCGCCGAAATTGCGCGGCAACTGATAGTCGCGCCCGTCAAAGCCGAACCGCCCATTCGCTATCCGGTTGGCATAGGGAATGAGCGGAAAGTTCGCCATGCCCAGGGGATCGTGGCAGTTATCCGGCGCGGGGCGCAGCACATCCTCGCCCCCATGGCGCAGCCATAGCAGCGATCCGCCCGCAGCGGGGGAAAGCGCCGCTTCCAGCGCCCCCGCCCGCAATACAAGCGGCCCGTCGCTCAACCAACCATCTCCTCAAGCTCGCGACCCTTGGTCTCCTGCACCATCTTGCGCACGAAGAAGTAGGAGATCGCGGCGAACAACGCATAGCCGCTATAGGTCATGACCAGCCCCGGCGATACAGCCAGCGCGGGAAAGCTGACCGATATGGCCGCATTGGCGATCCATTGGGCAAAACCCGCGACCGCCAGACCCGATCCGCGAATCTGGTTGGGGAACATTTCGCCCAGCATCACCCACATGATCGGGCCCCAGCTCATGTTGAAGAAGATCACATAGAGATTTGCCGAGATCAGGGCGATCAGGCCATTATGCCCCGGCAGCGTGACCCCGACATCCGCGCCGGTGATGGCGGTGGAAAAGGCATAGGCGACGATCGCCAGCGTCACCGCCATCCCCGCCGATCCGATCAGCAGCAGCGGCTTGCGCCCGATCCGGTCGATCAGCAGCATCGACCCCAGGCAAGCGCCGATCGATAGCACGCCAGACAATATATTGATCTGCAACGCATTATCTTCCGAAAAGCCGACGGCTTCCCACAGTGTCGCGCCATAATAGAATACGACGTTGATGCCGACCAGCTGCTGGAACACGGCCAGGCCGATGCCGGTCCACACGATCGGGCGGATCTTGCCGCTGCTTTTTTCAATGAGGTCGGACAATTTGGGCCGATGATGGTCGGCGGCCAGGCTGTCGCGAATCTCCACCACCTTGCGCGCCGCTTCCTGCGCGCCGAACAGGCGGGTCAATACCGCCAGCGCCTCGTCCTCGCGCCCGCGCGCCACCAGATAGCGGGGGCTTTCGGGAATGAACAACAGGGCGAGCAAATAGATCGCCGCCGGAATAGCCTGTAGCCAGAACATCCAGCGCCATGCCGGGAAATCGAGCCAGAGCGGGGCGGTCGATCCGCCGGCATGGCGCGCCAGCACGAAATTGGCGACGAAGGCGCCGGTCAGGCCGGAAATGATCATGACCTGCTGGACGCTCGACAGCCGCCCGCGCACGGCAGCCGGGGTGACTTCCGAAATATAGACCGGCGAAATCACGCTCGCCGCGCCGACGCCCAGTCCGCCGATGATCCGCGCAAGGATGAAGATGGCGGAAGAACCCGCGGCCCCGGCCATCAGCGCGCTGAGCAGAAACAGGATCGCCGCCAGCATCATGACGCCGCGCCGCCCGATCATGTCGGCCATCCGTCCCGCGCCAAAGGCACCGATCGACGACCCGACCAGGATCGCGCCGACATTGATGCCAATGCCCAGCTTGCCTAGGTCAAAGGCGCTTTCCAGCCCCTTCTGCGTGCCGTTGATGACTCCGCTGTCATAGCCGAACATGAAACCGCCGATCGTCGCCACCGCAACGATCGCCGCGATAAAGGCCATGTTGACCTTCTGCGCGCTGCCCTCACTCATCCTCTCGCGTCCTTCCCATCTTTATCTCGTTGCAACATGCCCGGCCATGCGACCGTTACTGATAGCGCTAACAACATCGTCATTGCTTGGAAGTCAAGGGGCAGGTTGGACAAGGATGGTGGCACAGGCGGATTGCGACGGATAGTTGTCATGTAGCCGCCTTTCATCTTTTCCCCGCCGCCGCTTTGCGGCATAGCTGTCGCTGTCATGAGCAAAACCGAAAAGACTGCGCCGGACACCGACGCTCCATCCGCCACCCCCGTGCAACCCGTCGACGACAAGCGCGACCTTGCCAGCGCGGCACGCAAATCCGCTGGCAAAGCCGCCTGGACCGGCGCGGCTGTCGGCATCGGCTCGGCCGCGATCGTCGCGGCATTGCTGTACGCGCGGAAACGCAGCTAGTGGATTGATTTTGACATTTGCATCCCCTGGCGGCTGGGATGGGTCTGCAAATGTCAAAATCGTAAAATCCACTAGAATCAAAAGATTGCTAGTGGTCCGAGAAGATTCTGACATTTGAACACGCCTTATCCCATAAGGTAGCAAATGTCAGAATCGGACCACTAGAGAAAATCCTGGCCACGCAAAAAGGGCGGCATGGTCTTCACCATACCGCCCATTTGTTGCGACCCTTTCGGGCTCTTCTTCTCCGTCCTTCGCGACGGGGAGGATCTCTGCGTCTGTTTAACCGGCGCCGCCGCTCAGATAGGCGACCAGTTCCGGCTTGCTGATGGACACGCTCTTGTCAGTGTCCGCCGTGGTGAATGCGCCGCTGGCCCATGCCGTGACCTGCTCGGCAGGCAAGCTTTTGCCGGTTGCCTTCATTTCCTGATCCTTCAGGGCAACCATCCATTTGGAAAATTCCGCCTGGTCGAGTTGGCCGTCGCTATTGGCGTCATAGGCCGGAAATTCGGTGTCGACGATCGAAGCGACTGCATTGCCGGGATTGGCTGGTGTTGCGGGAGTCGCTGGCGTTTCGGCCTGCGGCATGCCCGCCTGCGGATCGCCCGGCATGGCCGGCTGGGCAGGCGTCGCGGGCATTGCGCCCTGGGATGGCATCGTCTCCTGCGCGATGGCGGGAGCAGCGATAGCAAGGGCGCTCGTGATTAGAAGCGTGCGGATCATGGCAATCTCCTCGGTTACTTGGCCGTCACAGAATAAAACAATCTGTGCAGCATTGAATGACGAGGGGATAATGACCCAAAAGCGGGTAATGTTCCTGAACATCCGTTCATGTCTAACAGCTTGTCTTGGGAATATACTCGATTCGACTGTCTTTGCTGTTCCAATTGCGATCAGCCGAAGCGTTTAACTCGATTTTCTTTGGCGCAACCGGCGCGATTTGCCCCGGCGCAAGGACGCTGCTAGGCGCGCGGCACCTTTCCCTTCCTATGCAGGATTCGCCCATGGTCCCTCGCTACGCCCGCCCCGCAATGACCGCTCTCTGGGAACCGGAAGCCCGCTTCAAAATCTGGTTCGAGATTGAAGCGCATGCGACCGAGAAGCTGGGCGAACTGGGCGTGGTCCCGCCCTCGGCGGCCAAGGCGCTGTGGGACTGGTGGGCGACCAACCCGGTAATCGACGTCGCGGCGATCGACGCGATCGAGGCGGTGACCAAGCATGACGTCATCGCCTTTCTGACCTGGGTTGCCGAACAGGTGGGCGATGAAGCCCGCTTCATGCATCAGGGCATGACCAGCTCCGACGTGCTCGACACCTGCCTGGCGGTGCAACTTGCGCGCGCGTCCGACATTCTCATCGAGGATCTCGACAAGCTGCTCGACGTGATCAAGCGCCGGGCGTTTGAGCATAAGCTGACCCCGACCATTGGCCGCAGCCACGGCATCCATGCTGAGCCGGTGACCTTTGGCCTCAAAATGGCGGAAGCCTATGCCGAATTCACCCGCTGCAAGGCGCGCCTGATCGCCGCGCGCGCCGAAGTCGCCACCTGCGCCATTTCCGGCGCGGTCGGTACCTTCGCCAATATCGACCCCGCTGTTGAAGAGCATGTTGCGGCCAAACTGGGCCTTTCCGTCGAGCCGGTGTCGACCCAGGTGATCCCGCGTGACCGCCACGCCATGTTCTTCGCGACGCTGGGCGTCATTGCCAGTTCGATTGAGCGCCTGGCTGTCGAGGTTCGCCATCTCCAGCGCACCGAGGTGCTGGAGGCGGAGGAATATTTCTCGCCCGGCCAGAAGGGTTCGTCGGCCATGCCGCACAAGCGCAATCCGGTGCTGACCGAAAATCTGACCGGCCTGGCCCGCGTCGTGCGTGCAGCAGTCGTGCCCGCGCTGGAAAATGTCGCGCTGTGGCACGAACGCGACATCAGCCATTCGTCGGTCGAGCGCTTCTTCGGTCCGGACGCGACCATCACGCTCGACTTCGCGCTGGCTCGCCTGACGGGCGTGATCGACAAGCTGCTGGTCTACCCTGAGCGGATGATGAAGAATCTCGACAAGATGGGCGGGCTTGTCCATTCGCAGCGCGTGCTGCTGGCCCTCACCCAGGCGGGCGTCAGCCGCGAGGACAGCTATCGCTATGTTCAGCGCAACGCGATGAAGGTCTGGGAATCAGACGGCCAACTCTCGCTGCTCGAACTGCTCAAGGCCGACGCTGACGTCACAGCCGCGCTGCCGGTTGCCGAGATCGAGGACAAGTTCAACCTCGATTATCATTTCAAGCAGGTCGACACCATTTTCCGCCGGGTGTTCGGCGAAGCATAACTATCGAACAGTCGTTCGTTTCGCGCGAAGTCGAGAAACACAAGGCGCCGTGCCGGATGTTTCTCGACTTTGCGCGAAACGAACCGATGTTCCTACCGCCCGACTACCCTTGGCCGCACCCGCGGCGGAGCGTCGGATTGGCGCCGGATCAACTGATGATCCAGCACGAGATGCGCGGGCATGTCTTCATCCTGCGCGCGCCGCGCGCGTAGCATCTTGACCAGCAACTCCACCGCCGCGCGCGACATCGCGCTGATGGGCTGGCGGATCGTCGTCAGTTCGGGCCAGATCGTGGTTGCCAGCGAAGTGTCGTCAAAGCCGCATACGGTCAGGTCGCCCGGCACGTCCAGTCCGCCCCGATGGGCGATCGCCACGGTTGCGGCCGCCATGTCGTCATTGCTGGCAAAGATGGCCGTCGGCGCATCGGGCAGCGCCAATATATGTTCGGCGGCGTCCAGCCCGGATCGGTAAGTGAAATAGCCCTGGGCGATATAATCATTCTGGACGGCGATGCCTGCTTCGTCCAGCGCATCGACATAGCCTTCCAGCCGCCGGATGCTGGCGCTCTGATTGGGATGGCCCTTGATGAAGCCGATGCGGCTGTGCCCCAGCGAGACGAGGTGGCGGGTCATTTCATAGGCGGCCTGCCGATCGTCGATCCGCACCGCCGCCAGTTCGCCATCCGATCGCCCGGTGGCGACGGCGACGGCAGGAATATTGGCCGCGGCCAGGGCATGCGCCATGTCCTGAAGGTCGCAGAGCGGGGGCGGCAGGATCACCCCATCGATTCGCCCGCGCAGCAGATGGTCGATCACCGCCTTAATGGATGTTTGCTCATCCCATTTCTCGACCACCAGATGCACGCCGCTACCGCTCGCCTGCTCCAGGCTGCCGACCAGAAATTCGCTCAGATAGGATGAGGACGGGTTGCTGTAGAGCAGGCCGATCCGCATCTCCTCGCCACCGGCCAGGCTGCGCGCCGCTGCGCTCGGCGCGTAATTCAGGGCGGCAATCGCTACGTCCACCTTGGCGCGCGTTGCCGGGCGGACGGCCTTTTCCCCGTTGATGAC
This sequence comes from Sphingobium xenophagum, assembly GCF_002288285.1. NCBI lineage: Bacteria > Pseudomonadati > Pseudomonadota > Alphaproteobacteria > Sphingomonadales > Sphingobiaceae > Sphingobium > Sphingobium xenophagum. Next base: position 12,306 of record NZ_CP022745.1, on the reverse strand, counting down.
GCGTGAGACCGTCATCGGCGACACCCCGGCCTCGCGGGCCACGTCATTGATCGTTGGCGCATTGCGCTGGCGGCGGGATGCTCTGCTGTCACTCAACGGATTGGGCCTTGTCATGCTAAATGTTTTACGGCGAGGTTCGTAGCGCAATCTGGCGTTCATCGCGAAGCGCAAAATGACACGCCACAATAGACATGAATTGGCCCAGCATCCGGCGCTATCGCGCGCGAGTTGTTCATGCTGCGCTGCACGATTGACAAGCCCGCTGCACTTGTTCCAATGGTACCGCTATCATTTATTCATCTCCACGCGGCGGCATCACTCGGATCGCACCGCCGGAAGCGTCGCAGCAGGACCGTTCCATGGCAAAGAACATTAAGGCCAAGCATTTCGTCACCTGTGACCGCCGCGATGGCGGTGCCGTCATGGCGAACGAGTGACGGCGACGCTGAATAGAGTTTTCCTCTCCTGCCGGGGAGGGAAAGCGCGCCAATGGCGCGGAAGGGTGGGGCGGTCTGCACGCCGGTCCTCACCCTTCCCATGGCCGGCCGAGCGGGTGTGACGCTCAAACATAATCGGTACCCCCGCCTTCGTCGGAAGGACGAATGATTTTCCCTGGAGCGTCTGCATGACCGACATCCCAAAGCCATCGGGTAAAATACGCTGGATCGTTTGTGCCCTGCTGTTCGCGGCGGTCGTGCTCTCCTATATCGATCGCCTCGTCCTGCCGACGCTCAAGCCGGATCTTCAGCAACGTTATGGCTGGACGGAGCGCGGCTATGCCGACCTCGCCATCTGGTTTCAGGCCGGTTACGGTATCGCCTATGTTCTTTTCGGCCGACTGATCGACAGGATCGGGGCGCGCGCGGGCTATGCGGTGGCGGTGACGCTGTGGACGATCGGCCATGTCGCCCATATCTTTTTCACCTCGACCGCGAGCATGCTGATCGCCCGCATCCCGCTCGCGCTGGGCGAAGCGGGCACCTTCCCCCCCGCGATCGCCGCAACCAATGAATGGTTCCCCAAAAAGGAACGGGCGCTCGCCATCGGTATCTTCAATGCCGGGTCCAACGTCGGCGCGATCCTGACCCCGTTGATCGTGCCGGTCATCGCCGTCACCATGGGCTGGCGCTGGGCCTTCATCCTCACCGGCCTGCTGAGCGTGGTCTGGCTGGCCGCCTGGCTCGGTTTCTACCGCCGCCCGCGCGAGAAAAAGAGCCTGAGTGCGCAGGAACTCGCCTGGATCGAAACCGACCCTGTCGAAGAACAACGCCCCGTCAAATGGACCGCGCTGTTTCGACTGCGCCAGACATGGGCCTATATGCTGGGCCGCTTCTTGATTGACCCGGTCTGGTGGACCTTCCTCTTCTGGTTGCCGGACTTCTTCAACAAGCAATATGGCGTCAAGATGCTGGATTTCGGCCCGCCGCTGGTCGCGGTCTATCTGCTGGCCGATGTCGGGTCGGTCGCTGGCGGCTGGGCATCCTCGCGCTTCATGGGGCGCGGCTGGAGCGTTAACCGCGCGCGCAAGAGCGCGATGTTTCTGGCGGCCCTGTGTGCCGTGCCGATCGCCTTTGCGACCCACGCGCCCAACATGTGGGTGGCGGTTGGCCTGATTGGGCTGGCCTGCGCCGGGCATCAGGGCTTTTCCGCCAATCTCTACGCATTGCCGGGCGATGTGTTTCCGCGCTGGATGGCCGGATCGGTCATCGGCCTTGGCGGGCTGGCGGGGGCCATCGGCGGCATGATGATGGCGAAATTTGCCGGAACGATCCTCGAAAATATCGGCAGCTACGGACCGATCTTCGCCGTCGCATCCTGTGCCTATCTCGTCGCGCTATGCGCCATCCACCTTGTCATTCCGCGTTATCAGGTCGTCACCACCGCTGGCATAGGCCGCGTCGAAGGAGCATGATTCTTGCCTAAGCCTCTCGTTCTGCATCCCGATCGTCTGTTCCCGGCCGAACCGTGCACCCGCGACATCGCCCGCGCGCTGTATGCCAGCGTCAGGGATCTGCCCATCGTCTCGCCCCATGGCCACACCGATCCGCGCTGGTTCGCCTATGACGAGCCATTCGCCAACCCGGCGGAGTTGCTGATCGTCCCTGACCATTATGTGTTCCGCATGCTGTTCAGCCAGGGCGTCAGGCTGGACGAACTGGGCGTTCCCACCGTCGATGGCAGCGCGACCGCCAATGATCCGCGCGCCATCTGGCGCATCTTTGCCGCCAACTATCATCTCTTCCGGGGCACGCCATCGCGCATGTGGCTCGACTGGGTCTTTGCCGAGGCGTTCGGCATCGACGTCCGGCTGGAGGCGGAGACGGCCGATCATTATTACGACCTGATCGACGCCGCGCTCAAAACCCCGCAATTCCGCCCGCGCGCACTGTTCGATCGCTATAATATCGAAGTCATCGCCACCACCGAAGGCCCGCTCGACCCGCTCGACCATCACCGCGCGATCCGCGCCAGCGGTTGGGGCGGCAAGGTCGTCACCGCCTATCGTCCCGATCCGGTGCTGGACCCCGACGATCCCAAGTTCATCGCCAATGTCCAGCGCTTCTGCGCCATGGCGGGCGAGGATGCGGGCAGCTATGCCGGCTATCTGCGCGCTCATGAAAAGCGCCGCGCGGATTTTCGCGCGGCGGGGGCGACCTCGACCGATCATGGCCATCCGTGCGCCTTTACCGCCAACCTGCCCCGCGCGGAGATTGAGGCGCTCTACGCCAGGGTCACCACCGGTCCGGTCAGCGCGGCGGCGGCGGAACTGTTTCGCGGCCATATGCTCACCGAAATGGCGCGCATGTCGATTGAGGACGGGATGGTGATGCAGTTGCACCCCGGCGTACACCGCAACCATAATGCCGCCGTGCTGGCGCGCTTTGGCAAGGACAAGGGCGCCGACATCCCGACCGCAGGGGAATTTGTCACCGCGTTGAAGCCCTTGCTCGACCTTTATGGCACCGACCCGCGCCTGACCCTCATTCTCTTCACCCTCGACGAAGATGTCTATTCGCGCGAACTGGCGCCGCTGGCCGGCCATTATCCCGCGCTCAAGCTTGGCCCGCCATGGTGGTTCCATGACAGCCCGGAAGGGATGCGCCGCTTTCGCGAGCGCGCGACGGAAACCGCCGGTTTCTACAACACGGTCGGCTTTAACGATGATACCCGCGCCTTCCTGTCGATCCCGGCGCGCCATGACGTTGCCCGCCGTATGGATTGCAGCTGGCTGGCGCAACTGGTGGTCGAACATCGCATGGAGGAGGATGAAGCGTTCGAGGTCGCCCGCGCGCTCGCCTATGACCTCGTCAAGCAGGCCTACAAGCTGTGACCCGCCTGTCGAGCCAGATGCTCGCGGCGCTTCCCGCCGACGTCATTCGCCCAAATTATGACCGTAGCCAGGTCAAGCCGGGAGTCGTCCATCTGGGCATCGGCGCGTTCCACCGCGCGCATCAGGCGGTGCTGTTTGACGACGCCCTGAACGCAGGCGACCTGCGCTGGGGCATCACCGCGGCCTCTCTGCGTTCGCCTGCCGTGCGCAACCAGATGGTGCCGCAGGACGGCCTTTATACCATGCTGGTGCGCGATGGCGGATCGGAACAGGCGCGCATCGTCGGCGCGGTGCAGGACGTCATCGTCGCGCCCAGGGCGCCGCAGGCGCTCATCGCCGCCATGGCAGCGCCCGACACCCATATCGTCACGCTCACCATCACGGAAAAAGGCTATAAGCTCGACCCTGCCACTGGCGCGCTGATCGAGGATGACGCGCAACTTGCCGCCGACCTCCTGTCGCTGGAACAGCCGCAGACCGCGCCCGGCTATATCGTCGCGGCGCTGGCACGGCGCAAAGCGGCGGGACTGCCTCCCTTCACCGCGATCAGTTGCGACAATCTTCCCCATAACGGCACCCGCCTGCGCAATGCCGTACTGGCGCTCGCCCGTCGTCACGACGCCGCTCTGGCGGAATGGATCGCGGCGGAAGGCGCTTTCCCCGAAACCATGGTCGATCGCATCGTTCCTGCGACCACGCCCGACGACATAGCCGCCCTGACCATGCGTCTGGGCGTTGAGGATCAGGCCATGGTCAAGACCGAACCGTTCATCCAATGGGTGATCGAGGATGATTTTTGCGGCCCGCGCCCGGACTTTGGCGCAGGTGTTCAGATCACCGCCGCCGTCGCCCCGTGGGAGGAAGCCAAGCTCCGCCTGCTCAACGGCGCGCACAGCGGCATCGCCTATCTGGGTGGCCTTGCCGCGATCGACTATGTCCATGACGTCCTCGCCCTGCCCGAAGCCCGCATCTTCGTCGAAACGCTATGGGACGAGGCGGAAACGACCCTTTCGCCCCCGGCGGAACTTGACGTGGCGGCCTATCGCCGCGAGCTGATGGCCCGCTTCGACAATCCAACCCTGCGCCACCGTACGCACCAGATCGCGATGGACGGATCGCAGAAACTGCCCCAGCGCCTGCTTGCCACCATCGCCGCGCGGATCGAGACAGGGCAGGGGATCGACGCCCTGTCGCTGGCGGTCGCCGCCTGGATTCGCTGGCAGGTGGGTCATGACGATCTGGGCAGTCTGCATGTCGTGGACGATCCGCTGGCCGTGCCGATCGCCGCCATGCTGGGCGCGGCAGCGACGACGCAGGATCGGGTCGCCGCCATCCTCGCCTTCGACGCGGTCGTGCCGCCTGCTCTGGGCGCAAATCCGCTGTTCCGCGATATACTGGTCCGCTGGCTGACCATTTTGGAAATCTATGGCGCGCGCGCCGCGCTGGAGACTTTTCGCCCCAATTGACGCTGCCTATTTCCGCCTGCCTCCGGCCTCCAGCACCGTTTCCATCGCTACGAAGGTCGATGTGCTGGCGACATGGGGCAGGCTGGAAATCTTCTCTCCCAGCACGGTGCGATAGCGGCGGATGTCCGCCGTCCTCACCTTGAGCAGATAGTCGAAGCTGCTGGCGATCATATGGCATTCCTCGACTTCGGGAATGCGCCGCACCGCATCGTTGAACTCGGTCAGCGCACTTTCGCGCGTGTCGGACAGCTTGACCTCGGCAAAGGCGACATGGTCCATCCCCAGCTTGGCCGGATCGACCATCGCCCGGAACCCCCGGATCACGCCGCTTTCCTGCAATCGTCGCAGCCGTACCTGGCAGGGGTCTTGGACAGCCCCACCGCCATGGCAAGGTCGGTCACGGTCATCCGGCCATCCTCCACCAGCGCGGCGATGATCCGGCGATCGAAATCATCCAGATCGACTATTTGTGGCGGTTTAACCATTCACATTGCCTGACATGATTTAATCATAGGTCATATCGATCATAAATGCGCGGATGAAAAGGCGGATTGACCTGATGAAATGCGATAGTCTGCACGCCATGACCGCTCAGCCACCTTTCGCCGCCTTTGCCCCTGCCATCCGCGCGCAATCTCCGCTGCGGCAGGCGATCACCGCCGCCTATCGCCGGGACGAGGCAGAGGCGCTTGCGCCGCTGATCGCCGCTGCAACCCTTCCCGACGCAACCCGCGCCGCTGCGCGCGAAACCGCCCGCACGCTTGTCACCGCGCTGCGCGCCAATCACAAGGGGAGCGGGGTCGAAGGGCTGGTGCAGGAATATGCGCTTTCCAGTCAGGAAGGGGTCGCGCTGATGTGCCTGGCCGAAGCCCTGCTGCGCATTCCCGATGCGGCGACGCGCGACGCGCTGATCCGCGACAAGATCGCCGATGGCGACTGGGGATCGCATCTGGGCACCGACAGGTCGCTGTTCGTCAACGCCGCCACCTGGGGTCTGGTGGTCACTGGCAAGCTGGTCGGCAGCGTCGATGATCGCGGCTGGGCGCGGCGCTGGCCCGCCTGCTCAACCGCGCTGGCGAGCCGGTGATCCGGCGCGGCGTGGATCTCGCCATGCGGATGATGGGGGAACAGTTCGTCACGGGCGAAACCATCAAGGAAGCGCTCAAACGCGCCAAGATCATGGAGGCCAAGGGGTTCGCCTACAGCTATGACATGCTGGGCGAAGCGGCGACTACCGCGGCCGATGCCGCACGCTATTATGCCGATTATGAACGGGCGATCCATGCCATTGGCAAGGCTTCGGGCGGACGCGGCATCTATGCCGGGCCGGGCATCTCGATCAAGCTGTCCGCCCTCCATCCCCGCTATGCCCGCGCGCAGGCAGACCGGGTCATGGCCGAATTGCTGCCGCGCGTGCAGCAACTCGCCGCGCTCGCGAAGGGCTATAATATCGGCTTCAACATCGACGCGGAGGAGGCCGACCGGCTGGAGCTTTCGCTCGACCTGCTCGAAAGCCTGGCGCTTCATCCCGCGCTCACCGACTGGAACGGCCTTGGCTTTGTCGTGCAGGGCTATGGCAAGCGCTGCCCGTTCGTCATCGACTGGATCGTCGACCTCGCGCGCCGCGCCGACCGCCGGATCATGGTGCGGCTGGTGAAGGGCGCCTATTGGGACGCGGAAATCAAGCGTGCGCAGGTCGATGGCCTAGCCGACTTTCCGGTCTACACCCGCAAGCTGCATACCGACATCGCCTATATCGCCTGCGCCCGCAAGCTGCTCGCCGCGCCCGATGCGGTGTTCCCGCAATTCGCCACCCATAATGCCCAGACGCTCGCCACCATCTACCAGATGGCAGGCCCGGATTTCAGCATCGGCAGCTATGAATTCCAGTGCCTCCACGGCATGGGCGAACCGCTTTATGAACAGGTGGTCGGCGCGGGGAAACTCAATCGCCCCTGCCGCATCTATGCGCCGGTCGGCACGCATGAAACATTGCTCGCCTATCTCGTCCGCCGCCTGCTGGAAAATGGCGCGAACAGCAGCTTCGTCAATCGGATTGCCGACCCCGCCGTCTCGGTCGAGGAGATGATCGCCGACCCGGTCGATATGGTCAAGGCCATGCCAAAACCGGGCGCACATCATGATCTCATCGCGCTCCCCGCTGCCATCTATCCCGACCGCCGCAACGCGGATGGGCTGGACCTTAGCGACGAAACCACACTCGCCAGCCTGACCGAGGCGCTCCAGCACAGCGCGACGCTCGACTGGAGCGCCGCGCCCGCTGGCGGGGCAGGGGTGGCGCGCCCGGTCCGCAACCCCGCCGACCATCGCGACATCGTCGGCGCCGTCATCGACGCCACGGCGCAGGAGGCCCAGGCCGCCGCCATCCGCGCCGCCGCGTCCGCATGGCCCGTCACGCCCGTCGCCGATCGCGCCGCCGCGCTGGAACGGGCGGCGGACGCCATGCAGGAACGGATGCCCATCCTGCTCGGCCTCATCGTGCGCGAAGCGGGCAAGTCCATCCCCAACGCCATCGCCGAAGTGCGCGAGGCGATCGACTTTCTGCGCTACTACGCGCAGCAGGCCCGCGCCCGCCTTGGCGCGGAACAGACGCCGCTGGGCGTCGTCACCTGCATCAGCCCGTGGAATTTCCCGCTGGCCATCTTCACCGGCCAGGTCGCCGCCGCGCTGGTCGCTGGCAACGCCGTGCTGGCCAAGCCTGCCGAGGAAACGCCGCTGATCGCCGCTGAAGCCGTGCGCCTGCTGCATGAAGCGGGCGTGCCGACCGACGCGCTTCATCTGGTCCCCGGCGACGGCAGCATCGGCGCCGCGCTGGTCGCCGCGCCGCAGACCGCCGCCGTCATGTTCACCGGCTCCACCGATGTCGCCCGCCTGATCCAGCGCCAACTCGCCACCCGCCTGTCACCCACCGGCCATCCCATACCGCTGATCGCAGAAACCGGCGGCCAGAATGCGATGATCGTGGACAGCAGCGCGCTGGCCGAACAGGTGGTGGCCGACGTCATTGCGTCCGCCTTCGACAGTGCGGGCCAGCGTTGCTCGGCCCTGCGTGTCCTGTGCCTGCAAGAGGAAGTGGCCGACCGCACCCTCACCATGTTGAAGGGGGCGCTGGCCGAATTGCGCATTGGCCGCACCGACGCGCTGCGCGTGGACATAGGCCCGGTCATCACCGCGGAAGCCCGCGACGGCATCACATCGCATATCGACGCCATGCGCGCGCTGGGCCGCAAGGTCGAGCAACAAGCGCTCCCGCCCGAAACCGCGCACGGCACCTTCGTCGCGCCGACCATCATCGAAATCGACAGCCTGACCGACCTCGATCGGGAGATTTTCGGTCCCGTCCTCCACGTCCTGCGGTTCAGGCGCGACCGGATCGATGCGCTGGTCGATGCGATCAACGCCACCGGCTATGGCCTGACATTCGGCCTGCATACGCGGCTGGACGAAACGATCGCGCGGGTCACGAGCCGCGTGAAGGTCGGCAACATCTATGTGAACCGCAACGTCATCGGCGCGATCGTCGGGGTTCAGCCCTTTGGCGGATGCGGCCTGTCGGGCACCGGGCCAAAGGCGGGCGGTCCGCTCTATCTTGGCCGCCTCGTCACCACGCCCCCGGTCAGCGCCACGCGGGTTACGCCGCTCATCTCCCCGCTCAACAGTTTTGCGGACTGGCTCGACGCGCAAGGGAGGGCGACGCCGCCACCCAGGCCCGCCGCATTGGCGACAGGTCCGCGCTGGGGCTGGAAGTGACGCTGCCCGGCCCTGTGGGGGAACGCAATCTCTACAGCCTCCACCCGCGCGGCACGATGCTGCTGCGCCCCGCAACCCGTGCGGGCCTGTTCCGGCAGATGGCCGCGATCCTCGCTACCGGCAACGACGCGCTGGTTCAGGGCATGGCGCTGCCGCCCGGCCTGCCAGCCGATGTGGCCGCGCGCTTCGCCAAACCGCCGACACGCCCGTCGCCGCCGTGCTGGTCGACGGTGAGCCGGACATAGTCTCCGCCACGGTGCAGGCCGTCGCCGACTGGCCGGGCCGCATCGTCCCGGTCCATGCGCCGGGGCCTGATGGCTATTGCCTCGACTGGCTGATGGAGGAAGTGTCGACCTCCATCAACACGACAGCGGCGGGTGGCAATGCCAGCCTGATGATGATCGGCTGAGCAGGCCGATCACCATGTCGGCTTCACTGTCTCACTCGTCGATATTGCGCCGGAAGGTTTCGGGCAGGAACAGCAAGCCGACGACGACAGTGGCCGCCGCGATCAGCACCGGATACCAGAGGCCAGAATAGATATTGCCCGTCGCCGCGACCATGGCGAAGGCGGTCGTGGGCAGGAACCCGCCGAACCAGCCATTGCCGATATGATAGGGCAGCGACATCGACGTATAGCGAATGCGGCTGGGGAACAGTTCGACCAGCATCGCGGCGATCGGCCCGTAAACCATCGTCACCAGCATCGCCAGCGCCACAAAATCGCGACCACCGCTACCTTGTCGATCCGCGCATTGTCCGCCTTTTCGGGATAGCCGGCCTGCGCCAGCCCGGCTTTTAGCGCATCCTGAAAGGCCGCGATTGCCGCCGTCTTGCCGGGGCTGGCCAGGGTCGCCGCGTCGGGCGCGGTGAAGCTGACGCTGCCCACCTTCACCACGGCGAACTGCCCGCTGCCGCTTCGACATTGGCGTAGCTCACCCCCGCTCTTGGCCATATAGGCTTTGGCGACGTCGCAGCTTGTCTGGTCAAACCGGTTCTTGCCGACCGGATCGAACTGGAATGAACATTCGCCGCCATGGGCGACGATCGTTACGGGGGCCGATGCCTGCGCCGCCGCCAGTGCCGGATTGGCGGCAGTGGTCAGCGCAGCGAACAGCGGAAAATAGCTGATTGCCGCCAGCGCGCAGCCACCCAGGATGATCGGCTTGCGCCCGATCTTGTCGCTGAGCCAGCCGAAAAAGATGAAGAAGGGCGTCGCCAGCGCCAGCGCGATCGCGATCAGGATGTTGGCCGTCGCCCCATCCATCCGCATCGTCTTTTCCAGAAAGAAGAGCGCATAAAATTGCCCGGTGTACCAGACCACCGCCTGACCCATCACCGCGCCCAGCAGCGCGATGATCACCCAGCGCAGATTGCCCCATTGCCCGAACGCCTCGGTCAGCGGCGCCTTCGACGTCGTGCCTTCGTCCTTCATCTTTTGAAAGACCGGGCTTTCGTTGAGTTGCAGCCGTATCCACATCGACACGCCCAGCAGCAGGATGGAAATGAGGAAGGGCAGCCTCCAGCCCCAGGCGGCAAAGGCGTCCTCGCCCAGCGCGAAGCGAAAGCCGATCACGACCAACAGCGCAGCGAACAGGCCGAAGGTCGCCGTCGTCTGAATCCAGCTGGTATAGAGGCCGCGCTTATTTTCCGGCGCATGTTCGGCCACATAGGTCGCCGCCCCGCCATATTCGCCGCCCAGCGCCAGCCCCTGCGCCAACCGCATGACCAGCAGGATGATCGGCGCGGCCATGCCGATGCTCGCATAGCTTGGCAACAGGCCGACCGCGAAGGTCGACAGGCCCATAATGCCCATCGTCACCAGAAATGTATTCTTGCGCCCGACCATGTCGCCGATCCGCCGAACCGATCGCCCGAACGCCGCACCGCAAAGCCCGCCGCGAAGGCCGCGAGCGCGAAGATGAAGCCGGTCGTTTCGTTCACGCCGGAGAAGAATTGCGCCGAAATATAGGTGGCCAGCAGCCCGTAGAGATAGAAATCATACCATTCGAACACCGTCCCCAGCGAGGAGGCGGCGATGACCAGCTCTCATTCTGGGTTGCGCCATGATGCTTGGCAGGCCGCCCTCAATGTCGGTCACCATGACCCATTTCTCCCCAATGTTACCGTTATCATTCCTGCATGGCAGCAGTCGGACGAAAATCCAGTGGCCAGATGCCTTGTCGGGCGCGCGTCGGAATGATCGTACTATCAACAGCCGCATGGTGGCGCGGTACGCATGGTCGATGCCGCAATCCGCTACGGACGGTTGCTGTGGCGCGTCAGTGCCGCACCATTGTGACCGCGCCATTGGCGGCATAGGCGGCGGTCGCCTCCGCCTGGGCCGTCTGGGGTCTTTGCCGTCAAGGATCGCGGCGATCTGGCGGGGCTGGGGACGCGGTCATAGACGCCATAAAGGTCGGTCTGCCCGACCATATGGATCGACAGCTTATATCCCTTGCCCGCCGCCGCCGGATCGAAGGCCAGCACCGTGCCGCTGTCATCCACCGGGACGATGATCGCGCCGTCGCTGCGCCCGGCCTGCTGAAGCATGTCATAGCTGCCATCGGCGGTGGTCACCGATCCGCGCACGCACAGGATGTCCTTGCCATCGCGCGGAATGCGGACTTCCTGCGGGATCGTGGCTGGCGTCGCTGCATCCTTGGTCAACTGCGCATCGCGCATGTCGGCGGCGGGGCAGGCGTCAAAGCGCGCTGGCCCGGTCCTGTGCAACGCAGCGGGATCGTCCAGCGCCAGTCCGGCCAGCATCCCGTCCAGCCCGGCCAGCACATCGGCGCGGCGTTCCGTCGGCCCGGTTACGCGGATTTTGACGATCCAGCGTCCGGCATGGACAAAGCCCGCCGCCGTCGTCAATTCGCCGTCGGCGGCATCGTCATAGACGGCGCGGATCGCGCTGTCCGCCTTGCCCGCCACTGGCGCGCTGGCGTAGCGGTGCGGCGCGTGCGTGATCCGAACCGCTCCATGATCGCCTTGTCGGTCATATAGGCGGCCAGGGATGCGTCGGCATAGGTTGGCAGATAGACGTACAGCGTCGCCTGGATCGCGCCGTCGTCGGACAGGAATTGCGCATAATTGTCGACCGCGCGTCCGCCATTGGACGCCTCGCCGCTCTTCGTCAGGGACAGGCCGCCGATCGTCTGGGGCAGGCTGATCCCGCTGTCGTGGCGCGGATAGCGGTTTCGGTAGGCGTCCATGCTTCCGCGTCATCCGCCGCGCGCGCCAGCGAGGGCACGGCCAGACAAAGGGCGGCTGAAACCATGATGAGGGCGCGCTTGGGCATCTGCATCCTTCTCCAGATCCAGACCGTCTTGGCGCGGCCTTGAATGTGAAGGAAAGGCTACAGGCAAAGCGCGTGCGCGCAAGAGTCTAAATCAGGCGACAGGCGGGATTTGTGCCGGATAATGGGGCAGGTCGGGATCATGATGGGCCCAGGCAGGGGCTGCATCGGTCCAGATAATGGCCTGCGGACCCAACAGTGCCGGATCGTCCAGCGCGCCAGCGCGGATGAAGGTCAGGTGCGAACGCGATTCGGCCAGGCTGAACAACGGCGTGCCGCAGGTCGGGCAGAAGCCGCGCTTCATCGCATTGCCGCTGTCGGCGACACTGTCATGCCAGCGCACCTCGCCGGTGGTGACGACATGCTCGCTGGGGAAGCAGATATTCACCGTGCCGGACCCGCCGCCCAGATATTGGCACAGGCGGCACCAGCATTGCCGC